>CAVPVT010000001.1:0-16561 GCA_963709145.1 Parachlamydiales bacterium
ATATCAGCAGTGGAATTGGTAAAGGAGCTCTGGTGGAATTGATGGACGGGAGTGTCAAGTACGACATGATTAGCGGCATCGGCCCCCATTATTTTGGCCACAGCCATCCTGAAATGATCGAGGCCGCCTTTGAAGCTGCACTCAACGACACCGTTATGCAAGGGCATCTGCAACAAAATTATGATTCCTTGGAACTTTCACAACCTTTGATCAAAATCTCCGGATTACCCCATTGCTTCCTCACTAGTTCCGGTGTCATGGCCAACGAAAATGGATTAAAGATCGCCTTTCAAAAGACTTTCCCCGCCAATCGGATCCTCGCTTTTGAGCATTGCTTTGTAGGACGAACCTTGGCCGCTTCACAAATTACCGACAAGCCCAATTTTAGAGAGAAGTTACCCACAAACCTATGTGTCGATTATATTTCGTTTTATGATCCAACCCGTCCCCAAGAAAGCACCCAAGAAGCCTTAAATCAATTGAAAAGAGTGATGGAGCGGTATCCCAAACAACATGCGGTCATGATTTTTGAAATGGTGCAAGGAGAAGGAGGGTTCAATGTGGGTTCTAAAGAATTCTTCCAAACCCTAGCCAAAGAGGCAAAAAAAGGGGGAGTTGCAATTTTGGCAGACGAAATCCAGACATTTGGGAGAACTCCAGCACCCTTTGCATTCCAATATTTTGACATCGATAAATATGTGGATATTGCCACCATCGGAAAATTATCGCAGGTCTGTGCGACATTGTTCACTAAAGAGTTTGTTCCAAAGCCTGGATTGTTAAGCCAAACATTTACAGGAAGTACAGCCGCCATTCTCGCTGGAAAAGTCATGATCCAAGATTTGGTCGACCAAGGTTTTTATGGCCCCCAAGGCAAAATTGTAAAACTTCATCAAAGTTTTGTGGAGAAATCGGAAAAGATTAGATCGCTCCATCCTGATTGGATCCGAGGTCCTTGGGGTTTAGGAGCAATGATCGCATTCACCCCTTTTGACGGCCATTCAGAAAACGTCACAACCTTTGTTAAGGAATTGTTCCATGCGGGAGTGATGAGTTTTGTCGCTGGTTCTAATCCCACCCGAGTCAGGTTTCTAATCCCCGCTGCAGCCATTCAAGAAAAAGATATTGAAGAGGTCGTTCAAATTATTGAAAAAACCTTAGCTAAAATGGCATTATGAGCTACGTAATAAGACCTGTCGAAGAAAGAGATTTTGAAGATGTCACCAAACTGGCCCAAGAGGCTTCTGTGGGAATCAACCTCAGTCTGCCCCGCAATGCCAACTTGATCAAAATTAAGATCTTGACCTCCATAGACAATTTTGCGTCTGACATCAAATTTCCCACGAATGAGTTCTACTTGTTTGCCTTAGAGGAACTCAAGACCCGCAAATGTATCGGTGTTTCTGGAATCCAATCAAAAAATGGTGTTAACGATCCTTTATTCCTCTACAAATTGGAAGGGATTTGGACCAACCGTTTACTTCCCCAAATGATTGACCCACTCGAAATTCTCCGTCCTATAAAAGAGGTGAATTCTCCAACCGAAATCTGTACCTTATTTCTACAAAAGGAACACCGGAAAGAAGGGTTGGGTAAGAAACTCTCCTTTAGCCGGCTTATGTTCATGGCTGACGATCTGAACCGTTTTGATTCCACAGTTTTTGCCAACATGCAAGGGGTGATTCAAGCCAAAGATATTTGCCCCTTCTGGGATGCTCTTGGAAGAAAATTCTGCAATATCACCTTTTTAACCTTAATGAACATGATCCACCATAATCGAGAATTTATCAGCGGCCTTATCCCTCCCCTACCGGTCTATGTCACTTTGCTACCCGATGAAGTTCAAAAATTGATCGGACAAACTCATCCCTCAACAACACCTGCGCTCAATTTACTCCTGCGAGAAGGCTTTTCTTATACCCAAAAAATAGATCCGTTCGATGGAGGACCCATTATTTCTTCTCCCACCCAAGAAATCCACGCTATCAAAGTCAGCCAAACAGTCAAAATCGGTGCAATCGAAGAAGTCGACGCAGCGATTGAAAAATATTTGATTTCAAACCGAAAAATTGAATTTCGGTGCGTATTGGCATCCCTCAAATTGGATGGAAAAAACAAAGTGACCGTGTCTTCATCAACCGCTAAGGCTCTTAAAGTAGAAATTGGAGATAATGTAAGAATCAGCAAAGTACAAAAGAGCGTATGATTATGGCTGAAAAAATACGTTCCTATCATTCATCGACTGGGGAAATTTTATGGGAAGGAATTCCTGCCGATAAGCAGGTCGTAGATACTGCTGTTCAACAAGCTGAAAAAGCTTTCAAAGCATGGAGCGCCATGCCTGTTAGTGACAGGCTTCCCTACATTGTCCAATTCACCGAAATCCTTAAAAGCAAACTCGAAGAGCTCGCTTTAGCCTTATCGGAAGAAAATGGAAAGCCACTCTGGGAGTCGAAACAAGAAATTCAGTCCATGATAAATAAATCGGCAATTTCGATCGAAGCTTATAATGAACGGTGTGCTCCAAAGACAAAGGAGATCTCTCCATCCAATAGATTAGCCACCCACTTTAAGCCCCATGGAGTGGTGGCAGTCTTGGGTCCTTTTAATTTTCCTGGCCATCTTCCCAATGGGCACATCGTTCCAGCGTTAATCGCTGGAAACACCGTCGTTTTTAAACCGAGTGAATTAACTCCCCGTTTTGGCCAATTGATGATCGATTGCTGGATGGCGTCAGGATTGCCGTTTAATGGAATTGTCAACATTGTTCAAGGAGCAGCTGAAACAGGACAACATTTAGTACGGCATCCCAAAATCAAAGGAGTTTTCTTTACTGGAAGTGACCGCACGGGAATCGCTCTGGCTGAAACTTTAGCTTCCCATCCAGAAAAAATTTTAGCATTGGAAATGGGGGGTAACAACCCACTTATCATTGGACAAATTGATAATACCCAAGCAGCTGCCTACCTAACAATCCAATCTGCCTACATTTCCTCAGGGCAACGTTGTTCCTGCGCCAGGCGCCTAATCGTCCCTACAGGTAAAGATGGGGATGTTTTTCTCAAGGAACTATTAAATCTCATCAACACAATTGCTGTCGGTTTTTATACCGATAAACCTGAGCCATTCATGGGACCGGTCATTTCTTTAAAAGCGGCTGACAATCTTTTGAAAGCGCAAGAAGAGCTGAAAGCCAAAGGAGGTCAAATCTTATATTCCATGCGACCTCTTGTAGAAGGAAAATCATTGTTGACCCCTGGATTGATCGATGTGACAGCAATAAGTGATAGACCTGATGTAGAATATTTTGGACCATTACTCCAGTTAATTCGGGTGAAAAATTTCACTGAAGCGATCCAAGAAGCTGCTAAAACACGGTTTGGATTAACCGCGGGCATTTTCACTAAAGACCGTTCCGAATATGAAGCTTTGCTGAATGCACTTCCTGCAGGGGTCATCAACTGGAATAATCCTTTAACTGGTGCTAGCAGTTGGGGACCGTTTGGTGGAGTAGGATGGAGTGGCAACCACCGTCCTAGCGCTTACTTTGCTGCCGACTACTGCTCCTATCCAGTCGCTTCGCTAGAATCGGAAACAGTGAACTTGCCAACACATTTATTACCGGGTATAAGGTTGAATGAACAGAAGGAGACCCTGTGAGCGACGTGGGATACGAGGTGAATTTCGATGGTTTAGTCGGCCCTACCCATAATTATGGAGGGCTCTCCCCTGGAAATCTTCCTTCCATGGAAAATAAAGGTTCTGTTTCCAATCCACGGGAAGCTGCTTTGCAGGGGCTGGAGAAAATGAAGTTTATGACCAGCCTGGGTGTCAAACAAGCTGTTTTGCCTCCTCAGGAGCGTCCCCACATCCCTACTTTAAAGGCTCTAGGTTTTTCTGGAGGAACAGAACAAATCCTCTCCCAAGCCAGCGCAATGCCTTGGATTTTAAATAACTGCTCTTCGGCCTCCAGTATGTGGGCTGCCAATTCTGCAACCGTATGCCCTTCGATCGATAGTGTTGATCCTCACGTCCACTTTACCCCCGCAAACCTCGCTTATGAATTTCATCGTCGACTTGAAACGGAAACAACTGCAAGGATCTTAAAAGCGATTTTCGCAAATTCAACCTATTTTACCCATCACAGCCCACTTCCAAGCCATGGATCCTTTGCCGATGAAGGGGCAGCTAACCATTCGCGTCTCTGCAGAGAGTATAATGGACCTGGGATTCAGTTGTTTGCCTGGGGGAAAAGTCTTGTTGAAACTTTTCTTCCTAAGCCTCAAAAATATCCTGCACGTTATACCTTAGAGGCAGCACAAGCCATTGTGCGAAGCCACCAACTTTTTTCGAAACAAGTTGTTTTTGCTCAGATCAACCCGCAAGCGATCGATATGGGGGTTTTTCATGCCGACTTATGCTTGGTGGCCAACAAAAATTTCATCTTTTTCCATGAACATGCTTTTTTAAATTCCGAAGCTTTGATTAAAGAATTAGGGGATAAGTTGCGGCAAACCTGCGATATAGATTTGCATGCCGTGATGGTTCCGAACGCCGTTATCCCTTTGCAAGATGGGGTCAAGACGTTTTTATTTAATTCCCAAATTATCACACTTCCGGACGGATCTATGAATATGATCTGTCCCAAAGAGTGTGAGCAAATTCCCGCTATCAATTCATTACTGGATGAGATGAGAGAAAATGCCGACAATCCGATCCGCCATATTTATTTTGTTAACTTGTTGCAAAGCATGCGCAATGGTGGCGGTCCAGCTTGTTTACGGTTAAGGGTGGTTTTGAATGATGTTGAATTGAACGCTGTCAACCCAGCTGTGTTCATGAGTGACACTCTTTATACGGCTCTTGTCTCGTGGGTAAATCGTTATTACCCGGAAAAACTGACTGCAAAAGAGCTCGCCGATCCCAAGCTTTTCCAAAATAACCAAGAAGCTTTAGATTCTATCACCAAAATTCTTGGATTAGGCTCTATCTACTCCTTCCAAATGACTTAATTTCTCGACTTTGTACAAATTTGGCAAAGCTGAAAAGCAACTCTACCTGGTTACCCCTCATTAAGGTTGCTTTTCAGCTTTGCCAATTTGCACAGAGTGAATTTTGATTTCAAATTTTAGAAAAAAATTGATAAGAAGACATCGCATGTGGTGTGCTAGAAATTGTTGGGGGAATCTGTTTGTTGCTTGGCCTATTTAACAATCTCTTTGCTCTCTTGTTTGCAGGAGAAATGGTAGTAGCATTTCTTTCGACAAAAATCATTATGTATTTAGGCACATATCCCCTTCCACTACCACCCGTTTCCTCCTCAAACTGGGTTTTGGGCGGTTGTGCATGAATCCCGCGACGACTATACTCTATTTTTCTCCATGATTTTCCTAAGGATTGGATACTGGGTCATAAGCATTCCCCTGAAGGGAAAATAGCCTATGTCTTAGAACGTCTTGGCTATCTCACTCGCTTCTTTAATGCAGATATCCTCGATTTGCTTGGCCTTTGCAGGATCGCCGAGAGTTCCGTCGACAATGATTTCTTTGATATCTTTAAAACCGATAAACTGAAGCCATAGCTTTAAGTAGATTTTTTGCTGATCGTAGGCTTCAGCGCCAGATCCTGGGCGATAAGAGCCACCACTAGAGAACACCAAAACTGCAGGCTTACCTGTGACTAATCCGACATAACCACCTTCGGGTGTAACGTTAAAAGCCAAACCAGGTTGAGTAAGGATGTCAATGTAGTGTTTCAATCGATAAGGAATCCCAAAGTTCCACATCGGTACGCTAAAGATGTACTTATCTGCACTGGCAAATTGCTGAAACATGGTTGTCACACGTTTCCACGCCTCTTTCTGTCCCTGAGTCTGAGATTTCTGATGCATTATGGCATATTTTGCGTCAATCGTGTCACCATCAAAAGGTGGTAGATCCATATGCCAGAGATCGAGTTCTTCAATGATATCTTGAGAATGTGTGGCTCGATACGAATCAACAAACTGCTTAGCTACGCGAGATGAATGTGAACGATCTTTACGCGGTGATGTTTTAACGTAGATCAACTTGGCCATATTAATTCTCATATTAGTTTTATTCGACCCTAACAGTAGAGATTATTCATATCAAGAATGTTTTTTGATTGATCGGCCGAGCACTTCATTGACGTCAAATGATTTGAGGTATATTACTGGGGTATAATAGGTTGTCCGGGCAGCATGGGCGTAGCAAATCCTCAAGCGGATTATGCTGGCAAAAAGGGAGATAACTTGAATGATTTCAAATAAGGGATATCAACCTATCGAGAATTATGGAATCATTGGCGACCTACGCACAACCGCTCTTGTTGGCATAGATGGCTCTATAGATTTTATGTGTTTCCCGAATTTTAATTCTCCGAGTATCTTTGCAGCACTTCTAGATAGTCAAAAAGGAGGATTTTTTCAGATTACTCCTATCGAAGAAAACATTAAGAAAAAACAATTATATCTTCCTGAAACTAATATTCTTTTAACACGATTTCTTTTTGAAGAAGGCATTGGAGAATTGAGAGATTTCATGCCGATATCGACTTTATGCAAAAGGAGTTTTCTTGTTCGAAAGGTGAGCAATATTAAAGGTGAAATCACTTATCGCATGCAATGTTGTCCTCGTTTCAACTATGCAAATGATGCCCACAAGGCGAAACTTAAAAAAAATGAATTGCTATTCATAAGCGAGGGAAAAGATCGATTAAGCTTAAAATTAAAAAGTACGATCCCATTAAAAATCAAAAAAAGCGATGGATTTGCCGAATTTACTTTAAAAGCTGGAGAATCGGCAGAATTTATTCTGGAAATTGTACAACAAGAAGAATCACAGTTAGACATTGATACAAAAGAATTCGCTGAACAATCCTTTATTGAGACTTTAAACTACTGGAAAGCATGGTCAGCAAAATCTACATACAATGGGCGATGGAGAGAAATGGTAATTCGATCAGCCCTTGTGTTAAAATTGCTGATTTCTCATGAATATGGCTCGATTATTGCAGCTCCAACTTTTTCGCTACCAGAGCAAATTGGAGGAAATAAAAATTGGGATTATAGATTTGCATGGATTCGAGATGCCGCCTTCACAATATATGCATTGATGCTGTTAGGTTATCATGAAGAAGCGGAAGCCTTTAAGAGATGGATTGAAAAGTTATGCGAGAGTCTGGATGAAGGAAAAAATTTAAATCCATTATATAATTTCGATTGCAGTCAGCAATTTGATGAAGTTGAATTAACGCATCTAGAAGGATATAGGGAATCATCACCGGTAAGAATTGGAAATGCAGCTAGTAGTCAGCTGCAGATTGACATTTATGGAGAGTTTATTGATTCAATCTATCTTTATGATAAATATGTCTTCGCCATTTCACACGACACATGGCTCTGCATATCAAAACAGGTCAATTGGGTTCAAAAAAATTGGAAAAGAAAAGATTCGGGCATATGGGAAACTCGAGGAAAACTAAAGCAGTTTTTAAACTCAAGATTTATGTCCTGGGTTGCCCTAGATAGAGCTATCAAAATGGGCATTAGCAACTCTTATCCATTTCCAAGCACATGGCTAAAAACAAGAGACCAAATCTATAATTCCGTTTTTAAGGATTTTTGGAATGAAAAACTTCAGACATTTGTTCAAAGCAAAAACAGCAACGAAGTCGATGCTTCAACTCTACTGATGCCTTTAATAAGATTTATTGGTCACAAAGATCCAAAATGGTTATCTACTTTAAAATGCATTGAAGATAAGCTTGCTATCGACTGCTTGGTTTATCGTTACAAACCAGAAAATGCTAAATTTTTTGGTTCACAAGGAGGCGAGGGAAATTTTTCTGCCTGCTCATTTTGGTTTATAGAATGTCTTTCCCGTTCGGGTCAGTTGCAAAAAGCCCAATTCTATTTTGATAAAATGCTGAGCTATGCCAATCACCTGGGTCTATATTCTGAACAATTAGGACTACAAGGCGAGCATCTAGGAAATTTTCCACAAGCATTCACACATTTGGCATTGATTTCAGCTGCCTATGATTTGAATAAACGACTAAATCGATAAATAGATGAAGATTAAAGAGACCTTAGCGGCACTCATGATGGTGCAACTTTGTTGTTCCGGTCACTTTTTTCTCAATCTCACGCAATACAGGTGTCAAAAGGAGTCCAAAAAATGTGACTCCTAGCATCCCTGAAAATACGGCGACACCCATGGAATGGCGCATCTCGGCTCCGGCACCCCTTGAAAGAACCAATGGCAAAAAGGTCATTAAAACCTGCTTTCTCGAATAACCAGGCGCTGGGGTCCATTAATATCCGCTGACCGGACTTAATTTAAGACTTTATTTAAGTTGCTGAATTTCAATAAATATGATATATTAAATCCTTAATTTTAAAGGAGCTGTATCTAATGGCTATCGATGGACTATCCAAACCTATTAAGCCTTATATTGTCGAACCAAAAAATCCTAAAACCTACCGAAATTGGGCTATAGGCTTTGCTATTGGTGGGTTTGTGGTAGGAGCCGTTGCGACGCTCGCCTTTTCCAATTATTATGCTGGAGAGAATGCTTTTATCAAATCTCTTAGTGGCACTTTAGGAGGGCGAGTTTTAATTGGAACCACAATACCAGCAACAGCTGTTCTTGGGATCATTTCCGGTATTTTTAAAACAAAATACCGCCATCCCTATTCAAAAAAAGAAAAATATTACACTGACTTAGTCGAGAACTTCGAAAACAAGCACCAAAGACCCTTCAAAATCTCATGTATAGATGAAGAGAGGAAGTCTTACATATCTAAATGTGAACTGATGTTGCAAGACAATTATAAAAACAAAGATGGTAATAATATCGTAGCCTATACAAAAGAACGTACAACTGATCAGCTATTCCCTGCATCTGATTCTAAAAAGCAAATGAAAAGAGTACACGAATTCGCAGCTAATCTAGGATTTTTACTTTACCTCAATGATCGAAAAAACCAACTCCCACAGAACCAGCAATGATCCCTCGTCCGACTTTTCCGAGTTCTTAATCTTGATCTTAATCATTCTTTTCCGAGTTCTTAATCTTGATCTTGATTTTAATCATTCTTTTCCGAGTTCTTAATCTCGATCTTGATCTTGATCTTAATCATTCTTTTCCGAGTTCTTAATCTCGATCTTGATCTTGATCTTAATCATTCTTTTCCAAGTTCTTAATCTCGATCTTGATCTTGATCTTAATCATTCTTTTCCGAGTTCTTAATCTCGATCTTGATCTTGATCTTAATCATTCTTTTCCGAATTCTTAATCTCGATCTTGATCTTGATCTTAATCATTCTTTTCCAAGTTCTTAATCTCGATCTTGATCTTGATCTTAATCATTCTTTTCCGAGTTCTTAATCTCGATCTTGATCTTGATCTTAATCATTCTTTTCCGAGTTCTTAATCTCGATCTCGATCTTGATCTTAATCATTCTTTTCAAAAATCCGCACAGCCTTTTCAAAAATCCGCACAGCGAGAAATCACCCTTAATAAAAATCCTAATAAAAAACCCTAATAAAAATTTTATTTTCAATTAATTATGATATTGTTATCATAAAAATTAAGAGTGGGTTTTTGTAACTTAATAAATCTGAGTTTTTGAGGTGGATATGAATAATTTGATAAAATTATTTTTTATCTTGTCTGTACTGGTGATCCTGCCTTGTGCAGCTGTAAATTCAATCCAGCAAGAACTCGGAGGAGCAGAGAACTTTGCCCTGTTCAACCTGCCTACATCTCCTAATCCTCACATGAATAGCGGTACAACAACAGGCAACCTAGGTATTGCAGGCTCTACCCAGTTAAGCTTTGACAATCCCGCTATATTGAAAGGAAACGTATATCTTGGCGATACAGCAAAACTTCAAAATACCGGAACGATAAATGGATCCATTTTTAATAACCAAGATACCGAAGGTATTATGCTTAATCAGTTAGTTACTAATGCAACTAATGCCAGCAGTTATTTTGGTGGTCTTACAGGCACAAGTATTTCATCCATAACGACTTCCCAAACTTTAAATGCTACCTCTGCTGAAAATGTCTTTAATGTTGGAAGCATAAATCTGAATAATCAAACTTTGACACTCAACGGTACAGCTAATCAACAATTTATATTCGATATTACTGGAAATATGAATGTTCAAAGCGGAGCTTCGATTGTATTAAAAGGAGGATTAACCCCTAATGATGTGCTTTTCAATCTGTCAGGTAATTTGTCGACTAGCGGCCCTCTAGTTACTATAAATGGAGTTGTCTTGGATGTATCAGGCAATGTGAATATGAGTGAAGGTTTAATTAACGGTGAATTGATCGCAGGGGGTAAAACAACTCAGGTTGTTTCAGGATCTTATATCACAGAAACTGATGTTCCTGTACCTGAACCCTCAACATACATACTCCTTGGATCACTTTTATTGGGTGTTGTTTTTTTGAAACACAAACAGTCTAACGTCTAAAATCCAATTTTTGATTCATAAAAAATTTGCATTATTATAATTTCGAAGCTCCACAAAGTGAGCTTCTATGCAAAAAGTTTTACTCTTTCTATGTCTTTTGAGTCTACACATAGGTTTACACGCTGATGTAAGTCCTCCTCCAAAAAAAGTGCTTATTTTGATCATCGCTTCTGATGGTTTACCTGCCTACATCGAAATGCAAAAGATTTGGCAATCTTATATGCATAATGATCCCGATCATGTTGAAGTCTATTTTGTTAAAGGTGATCCCCAGCTGTCCAAGGAGTTTGAGATCACAAAAGACACCATTACCGTCAAATGCGAAGAAAGTTACAAACCAGGGATTATTAACAAGACCCTCCTTGCAATGGAAGTGATGCTTCCTCGTTTAAAGGAATTTAGCTATGTCGTCAGAACCAACCTATCTTCCTTTTATCACTTTCCCAATTTGCTAAATCAGCTCGAATCTCTACCCAAAGAAAAATGCTACTACGGCATTTTCATGTATGAACCTGAAAGCTGGCATCCCCAACTGGGTACAATCAACTTCATTTCGGGTGCAGGGATCATTTTATCCGCTGACCTCATGAAATTTTTAGTCAGATGTAAACAGCAAATACAGTTCATGAGTTCTGAACTCGCAGATGATGTTGTAATTGGATTGATATTGCAACGCAGCTTTATATCCTATATTCCCGGCGAGCGATTCGATTTTGTCTCTCGTGAAGATTATGAAAACAAAAAAGATGCCATCCCTTCTAACGCCTTTCACTTTCGCGCCAAAGCATTTTTTGACGCCCGCAAGCCTGAACATGACTATAAAGACGAACTCTACATTTTGCAGCAACTTGTTAATAAATATTATCCAGAAATACAGAAATAAAGTGGAATCACTACTCAAAGAATTACAAAAGCACACATCCTGCGAACTCCGTTTCGATGAGCTTTCCCGTCGCATTTATAGTGTCGACGCTTCTATTTATGAGATTCTTCCGCTCGGTGTTGCCATCCCTAAAAATCGAGAAGATCTTATTAAAGCTGTGCAAATTGCTTATCAGCAGGGTGTCCCTATAACTCCACGAGGAGCCGCGACCGGCATCACCGGAGGTTGTATCGGTACCGGTTTGATCCTCGATATCTCTAAATATCTCAACGCCTTTATCGACATTAATATCCCACAACAATACGCCGTATGCGAACCTGGAGTTGTCCAAGATGCGCTCAATCATAAGCTTTTCCCTCATGGCTATCGACTCGGACCCGATACCTCGACGGGTAATCGCGCCACATTAGGGGGAATGGTCGCCAATAACTCCGCCGGTGCCCGCTCGCTAAAATACGGCAAAATGGTGGACCATGTCACCGAAGTCGAACTTGTTTTAGCGAATGGAAAAGTTATCAATTTTGCCCCATTAAATCCTCAAGAATTGGAAGCAAAATTGATTCTTCAAAATGAAGAAGGCCACATTTACCGGGAAGTGACCCGGATCCTCAAAGATTACAAAAAGGTGATTGAAACCCACTTCCCTCATATTCCCAGAATCGCCTCTGGTTATAATCTAAGCTATCTTTACAACGAACCATTCAATCTTTCTAAACTGATTGTTGGCTCTGAGGGCACTTTAGGGATCATCACCAAAATAAAAGTCGATATTGTCCAAAAACCCAAAGAAACCGCGCTTTCTGTTGTCCACTTTCACTCGATGCAAGAAGCCATGGACAGCATCATCACCATGCTGGAATGGCAACCAATCGCTCTCGAAATGATCGACGACCACATTTTGCAAATGGGGAGTCTCGCCCCTTCAATTCGTCATAAACTAGGATGGCTACAAGGAAATCCTAAAGTCGTATTTGTAGCCGAATTTGAAGGAACAACATTAAAAGAAGCAGAAGATCGAGTGCTAGCATTTCATCAGGGAATGTCTACAAGGAAAATTGGTTATGCCTATACCGATCTAACCGACCCCACCACACTCGAACATGTATGGGAGGTTCGTAAGGCAGGTTTGGGGCTATTATTATCGAAACGGAGTTACAGCCGTGCCATTGCATTTATTGAAGACTTAAGCATTCCTCCAGATCAATTGTCCCCTTTTATTAAAGAATTCATCTCTTATCTCACGAGTATAGGCAAAGATGCCGGCATCTATGGTCATGTCGGCTCAGGTTGCATGCACATCCGTCCTTACATCGATCTACGGCAAGAGGAAGAGCTAAAAAAACTTGAGCAGATCATGCTCGATGTTTCCGATATGGTCCTAAAATATGGGGGTGCCATGAGCGGCGAACATGGGGACGGCTTGATCCGCACATGGCTCAATGAAAAAATGTTTGGCAAAGAACTCTATCAAGCCTTCAAAGAGACGAAAAAGGCTTTTGATCCAGACAATCGGATGAATCCCGGCAAAGTCGTCAATGGCCCGTCCGTCCTGTCTCATTTGCGCTTAAGCCCTGAAACGGAAACTTCCAACCTATCCACATTTCTCGATTTTACTCGTGAAGGTGGCTTTGAACTTTCTGTAGACTTGTGCAACGGCAATGGACTTTGTCGGAAAACAGAAGGAACGATGTGCCCCTCCTTTCAAGCGACAGGGGACGAATACGATTCTACTCGAGCTCGCGCTGAGGCACTTCGAGGTGTCATCCATGGGCAATTTGCGATTAAAGACCTGACAAGTCCTGCAGTCCACGATGTGTTAGACTTATGTCTTCAATGCAAAGGGTGTAAAACGGAATGCCCCTCACAAGTGGATATGGCCAAAATGAAAACTGAATTTCTTTACCATTATCAAAATCGACATGGCACCTCCCTTCGCAGCCATCTTTTCGGCTCAATAGGTTTCTTGCAAAAGCTAGGATCCAATTTTCCTGAATGTTTTAATGCTTTAATCAAAACCAAGCTTTTCAAGTCTTTGTTAAGCGTGTTTGGAATTGCACCTCAAAGAACACTTCCCTCTCTTGCCTCGCAAAGTTTTTCAAAAATTTTCACCTTTATTCCACAACCCAACAATCTGAACAAAGAAGTTGTGCTCCTTAACGATACCTATACCGAATTTAACCATCCCGAAATCGGAGAAAAAGCAGTAAAAGTCTTAAACGCTCTAGGTTACAAAGTGATTCTCCCGGAGTGGAGCTGTTGTGGTCGCCCTGCTCTTTCCAAAGGGCTCCTCCCCCATGCCAAAAGACAAGCGCAAAATCTGGTCAAACTTGCTACCCTATGCCCAGCGTGGGCTCAAAATCGTTGGACTCGAACCCAGTTGCATCTTAACACTCACCGACGAATACAGAGACTTAATCGATAGAAATTGGGCGCAACCTGTAATCGATGCAGCGATGACCTTTGACGAATTTGTTGCAGCCTCAGAACAAACGCTCCCTTATAAACAAATGAGGGGCAAAGTCAAAATCCATGGACACTGCCACCAAAAGGCTCTAGTAGGGATGGCCCCCACCTTGAAAGCAGTCCAGAAAATTCCTAATCTTAATGTCGAAATCATCTCTTCCGGTTGTTGCGGTGGGGCTCATTCGGTTACGAAAAAGAGCATTACGAGATCTCAATAAAAATCGGTAGCCTTAAACTTTTTCCTGCGATCAAAAACAGTCCCCAAAAGACTGGATCATTGCTAATGGGGTCTCGTGCCGTGCCCAAATCCTCGATGGTACCGGAAAGGAAGCTGTTCACCTGGCACAATTCTTAGCAGAGATGCTTGAATCATGAAAAAAATTCTGAATTCTTTGTTTATCCCCATGCTTTTTCCTTATTTTCCAGCTTTACTTCGATTGAGATTGCGCCTGCCGCCTTTAAAGGAAGGTTTCGACCCTCCGATATTTCGGCCAGACTGTGGCTCTATGATTTTTACCATGCCCAGGAGCTTAAGTCTGAAGATTTAGAAGCATTTCATACCCAAAACCCTGATCCCCTTGATCTCGTTTGGAAAATGGAATTTCTAGGACATACTCCCTATGACGATGCTCCACTTTTCTCGGTCAGAGACTCACAATTACGTCACTTTTGAAAATTGGTCAATCACGTACTTCCTACAAACATTTAATCCAAAGCTTGCAGACGAACCCCACGATTCTCCATAAACTCATCACTTATCATTATCTGAAAAAATATACAGATCCTTTAAACCGATCTAGCGTAGATAAATTAGAAATTGAGTCCTTAGCAAAAGGGATGTGGATAGAACGTGAGCAAGATAACCTTAAAATTGCTGCAATTCCCGATGCATTTCCCTGGAACACCTTACGCGCCGGCGATATCATAAGCCATAACATCTTTCAAAATCCGCATGGTCTCCTTCAAAAAGATCAGCGTCTCGCAGATGAATTTTTAGGATTAATCACCCTTCTATACCGCTATACAAATCCCAGCGGACTTAAAATTATACCTGCCAAAACATCAGGAGGCACTTGGTTAGAAGCCTCTGCACTTAAGTCCACCCCTTCAATCCCACCCCCTATCCTAATCAACTTTATCTTGAAATCCAACAGAGCTACAAAAAATTAGGGTCATTGATTGTACACAATGCTGCCGAGGATCAAATTGCCGCCCAAAAGGAAAATTTGGGAAGGTTACTTCTGGAAGGGTATACGCACCTAGAGGGGAAAGTGTATCAGAAAAGTTATGAACGAATGCTTCATTATCCCACCCTCACACAGCTGAAAGCCGAAGAATTGTTTTACCGTTTCCCTTTCACTCAGCTATCCATCGTGCTTTATATCCTTGCCCTCCTCACTTTACTTCTCGCCCCTATGATTGGCAAAAAAGGGTTCATGATAATCCCAGTAGTCACATTACTCACAGCATTTTTCCTGCATACTTTGATTTTAGGGTTGCGGATTTATGTTCTTCAGCGAGCGCCTGTATCCAATATGTTTGAAACGGTAGTTTACGTCCCCTGGATCGCCCTGTTAGCAAGCTTTGGCTTAGCTTATGTTTTCCGTACTACCCTTCCCTTAATTGCTTCTACAACTTTGGCAGCTGTCCTTCTCACCGTTTTGGAATTAACTCAGCTCAATCAAAGCTTCGAAAATGTGCAAGCGGTACTCGACTCCCAATTTTGGCTGATTATCCATGTTTTAATGATCGTCGGTAGCTATGGAGTTCTCTGCCTTGCCGGATTCCTCGGACATTACTATGTCGCCACTTATCTCTTCCAAGGCACCGAAACCCCCTCTCTTCAGAAAAGTAGCAAAATTCTTCTCCAAGCACTTTACCTGGGGGTCGCTTTGCCATCCCAGGCACTATTCTAGGAGGCGTCTGGGCCGCCGAAAGTTGGGGACGTTTCTGGGATTGGGATCCGAAAAAATAGTGGGCTTTCATCTCTGCAGGAATCTACCTCATCTCCATCCACGCTTATCGGTATGGCCAAATAGGAAATTTTGGTCTTTCCATCGGTTCAATAATTGGCTTGATGTCGATTAGTTTTACATGGTATGGAGTGAATTATATTCTTGGAACGGGATTGCATACCTACGGGGTTTGGATCCGGAGAAATCGCCTGTGCATTATTACGCTTATCTGATTGGTGAATCTCTATTTGCGCTTTTCTCCATTGTTGCTTTGCAAAAATATGGGGTAAGAAAAAGCTAAAAAATGGTATCATCCTTAAAAATGTAAAATTTGGGTTGTACATGAGAAACATTAAAAGTGAACGTCTCAAAAAATTTCAGAATTGGAACTGAAAGACCTTGAGCAATGGCTGAAGCTCAGTCTTGTCCCCAAAAAAGACGTTGAAAAGCACAAAGAAGAGATCATCGCCGTTAAAAATAAGATCAAAGAAGAGAAAGAAAGACTTCAATTCCTTAAAGAAAGTGGGGAAGGGGAAGAATATATTACCCAAAAAGACAGCCGAGCCGCGCCGGTTATACAGAAATGCCCTCTATCCCTGATATCGATGCCGCAGAAACCATCGGCAGCGTAAGTGATACCGGCTTCAACATGGATACTGATTTTGCTGAAACTGAAACAGCAGGCCATGAAGAACGGGATGAAGAAGACGAAGAAGCCCACACAGCCGAAGAAAATTCGGAAGTCGAA
>CAVPVT010000002.1:0-14227 GCA_963709145.1 Parachlamydiales bacterium
GAAGCCGATTCTACGGCTGTTTCAGTTCAACCATTTTCTCAATATCTCTGCGGATATCTGATTTTCTCTATATTGCATTAACAATAATTGAGCTTGACGTTTGATTAATGGATCAGGATCCTTTGATTTTCTTTAAGGTATTGACATCTCGGATGACGAAAACCGTTTGCGCAATTGAATGTGCGCTTCTTGAAAATCTTTGGCATAACAGCTTCATCCCCCTTCGTGGCGAGGTCCCACCATGCCAAGTTACTTTTTGTTTTGAGCTTTTCGATCTGTTCCGATTTCTGTCAATAAAATCTTTTAAATTAATAGGAAACCTGAGTATTGAGTCGGTTGAAGGGTAAAAAAAAGACCGCTGCCGAAGGGGCAGCCGTCTTCCGAAAAATTATTTCTTCTTAAAGATCTAAAAAGAAACGGTGATCGTTCCTGTGATTTTTACCACCTCCTCGGCAGCATAATCGGTAAGGAATGCGATCTTATTATGGGCACGCCTATGATGGCCAACAATATTCCAATCCATCTCAGAAAGTGTTTGTTCATTTTCATAAGGGTTGTGTTGTTCATCATACGCCAGTGAGCTTTCTTTTGGACTCACAGCATCTACTCCATCTGCCATTTTTCGTGGCAGCTAAAAGAGTAACAGCATACGCTATGCCGTCTCTCCTTGTTATTTTTGAATCGCATCCCCCAAGGTGGGCATGCGCTTTTAATTTTCATAATTTTTCAAAATAAATCCCAAAGGTCGTGGTTTCGAGCGAGATAGACTAAATTCACCTCCTTTTTTGCTCCGGCGTCCCACTGTTTTCGGGTATAGGGCCATACAACTAGACTTAACATTTATAAAGTTAAAAAAGCAAGAATGCAAAATTCTTACTTAAGTGTATCCATATAGTTCGACAAAGACACTCCGCTATCATTGAAATGGGAAATCACTCCTTCACTCACTACTCTTTATCTTGAATTAAACTACTGTTATTAAGGATCTCCCGTGTCAATTTATCCCAAGTTTTAAGGGCGTCTGAAGTTTGCCCTATCTTCTGTTGCAACATGGCTATTCTTAGCGTGTTAAATGCATAAAGCGCATCGCCGAAAGTGCGGAGAATATTTTCTTCTGTAGCCTTTTTAGCTTTTCCGCTTCCATTTGAACCTGAATTTTTTGGGCCAATTGAAGTGCTTCATTATATTGATTTTGAGCAATTAACAATGAACCTTCTGCATAATCAACATAAAAAGGGAGATGATCGACTTTAACCCTTTGTAAATTGCGGTTGGCATAAGGCAGAGCTGCCTGAATATTCGCTTGTTGAATCAAAGCTTCGGCGATCTGTCCGTCATATTTAGACTGAAGATCGGGATGAGAAGTCAAAATCGTGGAAAGTTTTTCCAAAGTTTGCTCATTTCCCGTTGCATCTTGAAGTTTAAGCATAGCACTTTCGGCTGTAAAATAATCGTTTTCATACTTCACAGTATTTCTTGAAAGAAACCAATACCCCAAGAAAAAAAGGGCTATTAAAGCAGCGATACCATAGGCAAGATTGCTGCTATTTTTATGCAACCAATCCAAAACAGTACCCTCATTTAACAGATCAAGTTCAGGCAAAGATTGAGAAGGAGAATTTTTTTTCATATTGTTGCACTCTTCCGTTGTGATAAATTAGGATAAAGCATTCTGAAATTTTTAATAAAGTCTAATGAGTATGAACAACCTATTTCCACTCTCTTCAACGCATGAAGAAATTAAAGAAGTTCCTATTGATTCGATCCGAACCAACCCCCACCAACCCCGCAAGCAGTTCAACCAAGATGAGCTTGAGGATCTAGCCTCTTCCATCAAAAGCGTGGGACTTATTCATCCTCCGGTCGTGCGCCCTTACGCTGATGGACAAGGCTATGAACTAATTGCTGGAGAAAGACGGATGCGCGCCGCTGCAAAAGCAGGATTGACCCACATCCCCGTTCTTATACGTGCCTTTGAAAGTGCCCTTTCAGCACAAGCAGCTTTAATCGAAAACATCCAAAGGGTCGACCTCAATGCTTTGGAAATTGCACATGCCTTAAAAGAGCTGATGGTAGAATTTGGCTTAAGCCAAGAAGAGCTTGGACGTCGCATGGGAAAAAAGCGGTCGACCGTTGCCAACTATCTCCGTTTACTAAGCCTGCCGCAGATGATCCAATCTAGTATTCAGGAAGAGAAAATTACAATGGGTCATGCAAAAGCAATTCTTGCTGTAGAAGGGGTAGAAAAGCAACTTTTAGTGCATGAGCTTATTTTAAGAGATGATTTGACTGTAAGACAAGCGGAAGAAACTGCACGTCGAATAGAAGTTAAAAGCAAAAAAAACGGTTTAGTTTATGCAGAAAGGGATTTTTACCTTGACCATTTGGCCGATAAAATCCAAGCTCACCTTGGGACCAAAGTAACGATTCAAGGGCACGGCAAATCAGGAAGGGTTGTGATTGACTACTACAATTTAGATGACCTGGACAGACTCTTAACAATGTGGGGGATCGATTCATCATGAGATTGGATTGGGAAGCCCTACTGCTTCTTGCTGCTTTCATCGCAGGACTTTTAGTCCTGCGAAACTGGAGCTTTCGCTTTTCCAAACCTTTTGTGTATTTTTCACGCCTGGCCGATTTCGATCCAGCTTTTCCAGGCTTGAGAGCCAGACTTTCTAAAATGCCAAAGTGGCTCTCCATGCTGGGACTTATTTTGTTCGGTGTAGCCTTTATCGATATCCATTGGGTCGCACCGCCTGGTCCTGACCCTTTGTTGCCTCCACAAACTCCCAAGGAAGGGATTGCCATTTATATCCTTGTAGATAGATCTGATTCAATGAAAGACAAAGTGCCTTGGGTGGATGAAAATGGACTTCCTGCCTATTTACCTAAAATTGATATCCTCAAAAAAGTGACCCGTGATTTTATTCTGGGAAATCCAAAGATGGGATTGACGGGTAGACCCAACGATTTGATCGGCTTAGTCTCCTTTGCCCGCAGCACTCAGGTTGAAGTTCCCCTCACATTGGACCACAATGCTGTCGTCAATGCTTTGAACAAAATCCAAATCATCAATGACGCAGATGCCAAAGGGACTGGAATCGGCTATGCGATCTATAAAACAGCCAGCATACTGTCGGCTACCCGTGAATTTGCTGAAGAACTAGCACGCAATGGCAAACCCCCTTATGAAATTAAAAGCGCAGTGATGTTACTCGTGACCGATGGATTCCAGGATGTCAATCCTTTAGATAAGGGTAAACGATTTCGCAGCATGGATGTGGAAGACGCTTCCAATTTTGCCAAATCGCAACATATTAAGTTGTACATTGTCAATGTAGATCCCAGCTTAAATACCCCTGATTTTCAACCCGAAAGAGATCAAATGGCCCGCACGGCTGAAAACACGGGAGGACGTTTTTATATCGTTAAGAAAGGAGAAACGTTACAAGATATCTATCATCAAATTAATCAACTTGAAAAAAGCTCTCTTCCTAATTTTGGTCAGCAAAAGAGAATCACTCAACCCATCCGCACCTTTTCCTTGTATCCTGGGTTGATCGGCGCTGGATTAGTCCTCATCGCTTTAGCGATTCTTCTTCAAACAACGGGTTTGAGGAAAGCTCCATGATCGCCAGAAACGTCGATTATAATTTTCCTGAAGTCGGCTACCTTATTCTCGCAGGTTTTGTCTGGTTTGCTTTATTCTATGCACTCAATCTCCATCGGAAAAAGCAGATAAGCTCCTTAGCATCTCCGGAACTCCTTTCCACGATCTTAATTCCCCGTTCAAATTTTTATTATTGGATAAAAGTTGCCTCATTCATTTTAGCATGGGTCTTTGCCTGCGTAGCATTCATGGAACCGAAAGCCGATGCACGTTATATCCACACAGGTAGTGAACAAAGTGGTAATCGGGAAAATCAACAACCTCCCAGGACGATTCTCATCGCAATGGATGCTTCGGCTTCTATGAGTGTACAAGACGCCAGACTGGGTCTTACCCGCTTTGACGATGGCAAAGAGCTCGCTCAAGCGATCGCTAGCCTTTTCACAGGATCTAACATCGGTGTCTATGCTTTCACATCCATTCCTACACTACTTTCTCCCCCAACGCCTGATCAGCTATTTGTGCAATTGATGATAAAAATGATGCTTATCAATGCAGGGGATATCCCTGGGACCGATTATTTAGAATTATTCAAATCGATCCAGACTCGTTTCCTTAAGGATCCTTCTGATATGCAGTATATTTTGGTGCTCATCTCAGATGGGGGTGACACAGCTTGGGAATATGCTCAAGGAGCTGCTAAAGATGTGCGAGCCAAGCAAATCCTTGAATCGCTAAAACCTGCTCATGGGGTCAAATTCAAAGCATTTACTATCGGTGAAGGATCGCTGCAAGGGGACAATATTCCCAACATCTCTTACAAGGGCCATCCTGTTGCATCCCGTTTAGAAAATGGATTGTTAGAACAAATCAGTCAAGAAGGCCATGGCAAGTCTTTTACTGCCAGTCAATATTCCACCCTTATCCTTGCAGACGAATTGAAAAAAGCGATTTTACAAATCCCTTATGAGCCGAATGTTATCGCTCCTGCGACTGAAAAAACTCGAGAGGAAAGTTTAGTTTATGACCTTTACTTTCAATATCCGTTGGCGCTAGCTCTTTTCTTCTTAGGATTAGCCTTATTCCTTCCGGACACTACCTTTCTAAAAACGAGGAAGATGGATGATTAAGGTTGTATTCATCTTTCTGCTTCTTTTTTCTAGCCATAACTACGCTCAAGAAGGATTTTCCCCTGAGGAGCTAAAAGCCTTAAATAATTTTCAAGCTAAAGAATACGGTCAAGCCCTTAACTTCTACCAAAATTTGTTGAACGTCCAACTTAACTCATCTCAATTATCGATCGTCCATTATAATATTGGAACGATTTATCTCGCAGAAGGGGATTACCCTAATGCACTTAAAAATTTACAACAAGCTTTGCAAGGTGCTGGAGGAACAAATCCCCTTCTTATTCGCAATACAGAACTCAATCTGGCTGTGACCCGTATTAAGCAGATCTCACAATTCATGAAACAGAAAGATTTTGACCCAGATCTAGCCAGGGATTGGATCCGCAGCGCCCAGTATGATGTGCAAAATGCTCAAAGCGGAGCCTGCCTCGAAGATGCTAGAGAAGGGTACCCCGTTTGCAGACCTAATTCCACTGCGCAAAAGCTAAACGAAATGATTAAGGCCTTGAAAACAAGACTTCCCACAAATGTTCACTATCAAAAGATGCTGCCTGCGCTTGCGTTTCTCCAGTCAGCCCTATATGCTTGGGAAACAAAACAACCCGCTCTTGCGGATGTATTCTTGCAATTCGCCAGCGAGAATGCTAAGAACAAGAATGGGATGAATTTTATGACCCAAAACCTAAGTCCCGAAAATATGCTAAAGCAACTCATATACCATCAGCGCGAATTGCAACAGATCGGGATGCAAATCCGCTCCCGCATTGACCTTCCCACCTCCTTTATTAATTCCCTCACACTCACTCAAGATGCTTTTAACCAAGCGGCTCGCGATTTTTATCCTTTGGTTTTCAGAACTCAAGAGCTACGATTTCATTCTCCCTACAATCCAGATAAAATAGAAGACAGCCGCTGCCAAAAAATTCCCTGGAATAGTGTTTTACCTGAATATCAACAGGGATTAAATGACGCCGATAAAGCAGGCGCTGCTTTAAATGCTGAACGGATTCAAATCGCTATCACGAACCAAGAAACTGCTGCTGTTGCGTGGGAACAAGCGCTTGCTTACTTAATTAATCCCCCCAAGCAAGCTCCTCAACCGGAGCAAGTGCAAGCAGAGGCAAAACCTAATGGACCCCAACCTGAATCGATGCAAAAACTCCTGATGAACCTGCAAGAAATGGAAATGGACGCAACTCCACAAGGGCAAACGAAAGGGATCAAACTCAATCAAGTGGAACGACCATGGTGATCATTCGACCCATTCATATTTTACTAACTTTGCTGCTCAGCTTTTCTGCCTGGGCACAAGAGGCTAATATCGCTGTCGATATCAATCAAGGCCCCATTTATTCCAATCAACCTGTTGGAGGATTAATTTCGGTTACCCACCTCACAGCTTCCCCTGTGGACACGAGTAGTTTTAAATTAGGGCAATCCCAGCTCAGTGTCAACTTAGTCAAAGAAGTTCCCGTAGGAACTGCCTCAACACTTTCCATCTATAGGTTTCAAGCCCCAGGCAAACCTTCTGGATTGTATGTGCTATCCCCCATATCCGTGACCATTAATGGTATCTCCTATAACTCCCCACTGACAAGTTATGAGGTCAAATCGGGAGGAAGTAACCAAACTCCTGCACCAGCTGCTCAATCACCAACGACTCAGCAACCTTCAAATGCTACACCCGCACCTCCTCAAGCTTCCTTACAACTTTCCGCTTATGTGGATGGCCCCTCCAGTATTTATCCCGGCCAACGGACTAAACTTGCTTATAAGATCGCGTATGTGGGCGACATTGATCTAAAAGAAGAAATGCTTCCCTTATTAAAACCGGAAGGTCTTCGCAAAATTGGAGATATCGATACCGAAGAAGAGGAACAAGGCAATGCCAGCATTTTAATTGTCACCCAACTTGTAGAAGGAATTAAGCCAGGAAAATTTACCTACGGCCCATCGATTGTGAACGGTGTTGCCTATGTACAAGCACCCGGTGGTTCGAAAGCTTATCTCAGCCCTCCACTCAAATCGGAAGCGCCGCCAGTCACTTTAACAGTTTTGCCTTTTCCGAATGCCGACAAACCTGCTTCCTTCAATGGAGCCATAGGCCCACTCAAGATGGATGTCAAACTAATCTCTCCTTCAAAAGTGAATGTTGGCGATAAAATCACTATCCAGATCAATCTTACCGGAAATGTTATCTTAGAAAACGTTCAACCTCCCGACATATGCTGTCAACCTGGTTTCAGTGGATTATTTAAAACTAATGAACTTCCTCCTCCAACAACCATCAAAGGAAATACTAAATCGTTCAATATCGATCTGTGGCCCCTCTCGAAAGAAATAAAAGATATTCCATCCATCGAATATGCTTACTTTAACCCCAAATCTGCCAAGTATGAAGTGTTGAAAAGTCATCCTATTCCCATTTCTGTCCAACCTGCCGTCCAACCGCCTGAAAAACCTCTAAAGAAAGAAGAAAACGGTAACGTCAAAGAAACAGGGCCTATCAAACCTTCCCCTATCGAAATTCAAACCATCTATCCTCTCCAATGTAGTGACCTGCATAATGCTTGGTTCGGTACGTGGGATGTACTGATATTGCTACCGTTAGGCGCGATCCTTCTTTTGTTTCAAAACACTCTTCACGATGCACTGGAGAGACACCGTAAACGAGTGAAGATCAAAACGAGTCAAGAACTGCTAAAAGAAACGGCAGGTCAGATAAACGACCCTAAGACATTTTTCCCCTTGCTCAACCAAACAATGGTCACCTGGCTGAAAGAAAAAGGAGAAATCCCCCCTTCCGATGCTCTGCCTGAACCCGAATCACTGCCTGAAACTGGGCTTGCAGGGGATATCAGAAAATTCCTTTCCAAAATTCAAGAAAAAAGATTTACAGGCAATGACGATCTGATACCTCGCCAAGATATTTTGAAAGAAGCCAAACAATTCATGTCCAATGGGAGAAGAGGCAAATGAAAACAGCATGGGTTGTTATCGGCGCAGTGATTGCGCTGCTTTTAGCCTTGAGCGCATACTACACCTATTTTGTTTGCAAAACTAATCCACCAGAGCTTATGGAAACAGCTTATGTGAATTATGTTACGGGAGAAAAAAGTCAAACAATCGCCGAAAGAACCGAAGGATTTAATCGTGCCCTCACAGCTTATCAAGCCCTTGATAATGACTATCATCCCATTTTTGGTTCAGGAAAACTGTACTATAATTTGGCCAACACGTTATTTCAACTCGAACAATTCCCTTGGGCCGAACTGTATTATTATCGCTCCTTAAAATTGACGCCTCGCGATGAACGAGTGACGCAAAATTTAAACATCACATTGAATAAACTTGAACAACCTGTCATATCTCAAAATACAGTTTGGGGTAATATTTTGTTGATTGGAACTCTCATTTCCCTACCTGAGGCTCTTCAAATTTTCGCGCTCCTCGCTATCCTTTGCTTCGTATTTGCATCTCTTATCTTGTGGTCTTCAAATCCGTTATGGAAACCGCTTTTGGTTTTGACGCTTTGCGGTCTTCTTTATATGGGGACATGCTTGGCCTACCAACGCTATTTTGCCTCCATAGAGGGCATTATTGTTAAAGCAACCCCGATTTATCGGGATGCAGGCACCCAATTTGCATATGTTCAAAATAAACCCATCCCCGCCGGGCAGAAAGTCGAAGTCCTCAATACCAATGGACAATGGATTAAGGTTTCCCTCCCTCAGGGAGCTATCGGCTATGTTCCTATCGATTCGATCCGTATAATTTAATAGAGGATTTCTCGATGTTAATTTTTCTGAGAGGAATTCGATCCTTTTGAATGAATTTACCGCCCGATACTCCTGGCGTGACATGGCGTTTTGAATTACACAGAGTGAAGCATGAGTCACTGAGCTCACAGAGAGAAACACCAGGTTCAGATCGCCCTTTTGCTATCGCAAAACCCTATAAGGATGCATTGGTTTTTCTGAACAAGATGAATCTATACTTGCATAAAATCTGCTTTGGCTTCTTGTTCAGAAAAACCAATGCATCCTTATAGGGCTTTGAGAGGAACTCAAAGTGACGATCTTAAAACTTCTAGCTTCATATCGCTTTGTCTAGTCCTGATATCAGCATTTAATAGGGATTTCACGAACAACTGCTGCTTTGAGAGTCACTCAAAATGGCGATTTTATCGCTTTGTCTAGTCCTGATATCGGCGATTAACGGGGATTTCACGAACAAAGAATCCTAAGATCGCTGCTTTGAGTTCGCTCAAAGCCCCTATCAAAGGGTGACATCTTTTTTGAGCAAGGGAGCCTAATGTGCTTAATGCGAAATTGGTTTCTCCTTGCTCAAAAAAGATATCACCCTTTGATAGGGTTTTGCGATAGCAAAAGGGCGATCTGGCCTGGTCCTCTCAGCGTACTCAGCGCCTCCGTCTGCTCTGTGTAATTCAAAGCGCCGTGTCATGCCAAGAGTATCGGACACGGGATCATTACAGCGGAGGAAGTTAAAACAATAGCCTTCTTTAGGATAGTAAAACCTTATTCTAGAAAGCTCAAAAATTCGAACAGCGAGAAATCCTCTAATAATCATTCGCTTTACAAATAATATTAAATAGTTAAGGATGATTGATAAAAAAGAATTTTATGCAGATAGAACGCCGGGCTTTGTATAATTCGCTACGGATGAATTGGCATAGCGACCCCAAAATCAAAGTCGAACCCTGGCAAGTCGAAGATTATCGCTCCCTTTCTTTTGATATTCTGTTTTCTAGACTGAAAGAGAAAAAAATCTCATTCGATCGCAACACCTTTATTGAATCAGCTCTGAATTTTGATTCGCCTGAAGATTTCATTGATCACTTACTCGATGATTCTAGCCTAAATGCTGAAGAACAAGATCAAATTTATCTGGTCATGTTTGAGTTGTGGCGCCGTTTAGTGCCCGAAAAACAATCTCTAAGCGTGTTTTGTGATGAATTAGATCATCAGATTTTTGCTTACGATCAAGGCAACTTGGACCAAGATGAATCGATTCAAGATGTGCTTGCCAACTTACAAGTCATCCTCGATGAGAATGCCGACCAAGGCTCACCCCCTTCAGATCTGTTCGATGGCGTCTGCCAGGCCTGCGCAAACGATATTGAGAGTTTTTTATATGACTTCATTTCAGAACAGATCGATCTTAAAAATTATGATTACGCTTCTGAACTGATCGAAGGATTTAGCCAATATATCCATGAAGTCAAATGGTTCGAATTCCTTCAAGTGCGCCTGCTAAGCTTTACCGATGAAGCTGCCTGTAAAATTCTTTCACGACACCTTGTCAAAAATTGCACCTCCCAAAATGACCTAGAATATGATTTTGAAGTCCTTTCCTTCCTTGCCCAAGGGGGAGACCCGCGCGATTTCTTAGAGGTTTTCAAAAGCGCGATAAAAAGGCTTAAAATTGAAGAAGACTTCCAAGATATGCTTTCGATCTGTATTGATTATTTTCACTATCTAGACAATGAAGAGAAAGAGCTTGCCGTCAAAAAAATTGGCGAAAACCGTTTAAAAAAATCTCCTCAAGCCCTTTTTAACTTAAAAGATGCCGATTGCCGCGAACTTTTACATCTTTTTTCCGGACATTAAGTTGAAAATTTTATAGGCCCTAAAAAAATTTAAGCTTCTTATCTGTTTATTCCTAAATATGTTATAATTTGATTAGATGGATTTTAAGGACTTTTTATCATTCTCATTGTAAAGAGATTGGAATGCAAAATCTTGGATTCTCCCAGATACGTTTTGAACGGTTTCAAAAAAATTGTACATATTGACTTTAATCGGCAAAAAGAAGATACCAAAGTCTATTCAAAACACAATCTGTTGTGGTTTTCGACGGGATAAAACACAATATATAGTGTTTCTTGAGTCACCTCAGCAAAGAGAGTAAGCTATGACGAAGCCAACAACGCGGGCAATGGCCACCGCATTACGTACCTATCATCGTCCAATCAAAGAGGGGGAACCCCTTTTGGAAAGTTGGACGCAAGTTGTCGATCGTGTGATCAGTCATCAAAGCTGGTTATGGGAACGCGCTCTTGGACGCTCCCTTAACGATCGGGAAGATGATGAATTGGAAGAACTCCGCCGTCTTGTGCATGGACGCTATATTATGCCAGCCGGCCGTACACTATGGCTTGGGGGGACAAAACTCAGCCAAACACGTGAATCTTGCATGTTCAACTGCTCATTCACCCATGTAGAAACTGTATATGATCTCGTCGATGTTTTGTGGCTGCTTTTACAAGGTTGCGGCGTAGGTTTCCGTCCCATCACTGGCACTCTGAATGGGTTTAGACGTCCTCTCCAAGAAATCAAAGTCATTCGCTCAAAACTCACTAACAAAGGCGGCCTTGAGCGTAACGTCGAAACTTACGATCCTCAAACAGCCACTTGGACAATTAAAGTAGGCGACTCCGCGATCGCCTGGGCCAAAGCGGTCGGCAAACTTATCGCGGGTAAATTCCCCGCCAGAACCCTCGTATTGGACTTCTCCGAAATCCGTTCCGCCGGCACAAGATTAAAAGGCTACGGTTGGATCTCTTCAGGAGATGAACAAATCGCCAAAGCTTTTAAAGCTATTGCCCAGATTTTGTCTGATCGCGCCGATCAATTGTTAACCAGGATGGATATCCTCGATATCGTCAACTGGCTAGGAACGATCCTTTCCAGCCGCCGTTCCGCCCAAATTGCCCTTTTTGAATATGGGCAGCCTGAATGGGAAGAATTCGCTATGGCCAAAAAAGAATGGTGGGTCAAAGGGAAAGCTCACCGGCAGCAATCCAATAATAGTCTTCTCTTCTACAATCGGCCAACTCGGAAAGAATTGGAACGGATATTCCAACTCATGGTGGAAGCTGGGGGTTCTGAACCTGGATTCATCAATGCGGCAGAAGCTGAAAGGCGTGCCCCATGGTTTAAAGGCTGCAACCCTTGCGTCGAAATTTTGCTCGGCAACAAGAGCTTCTGCAACTTAACTGAAGTGAATGTCTTAGCGTTTAAAGGGGATAAGACAGGTCTAGAAAGAGCCCTGTACTTGGCAGGTAGGATGAATTACCGACAAACAATGGTGAATCTGCGAGATGAGATCTTGCAAGAAGCTTGGCACTTGAACAATGAATTTCTGCACCTTTGTGGTGTAGGCCTCACAGGAATTCGTGCTCGGCCCGACCTTCGCTCCTACGATTTCAAACGGATGCGCAATATTACTGTCAGTGCGGCTTACAGCATGGCCAATGAACTCAATTCTCCACTCCCTAAGAATGTCACTTGCGTCAAACCTAGTGGAACTTTAAGTAAAATTATGGGAACAGAAAGCTGGGGTGAAGTTCCGGAAGGGGTTCATATGCCATTAGGCAAATACCTCTTCAACAACATCACCTATTCTAAGCATGATCCGTTAGTGGAACGTTTTAAAGCCGCCGGCTACCATGTGATAGATAAGCCATTTGAGCCAGAGTCGGTCATCATCCGTTTCCCTGTAAAGTATGAAAATGTCCCCTTTACAAGCACAACCGTCACGCGTAAAAATGGTAAAGTGGAAGAGGTAGAAATCAACCAAGAATCTGCTGTCGAGCAATTGGACTGGTATGCGATGCTCCAAACCACTTGGTGCGAACAAAACGTATCCAATACGATTTCATACGACCTTTCAGAAGTGCCAGCGATCATCGACTGGCTTCTGGAAAATTGGGACTGCTATGTCGGAGTGTCATTCCTTTACCGCAATGACCCTACAAAAAATGCTGAGGACTTAGGCTATGCCTACCTTCCGCAAGAAGTGGTCACTAAGTCCACCTATGATGAATATATCTCTAAGTTAAAAGAGATCAACTACGAGGGGATCGAAGTCAGAGACGATGCTCTTGAAGATGCTTGCGCCTCTGGCGCCTGCCCAATTAGATAACATTGAAATAACCCAGGGCCTACAAGCCCTGGGTAAATTTATGGATTTGCCCCAATCAGACATTAAACTTTTAGCTGACTGTGAAGTGAACACCTTCCGTTCCAGTGGCAAAGGAGGACAACATGTCAATAAAACTGACAGTGCTGTTCGGATCAAACATCTTCCTACGGGAATTGTTGTCGTTAGCCAAAAAGAAAGAAGTCAATATCTCAATAAGCTTGAATGCCTTAAAAAAATAAGGCATAGGTTTAAACAACTGAATTATCGTCCTCCCAAACGTATTCCCACCAAAATCCCTTCATCGATCAAGGCTGAAAGACGCTCTTCCAAGGAAAAACATTCCCAGAAAAAGCAGCATCGTCAAAAGAACTATTTAGAATAATTAAAGAGGGTTAAAATAAAAAGTGTGGGCTCTTCCTAAAGGAGGATGCTATGCAATATAAAATCCTTGGTAAAAGTGGTTTAAGGGTTTCCGAGTTATGTCTCGGAACGATGACTTTCGGCGAAGATTGGGGCTGGGGAAGCTCTAAGGATGTAAGCCGCAAAGTTTTTGATGCCTTCGTCGATAAAGGAGGCAACTTCCTAGATACTGCCAATATGTACACTCAAGGAACAAGTGAAACTTATCTGGGTGAATTTATTGCTGGTAAAAGGGAAAAATTTGTTCTAGCAACTAAATATACCCTCAATACCGATCCTAAAGATCCTAATGCCAACGGAAATCATCGCAAAAACTTGGTTCAAGCTCTAAATCGAAGCCTAAAAAGGCTAAAAACTGACTATGTCGATCTTTATTACCTCCACGCTTGGGACAATATGACACCCATCGAAGAGGTTCTTCGTGCTTTCGATGATATGGTTCGAGCTGGGAAAGTTCTCTATTGCGGTATATCGGATACACCTGCTTGGGTGGTATCTCGTGCGCAAACTATAGCTGAACTTAGAGGATGGTCCCCCTTTATTAGTCTACAGCTCGAATATAGCCTTCTGGAAAGGACTATAGAAAGTGAATTTGTCCCTATGGCGATTGAATTGGAGATGGCGATCGCAGCCTGGAGTCCATTGGCTATGGGTGTACTCAGTGGCAAATACTTAGGGAAATCTTCTCAAGAGGGGCGCCTGCAAAAAGATGAAACTTGGAAGCAACACTATTTTAACGATCGGAATCAAAAAATTGTTCAAGAAGTTGTTAATGTGGCAAAGGAGATTGGCAAAACCCCTTCTCAAGTTGCACTTTGCTGGTTAAGACAGCGACCTGGCGTTGTCATCCCTATTATTGGGGCAAAATCGGTCGACCAATTGAAGGATAATCTCGGTTGCTGTGACTTCGAACTCACTTGGGACCAAATTAGTCGTCTAGACGAAGTCAGTAAGGTTGATCTTGGATTTCCCCATGAATTTTTACGATCGGAACAGATGCGTCCTATTATGTATGGTGAAACCTTTGATCTGATCGATGCCCATTAAATAAACTTTATCCTTCAGCTTTGAGTGAGAAGCAAAAGGAAAAAATTGGACAAAGTTCGACTATAGAATT
>CAVPVT010000003.1:0-5592 GCA_963709145.1 Parachlamydiales bacterium
AGCTTTTAGTGCAGGCAAAATCAAAATTCCACGCGATATCGTTTTTGCAGCAGACCCCGCATTTAAATTTGTTTGTGCGGCTACATTAGTGGTTATTGACGATAAAAATAATTTGGTTTTTCAAAAAGCAATTGATCAAAATATTCTAACAACAAAGGAAAGAGAAAGCTATTTTAAAGCAGTGAGCGTAAGTGCGGGTTATTATGATTTGGACCAATTGCTTGACAGCTGTATTCGTCAAGGGATCGACGCACAGGCTGTTTGGAATATGTGCAAGGATGAAAATATAACGCTCGAAGAAATTTTTAATTATATGATCTACCGCTCAAAAGATAGGTTTGATAATGAAAATAATAAGAAGATAATGACATTAGCAAAAAAAAATGGCGATCAATTGCGCAACGACCTTTTTGAGGCAGCTCCAGTAGATTTTAAAGATGTAGATAGAACAACCATTCCACTTCTTTACAAACGGATACTTAGAGAGGATTGCCGCCGGAATCACATCCCTTTCTTAGAAAAAAATAATCCAGATTTAATAAAACGGGAGAAGGATAAACTGTTGCCATTTAAGTTGCTAATTACAATAGATGAGAAAAAACAAGTCACAGCATGGTACAAAAATGAAGATAGTACTTTTATCGAAGTTCCCTTGGATATTAAAAAACATCCTGGCAAAGTGGCAGTCCTTTCATCAGATGTGACAGATGACCGATATGTCCCTGTGCATAAATTAGCAAAACAATTGATGGAAATGGACAAATCGAATTTTAAACCCTTTCAAAGTCAATAAATCCCCGAGCTACGTCTACATAGAAAAGTTTCACTTTCACTTTATCCCCGACATCTAAACCGTTAGTATTGCGCATAATTTTGCCTTCAATACAGGGACTTTTTAAGCGTACCCATACACCTTTTTCACTTGAGCCAGTGATAATGCCCTCAAAAGTCTCACCAATCCTATTGCGCAGCAATGAAGCGCCTGCAGATTTCACCATTTTTCTTTCTACTTTTTCAGCGTCATCTTCCTTATCTGTACAATGAGCGGCAAGCGTGATTAAAGCCTCCTTGGAATAAGGGACCTTCCTATTTTGCAAGGCAGCTTTGATTAAACGTTGAGTAATAAGATCAGGATAACGACGGTTCGGTGCGGTGGAGTGTGTATATTCCCGCAAAGCCAAACCAAAATGGCCTAAAGGTTTGTCTCCATGAAAATCGACCACATATTCACCTCTCCCTAAAAGTTTGATAATCGTCAAAGATAAATCAGGGAAATGGGTAGGATTTTCATTCTGCTGTTTCAGTAGAAACTGTTCCAAGGCCTTACCATCTGGATGCCATGGAAGTGTTTCTCCTAATTCTGCAGCAATGGAGACGATCCTCTCCCACCGCAATGGTGTGCGCACAACACGACGCAAGACAGGAAACTGTTTTTCTTTTAGAAATTGGGCCGCCGCATTGTTGGCGGCGATCATCGAGTTTTCAATAAGCTCATCAGCCCTGCCTTTAATGGTAGGACGGACATCCATAATTTCCCCATTTTGGACGACTGCTTGCGATTCAATGGCACCAAAACTGAGTGCTCCAAGACTTTCACGGGCTTTTTTGAGAAGTTGGGCAATCTTATCCTGCAAACGAAGTTGCTGCTCCAGTCCCGCAACAGCTTTAACCTCGTCTGGAACAATATTCCTATCTTCGAGCATTTTAGAAATAGAAGGGTAGTTCAGTTTGGCTTTATTGTGCACCCATGCGGAATAGATGCTATGCCCTTCAAAATCCCCTTGATCTGAGACAACAATTTCGACGACATGACTAAGACGGACTTCAGCTAGATTGAGGGATGTCATATTTGTGGAGAGTTTTTCAGGCAGCATCGGAAAAATTTTCGATGGAGTATAAATGGATGTTGTATTGACAGCTGCATGTTTATCGAGCGCAGAATTTTGTTTGACTAAAGCATCAACGTCGGCAATCGAAACGTACAATTTATAGGAACCGTTTTTCTGAACTTCGGCATAGGTGAGCTGGTCTAGATCTCGAGAGTCTGGATTATCGATCGAACACCAGAGTAACTGTCGAAGATCTGTGGCATGACTATTACTTTCAAAAGGAATTGGATGGTGAATTTTTGAGAGTTCTTCCAAAGCATCATCTGGAAAATCGGGATCGAACCCCTTTTCAAGCAGAGCTTCTCTTGCCAGAATATCTAAATTGAGCTGTTCAGTTTTCATTGTGATTTTATCATAGGATAAACAGGTGGCTGTTTATAGTTTTTGGCAAATTGATAAAACTCTTGGATAAAATCTGCACGCGCTTTTGCAGGGTTGTATTTCCAACTTTCATGGGGAGGCAATTTCATTAGGTTTATGCCTCCAATCAGATGCTGCCGTGCAATAATATCTTCGAAGGAAACTTTAGAGGCATTTCTCAACATATCAAACATCGTTAAAAATGTTGTTGTACGCCCGTCGCCCGCATTGCAATGGATATGGACTTTAGCGTCGGGTGGAAGTTGTCGATAAAAAGCGAGAAACTGATCGATGGCTGTTTGGGAGGGTCTATAGTGATCTGTCACAGGAATACGAATGTATTTGAACTTATTTGATTCAACAAGTTTTTGCTCAGTTTGAACAGTTTTTGGATAATAGGTGATTGGAACAGAAATGCCGATCGAGCCATTGAGTTTTTTTTGAGTGATTTTTTGAACAATGATCTGAGGTTCCTTTAATAAGTTTTGAAGAAGAGTTGATTCATCGGATTGGATTTGTGATAATGTTTTACCAACATTGGATGCATCCCGATCTGCAAACCAACTAACCGCATTTCCATTTAAGAAACCGTGGCATTCTTCCCTTAAGTCGATAACAATTAACTGATCTGGAGATCCAATTTGTTTATAAAGAGCTATTAAACCTTCTTGAGAGAATTGTCCACTCCCCGAAGTGGGGAGGGCATCAAGACCTTCGCGACTAGGAGGATTTTCATAATCAGCCGGAAATGTTTTTGCAGAGATCCTAAAATTTCGAGGCAATTCTCCGGGAATGTTCTCCATATTAAGAATGAGTGTTGTCGGCTGGGCGATCCGTATGCTATTGAAAAAGCGCTCAAAAGCAAGACAGTAATTCCCCACAACATATAACCCTCTCTTTAATTAAATTTTTTCTTATACCTGAATCAGGTTTTTGCCACTAGATCTTAGCTCGACTTTGTAGTTTTTGCCATCGTCTTCGGAGAGGAGCTTCCCGGAGCTAAATAAATTTCTCGGAAGGGTAAAAATACCCCTCCTTCAAAATTAATTACGCTGCAGTTTGCTTCTCTCTCGAAGCTGAAGGCAAAAATTGTACAAAGATCGAGCTTAGAAATTATAGTCATTTCTCACATGTTCATGTTATAGCGCTTCCTATGAAACAAATTCAATCCATCTTGAGTAATTCCTGGGCATGATGTTAAACAAACCCACCATAAATTTGGCAGATGCAGTAAACGAAATAAACCTTCGTCAGTAATCAAATAACATACCTAATGATTGTGTAATATAGCATAGAATCAAACACTATAATGAGTTAAAAACCTTTGCTTTGGACAAGTGAAGTCCAGATGTGTTGCATATCCTCCGCTAGATAAGGTACCAGCCTGTGATAGGGAATCGGCCATTTGTGATGATGTTCCGTATCGATGAAAGCTAGCATCCCATCCGTGCAGAAAGGGACATTAGTCGGAAAGACTGAATCGATCAGTCCTACATCATTCAAAACGTGAAAAAATGCCTTAAGTTTATCTGCTGTCATCGTCGGTCCAAACCACCGCTGTTCGTTTCTTGCATTTCGAAACACATTCATCTCATCTGCAATTAAGATAAAATTTTTGCGTTGATACTTAGGATTTGGTGTAGGATTTTCAGGAAGGGGATAAATCCATTTATTCGGAACTTTGAAAATATGTTTATAGCCAAGCTTTGCAATCGATTCCCGAATTGCATTTGCGCCGGTAACTCTTCGGACCAAAGGATCCCATTCGTTGACCCCCATCTGGTTATCCATATATACTTTAAGGACATATCCTTTCAATTTTTTATGCTTGCAAACATAAACATTATCCCAATGTCTACCCTTGCGAATTTTGAAACCTGAGCGCTTCATCGATTCTGGAGAAGATGAGACTCTTGCTGCCTTGAAAATAGTATCGAGTTTCTTTTTCATCGGATGCTCTTCCGGAAGAAAATGGGGCGCAGCAATTGCCCATATCCCTTCGTCAATATTGGTAGGACGTTCATACGCGAAAAGATCAGATGTTAAAATTTGAATGGCGATCAGAAAAAAGTAGAAATATCTAAAGGGTATGTGAAGTTTCATTGTTCTCTTGGAGTTATTTAAGTTTTAAAACAAAACTGCCTGTCATATCGTGTTGTTTACCAGCTGTAAAAGATCCGATGACTGTATTAGAGTCAATAAACAGGACAATCAATTTAGCGTTGGGTTGATTGGGAAGTGGATTTGCAACTCCGCCCAAGACTTGATAAAAAGCGTCAATTGTAAATGGTTCCTCCTTATAATTGCTGGGTAAAGGTGCTCCTTCAATGTTGATTCTGCCCTGCGTTCCAAAATCGATACTTCCTGCAACGATTCCCATATCACTATTGAACGTCAGGCTCATCATCACAGGTTGTACTTGTTCCATCGAAGGCTTAAGATTTTTGGGATCAATAGCGTAAGCACGCACATCTGCTTGCGATGTCGACAATGATACACCCCATACCGACATCTTGATCGATAATAAACACAAGAAAATCGAAAACTTTAACATAAACCCTCTATGATTTTGAATGGGTGATAAACAGAAACCAGCGTGTCCTTAATAGAATCAATTGCTTTTTTTTGATCATAAATCATCTTTGCCGGCAGCCAGAATTTGCCGTTCGCCAAAACCGACGTGGTGATCGACGCGGTGCCGACGGCGGCCGAGATCGACCGCGCGCTGGCGCGACTGGAAATGGCGGCGCGCGATCATGGAACCGCTGTCGGCCTCGTCACCGCGTTGCCGGGGACCGTGACCCGCATCGCCGAATGGGCGAAGAAAGTGGAAGCGCGCGGCTTTGTGCTGGTTCCGATCACCATGGTGGCGGTGAGGGAGAAAGTCGTCGTAACGTCATTCGCGTGCGCTTTCATGCGCGGAATGACGGAGCGCGAATGCCCCCCTTTGAGAGCCTCCCCTATCGTCCCTGCGCCGGCATGATGGTGTTGAACCGCGCCGGGCTGGTGTTCGTCGGCCGGCGCTCGAGCGGGCCCGAGCACATCGACGCGACGCACGTCTGGCAAATGCCGCAGGGCGGCATCGACGAGAATGAGGATCCCTACAAGGCCGCGCTGCGCGAACTCCACGAGGAAACCAATATCCGCTCGGTGGACAAGCTCGGCGAGATCGCCAACTGGCTGGCCTACAACATTTGCGCGACATCGTCGGCGCGGCCTGGGGCGGAAAATATCGCGGGCAGAAGCAGAAATGGTATGCGCTGCGTTTTACCGGCCCTGAAAGCGAGATCGACATCGCAAATCCCGGCAGCAATACTATGAGTCAAAGGCAGGCAAACAAGGA
>CAVPVT010000004.1:0-12825 GCA_963709145.1 Parachlamydiales bacterium
TGAGTATATGATCCTGTCCCACTTCATTGCTTCTATAAGCCCCGGTCATGAAAATATAATTACTGATTTTAGGCAGTAAATATTCTATTAAATTTAAAGAAGATTGGTCAGCCCATTGAAGATCGTCTAAAAAAATAACAAGGGATGTTCTTTATTCGCAAACACAGAAATAAATTTTCCAAAGACATAATTAAAGCGATTTTGAGACTCTAATGGTCGGAGCTTTATGGCGGGAGGTTGAGATCCAATAATGAGTTCCAGCTCGGGTAAAAATTCAGTGATCACTCCAGCGTTAGGACCTAAAGCTTCTAAAATTTGCTCCCTAATCTCTACTAATTTATCTTCCGGATGGGCTAAAAGTTGGGATATTAGTTTTTTAAAAGCTTGAATAAAAGCTGTATAAGGTTCAGTTCTTTGCAGCAAGTCAAACTTTCCATTAATAAAAGAGCCCTTTTCTCTTGAAAGCGGCTTATAAACCTCGCCAATAAAAGCCGATTTACCGACACCAGCATTCCCTGCCACTAATGCCAATTCGCTTTTACCTGAATCACAAACTCTTTTAAAAATAGATAGCAGTTCCAGAACCTCATTATCCCTTCCATAGAGTGTTTGCGAAACGTGTAATCGATTTTTTTTATCCTGTTCACCAATGGAGAAGGAGGTTACTCCTTCTTTAAGTTTTATTAGGTCTATTTTGACTCCATAGGCACTGTTGTAGCGATCATCTGCGCTTTTAGCCATCAGCTTTTGAATAATCGATGACAAAATAGGAGGAACATTAGGATTTGCCTGGTGTAAAGGAGTCGGAAACTTTGCTAAATGAGCATAGATAAGTTCAAGTGGATCAAGGCTTTCGAAAGGGCATCTTCCACTTAACATTTGATAAAAAACAACGCCTAATGAATAAAAATCACTCCGTTGGTCAACGACGCGGTTCATCCGCCCTGTTTGTTCAGGAGAAAGGTAGGACAGACTTCCCTCTAAAATATTAGGATTAACCATATTTTGGGTTTCAAAAGAAAGTTTAGAAGAAATGCTAAAATCGATGAGTCTTAGATTCCAGTTTGAATCTAACAGGATATTTGAAGGTTTAATATCTTTATGGATAATTCCATTTTCATGGAGTTTTTCGAGTGCGGAGGCAAGTGAAATAGCTACACGGAAAAAATCATCCAAATTGAATAATTTTCTTTCTTGAAGTATTTGCTCAAGTGTTTTTCCATTAATATCTTCCAAAACTAAGAGGAGACGATTTTGATGCCGAATAACTTCTTGGACGCGTACAATGCATTCACATTCAAGATCTTTAATAATTTCATATTCATGTTGAAGGTTGGAAATTTCTTTTAAAGATGGGAATTCATTTCTTTGAGTTTTTAAAATAAAGCGCTGTTGATCCGTTTTTCTTAAAGCTTGATACGCAATCGTATGTTCATTTTGATAGATAACATCGATCACTTTATAATTTGGTATGTCAATCATGGTTATATCTCAATGATCATTCAATATTTTCTATTATATCATAATTTTTTTTATTGAATGGCTCATTTGATATGATAAATTGATGATGCTGAAGAAGTATATGTCAGTAGCTCGACTTTGTACAATTTTTGCCTTCGGCTTCAGAGAGAAGCAAACTGCAGCGTAATAAATTTTGAAGGAAGGGGTATTTTTACCCCTTCCGAGAAATTTATTTAGCTGCGGGAAGCTTCTATCCGAAGCCGAAGGCAAAAATTGTACAAAGTCGTGTCATTTGGGAAACTGTGAACTCAAAAAACTAGATGCCTATCTTCAAGAACTGGTGGAGGCAATCGTTAAGAGTGATTTTCTTTCTTTACACTGAGGGACTTTTTTTATTAGAATCTTCTGATACGTGACTATCACGTAAAACTCTACGAAGGACTTTACCAACTTGAGTTTTTGGCAACTCTTTTACAAATTCAATATGTTTAGGAATTTTGTAGGGGGTCAAATTTTTACGGCAATAAGCGATGATCTGCTCTTTTGTTATTTCAGAGTTATCAACAACAATGACTGCTTTAGGGACTTGAAAAGAGTGCTCATCCGGCACACCGATGACTGCCACTTCTACCACTCCAGGATAATGTGCTATAACATCTTCAATCTCAAGATCAGGATAAACATTAAAACCCGTAGACCAATAACATATCTTTTTTCGGTCTAAAATAAATAGCACCCCGTCTTCATCCATACATCCAATATCGCCTGTTTTTCACCAGCCATCGCTCGTCAAGATTTTTTTTGTTTCCTCAGTTTGCCTCCAATAGCCTAGCATAGTAGTCGGACTCCGTACCCAAATTTCTCCCGATTGACCTAACGAAACTTCATTGTCCTGGTCATCACGAATGGAAATTTCAGTTGAAGGAGTAGGGATCCCGGCTTCTCCTCGATAATTATCATCCTGAAGAGAACTTATTGCCACACCGGGGTTCTCTGTTAATCCATAGTAGCTTAGAATTTTGATTCCAGTTAATTTTTTCCATTTATCTGCAATTCCTATCTGTAAAGGGGCCCCTGTTGCTACTGCGTAGCGCAATTGACTAAAGTCAACTTTACCGATATCGGGGTGTTGAAGAAGCGCATTAAATGTAGTATTCACTGCTACAAAACTGTTCGGACGTTTTTCAGCAAGCAAAGCAACTAATGCATTAATATCTTTGGGTTTACTAATTATTATCAAGGAACGTTCAAATAAAAAAGAACTCAGAAATGCAGTTAGTCCTGAAATGTGATACAATGGCAAAATAAGAAGGTCATTCCAAGGAGGAGTGAAGGATTCTTGCTGGGGTATTAATAGCCAACTGAAACTTTGTTCTAAATTAACAAGTATATTTTGATGGGTAAGCATAGCCCCTTTTGGGGATTCCAGTCGTTCCTCCTGTATATTGCAAAAGAGCAACATCTCCTCTTTTTATATCTACAGGAGTAAAATCCAATTTCTTTCCTATCTCTAAACAATCTTGGAATAATAGGACGGGAATATCAAATTCACTTATCTCATTAGTACTCGCTAAAACGATATGTTTTATGGAGGTTTTCTTGTAAGATTCCCTAACTACAGGTAGAGCACCTTCAAAAATAACAAGGGTTTCGATTTCCGCATCATTAGCTTGTCTGATAAATTCACGCGTTGTTAGGAGCGGATTAAATCCCACGGTAATTAATCCTGCACGCTGTCCACCCAATAGGGAAATAGCTGCTTCTAATGAGTTTGGAAGCATGATCCCTAGGCGGTCCCCTTTATTTAAATGCAACTTCTTTTGCAAAAAGGCGGCAAAGTCTTTAGTATGAGTTTCAAATTCACTATAAGAAAGACTTTTTCCATCAAAATACAACAAGGGAGAATTTGAATATTTTTTACAGGCTTCTTCCTGAAATTCAGGGATGCTAGCATAGTGACTCACGTTAATTTCTTTGGGAACATTTTTAGGATATTTTTTTAGCCAGATGTCTTTATTCATAGTCGAACTTTATAATATTTTAAGAATAATGTTTCATATATTTCAAAAATTTCGTTTACGTCAACCTAAAAAAGATTGTAAAGAATTTCTTTTAAAAAAACTAATGTTATAATAGAAATCAGCCGAGATAGATGAGGTCCAATACTGAGGTCCACATGCTATTAGTGGAAGATATAGAAGAAATCAAAACCATTTATGAAAACGAAAGGATCATCGTTTATGCAGGTATGCTCAAAGAAAAACAACAGCCCTGCATTTTAAAAAAACTTGTCAATACTTACCCCCAACTCAAAGATATTGCTTCCCTGCAACATGAATATACCCTACTCAAGAAGCTAGAAAAAGTTCCTGGAGTTATTCAAGCATATGACCTTCTTCACCATGAACACAGCTTTATTTTAGTTTTAGAGCCTTTTGAGGGAATCCCTCTAAAGGAATATATTCAACAGCAGAAGTTATCATTTGAGCAGTTTTTTACCCTTGCGATTACTTTGATCGATATCATCGGCGATATCCACGCCCACCATATCATTCATAAAGACATCAACCCTAGCAACATTCTCATTAACCCTCAAACCCTAGAGCTAAAGCTTATCGACTTTAGCATTGCCACTCAGCTTTCTGAAGAGATCAAAGAAGCTTCGCTTCCTTTGGCTATTGAGGGCACGCTCGCCTACATTTCTCCAGAACAAACCGGCCGCGTAAACCGCCCTTTGGATTATCGTACAGATTATTATTCGTACGGCATCACATTATATGAACTATTGGATAAAAAAACACCCTTTCATTCCACGTTGGACCCCTTAGAACTCGTTTATGCACATATGGTCAAAATGCCTCCTCCTATCGATGGCATCGCGTCTCAGATCAATCAATTGATTGGCAAATTACTAGCAAAAAATTCTAATGAACGCTACTTAAGTGCAAGAGGAATTAAAAACGACCTTTTACAATGCCAAAAGCAATGGCTTTCAAAGGGGCAAATTCAGGAATTTTCCCTCGCTCAAAAAGATCAGACTGATCAGTTGAATATCTTCCATAAGCTTTACGGACGGGAAGAGCAAATCCAGCAACTTTTAAATGCTTACGATCGGGTTTCAAAGGGTGTTGTTGAGTTGATGCTTGTGACCGGTTATTCCGGTATAGGGAAAACTTCTTTAGTACGGGAACTTCATTCCCCAGTGACTAAAGAAAATGGTATTTTTCTCTTTGGTAAATTTGATCAATTGCAAAAAAATATTCCTTATTCAGCAATTGCTCAAGCCTTTAAGCAGTTTATTCACCAGCTTTTAGCTGAACCGGAAGAAAAGCTTACTCTGCTTCGTAAAGAAATCCTTCACGCCGTAGGCAATAGCGGCCAGGTTGTGATCGATGTCATCCCCGATGTGGAACTATTGATTGGAAAACAGCCTCCAGTTGCTCAATTAGGTCCACAAGAAACCCAAAATAGGATTTTGATCATCTTCCAAGATTTTATGCGTGTCTTTGCTAAGAAAGACCATCCTTTTGTGTTGTTTTTAGATGACTTACAATGGGCAGATATGGCTTCTCTTAAACTCATGGAAGTCATTCTTAAAGACCCTACCATGCAATTTCTTCTTCTCATCGGAGCTTATCGCGATAATGAAGTGGGTCCAGAACATCCCTTAATGACCACTTTAAGGATTTTAGAAAAAGAAGCTCTAGCCATTACAACTCTCCATCTAAAACCTTTAAGAGAGCAGGATATCCTTCTTTTATTAGGCGATTCCTTCCATGAATCAGGAGAAAGGCTGCTGCCTTTAGCTAAATTAATCAATCTTAAAACAGGGGGAAACCCTTTCTTTATCAATCAATTTTTAAAGACTATCCATCGCGAGCATCTATTGACCTATAACTTTGAATTCAATCACTGGCAATGGGATGAAGATCTTATTAAAAAAGCAAAAAATACCGACAACGTTGTAGATTTGATGGTAAGCAATATCCAACGATTATCTTCGCAAGCGGTGAAAATCTTAATCCTAGCGTCATGCATTGGCCAACGATTTGATTTACAATCTCTTGCTATTGTCAGTGAAACTTCCCCTCAGCAAGTCGCCTCCCTTCTTCAAGAGGCCCTTTTAGCGGGATTTATCCTTCCAGCAGACGAAAAATATTTGCGTATCAGCGAACAGGGGATACAGGTTCCCGAACTTCTTGAAGATAAAATCAGCTACATCTTTATCCATGATAGGATTCATCAAGCCGCATATAAGCTCATGACGGATGATCAAAAACCCTCTACCCATCTTCTCATTGGGCGTTTATTGCTAAAAGAACAAAAACGCTTTGACAATATTGCAGAGCTATATGAGATTTTAAACCATTATTTGCAAAGTCTAAATTTGATCGTTGATGTAAAAGAAAAACAACAAATTGCACATCACTTTTTATTTGTAGGCAAAGCTGCCAAGTCCTCCACTGCTTATCAGGTTTCTTATCAATACCTCAATGCTGCAGTAGAGTTGTTGAAAGATGCTAGCTGGAACCAAAACGGTGAACTTTTATTTGATCTCTATCTAAATTTAATGGAAAGTGCCTATCTAATAGGAAATGAAGAGCAGGGTAATCACCTACGTGATCTTCTTTTGCAGCATGCCAAAACTAAAGAAGAATTATTATATATCTATCAAACATTATGCAGAAAATATCTCAACGAAGGGAAGGAGGAACAAGGTTACGAAACTGTTTTAAAGGTTTTTGATGCATTTGGCATCCACATACCAAGAAATCCTTCCTCATTGCAAATTTTATATCAATATTTAAAGATAAAACTGAGCCCAAGCGCGAAAAAATTTCTTAAACAAGATCCAACATCCATTGTTATTCGAGAGAATAAAGAATTAAATCTGAATAAATTTTGGATAGAATCCGCAATTCATATTTACCATAGTCATCCAAAATCAATGGCATACATAGCTTTTTTAATGGAACAAAACATGTATCATCAAGATGTGACTATTGAGACCCCTATATCCCTCTATAATGCTGCCACAATAAGAATTATTTTTCATAATCTTCCTGAAGCTTTTTCTTTTTCTGAATTTGCCAAAAAATTGGCACAAAAATGTCCAGCTTATATGTCTCAGCGACTTCCCTTATATGAGGCCTGGAATTATTCTCAATATAAGGAACATATTGCCCATTGTTTGGACCTTCATGATCATTTTTTTCGATCGTTTATAGAACATGGCGATTTTCATTACGCAGCTGTTACTGAACCCATGCGTTACTCTTTTCTTTTTACAAGTGGAAAAAATTTAAAAGAACTTTATCTTTACTCTCGTGAAATTCTGACACTTTGTAAAAGACTTAACAACTCTGATTGGGTACGATCTTTAGAGCTGTCTGGCATAGTGACAAGCGTACTAAGCGAACAGGAAATAGGGGATTATAACGTTGAAATTGCCGCGATTCAACAAAGAACTGGTGAGAATGCATCCGATACGGGCATCGTCCAAGCTTATTTGGGAATATTTTTCTATTTACTAAGGGATTTTGGTAATGCATTAAAGGCCATCACCAAATGGCATGATGAATATACTTCGTATTCCCCCGGAACTTATAATAATTTTTTTTATTTTACATTCTATGTATTGATTGTTTCTGCTAACTATAACTCAGCGTCTAAAAAAGAGCAGAAAAAAATATTTAAAGAACATTCAAAAAATTGCAAGATTGCTTAAGGATGCATTTGAGATTTACTCGATCAATTTTGCTCATCTCTATTTTCTGGTGCTGGCAGAAACAGAAAAACTAAAAAATAACTTTCTTAAGGCTATATTCTATTACGATCAAGCCATAGAAAAAGCGAAAACAAACCATTTTCCTCATATAGCTGCGATAAGCAATGAATGTGCCGGTCGCTGTTGCCTGCAAACAAATTCCAAATTAGCTTTAGGATATTTTCAGGAAGCACATTATTACTATACTATTTGGGGGGCAACCCTTAAAGCAAAACAACTAGAAAGTGAATTTCCAGATCTGTTTAGAGTAAGAGAAGCCAATGTTATCACTTCAAGTACCGCAACCTCATCCACAGCTAACCTAGACCTTTTATCGATTATCAAATCCACACAAGCGATTTCCGGAGAAATCATTTTAGAAAAACTGTTTTCACAACTAATAAAAGTTGTTTTAGAAAATGCCGGTGCGCAAAGGTGCATTCTGGTCTCCGCTCAAGGAGAGGTGATTGCGGAGGGTTGTTTTCATGAAAACAAGCATACATTTAATTTTGGAGATCAGCAAAAGAACGATCTTCCAGCATCTGTTCTTTCTTATGTGATCAGAACTAAGGAAAGTGTAATTGTAGATGATGTCTCTTTAGATGAAAGATTTACGAAGGATGAGTATTTCACACGCATCCCTGTTAAATCTATGCTGTGTTTCCCGATCAAATTCCATAAAGAGATTGATGCCTACCTTTACCTTGAAAACACTTTGACGGTGGGAGCTTTTACGCAGCGACGAATTCAAGCGCTCGAGATTTTAGCAGCGCAAGCGGCGATTTCGATAGAAAATGCTCAATTTTATTCTAAGTTGGAAAGAAAAGTTGCTGATCAAACCGAGAGTTACAAAATACGTTAAATCAACTGAAAATCATGCAAAATAAACTCATCCAGCAAGAAAAAATGGCCTCTTTAGGAATGTTGACTTCTGGCATTGCGCATGAGCTTAAAAATCCATTAAATATTATTATAATTTTTCTAAAATATTATATTTAGATTTAGATGAGACTATAAATGAAATTAAAGTAAATTATAATTTAAATAATGAAGATGTTTTAAAGAAATTAGAAACTATTCTTTCCACTCTTAAAAAAGTCGATAGTCACTGCAATAGAGCTAATCATATTATTGAAGGAATGCTTGCTCATGTACGACAAGGAACTTCAAATGCACAATCTACTAATATCCATTCTCTTCTTGATCAAGATTTAAATCTTATATACGAAAATTATCGTAAAAAAAACAAAGAATTTATAATCGATTTTATTAAAAAATATGACTCAACTATTAAATCAATTGAAGCCTTTTCAGCTAAACTGGATCAAGTTTTTGTCAATATTATTGATAATGCTTGCTATGCTCTTTTTGAACAGTTTAATAAACTTGGGATTCAATTTAAGCCAAAATTGGAGATTTGTACTAAGATTTCAGGGAATCACATTACAATTACTATCCGGGATAATGGCATTGGAATTCCTCAGGAAAACTTAAATAAAATATTCGACCTTTTTTTACAACCAAACCTCCTGGTGCAGGAACCGGGCTTGGACTTTCACTCGCTTACGATATTATCACAAAAGAACATAATGGCAGTATAGAAGTTAAATCAGAGCTAAATCAATTTACTGAATTTTACATTGCTCTTCCCACAGAATCATAAAGAGTAAATCCTCAAAAAGTTATGGCACTGGGTGCCATTATATTTTTTTAATTAAAAAAAGGAATATAATGGTAAACAGGTAGGGGGTAAGGAGATTATGGCTGTTAAAATTCTTGTAGTCGATGATGAGCTGGATTTTCAGGAGATAGTGAAGACAATTCTTCGTAAACGGGTGATGAATGGGGATTATAACCTTATTTTTGCTTCAAATGGTCAAGAAGCTTTAGAAAAACTCAAACAGAATGAAGATCTCTGCATTATTTTATTAGATATTAATATGCCCGTTATGACGGGTCTCGAACTGCTCGCCGAACTCCCTAAGCTTAATCGCCTTTATCGTGCTCTGATTGTCACGGCCTATGGAGATATGTCCAATATCCGAAAAGCGATGAATTTAGGAGCTTCTGACTTTATCACTAAACCGATCGATTTTCAAAATTTTGAATTTTGATTGATAATGCAATTAAACAGTTTCACAGTATGTTAGAAGCTCAGGAAATGAATAGGGATGTCTTTGAAATCCAAAGAGGACTGAAAATCCCACCCAGCTATGCTCGCTTTGACCTTTCACTGAAGCAGCAAACTTTGCAAACCCTGCATGACATGATCCATAAAGTAGAATCTTTGGAAGCTGAAAAAACGGAGCCCATTGCGATTGTAGGTATGGCGTGTCGTTTTCCTGGCGCGAATAACGTGCAACAATTTTGGGATTTGCTTATTTCTAGCCGAGACCCTATTACTGAAGTGCCACGCGATCGATGGAATATTGAAGAGTATTATGGCGCTAATCCTGCCATCCCCGGCAAGATTGTCACGCGCTTCGGGGGATTTATCCAAGATGCGGATAAATTTGATGCGCAATTTTTTGGGGTTTTTTCAAAAGAAGCGGAAACGTTAGATCCTCAGCAACGAATTTTGATGGAAGTAGCGTGGGAAGCCTTAGAGTATGCAGGCATTGTTCCAGAAAATCTCAAAGGCTCCAAAGCAAGCATCTTTGTCGGGATATCTTCCAATGACTATGAGCTTTTGCTGGAACAGAAGAGAAGTCAAGATATCGACTCTTATCATCTAACAGGTACACAGTTAGGGGCAGGAGCCGGCCGTTAGCCCATTTTTTGGGTGTTCATGGAGAATGCATTGCGATCGATACGTCTACATCATCCTCTTTAGTATCAGTGCATTATGCCTGCCAAGATTTACGACAAGGAGATTCTCCCTTAGCTATCGTTGCAGGTGTCAATCTTGTCTTTTCTCCGGCGAATAGTCTTTGCTTTTCTGCTGCTCACGTCTTGGCTAAAGATGGTCGTTCCAAAGTATTTGATGCTGCAGCCGATGGGACCGCTTTAAGTGAAGGATGTGGGGTCGTGATTTTAAAGAGATTGAAAGACGCCGTGAAAGACAAAGACAGTATTTTAGCTGTCATTAGAAGCTCTGCCGTGAACCAAAATGGCGAATCCCCACTTTTAGTTGCCCCTAATCGAGAAGCCCAAGTAGCCTTGATGCATGAAGCTTTATTTGCAGGTGGATTAAACCCGGAAGAAATCGATTATGTCGAAGCACATGGAACGGGAACACCCTTGGGCGATCTCACCGAAATTCAAGCCTTAAAAGAAGTCTATCAAGGAAAAAGAAAATCCCCTCTTCTTTTAGGCTCAGTGAAGTCCAACATTGGTCATTTGATTGCCGCAGCAGGAATTGCAGGGCTTATCAAAAGCGTGTTAGCATTGCATTGGAAAAAAATCCCCAAAAATCTTCATTTATCTCATATCAATTCTCTGTTTAATCTAGAAGAGATTCCCGCTCAAATTATCGCAGAAAATCATTACGACTGGAGTTCTGAGAATCATCTCCGGAGGGCGGGGATTAGCTCATTTGGCTTCACAGGAACCAATTGCCATCTCATTTTAGAAGATGCCCCTCCAATGAATATCGTCCAAAAGGATGATACATCCTCACCTATTGACATTATCAGCGAAAAGCGAAGACGTATTGCGAGAGTATGTAAAAAACTACAAATTGTTTTTAACCCAAACCGATCGAACTTTTGCAGATATTGCTTATACTTCTAATATTGGACGTCAACATTTTCCTTATCGCATTGCCCTTGTAGCGAAGTCTTTAAATGAAGCGTTAGAGAAATTGAAAAAAGGAGAATATAGGCAAGGAATTGCATCAGACCAACACAAGGGGAAAATCTCCGATTTTAGTAATCTTGAAAATCTAGCCGAGACGTACTGTCTAGGGGCAACCATTGACTGGGAAGACCTTCATCGATCTTACCAAGGACATAAAGTCTCTATTCCCAGTTATCCTTTTCAACGAGAGCGGTACTGGGCACCCGCACTTGAAATGGATCGCCCAAAAGAAAGTGCTGTGACTTCCCAAGAATTCCAGGAGTTTTCCAAACTTCCCGTCCATGAATGTCGAGCATGGCTGATTCAATACACCAAGAAAATCTTAAAAGATATTACGGGAGTAACTGTTGGGGATATCGAAAAAGGCTTTTTCATTCTGGTGTAACCTCCTTGATGCACATTGAGTTGCTTCATCAGTTACAAAGCTTTGTAGGCAATAAAATCACACTTCCTGAAACTCTTACCTTCGACTATCCTTCGATTAATAGACTTACAGCTTATCTAGAACAGGTTCTTGTTGGGGTTCCAATTGACGATCAAAAAAAGATCAAACAAACTCTCTCATCGATGGAACCCATTGCCGTGATTGGCATGGGATGTCGTTTTCCTGGAGATTCTAAAGACCCTGAAAGTTTTTGGAACTTTTTGATTGGTACTGGGGATGCTATCAGTGAAGTGCCAAAAGATCGATGGAACATTGATGAGTATTACGACCCTGACATCAATCAAGCAGGAAAAATGATGTCACGCTATGGAGGATTCATCAAAGATATCGACCTTTTTGATGCTGCATTTTTTGGCATTACGCCTCGCGAAGTAGAAACCCTTGATCCTCAGCAAAGGCTAGTTTTAGAAGTGGCATGGGAGGCCTTAGAAAGAGCTGGAATTCCCCTTTCTAGTCTTAAAGATAGTCGAGCAGGAGTGTTTATAGGCGCTTCAAACCTCGATTATTATGGATTAATCATGAAAGGCAGTGATCCTGAGAACCCGCTCGACTATCTTGCAACTGGCAATTCTCTTAGCGCCATTAGTGGCAGACTCTCTTACATTTTGGGATTACAAGGTCCCTCTTTGACTATTGATACTGCATGCTCCGCTTCATTAGTGGCGATTCATGAAGCTTGCAATAGTTTGCATTTAGGTCAATGTCATCTTGCCATTACGGGTGGTGTGAATATTATTCTCCTTCCCGAAATAACGATAAACTATTCACGTGCGCATTATCTGTCTCCTGATGGGAGATGCAAAACCTTTGATGCCCAGGCAGATGGATATGTGCGTGGAGAAGGATGCGGCATCTTGATTTTAAAGCGTCTGAGTGACGCTCTTGAAGCCAAAGATCCTATTTTAGGTGTTATTAAAGGGTCTTCTGTCAATCAAGACGGCAAAAGCGGAGGATTAACCGTTCCGAATCGTCTTGCTCAAGAGGATCTCTTTAGGCAGGTGCTATTGAACGCAGATGTAGATGGCCAATCTGTTCAATATGTGGAAGCCCACGGCACGGGAACTCCCTTAGGGGATCCTATAGAAATGGGAGCGATTCTCACCGTTTATGGAAAGGATAGAAAGGCAGATAATCCCCTCGTTGTAGGTTCGGTGAAAACCAATATAGGGCATTTGGAATCAGCTGCTGGAGTAGTAGCAGTGATTAAAACCCTCTTAGCCCTGCAACATCAAACCATTCCTAAGCATCATCATTTTCATCAATTAAATCCAAAAATCCATTTTGATGGCATTCCCGTTAAAATTCCCACCGAAACATATCCGTGGCCTGAATTTCAAATGGCTGCTGTGAATGC
>CAVPVT010000005.1:0-6543 GCA_963709145.1 Parachlamydiales bacterium
ATGTGAACTGTCGGAGCGTGGGGGTTACACATATGGGTAATCAAGCTTATTCCTGTGGCAAAAAAAGGGCCTTCTGCATCTCCCATCGGAAATTTTGGACCTGAAACTTTCGACCAATTGACAGCTGCTTTCTCGAAGATTTCACCTCGCAGCAAACCGATTTCCCCCTCCTCCACCTGAGTGGTGGCTCCAAGGTTTACGTACAAAGCGGGCGTTTTTTCATACTCTTCAAAGGCTTTGATAATCTTTTCTCTAAGTTGTTTTAAATAATCGATGATCGGTCCACAAGAAGGAGGAACCATAGAAGAATCCTAATGTTTTGATTTGATCAAACTTTAACACAGAAAGCGTTAACTTCTACTGTTAATTATTATGCTTTGTTATTTTTCTTGATCTTAGTCTCTCGATAGTTCTTTAAGTTTACTCGTCTAGGGGCTATTCTATAGTATTATGTCTGAGATAGATTTCAATGATCCTAAAGTTCTTGCCCGGATTGGCGAGTTGGTTCAATTTTGCGGAGGCAATCCCCAAAGTTTTGAAGGGGAATTAATTGCTCAGCTGATCCATAATAGCCTAAAGCTGATGCACGGACACAATACTGGCCAGATTAAACTGGTGAACGGCGCCCTTAAGGAAATGCGCTACGCTTTCCGCACCTTTAATAAATATGCGCCTGAGCGTATTGTCGCCATGTTTGGATCCGCTCGCACCCCAGAAAATCACCCCGATTATGCCATCGCTAAAGAATTTGGCGCCAAAATCTCATTTTTAGGATGGGGATGCATTACCGGTGCCGCGCATGGCATTATGAAGGCTGGCCTAGAAGGAGCTTCAAAGAAAACAGTTTTGGACTTTCCATCTGTCTTCCTTTCGAAGCCCCCACAAATACCTTTATTGAAGGGGATCCACAAAGCTCATTAATTTTCGTTACTTTTTCACCCGTAAATTGATGTTTATTAGCCATTCCAATGCTCTTGCTTTTTTTCCTGGGGGGTTTGGCACTCTAGATGAACTTTTTGAGGTTCTCACCCTCATGCAAACCGGCAAATCGAATATTGTCCCTTTAGTTTTATTGCAAGGGGAAGGAGTAAATATTGGGAGAGTTGGAATGCCTATGTGGACAATTTTTTACTGAAAAACGGGTGGATCAGCCCTGAAGATAAAAGCTTCTCTATCTCGCTGTCTCACCAGACGATGCGATTGCCCATATTTTGCATTTTTATAAACGATACCATTCCAGCCGCTATGTAGGAGATCAATTTGTCATTCGCATGACTTGCCAGCTAACCGATGCTGAAGTTGCTTCTTTGAATGAGAAATTCCCCACTATCATAGCCGAAGGCAAGATTGTCAAAACAGATCCATTTCCTGAGGAGGATGATCATCTTGATCTCCCTAGAATCGCCTTTCATCATAATCGCAGGGCTTACAGTATGCTGCGTCGCTTAATTGATCAAATCAATGCCTTTTAAGGAGCAGTTGTGATTAACGAAAGTAAATTGCGAATAATCTCTTTGCACAGGGCTATGGAAGGACCTGCAAGCCTCATTCCTGAAATGTCGGCGGGCGTTCAAGCCGGATTTCCATCTCCGGCGGAAGACTACGTCGAAAAGCATTTAGATCTGAATGAACTGGTCATCCGCCATCCAGCCGCGACTTTTTATGTAAGGGTAGAAGGGGATTCCATGCGTGATGCTGGGATCTATTCTGGCGATCTTCTTGTTGTCGATCGTTCTTTAGAGCCTTCTCATGGAAAGATCGTTGTGGCAGTGGTCAATGGAGAATTTACCGTCAAAAGAATAAGAATCGATGGCAGTGGTCTAAGCCTCGTTCCTGAAAACGGCAATTATCCGGCCTTGCCCGTTAGCGCTGAGACCGATTTCCAAGTATGGGGAGTGGTCACCTATGTCATCCACCGAGCACAATGATCAGCGGGATCTCGTTGCGCTGATCGATTGCAATAACTTTTACGTTTCTTGTGAGCGGGTTTTTAATCCGAAACTGAACAATCGTCCCGTAGCGGTTTTATCAATCAATGATGGGTGCGTTGTTGCCCGCTCTAAAGAAGTCAAAGAGCTCGGAGTTCCGATGGGAGCTCCAGCTTTTGAATGGAAAGAAATATTTCGTAAGAACGGTGTCATCGTTTTATCCTCCAACTATGCCCTTTATGGAGATATGTCGGCCCGAGTCATGAGTATTCTCTCCCAATTCTCTCCAGAGATTCAAATCTATTCCATCGACGAAGCCTTTTTAAAAATTCCAGCTGCGCAAGCGACTCAAATCGCATCTCAGATTAGAAAAACTGTTTTGCAGTGGACAGGGATCCCAGTCTCTGTGGGCGTGTCGTTCACTAAAACCTTGTCCAAAGTCGCCAACAAGTGTGCTAAAAAAGATGCTGTACACGGGGGTTATTTCGTTATGGATGCTCCCGATCTCATCCAAGAACAACTAAAAAAACTGCCTGTGATAGATGTTTGGGGAATTGGAAGGCAGACGGCCAAATTTTTGTTCCGCTATGGTATCCGGACAGCTTTGGAATATGCACAGTGTGACGACGAATGGCTGAAGAAGCATTTAAAGGTTGGGGGAGTAAGGATGGCATGGGAGTTGCGCGGTGTTTCCTGCCTTGAGTTGGAAGAGATTCCCCCGCCCAAGCAGACGATCATAAGTTCTAGATCTTTTGGTTATCCAGTGACAGAATGGGAAGAGTTGGCAGAGTCGTTGGCGATGCATGCTACGACTGCAGCGGAAAAATTGCGGGATCAAGAAAGCCTGGCGAGCTATCTTGAAGTGTTTTTGACAACCTATCCTAATCGACCTGGGGAATTCTATGCTCGCAAAATCCCTGTCGTATTGCCTGAGCCCACGGCTTACACGCCAACATTGATCACGTTTGCCAAGTTAGCGTTAGGAAAGATCTTTCGCAAAGGACTCGAATATAAAAAAACAGGTATTTTGTTAGCGGGTCTTGTGCCACAAGACCGATACCAGCCAGACCTTTTTGTGGGACACAAACCCGCGTTAGAAAAGCAGCAAGCCATCTCTCATGTCGTTGACAAGCTTAATCGGAAATTTGGTTATTCCATTGTCAAATATGCTGCTGAAGGGATTAAACAGGGATGGGGCTCCAAGCGGAGCAACTTTACCCCACGCTACACCACGAAGTGGAACGAGATTTTAAAAATTAATATTTAAGTTATCCCATGACATGAGAAATCTCCGCCCTGAAGGGAGCCTTTGCCGAGAATAAATGGATAAATAATGAGAGTAAACTCATCGATATGCTGATTTGCAATCATAAGTCATCAAAATGATGTGCTAATTTTGAGCAGCAGGTGTGATATGAAACTCTAAACCAAGAGATGCTAAAATTGTGCACACATTAATCAATTTTGGATTTCCTGTTTTTGAAAGTGATCTATAAAGACTCTGTCTATTGAGAGAAGATCGCTTCGATAATTGCCCTATACCTCCACGCGCCTCAGCAACATCTTTTAGTGCGAGCAAAAAAACATGAGGGTCATTATCTTCCAGACAGGTGTCCAAATAAGCTGCAGCTTCTTTAGGATCTTCAAGCGATTTTAAAAGATGCTCTTTATATTTTTTTGTTTTTCCCATGTTAGCCTCCTAAATCCTGCCAGTATTTCTTAGCCTTCTCGATGTCTCGATCTTGGCTTCTCTTACTACCAGCACAGCAGACTCAAAGACTCAAAGAGAACACCTTAAAAGCTTTGTGTCTCTGAGTCTTCGTGTTCTTTGTGTTGAATTTTGTTAACAAACTCTGCAAATGAAAGCTGAATATAGAAGGTCCAGGTATAGTTTTAGATAGATTTTTATATTCATTTAGTTTTCCTGATGGTATGGTATCCATGGTATCCATGGTATCAAATAAGTAATTTTTATCATTCTCTCCCATTTAAGCTAGGGATTCAGTTTTAAGCCGGAGAAGTTCATCCACGTTTTTTAAACTTTAAACCGGGGAAGTTCGTCCACGTTTTTTAAACCAAAATATTTTAAGAATTCGTCTGTGATTCCGTACAATGTCGGCCTACCGGGGGCTTCTAATTTCCCCTTAGGTTCTATCAACTGCCGTTCCAGTAGGTTTTGCAGGCTACCCGAAGAGTCTACTCCCCGTATGGCATCGATTTGAGGTCGGGTGATCGGTTGCCTATAGGCGATAATCGCTAACACTTCCGAAGACGCTTGCGATAGTTTTTCTGTCCGACGATTTCGGTAAAGGAGCTCAATGTATTTGCCATACTCAGAGCAAGATCTGAGGACAAACCCTTGCGCAATCTCTTCCAACCTAAATCCTCGCTTAAGTGAAATGTAATCCTCACGGAGCTCATCGATCAATTCTCGAAGAATTTTAGGCCTAAAAGGATGCAAAGCATCAGCGACTTCCCTGATCTTATTAAAAGGAAGGGGATCGCTTCCTGCAAATAGGAGCGCTTCAATAAGTCGTTTTACTTGACTGCGCATTTCCCTTTCTTGCCTTTTGCGGGCATCTAAAGCTTCAATTTGCTCTAAAATTCCGGGAAGGGGAAGTTGTTCTTCCGAAACAGGCTTGGGAGGTTCCCAATCGAATAAATTAATTTCACGTGCCATAGCTGCTTACATAGACCTGTTGGGTCGCCTTATCTTTGACGAGACGTGCCTTCCCCCCTTTCATCAGTTCTAAAACTGCTAAAAAAGTGACAATGAGCTCTTCCCGTCCTTTCTCTATCGAAAATAGTACTGTGAAGGGGATTTTTTGGTGAAGTTGCAATGCGTTGCGCACTTCAGCAATCACATCGGCTAAAATCCACGTTTCTCCTTCGATCAGACGCTGACCCGCAGAGGCTTTACTAATCACCTGATTGAATAGTGAAGCCAAATCCTCTAGAGAAAGATGCTCTAAGCCTAAAGGTTTTTGTACATTCGGATATTCTCCCATCCCTCGGGGAAAATAATCGTTTTGCTCTTCTTCTCTTTCAGACAAATGTTTTGCAGCTTCTTTAAATCGGCAATAATCAATGAGATGATGAATAATTTCAAAGCGGGGATCTGGCTCATCTGGAAGCAAATCTTCCTCTGCTACAGGTGGCAAAGGTAAAAGTGTTCTACTCTTTAACCAAACCAAATAACCTGCTCCACTGATAAATTCAGAACTAACTTCTAGGGGAAGAGATTGAGGAGACAATTCTCGGAACTGATTTGTAATCTGTTGTAATTCAATATGATGAATGTTGATTTCCTCTTTTTGCACAAGATGGACCAACAACTCAAGAGGACCTTCAAAGGTCCCAAGACAAAATTGAATTGATTCATTATCTTTCATCGGTACGTTATTTTAATTATAAGGCTATTTTATTTGAAGAGACATCCTCTTACACTAAAATCAACCCTATGTTAGGATGCGAAGTACCGGAAATTATACTATTTAGGATCCACCATGTTAGCAACGTTAACCCAGAAACAAAACCCAATCCTGAGATGGTTTCTTTATTTAAGTTTATTAAGTGCGATGTTACCCCTCTTGAGCAGTTGCGAATCGAGAAAAGTCATTGTGAATGGTTTGGATGAAAGGGAAGCTAATGAAATCCTCGTTTTCTTAAATAGTAAAGGGATAGATGCCGTGAAAGTGCAAAATACCAGCGCGGGCGGCGGCGGCGGCGGAGCAAAAATTATTTTGTGGGATATCAGCGTAAAAGATGACGATGCCACGACGGCCATGCAGATGTTAAATCAGGCGGGTTTACCACGTAGACGGGGACAAAACTTATTAAGCTTATTTGCAAATACCGGTTTGGTGCCTTCAGAAACCCAGGAAAAGATTCGTTATCAAGCGGGTTTAGCTGATCAAATTGCTAACACAATCCGCCATATCGACGGTGTGATTGATACCGATGTGGTGATTTCTTATCCAAAAGAAGATCCCTTAACTCCTGCCGCTCAGCGGGGCCAAATTACCGCTTCAGTGTATGTGAAACACAATGGAGTGCTCGATGATCCTAATTCCCATTTGATTACAAAGATTCGACGCCTGGTCTCTTCTGCAGTCACAGGTTTGGATTTTGATAACGTGACTGTGATTGCCGACCGAGCACGATTTACTGAACCGGGAGAAGGTATCCATCGTAAAGGAATTAACTAAAATGAGAGCGAATTCTATCATGAGTTCACCGAGGCCAAATTAATTTGAAAAGAGGTTTGTGTTTTTAAGTATTCATACCCAATTTCAGAAGGACAGAGGAACTTTACAGCATTTTATTCCACAGTATCGAAGAAAGTACTATTTATCGCCGTGGTGACCTAATACATCAAACGGCTTCGGATATCCAGTACTATTCCTAGGATGAGGATGTCAGCTTATGGAATCCTCCTGCTGCAGTGTGCAGTATTTGTTGGTTAGGAGCAGGAACCCAAAATAGAAGTTTGAGTCAGCTTATACTTGTGCAATGAGATAATCCACACAACAAATCAATGCAGTTACAAAAATGGAAAAGCTAAATAAAGTACGATATATCTGAGATACGGTGAGACTCGTGTATTAACCAATAA
>CAVPVT010000006.1:0-28818 GCA_963709145.1 Parachlamydiales bacterium
GGTAGTCTCCTGATTCGATCTGAGCAAGCAACTCTTTCTTGGAGATCCAATCAGGATTAAAAATATTCTGGAATGCAGTTTGGAGCCATACGGAACGAGTGGATGACCAAGGAAGCGTCTCCCAGCTCATTAAGGCATGAGAATAATCTCCTTGGATGTAATCTAGAGTCCCTTTTAGAAAAATAAGCCAGTCGTTTCCTGGAGACAAATTAGAGGCTTCTTCTAAGTTAGATTGGAATTTAGTTTTATTTTTCTCCAAATAACCGTTCAATGCGCTATTCAAGTAGATTTCGAATATCAAATCTTTTTGTGGACTCCCCTTTAAATCTTGGAGGGCGTTTTCTAAATATTGGTCTGAGGAAGGGAGATCTTGCTCTCCTCGTTTAATATAAGCCATGTAGAGATTATAGTTTGCATCAGGAATCTGACCGTGGATACTTTTTAAAAGACGTTCCGCTTTGGAAAATTGCTTAGTTTCAAAAGCATCAGCGACATTATTCAGTGTAAATCGGGACTTGTAATTAATATAGCCCCAAACTGCTATAATAAGAACAAGGGAACCAATAATATAAGATGTTTTCCTGTGAAGCATAGTTTGAATTTAATGCCTTTAATGATTAAATGTAAAAACAAGTATTTTTGGGGTATTCAGATGCAAAAATTTAGGTTATTATTGATTGAGGATGAGGAAGATATTGCTGCATTAATCAAACTTCAGGCAGAAATGTCAGGCTATAAAATAGTATGGGAAGCGGATGGTTTGAATGGATATCGTGCGATAGAAAAGGAAAAACCGGATCTCGTTATTCTTGATATTATGCTTCCGGGGTTGAATGGATTGGATATTTGCCGCAAAGTTAAAAACCATCCTGAGCTCAAAGGCATTCCTATTATCCTAGTTTCTGCTAAAGGTGAAGAACTAGATCAAGTGTTAGGTTTAGAATTGGGTGCAGATGATTATATTACTAAACCCTTTTCTCAAAGGTGTTGTTTTCTAAAGTCAAAGCTATCTTGCGACGAGGGCAAGAAGAGGAAGGGACTTCGGCTTTGATTTCCTTTGGACAGTTTAGCATTGATCCAGACAGGTATCTTCTTAAGAAAAAGGATAAGCCTGTTTCGCTAACTTTGTCTGAATTTGGGATCTTGAAAAGACTAGCAAGTGCTCCTGGAAAAGTTTTCTCACGCAATCAACTTCTCGATGATTTACAGAATGAGGATGCATTTGTTGTGGATCGAAATATTGATGTCCATATCGCCTCTCTTCGTAAAAAGCTTGGACCCAATTTTGATTGGATCGAAACTGTGCGCGGTGTGGGCTACCGTTTCAAAGATGAAGGGTAGAGCTCGATTTGTACAATTTTTGCCATCATCTTCGGAGAGAAGCTTCCCGCAGCTAAATAAATTTCTTGGAAGGGGTAAAAATATTCCTTCCTTCAAAATTTATTACGCTGCAGTTAGCTTCTCTCTCGAAGCCGATGGCAAAAATTGTACAAAGTCGAGCTACTCTACTCCCTAGATATTTCAAAAAATATTTGAAAACTATCCATGATTAAAATATTTGCGTAGTATTATTAAAGACTGTAAAATCTTATAAAATTTTGAGCAATAAATATGGATTGCAGTTATCGTGTTAATAATGTAGAGGCAGTGGAAGTCCCAAGACAACAACTATTTCCAGATCATCCACTTCCGGAAGAGGTTGTTTTTCGAATTTTCTCTTATCTCAAGGGTTTTGAGCTCGGAAAATGCTGTCGAGTAAGCCAAGGATGGCATCGATTAGCAAAAGACAACTACTTGTGGCATGATATTTTTAAAGATGTCATTTTTGCTGAAAAGGATTGTGAAAAATTTTTTGGTAAAATTACAAAGCCGGTTCCTCCTCTTCCTAAAGATTATATAAAGATTCTCTATAGTCCCGATCCTAATTCTCCAACACAGCGGACGATGCAGAACTGGATGTTATTGCTCATGCCTGAAGAGATCGATGGTAAACCTCTCGACCTAGAAACTATGAGGCAGCTTGTTACATCTAAAAATGTCCATAAGGTTGGCTATCGATTTATTTGGGATGGAATTCTCAAGAAAGATAAAGAGATTCCTATTGAAAAATCTTATTGGATCCTGAAAAGAAAAAATATTGTTCCTGATAGCAAGAGTAAGGCTTTCGAAGCTCAGGAAAAGCTTGTTCAAAATTATGGTACTTATGCAAAAGTTCCTACGATAAGGGAAGAAGTATTCTTTAACTTTGCGGTATATGCTAAATTCAGCGAACGTCCCTACGGCGATAATCCTAGGACCTATGGACGTTGTATAGATATAGTTAATGATTATCGCGTTGTTGTTGGCCATTTTTCTCACTCTGGCCTCGATATCGAACGTAACTGCTTTACCGCTGAGTTCTTTGGCGTCGGAGCTCGGCGGAAGTTCTCTAATTGCGCTTGAAGTCAAGCTGCCCAATTCTCGATTCTCAAGTGAAAAACATACGGCTTCACAATCTGAAAAATCTTTTGTGATTTTCCAAAAAGAAGAGATGGCTTCTTTACTAATATTTGAAGTGCTTTTAATCTCTATAAATAAAAGATTCTGACCTGGACGTTCGGGATATCAAGAAGCTTGGGAATCGCTTGAGAAACGCGCAGTTTACCTCCGACAAATTCTACAACGATCCCAAAATGAACGCCAATTTAGGATCATGATCTAGTAAAATAACTCTCAGATAGCGTGGACCCAATTTTGATTGTATCGAAACTGTGTGTGGAGTGGGGCTACCGTTTCAAAGATGAAGGGCAGGCTAGTCTATTTTTATCGAGTTTGACTAAAAGAGTTTTTTGTCGTGAAACTTGGACTTTTCCAGGCTGGTTTTGACCCAGTCTTGAAACATATTTGCGTTGTGTGATGCAGACTTCCGCTTCACCACAATTTTTAGCTTTGCTGTACTGTAAAGCCAGTTGTAGAGCATCCTGTAAAGTCTGAGCATCCGGGTCCTCACCTTTAGGCATGCGGATAACCACATGAGATCCCGGATATCCTACTACATGCAGCCATGTATCAAGCCCATGAGCATACTGAAAGGTTAATTTGTCGTTGCATCGAGCGTTTCTTCCCACCCAAATAGGGATTCCGGCAGAAGAAATAAATTCAATATAGGGTTTTATTTCTTTAGCGTTGCCTCTTTGAACAGGTAAAGTCTGTCTTTCGGGTAAGTTTGCGCTAACTCGTATGGTTTTGAGCTCTCCAATAGTCTTGGCATTTTCTAGTGATATTTGAAGAGAGTCAAAAGTTTCGAGTTGCTTTGCAGTCTCTAAAACCATTTTTTCAAGGTGGGGGATTCCTTTTCTATACTTTTTAGCTTTTCGAAAAAAGGCTGCAATATTGTCTTGAGGGTTCAGAACGGGATCTAAATTAATGATCAAAAGACGGGAAGGATCCTCCCAATCAGCGAGTTCAATAGACTTCAAACCTCGTCTAATAGATGCGAAATTGGCCTGGAGAAGATGTGCTTCTTGCTCAATTGTTTTCCAAGTCAAAGCAGCATTAAGTTCCTTTTGAAACCTATTTAAAGCCTCTGATATCCGTTTTTTGCGTCGAGCTAAAGCTTTTCTTAAAAGATTTTTAGCATTGATAAAGTCGGGCTGACAAAACTCGAAGATACGTGCAAGGACTTGGGAACCGTTCAATATCATAGGATCAGATCGCCTCAACTTTGTACAATTTTTATCTTCGCGAGAGAAGTCGAAGGCAAAAATTGTGCAAAGTCGAGATCATTAGCTCGTCTTTGAACACTCTTTTTCGCTAACTGCATCTCGAAGGAGTTCAGCTTTATCGGTTTTTTCCCAGGTAAAGCCTTCCTCATTACGTCCAAAATGACCACCCCAAGCAGTTTCTTTGTAAATGGGTCGACGCAGATTAAGCATTTTAATCATCCCCTTTGGGGAGAGATCGAATATTTTAGGTATTGAGGAAACCAAGTTTTCTTCGCTGACCCTTCCTGTTCCAAAGGTATCTACCCGAATAGAAATGGGGTGGGGTAGCCCGATTGCATAAGAGATTTGGACTTCACACCGGTCAGCAAGACCGGCAGCGACAACGTTTTTTGCAATATATCTAGCTGCATAAGCGCCTGTACGGTCTACTTTGGTGGGATCCTTACCAGAAAATGCTCCTCCACCATGCCGTCCCATTCCTCCATAAGTATCTACAATGATTTTTCTCCCAGTCAAACCACAATCACCGTGAGGTCCACCAATCGTAAATGAGCCGCTTGGATTGATATAAAATAAGGTGTTATCGTCAATATAATTTCCATCGGCAACCGATGCAATCAACTCCTTCATATCTTTCGTTAAAGTAGCTAGGCTAACTTGCGGATGATGCTGAGTTGACAATACAATGGTGTGGATCCTTACCGGTTTATGTTGAGCATTATATTCTACGGTCACTTGCGTTTTGGCATCGGGTCTAAGATAGGGAAGTTTTTTCTTTTGCCGAATGGAGCGCAATTCTTTCACAATATTGTGTGCGAGCATAATTGGGAGAGGCATAAGTTCCGGGGTTTCATTGCAGGCAAATCCGAACATCATCCCTTGATCTCCCGCCCCTATCTCGGCATCTTTTTCAGTTCCTTTGGAGACGGCATTAGCGATTTCTGCAGATTGGTTATGCAAAGTGACGATTACCCCGCAGGAACGGTAGTCAAACCCTAAATCGCTATCATCGTAGCCGATCGACTTAACGGTTTCTCGGGCAATCTCAGCATAATCATGTTGCTTAGTTGTCGTAATCTCTCCTGATAATACGACTAGTCCTGTGGTCACCAAAGTTTCACAGGCTACCCTGGCCTCTGGATCATGTTTAAGGCAATGATCGAGGACGGCATCCGAAATTTGATCGGCGATTTTGTCTGGGTGCCCTTCGGCCACCGACTCTGAAGTAAATAAATAATGACTCATAATGATCAAATTCTAGATGATGAGCGCAAATATTGCAAAGCTTGACTTTGTACAATTTTTTCCAAGGTGTTCCAAGAAAAAATGTTTTATCTGATGATCATTTTTATTTCTATAACTCCCTGTTTGGGAGGAATCACCTTTAATGAATTAAGTCATGTCACGTTAACAAACCCAATAGAAACCGAAATTCGTGGTTTTGCGTATCAAGACGGTGAGGGAAGGTGGATCTTAGCTGAACAACCAAATTTACGCTCCTGTTGTATAGGATCATCTACAAAAGCTTTTAACCAGATCTATTTAGAAACAGAGATCACAGGGCTTGAATCCAATACCCCTGTTCATCTGGTTGGAACATTATCGATGTTTCCTACTTACGATGGAGATGGAAAGTTAAAGACCTATTATCATTTTGCACAGGCGAATCGAATCCCCTCCGCAACTCCTTGGGCAACAATTGGGTGTGTTTTTCTATTGATAATTGGGGTTGCAAAAGTTCGTTCTCTCTATTGGACGTGATTAAAAGTTTATGTCGCTGTCCCGTTATTGTCCCTTATTTTTTTTCAACTTAGTATATAAAATGGGCATAAATGTTTCACTGGGCATGAAAGCTCGACTTTGTACAATTTTTGTCTTCGGCTTCGAGAGAGAAGCAAACTGCAGCGTAATAAATTTCTCGGAAGGGGTATTTTTATCCCTTCCGAGAAATTTATTTAGCTGAGGGAAGCTTCTCTCCGAAGACGATGGCAAAAATTGTACAAAGTCGAGGAAAGCACATCTATAAGGTAAAATGGAAACCGTAAAAACAATTCCAGATATCAAGAAAAAAATCGTACCTATTTTGAAACGACACGCAGTTAAGAAAGCTTCCATTTTTGGTTCTTTTGCTCGAGGAGAAGCTAAAGCAAGAAGTGCTATCGATCTTCTTATCGAGTACAAAAGGGATAATAAAAGTCTTTTCGATTTGGTTAATCTAAAAGCTGAACTGGAAGAAATATTGGGCCGAAAAGTCGATATCATGACTTATAATTCTATTTATTGGAGATTGCGTGACCAAATCCTATAAGAACAGGTCATGATTTTGTGAAAAAAGATCCTCAAGAAGAAAATCGGATACTTTTTTTGCCAGCCTGGTTGATTTAACTTTACATGTCTAACCATTAGGATTGGTTAGAGAGAGTGCCGGACCGTGGCTTTGCGATTTCTTTCTTTGAAAATTCTGCCCTGAGGAGATTCCCTAAAGAGGAATACCTCTTTTCTAAAACATACAAATTGCTGAGATAATTTAGGGGCTAATCGCTTCGACATGATCAATAGATTTACCTAAGAAGATAGGGCCTTGTTTCCGAAATTTATCCGGATCATCGGAAACAAAGAACCGGTGGGCAAGAGGATATTCTGTTTCCGTGCGAAGCTTGCGGGTATCGAGAACCTGCATGATCTTCTCTGCACAGGATGTGGCAGAATCTACAATGGTAACATGTGAGCCGATCACTTCTTGGATTAAGGGCTTCAAAATGGGATAATGGGTACATCCAAGTAGCAGTGTGTCGATCTTTTGATCTTTAAAATCGGTGAGATATTCTTCGACAATTAGTTTTGCGGAAGCATGATTATGAAAATGTTCCTCCACGATAGGGACGAAGAGAGGACAGGCTTTTTGGTAAATGAAAGCATCAGGCATAAGCGCATTAATCGCCTTTTCGTAGGCTCTAGAAAGGACAGTTCCCTTTGTAGCTAGCACTCCGATCCTTTTATTTTGTGTCGCCGCAACAGCCCTTTCAGCCCCTGGTTGGATAACGCCCACAATAGGTAGGGTGCAAGAGGCCTGGATGTGGTGAAAGGCATGGGCGCAAGCCGTATTGCAAGCAATCACGAGGAGTTTAATCTGTTTTTCAATAAGAAAATGGACGACCTCTAATGAGCATCTGATTATAGCTTCAGGGCTTTTTTCTCCATAAGGGAGGCGGGCAGTATCACCGAAATAAAGAATTTTTTCATAGGGAAGAACACGCTGCACCTCTCCCATAACTGTCAAGCCACCAAAACCGGAATCAAACATCCCGATGGGAAGATGAGGCTGTGTAAAATGTTCCATAATAGGTTGGATCTTTAAGGGATTTTAAGCGTTTGACCTACGACAATCCTATCTTTGTTTAGGTTGTTGGTGTCTTTGATCGCTTGAATCGTGGTTTGGTGGGCTCTGGCAATTTTTTCTAGGCTATCACCAGGTTTGACTTTATAGGTTTTTCCGCCGACTCCTGAAGTTTCCATCGAAATTGCGCCGCTTTTGACTTGCATTGCATCTGCCAAAGATTGTATCGCGTTCTGCAGGGTATCTAAGCTATGGTTTTGAGCTTCAATGAGTTTTTCGAGTTCGCTTAATTTTTGCTTATATTGCCCAATAATCGAAGCTGTATCATTGGCGTGCGATTTCAAAAGTTTTAAATCGGCAACCATTCCTTTGTTAAGAGATTCTAGACTGGCGACTCTTTCTTCGAGCGACTCTGTTTCCCCTTTCAGCAAGTCCTTGTTGGAGCGGACGCTGGCCTCAATCTGTTGCAAAAGACTGTCCATCCGCCCATCTTGATTATTGAGTTTTTCATCAAACATGCGTAGTTCAGCCTCATGATTGTTGACTTCATGTCGCAAGTCATCAATGCTATCGTGGATTTCATTTAGGGTAGACTGTTCCTCTTGATAAGAGTAGCGCTTCGCGGAGTAGGCACTCCCGGGAAGCGCTGTCAATACTAAAACGATCAACGCTAAAAAATATCTATGCATGGGTATTAACGTTGATAAACCAAAAATTCGGCACGTCTATTTTGAGACCAGGCATCTTCATGATGCTCCATGACCGAAGGACGTTCCCTCCCATACGAGATCGTGAAGATATTGTCAGGGCTGACACCTTCCTGGATCAACATATTCCTCACTGAATTTGCTCTGCGAGACCCTAAAGCGAGGTTATAAGCGTCAGGACCACGTTCGTCGGTATGACCCGCAACGAATATGTAAGTGTTGGAATGAGATTTAAGATAATTGGCAGCTTTGCGGACAACATCAAGGTTACTTTGATCTTTGATTAAATTGCTGTTGTATTCGAAATAGATGTTCTGGAATATGCCTGACAATTGAGGAATAGTGCTAGGATCCCTAAAAGCGCTAATTCCGGGAATGCTGCTGCCGGCTTCACCAGGCGTTTCGCGGGGCTGGGGCGTGACATAATCAGCCATTGCGACATCATTGCCGTTCTGAGCATCGGCTAGAGGAATAAAATCCCCTCCCGCAGCATAACGGGGCTGGTTATAATCACCCATGCCATCTTCAACAGGCATAAAGTCGTCAGGATTTTGCACAGCACGGGAACAGCCATGCTTTCCGCCCAAGGTCCTAAAACCTCTTCCTACATGCCTTCCAGCTGACTTTGTGTCTTCCCACACATCATCTGTATTGCGGGCGCATCCTGACAGGATAGCGGCCAACATAAACAGCCCAATAGCTGCATTGATTTGAATTCCTTTCCACATAACTTGCCTCAAAATTCTTGAGTTAATCTAAAGCTCCGGATGCTACCACAAAGGGTCGTTAACTCCAAGAACGATATTTCTCGACCTTGTACAATTTTTGCCTTCGTCTTCGGGAAGCTTCTCTCTCGAAGGAAAATAACCCCCTTTTCACTTGCCCGGATATCACGCTTAGATTAAAGTGGTTCCAGTTTGTAAGATCCTAAATGTTTTTTTAAGTTATTGAAATTCAAAATGAATGTTCATGATCCTTTAGCAGATAATGTTGTCAAAATGCAAAGTCAGTCATTTACAGGCTGGCGCAATTTGCTTTGGCCTGTTCGTGCTAACGAGCTTATCAAGGTGCTCCCTCTTCTATTGATTAAGTTTTGTGTGTCTTTTAATTACACAATTTTACATGCCACCAAAGACACCTTAACGGTTACTACCAAAGGTTCTGGTGCTGAAGCTATCCCCATTTTAAAGGGGTCTGTGGTGTTGATTTTTGCTTTCTTGGCGATGTTGTTATATTCCAACTTAAGCAACAGGCTGAACAGGGAAACATTATTTTATGTCATCTTGGCACCATTTCTCATTTTCTTTGCGCTGTATGCGTTTCATTATCCTTTCGGGATTTTCTCTCCCCTCATGCTACGGCAGATTGGATCACTTCCTTTATTGGAAATGAACGGGAACACTGGATCTCCGTGTATCGGTATTGGATGAATTCCCTCTTTTTTGTAATGGCGGAACTTTGGGGAGGGATGGTGATCGGTCTCCTTTTTTGGGGGTTTGCAAATCAGATTAATACTGTAGGCGAAGCTGTCCGATTTTATACTTTGTTTTCTGCTGGAGGACATTTAGGAATCATGGCTGCAGGACCTCTTATATGGTACTACTCCCATGCCTTTCCCAAAGAGCACTTTGACATGACAATTAAGTATTTGATTGGATATTTCATTTTGGCCTGTTTGATTATTTATGCGGCCTATTGGTGGACAAATCGAGTGTCAAATCCTGAGCAGAGTCGATGACGTATCAATTAAGGTATTCTCTAAGGAAGGACCAACCACTTCCTTGTGGAACAGTTTAAGACATATTGTCCATTCCCCTTCCTTGGGGTGTATTGCGATTATGGTCATCGGGTAGTAAAGTTTATCGGTTAACATGGTAGAAGTTGCTTGGAAGGCAACCCTCAAATTAAAGTATCCTGATCCGAACCAGTACCAGGCATTTATGGGATTTGTCTCTTCGGCAACAGGTTGCGTCTCATTATTTTTGGCCCTGTTTGTCGGCGGATTTACGATCCGTCACATCGGTTGGCACAAGAGTGCTCAGTTGACACCCATCATGTTAGGATTGTCGAGTATCGCCTTTTTTATCTTTTACTTTGCACAAACTTATATTGGGGAAGTCGCAGCTGCATGGGGAACATCGGCTTTAATGCTCGTTGTTATCGCAGGTGCTATTCATAATGTGACATGCAAATCGATGAAATATTGCTTATTTGATCCGACGAAGGAAATGACCTATATTCCGATGGATGAAGAAAATAAAACCAAAGGAAAAGCGGCGGTCGATGTTGTTGCCTCCCGTTTTGGGAAGTCAGGCTCTTCTTGGATTCAAGCATTTCTAATTGAAATAGCTGGATCGGGATCGATTCTAGGGGTGGCTAGCTATTTAGCGCCTTGTGTAGGAGTAGCTTTATCAGCTTGGGTTGGAGCCGTTTACTCTTTAGGAAAACAGATGGGCGCGGTGCAAACCAAAACGACGAGCTCTACAGCTTCGAGTGTAGTAACGACCGATTAGTTTTCTTAAAGTGTTGGATAGCGCGATCAAGCCCTTCTTCAAAAGGGGTTGTCGGGCGCCACATTAATATTTTTTCCGCTAGAGATATGTCCGGTTTCCTTTGAAGAGGGTCATCTTCGGGTAAACTTTGGTAGGCAATTCGGCTATTCGATTTTGTTCTTTCAATCACTTTTTTGGCTAATGCCAAAATCGTAATCTCTTCGGGATTACCGAGATTAATGGGGCCTGTGACGATGCTGGCCGATTTCATGAAGGCAAACATTCCTTCGATGAGATCATCGACATATTGAAATGAGCGGGTTTGTTTTCCATCACCATACACAACTAAATCTTCATTTTTCAGAGCTTTATCGATGAAATTTGAAATCACCCTTCCATCCTCTTTCTTCATGTAGGGGCCGTAAGTGTTGAATATCCGCACAATTTTAATTTGTGTTTTGTGTTGTCTATAAAAATCCATGGCTAATGTTTCAGCGCACCGTTTGCCTTCATTATAACAGCTGCGTACCCCAATAGGATTCACATTCCCCCAATATGTTTCACTTTGGGGATGCTCGTGAGGATCTCCATAGATCTCACTTGTTGAAGCTAATAGAATGGGGCATTTCCATTGACTGGCCAATTGCAACATCATTAGAGTTCCGTTAAATACCGTGGTCAGAGTGTCAAGGGGATCCTTTTGATACTGGATCGGTGAAGCTGTACAGGCTAGATGATAGATTTGATCGATTTGATCAAATGCTATTATTAATGGATTTCTTACATCTTGAACAATTGGGATAAAGCGGGGATTATGTCTGATCTGATGGTAAGGGAGTTCATCCCTATTTTCACGGTCAAGTCCATAGACAGTATGTCCCTGTTCGAGCAGCCGTTCGACTAAACTGGAGCCGATTAATCCCGCAGCACCCGTGACAAGAATTCTCATGTTATTCCGTAGGTTTTAAGATATAACCTTGCGATTGAGTGTAAGTTTCACGGCTATATAAAGAAGGAGGGATCATTACTTCATTAAAGGATCCAAACGAAATTTCAGTGGGAACTCTAAACTTCCTTAATAGACGGGTCAATAATCTTGACTTATGGTGATTTTCTCCCTGTTCAATCGTGACTGGAATGATGGGATGAACAGTGTCTTTTAAGATCTCCCTAAATCCATCGGAATGTCTTAATTTGGCCATTTCCTCATCTAAACTAGGATTTTTGAGGAAAATGCAAACAGAGATTCCATTGTCCAAACATTTTTGAATGGCTGTTAAGCAATCGGAATTATGCTCTAAAGGTTCAATAGAGGTAATAGGCATGACACGTAAAAGTTTGTAGAGCCGTTTTAAAAATCTATTGTGCTGTTTCTCCTCTTCGATGAAAAACCTCATTCTACGCCTTTGCGAGCCAAGAATGAGCAAAGTTTCATTCCAAGCGCGATGGTAGCAAATGTAGACGGCTCCCTCCGGAATCAAATGGGTACCTCGGAATTCGATCGAAAAATGGAGTCTTGACAGAACCATTGCGACAAAGCGGGTCATATAATCAAAAAAATGGTAACTATAAATGATGGTGACGATTCCGGATAATAAACCGATAATTGTAAAACCTTTATCGGCGTTTAAATCAAACACTTCCTTGATAGTGTAAATCAAAGCTGATGCAATCAACACGCCAATAAAACTTAGGAAGTTGGTAGCTGCAATGATCTGTCCCCGATATTTGTTTGGGCTAGTGACCTGAACATAGGAATCTAGAGGAATCTGCCAAATTCCACCGAACATCCCTAAAATAATCACTAGGCAGATAACGGGGTAAAATGTATCGGAAAAAAAATCGAGTAACAGTGCGCTGATGGCAATCCCTATCCCCCCGAAGGGTACAAGACCCAGTTCTACTGTTTTTCCTGAGATTTTTCCTGCGATCATTGACCCTGTTCCAATCCCTAGGGAGGTTAAAAGGAATAAATACCCCCCTTGAACATCGGAAAGATGAAGTGACTGTACCGCAAATGGGATCATGTTAAGTTGGGTAAATGATCCTAAAAACAGAAAAAATGCGGAGCCAAAGAAGCAGCCCAAAGTAGGGAAGGTTCTTTTTTTGCAATTTTAAGTGAGTTATAGATATCTCGAATGAATCGAGCATCAAATCTTTTGGAAGAACCTGCGGAGGGGTGTATTCGATACAAAAACTTGTTCCAATTCCGATCAATGCAACCAGGGAGCATAAACTTGCCGCGATGAGGAAATCTCGATGGGTCATTTGCAGCACAAAAGAAGCGGTGAAAGTTCCGAAAATGATCGCTAAAAAGGTCATCGATGTCATCAAACCATTGGCGCGAGAAATTTTATCTTCTGAGACAAGTTCAGGAAGAATCCCATATTTGGAGGGGCTAAAGATCGAGCTATGGGTTGCCATCAAGAATAGAACCACATACGAACCAACGATGCTATGGAAGTAAAAGGCAGCAATCCCACTGACCATTACCAAAAACTCTAACATTTTGGTGAAGATAATAATATTCCGTTTGCTTCCACGGTCGGCTAAAATTCCAGATGAGGAGGAGAATAGGATAAAGGGGAGAACGAATATGGCACCTGTGCTCGCTAAAATAACCTGACTCCGTTCAATCCCTTCCATATCGATTAAGAAATAGACAATCAGGAATTTGTAGATGTTATCATTTAGAGCACCAAGGAATTGAGTTAGATTTAAATAAGAAAAGGAGGAAACGCTACGGATCAGGGGGTTATCGATAGTGAATTTTAATAAAGTTTTAAGTTTTTTTATCATACTTTCTAGACAGCCTCTTCCCACCAAGTATGATAACCATCCCCTTAAGACGCAAGCATTTTCCTTATCCTAAATTGTCTCATTTGCTATGCTTTTTGGTCTATGTGCAAAGAAACCGTTCATAATAAGTTAGCTCGAGATAAAATTCCTGAGATTTTAGCATCTAAAAATGTTAAATTTAGATTGAGGATTCTCAAAGAAACTGAATATGCGCTTGCCTTGAAGCACAAATTGCGGGAGAAGATGAAGAATTGATCAATACCCAAGACGATGAACATCTTCTCGAAGAAATGGCTGACGTTTTAGAAGTGATGCATGCCATTTTAGCCCATAAGAACAAATCTTTTGAAACTGTTGAATCGATGCGTCGCTATAAATTTTCTTCTCGCGGAGGATTTTTCAAAAGGATCTTTCTAGAAAAAACAATTGAATAGCCTTAAAAAGGTAAGTTGCATAACAATTGGTTTATGAAAACTACCTCTTATGCGCATTTAATTTTATTCGCAGTCTTTTTACTTTTTCTTTCTTCCTGTGCCTCATCAAAAACAATTGTGAATGGAATCAGTGAAAGGGATGCTAACGAAATCTTGGTGTTGTTAAATGGCAAAGGTATTGAAGCCACTAAATTGCAAAGCGCACAGTCGGTCAGTACTGGGTCTACTCATCTTATTCTTTATGATGTTCAAGTCCCCAATGATCAAGCAATCCAAGCGATGGATATATTGGATCAAGCGGGTTTACCAAGACCGCAAAATCCCAATTTACTTGAACTATTTGCAAATACCGGTTTGGTTCCGAGTGCTGAACAGGAAAAAATTCGGTACCAGGCGGGGTTGCGCAACAGATTGCGAATACGATCCGAAAGATTGATGGCATTATAGATGCTTCGGTTATCATTTCTTTCCCTAAAGAAAATCCGCTTGAACCTGAGGCTAAAAAAAATCCGATTACTGCTTCTGTGTTTGTCAAACACAATGGAGTTTTAGATGATCCTAATAGCCACTTGATCCAAAAAATAAAACAGTTGGTTTCTTCAAGTGTGACGGGTTTGAGTTACGACAATGTCACCGTTGTTCCTGAACGAGCAGCGTTGACAGAAACGAGTGAACCGGTCATGTCCAACTTAAATCAAAATAAATTGGTTGATGTTTGGTCAATTTTAATTTCGCAAAATAGTGTGGATAGATTCCAAGCGATTTTCTTTGGGTTAATCATTTTTTCTTTGCTGTGTTTGTTAGGATTACTTTGGGTTCTCTTTAAAGTCTTCCCTCTGTTAAAGGAGAAGGGTGGCTTTAAAAAATTATTAGAATTAAAGTCCATAGACCATCCCCACGATAAAGTTGAGAAAGCAAAGATCGAGCCGGTTCGGGAAGAAAAACCGAAAGAAAAAGGGGATGATGAGGGAAACGTGACTTAATTGATGGAACGGGTATAATCGCCAGCCATGAATGCTTTACCCGCTGTCTATTTCAGCAATCGTGTCGAAATCCTCTACGAAAATTTAAGGGAAGTTCTCTTCGATTCTACACAGTCCTCTTTTTTTACCCGTCGTTTAATCATAGTCCCGAGCCCAGCCATGAAGTCTTGGTTAATGCTACGTATGGCGCAAGATCTCAAGCTTGGAGTTGCCACAGGTTTAAGGATTGCTTATTTAAATGAAGCTTTAGATATTATTAACAACGAACTTGGGGAGTCCCAATCCTACAAAACTATTCCTAACGCTTTAGAATTATCTTTTGCAATTGAAAGTATTATCCGGGAAAGTCACGGGCATTCATGGTCTCAAGTGGAGCGTTATTTATCTTCAGGTACTCCAATCAAAAATAATAAAAGGTGTGCCTCCCTTGTAGATCAGCTTGCGCAATTATTCACCCGCTATGGCAACTATGGGGGGCAATGTTTGCAAGAATGGGAGGATAACCCTTCACCATCTTGGCAAATCCAGCTTTGGAAAAAACTCTACAAGCAATTTCCTGAATGGAGTTTCCCTTATCAAAAACTCACGAACTTCAAGTGTGTGAAAGGCCACGAAGATTATCAAGTGCATGTATTTGCCATGAGTTTTTTATCTCATCTGCACTATAATTTTATGAGCTCTCTTGCTACACAGATCCCTGTCCATCTGTGGATTATGTCACCTTGCCAAGCTTTTTGGAGCGATCTTTGTTCCGATAAGGAAAAACAGCGACTGCGCTCTTACTGGCAAAAAAAGAACGTTTCCGAAAACCAACTTCAGGCTTTGGAGCAGTATCTGAGGGACCGCAATCCCCTTTTAGCAAATTTTGGGAAGCTAGGAAAAGAAATGGCCCTGCAAATTGAAGAAAGCAATGCGATTGTGAATTCTTTATTTGAGCTTCCGGAGAGTGTTTTAGGTTATAAAGAGTATGAAGAGCTTTATTATGACGAAATTTTACTGCGCAAGACCCAAGAGCCGTTAAAATTATTAGAAGCGATTCAAGCTGATTTAGCTCTTCTTCGAACTCCTGAACAACATCCTTTAATTCTGCAAGCTGGCGACAACTCTATTCAAATTCATAGTGCTAGTAGCAAATTAAGAGAAGTCCAAGTCCTTTACGATAATTTATTAGCGCTTATTGACAAGGATCAGATTTCTTCCGGTCAAATTATCGTCATGGCTCCTGATATCATCGATTATGAACCTTATATCCGCTATGTTTTTGGCGCACCTGATAGCCAAGTAGATTGGCAGATGATAGATTTACCGATGCAGAATCAAAATTCTTTGGTCCAGGTATTTCTACAGATCATCAACCTCCCTGCAACGCGTTGGGAAGCTTCGGCGCTATTTGCTCTTTTTGAGCAGTCAGCTTTTTATCTTCGTCATAGATTAAAAAAAGATGAGGTCGAAAGTGTGCGGGAATGGATTCAAAAATTCAAGATTTATTGGGGACAAGATTTAGAGCATCAGCAAGAAATATTTTCTCGGGAATACGGGTTTGAAAAGCAATTTGAGGCGTCGACTGGAACTTGGGAGCAAGGCTGGAAGAGAGCCCTTCAAACGCTTGCGATTGAAGACTTCGAAGGATTGACAATCGAATATTCTCGATGTGAATTGTTAGGAAAATGGATGACTCTTTGTCGCAGTTTAAAAAAGGATCTACATCCTCTTGAAAGCAATGCATCGATGACTTTAGAAGAATGGGCAGATTACTTTCATAATCTAGTTGTAAATTATCTGTCTCCACATGAAAACCAAGAAAACTTTGAAGCGTTGTTGGAATTGTTTCAAGCATTTAAAAAGGCTTCCAAGGATTTAAAAAACGAAAAATTTTCCTTTATCTCGATCAAACACCGACTTTTTAAGGAAATGGAAAGGAAAGATTTTAGTTATCGGGAAAGTCATTTGCAAGCAGTTCGGTTTTGCTCGATGCTTCCCATGCGCGCGGTACCTGCCCAAATTGTGGCCCTTCTCGGAATGAATGAAGGGGCTTATCCCCGAGAGATTTGCCATTTTCCTTAGACCTTTTAAGTACCAATCAAAAAGGGGATTACTGCCCTACAAATACAGATTACGATCGGTATTTGTTTTTAGAAGCGTTATTATCTCCCGTAAATATTTTTGCTTTCTTATTGTGATTATGCCCCTTTAGTCCCGAAACCTCTTCCTCCGGCCATTATCGTTTCAGAACTTATAAATTATTTTGATCAAAGCTTTGTTTTGGGAACGGATCAACCATCTAAAGTAGTATTGAAAAGGCATCCTTTCCATCCATTCGATGCTCGTTACTTTACAAAAGAAAGCGGATTTACCTCTTTTTCCCAAAAAGCTTATAAACAAGCTTTAGCTTTTTATAAAGTCGATAAAGAGCCTTCTCATTGTTTCATTGAACATTTTCCTAACATTCATGCTCCAAATGATCATGAGATTCAAATCGTTGAATTATATGAACTCGCAAACGTTCTATCCCATCCCTTAAAGCATTACTTCAATAAAGGGCTGGGGATTTATTTAGAAAAGAGATCAAATAGAGAACTTCCCACCGATGAAAGTTTCGAATTAAAAAGTTGGGAGTTAAATGCGCTTGTCAAACAAAGTTTAAATAAACCGGTCGATGAAGTAATAGTGCTAGCCGATAGGAAAGGGTTCTCCCATCCTATCCGTTTAAAGATTTGGCCTGCACTAAAATCAGAAAAGAACTCGATAGCTTACAAAAACAGGTGCAGGATGATGTGTTCAGCATTGAATTCTGTCTACAATGTAAAGAGAAAATACAAATCGATCATCAAAAATGGATTTTTCCCCCTTTAAAAATTTCTCTTAATGACTCGCATGTGCATTTAATCGGAAAGATCCCTTATCTATCAAAGAAAGGGATTATCTACGATAGTGGCAAGCGGGAGTTCACCCACTATGTCAAATTTCTTCCTTACTATTTAGCTTATTGTGCGACCGGTTTTGGCAACTCCGTGATATTCCCGGATTTAAAACGGCAAAAAAAGCCTTTTGAGCTGGATCCAGAACAACAACTTCACCGATTGTTGGAATACTTTGTCTCTTGCAAATATCGGGCATCCCCTCTCGTGAAAGCATGGACTAGACCGATTGTTCAAGGAAATATTGATCATTTGTCGAAAGTGATGAAAAACAGCTATGGAAATGACTTTTCTGAAGGAGATGACTATTTGAATTGGGCTTACCGAGCAAACCGTTTTCCTAGTCCTAAGGCAATCATCAATGAATGGCAGTCGAAAGGAGCATTTCTTTTTGGCCCTATTGAGGAATATTGGTATTAATCATGAAGAGCTTTGATATTTTAAAAAGAAAAGAAGAGATCTTCTCATCAAAGCTTCTTGAAGCTTCTGCGGGAACAGGAAAGACATTTACAATCGAACATTTGGTGACTCGTCTCCTCATTGAAAAGCAGTTACGTCTCTCCCAAATCTTGACTGTAACATTTACTCGCGCCGCAGCCCGTGATCTCCGAGTGAGGATCCGTTCCTGCATAGAAAATGGTATATCAGCATTAAAAAATAATACTGAAGAGGCGCCAGATTATTTGAAAGCAATTTTAGACAAGGAACAGGCCTTAACTAGTTTGACAGAAGCATTATTTTGTTTTGATGAAGCGCAAATATTTACCATCCATGGCTTTTGCGCACGCGCGCTTAAAGAATTTAGCCTTGAAGGCAACATCTCATTAGGAAGCTTGGGAAACGAAAATAATAGCAATAAAGAAATTATTCGAAATGTCATCAAAGACTATTTCCGTTCAGGACAGGTGCTAAAAGACCTTGGAAAAGAGAATTTTGATGCGCTCATGGAAATCTACAAGTTAAACTATTCCAAACTGGAAAAAGAATTAGCGAAGGAGATCGATAAAAAAATTGAATTTGATCCATCTGCAACCGATCTGTTCACAATCGTGGCGATGAAATGTCAAAGGATGCTAAAGCAGCATCTTGCAGAAAAAGAGATCTTGGGCCCCGACGAATGGTTGAAAGCGATGTCAGAAGCGGTTAAAAACCGGGAATTTCGTCACAAACTCCAATCAAAATTCCAAGCCGTCGTCGTTGACGAATTTCAAGATACTGATCCCGAGCAATGGGTTATTTTCGAAACATTATTTTTAGATCAGGAGTTTCCATGTCCTCTTTATCTAGTTGGAGACCCTAAACAGTCTATTTATTTTTTCAGGCAGGCCCGATATTTATACCTACTTGAAGGCAGGACAGTCTCTTGGCAATGAAGCAAAAGCAAGTCTTTCCACCAATTTCCGTTCACAGCCAGAGCTGGTGAAGGCATTGAACGTGTTATTTTCTCCAGATCATGCTCCAGGTTTGATGCCCTTACCAAGACTTAACTCTGATCTCCCTTATACTCCTGTTGAGTTCTCAGCAAAAATCAAAGAGAAAATTTTTAATGATCGTAAAGGTGCTGTCCATTTCATCTTTAGCCATAACGATCATAAACAAATGAGCCCCTTGTTCCAATGCATGGCCGAAGAAATTCAACGTCTTCATTCTCAAGACACGATTCCTTATAGGGGTATCGCCATCCTTGTCAAAGATAAAGCACAAGCGAATGCAATCTCTCAGTTCATGACTGCCAGCCATATCCCGATCACGAACCAACGCGCCACTAAAATTGGAAATTCAACGGTCATTGATGAATGGAGAGACATTTTGCAAGCCGCTTTAAATCCCAAAAAGCTTTCTAGGATCAAAGCGGCAATGGGCACAAGGCTTATTGGATGGAATCATTCCGATGTCACAACCCTTAATCAACAGGATCAATTAATCGCACTTCTCCTTATTTGGCAAAATCTCAACCTCAAACTCCAAGAAGGGGTTGGGGTTTTTCTTGAACAATTTTGCTCACAAACATGGAAGAAAGAAGAGTGCCCAACTCTTGAACAGCTTCTTTCGTCTGAGGGTGGCCTAGAACATTACCAAGATTTCATCCAAATTGGAGAAATCCTTATGGAACATCAGGCTGCAACACAAGCTGCGGGTGATGCTCTTATTGCTTATTTGGATGAACTTGAACAAAAAAATGAAGAAAGCAGCGAAGAAAAGTATAACGTTCGACACGATCCTAATATCGATGCGGTCAATTTGTTGACAATCCATGGCAGCAAGGGGCTTGAATATGAAGTTGTCTTTGCTCCAGGATTAATGGAGGGTCATAAGATTCAAGATAGGGTGATCCCTGTTTTTCACGATTCAAAATTGATGCTCAAAAGTCATCAGTTTGAGGGGGTAGAATTTGAGCAGTTTGCCCAAGAATTGGATGCTGAAAAAATGAGGCAACTCTATGTGGCAATGACTCGCGCTAAATACCGTCTCTACCTTCCAGCTTGTTGGGGTCCTATAAAAGTAGAGAATGGCAATGGGGCTCCCATGGAACTGTTTTTATCTAGGCTCGGGCAATATTCAACCGATTGGAAAGGGCTTTATACAAGAATTAGACAAGGAGTTAGGGAATCGGTTGAAACGTTTTTAAATAAGATGGGACAAAACACTTGTATTACTTATCAAGTACTGACAGATGAAAACTTTTCAACTCCAATCTTAACAAAACATGCAGTTCCACAACTTTATCCCCCTGCAACACCGGTGGTCATGTGTAGGCCCATTTATATCCATTCTTTCACAAGTCTTTCAAAAAAAGCACAGGCTAGCTTTGAAGCTGGGTCTACAGAAGAGATAACCCCCCCTCACGATTTCCAATTTCCTGAACGGAATCCTCATACTCTTCCTTCTGGAAGCGAGACTGGAAATTTACTCCACATGCTCTTTGAAAAAATCCCATTTCAATTAGCCTTCAAATCCAAAAAAGCAGAGGATCTCATCCCTTGGGTCAAAAATAAAATTATTGGCAGCGAATATAAAGGATGGGAAAGAAGTCTAGCCGAAATTCTATTTCAAACCTTCAATCTCCCACTTTGTGCTTCACATGGAACCTTCAAATTATCTGAAATCGATCCTGCAAAGTCGTATCGTGAAATCGAGTTCCTTTATCCTTCGGAACAGGGGTTTTTAAAAGGAAAAATCGACTGCATCATTGAACATGAGGGATTCCATTACATTTTGGATTGGAAAAGCAATTGGCTCGGAGATGGATCCAATTATTATTCTGAAGAATTTATTCGAAAAGCGATGCAGGAGCATCAGTACGATCTTCAAGCCAAAATTTATACAGAAGCATGGGAGCGTTATTGCAACAGAATTGAGCCCAACTCGTTTGAAGCAAGATTTGGAGGGGCCTTTTATATTTTTGTGCGGGGTCCAGGTGCGCTTTTAGTGACATCTCAAGGGACGGAAATATGCAGAATGTAATTCAAAATGCTCCTAAAGAATTTTTTCTCGCGGTCGATATGGCATTTGGCCGGACTCTTGCCTATGACTCTGAAGAACAAACATTCTTTCTTGCCTATCTTCTAAAAGCTGCTAGGGAAGGACATCTTTGTGTACAAATCAATGATGATGTGATAGTGCCTCAATTTGAGGATTTTATTGCAGTTCCACAAGGACATGAAAAAATTCTGAAAGGGGCGAAAAATTATCAGGGAGAAGCTGTTGTCAAGTATGGGGATCTATTTTACCTGCAGCGTAATTGGATTAAAGAGACGGTATGTTTGGAGGAATTTTTAAGAATCGTCAATGATAAACCTGACTTTATTCCAAATATCGAGCAAACAGATTTATCCCATTTGCTGCCTGAACAAGCAGCAGCTATCAAAGCTTGTCTGAATAGTTCCCTGACCATTCTGACTGGAGGACCAGGGACGGGAAAAACCTTTACAGCGGGACATATGTTAAAGACTCTTTTGGGTGGGCTTAGTCAGGTTCAAAAGGGGAATTTTGAAATCGCTTTAACTGCACCTACGGGTAAGGCTGCAGCGAATTTGCAGAAAAGTATAGCGACCGTGCTTAAGGAAGAAAATATCGTTGCCAAAACATTACATACTTTGTTGAAAATTCGGAAAAAGCACGTTGAAACAGTTTTGTCGGCGGATCTAATTCTTGTGGATGAATGTTCAATGATCGACACTTCTGTCATGGCTACATTATTAAAAGCCGTAAAGCCCGGTGCTCGCTTAATTTTGCTGGGAGATAAGAATCAGCTACCCTCTGTAGATGTGGGAAGCGTGTTTGCCAATATCGTTGATTTTATCCAAGGTTCACCCCTCTCTAATTCCAAATGTATTGAGCTCAAGAAATGTATGCGTGCAGAATTACAAGGGATTGTACAATTCTCCCAACAAATCAAAGAAGGTCAACTGAATCTAAATCAAGCTTTTGAAGGGATCGAACGAGTTGCTGACGATTATTTATTACAGTCAAAAAAGTTTGTGGAGTGGATTGCCTCTCAATTTAAAATATTTGGCTTTTCCCAATTCCGGGTTTTGTCCCCGATGCGAAAAGGTCCTTGGGGTATTGACTCACTCAATAAGCAAATCTACAATCAACTTAAGAAACGGCATTTTTCTAACGCCCCTATGGAGGTGCCGATTATGATTACACGCAATGATGAGGATACAGGCCTTTACAATGGGGATGTGGGGATTTTGCATACGCAGAGTGATGTCTTGGCGGGAAGATTTGATGCAGAAGACATGGCGATGATGGAGGGGAGGGAGATTCCTGCATTGCTTCTCCCTTCTTTTGAACTGGCTTATTGCATTTCCATTCACAAAAGCCAGGGCAGTGAATTTTCCAAGATTGTCCTTGTGTTGCCCGAAGGTTCGGAACAATTTGGCCGGGAAGTCTTTTATACGGCGGTTACTCGAGCGCGTCGTTCGATCAGTCTTCTTGCGACTAACGCTACGCTCCAAGCCACCCTTTCACGCCCTTCATTGCGCCTCTCAGGTCTGCCTCAACGGCTACTTAAATAATCAAATGCAGTGATCTGATTGAGGATTTCTCGATGTTAATTTTTCAATATCCTGTCTATCTTATTACTTTCCTTCTATGCTTTCATTGCCTGGAAATAGAGATAAGCCTTTTCAAGTTGGCTTTTAGCATCTTTGTATTTATTCAATTGAATTTCATAATCACTATTGCTGAGTTCAAGCTCGTGAATTTTCTTTTCTAACGCTTTTTTTAAGCTATCGTATTTCGTCTCCATAAAGCCCATGAAATTTGCAAAATCATTGCCCATTTCTTTTTTAAGTGAGTCTACCTGGCACATTTTGCTAAGTTCAGCAAATGGCAAAAATGGTCCGAGCAGAAGGATCCCCATCCCTGTACAAGGGTTATAAATGCTACCTTCTTCCTTATTGAGTTGATCAAAATTATAATAAGAAAGAAATGCATAAGCCAAGAATGCGGTCACACCGACTAAAAATGCCCAACCCTCATGATGAATTTTTCTCAACATGACAATCCCAATTATGCAACCTGCCAGGAGAGCCGCTGTTAGCGCCACTCTTAGTACTGCCAATATCTTATCTCTTCTTTCAGGTTCTTTGGAATTAGGAAGATCCATTATTTTCCTTGCCAAATCTTCAGCCTTGCATCTCAGATTTGGCAGATTTTCTGTAGGAAAGTCCGGCAGCTGCTGAACTACTTCGTTTGTTTTCGTCGAGACTGCGGGAAAGTCATGAACTATTCCTAAAAGTGTATTTTTTCCCTGAATGTCAACAGTAATAGGGTAATTAAGACAATTTTCACTAATATTATAATAGCTCATTTCACTTCTTTAAAAATTTACATCTTAAACAATAAAAATTTTATATATAAAATATTAAAAAGGCAATTAAATCTATTAAATTTGATCTATTAAATTTATTTGGAGTGTCTATTTGGAGGTAAAAAATATTATTCCTGACTTCAACTTTTTTACTATTTAGCTTCGTTCAGATAATCAATTCCCCGAGAGAATCACTCCAAATTTTTCCGGTTTTTTTTTGTAGTGCCTTGTTATTGTAACCATGTTTATCTGAACGAAGACTACACCTAATAGCCCAAGAAAATCAATTCAGATTGTCGAATCGATAAGGGAAGCGGGGAAAATTAAACAGAAGATTGTCAGACATGTCGGCATAGCAATGGGTTTAATAACCGTTTCGTGCTGTAATTTCATGCCTTTCCTTACGCCTCTCAGGTCTGCCTCAAAGACTATTTTTTAGCCTGGGGAACTACACCATTTAACAACATCTTTAAAATCTAAGTCGCCTTAAAACGAATACAAAAACAGAGAGATTTTTATGTTTGTTTTTTGATAAAATATTCCTTTATCGGTATAATTAGGGAAAAGATAAATGGACGAAATCTCCAACTTGTTGACCGTTTTATGGGTAGCTTCATCGAAACGTGATTATTTAGAAATGCCCGATGATATAGTGGATGACTTCGGGTTTGGACTTTATCAAGCCCAAAAAGGAAAACACCCGAAGATTGGAAAAGTGCTGAAAGGGTTTGGTGGGGCTAGCGTCATAGAGCTAGTACAGGATCATGAAGATGGCACTTTTCGATGTGTTTATACAGTGAGATTCGAGGATGCGATTGTCGTGTTACATGCCTTCCAAAAAAAGAGTAAAAAAGGTATCGAAACACCAAAGCCAGATATGGATCTTATTCGCTCCAGATTTAAACTCGCTGAAGTGATTTATAAAGAGTGGAAGAATAAAGGAGGCAAAAATGTCTAAGAAAGAAGACTATGAAGTCACAGAAGGCAATATTTTTGCTTCACTTGGACGCAAAAATTCGGATGAACTACTAGCTCGAGCTGAGCTTTTAGACAAAGTTAGTACTCTCATTGAAAATAGCGGGTTATCACAAAGTGAAGTAGCAAAAAAACTTGGAATAACGCAGCCCAAAGTGTCCATGCTTGTTAATGGCCGGTTATCTGAGTTCGGAACCGATACTCTTCTGCACTATTTATCAATTCTTGGCTGTGAAGTAGAAATCCGTGTGAAACAGCCCCGTTCTCGCGTTGGTATTTTCAAACATAAAGGCTGTATCGCCGTGTGTTAACTGTATCGCCTTAGATTCAGATGATAAAGACTTAGAGACTGTTCTTAGCAGTTGAAAATATTGAAAAATTTTTAAGCTGCTAACATATAGCATTTTTGGTGAGTTATATATGTATATTATACCCATATGGTATTGAGGTTGAACAAGACCAAATTTAGCCGATGCGGACCTTAGATGTAAAGTCGTGGATGTTTTGGTTTTTCCACCCTAAGGTTGTTAAGTACTGTGGTTTTCTTTATTCAATTTCCATTTTTTTTCAAAATTCTTCTTAGCTTTCTCTATTAGCTTTCCAATTCTAATATCAGTTACAACGTCATTATCTCCAATTTGGATATGGTAATTAACGCCGAGTTTTGGATAAGCGAAGGGTTGAAAGGCCGATAAGCTTGCGAGGAGGTCTTTCAACCCTTCGCTTATCCAAAACTCGCGTTAATTAGGAGTTGGGAAGCTGCTACAGGTGCGAAACTGCTGATTGCAAGAGCCAAAGCCATACGGTTAAGTAAAAAATTGCTAGAAATATTTGCCATAGCGTTCTTTTCTTTGTTAGCTTTTCTGGATGCTGGATGTAAAAATGCAACTGCTCATTGAATAGATTGCAGATAAAGGCTAGGTATCCAAAAGCGAAAATAAATTGCACTGCAATGAAAATCGATATAATCGTTTCATTATGAAAAGTCATAGTTCACAAATCCTTTGAAATTTCTTTTTTGAATAGGATTAGCTATCTGTTTAATAACCGTTTCGAGCTGTGATTTCACGCCATTTCTTGACGATTTGGGCCGCGATGGGGGCCGCTTCTTTACCGTAGGCTCCAAATTTTAGATAAACCACGACTACAAGCTCTGGATCTGCATAGGCGTTTCGGTTCAAAAGACCATTACCAATATCTTTTGGAAATGAAATTCCCCCAAACCAAACATGGGTGTATAAGGTTGTACCCCGCTCAGAATCTAAATCAAGCCGCTCCATCGACTCAGCCGTCGATGTTTTTCCAATCAGCTGGTTCTTCAATTCTATGTAGTCACTGATTGCTTCAGGATAATCTTTATAAGTGCGAGATAACGCAAATAAGCTTTCAGCTTGCGTGCGCAAAACAACCTTATGCATCCCCTCTAGTAAGATTTTGCGGATCATCTCAGGTAAATAAATTTCGTTTAATACTACCGGTTCGACCCTATCGATTTTGTGTTCTAGAATCGATTTCATCGAAATAGGATCACGCGTAGGTTGACAGCCTGCTTTGAGACAAACGATTTGAGGTTTTAAGATTTTTCCGCCATTCGCCAACGCAGAGAGCATGACCGCCGTTTGTAGAGGTGTGACAACTAAAGTGTGTTGTCCAATGGCTGTTGCATAGAGCCCTGTACGATTGACATCAAGATCAGAGGGCATTTTTCCAGAGATTTCCGCCGGTAAATCGACACCTGTCTTTTTTCCATAACCAAAAAGTTCAGCTGCCTTGATTAAGTCATTTGGATCTTCGATCAGATCTCCGGCCAGTAAAGAAAAATAGGGATTACTTGAAGTTTCAATCGCCTTGAGAAGATCCATTCTACCCAAATTATAATTGCAGCTTCTTGGTAAGCGGCCTCCTTTATAGAGTTGTGGGATCGGTTTTCCCTCGTCCGTCATTCCTACAAAAGTGTTTTTTCCTTTTTTATACACCTGATCCACAATGATCAATGGATTTAAATCGGCCGGTGTTAAATGAGATGCAGAACCTTGTGGATAGTTCTGAACCAAAACAGCGTATGCCGGAACGAGTTTGAAAATTGAACCTTGCTAGCCGCTTGTCGGAAGGCTTGAGATCGTCCATATCCAAATCCATAGGTGGAATAGAATGCGGTCGCCAAATGCTTTTCAAGGGGTAAATTCTTACCATTTCTTAAATTTCGGTAAATCCAGAGAGGATGCTTAAGTTCTTGATAGCCCCTCAAGGTTTGTAGGTAAACGATACGATACTCTGAAGGAATTCCCTCCACATACTTTTGAAGGGTAAGATAGGCCTTACGCCATGGCAGCGCTGGATGTGCCCCTTCTAATAGCTCTTGATGCCAGCTTTGAAAATAAGTTACATATTCATCAAGCTCATCGTCAGAATTTGACTTTTCTCCACTCAAAAAGGCGGCGACATTCTCCCATTGATGCATCTCCCAAAAATCATCAAACATTTGCGATTCTTCAGAATCTAAGTAGTCAAGATACGGTTTTTGGTATTCGTGATTAACCTTTTCTTCCTTTCTCTTTTGACGAAGAAACTCTTTTTCATTCTTTTCGCGCCAAGGCTTAAAATGGATATCTCTAAATAAATCTTTAGTGACCGGTTTTACAATAGAACTGACGTAGGCGAAAGCCGAAGATGTGTCATGATAGGAAGAAAAATCTTGCTTTCCTACGGCTTGTATTAAGCTTGGAGGGAACAAATCATCTCTAACCGCCACGCGGCATAAATCGATCAGCAAAACTTTATCGTGATTCAGAGGAATATCGATCAAAAATCGGTCGATTTTTCTTTTTAGATAAAAAATCTTGTCTTGCACTTCTTGGGTGAGGTTTTCTAACTTAAATTTGGGCAATGTACTATTCTGATAAGAGACATGGGGATCTCCAACATAAAGTGCATTCATGAGTGGAAAATCGTAACTGAGATGGGTCAGTCTTAACATTTCATGAATAGTCGCTTGTAAACCAATGGCATTTTCGAGATCGTTGATTTTATTCAAGCCAATTCTGACCCGATTGGTTGGAGGGAGGATCAAATCTAAATAATTGTTCCACGTGATCAATCGCCCCCTTCGACCCATGCCCCTACGTTGGCATCATAATACTCACGTTCTAGAGGGCGCTGCTGATTCCAAAGTTCTGCTAAATGGCTTTCGTTCTCAAACCAACGCTGAATATTACTTTTTTGAATTCTGTCTGTTTCAGAGTTACCTGTAAGCATAAAATCGTTGGGATCAAAGCGGGGATAAGAGGCGATACCATAAATTTCCCCGTGTTTGGATTCATTGCAACGATGAGCCTCCTTTAATCCAAGGCTCGCGAGGATGTAGAAAGGCTTGCTTGCGAGCATCTGCACCTGAAATTTTGGTTTCTCGAATTTTTTCATTTTAGGAGGAGCTGCTCTGCGAATTCCTGTAACTCAGAAGAAATAGTCAGCAATAACCGTTTTCCAGGAAGGGGATCCCTGCCTTCGGGAAGTTCTGCAAGGTAATTGCCACGGGCATCGGAGGCATAACTTCTTTTTCCTTGCAAGCCGCGTAGCTCTTGCTCAAACTTCGCTTCGATCCCTGCCTTTCCAACATGGTCGTAGACGGCATAGGCCATCTCTTCAATAGGCAGCGGCGCGCTTAACCTGATCCATCGATTCCATCCCATTCGGAAGCAATGGATTTTCTCCCGCCTCTGCTTCTGCTAGATAGGCATTTAAACGTTGGATTTCGTTTAAAATTTTTTCGTACTCCGACCTATTGATTGCCCCCATATACCCAATAAGATCACCGGCAACTCTTCCAAAAGGATAGTGGCGCCTTGGTAAGCGCTGGACGCGGATCCCGAGCCAATCTTTCTCCAGCATTTTAAGACGGATATATTCTTTTTCAGAAAGGTCTTCTTTCAAGATATAAGGGATGTTATAAAATAGGGCCGCTTTAGAAAGATCAGATCCTCAACTCTGTTTGGATCGAGTTTAAGTTCATCTGCCAAAACGTTTGATAGCTGTTTGATATATTCCCGTCTTTTGAAGATGCGAATTTTTTTTCCATGGGTATCGTACTCCCATTGTATGTTGTGCACCGCCTTAAGGTCGGAATACAAAACGGCGGCTTGATAACGGACTTGGTTGATCGCTAAAGGCAGATTATAACGATCGCGGATTGTGGCTCTCTTGGAGGGCTCCATGATAATTTTTTTTTGGGGACGTCGCGCTTCTTGCAGGCGCTGATCATATTGGATTACAGAAAGATGCCAAATTCTTGCGACAATCAAAAGCATGAGCCACGAGAATGATGTTCAAGATTCGATTGACTTTAGGGGATACATTTTGCCCTTGCATAACGGCAGTAAATATATCCAGCTAGTGCATTTATTTAGAACTTATAATCCTATCTCGACTTTGTAGAATTTTTTCCGCCATTGTTTCGGAGAGAAGCTTCCCGCAGCTAAATAAATTTCTGGGAAAGGGGTAAAAATACCCCTTCCTTCAAAATTTATTACACTGCAATTTGCTTGTCTCTCGAAGCCGAAAGCAAAAATTGTACAAAGTCGAGATCCTATGCTTAATTAGAAAATATGAAAGATGTTATGATTTACACTGCTTTCGATTTAATAATAAATTG
>CAVPVT010000007.1:0-22226 GCA_963709145.1 Parachlamydiales bacterium
CAAGAAAATTCAAAAGCGCCGTACAGCAATGATTTTTGGCCTTAATGAAAAAATGATATGATGATATGAATGATAAATTTTTTAAGAATTAAAACGGAACAAGTTCCTCAGACTGCATTTCCCCTAGCTCATCACAAATTTCTGCCCCATGCAGTCTCTTGTATTCCAATTTTCTTCGTCTAAAGTTTACCAATAGTCCCACATGAAGGTTCGAAACTCTTAAATAGTTGAGCAATTGCGCTTGATGTTCGCTAACCAAACTCTCACAACATTTCAATTCAACAACAACTGTTCTTTCAACAATAAGGTCAGCTCTATATCGGCCAATCACTCGCCCCCGAAAAACCACCTTAAAAGACTGCTCAGTTTCTACTTGCAAACCTTGTTCTCTCATTGCAATTAAAAGGGCGTTTTTGTAAACATTTTCTTGAAAACCAGGACCGAGCTCTTTCATCACTTCAAAGCAGCAGCCCAAAATTTCTCCAGTCAATGCGAAATGTGGCAACTCTTCTTCTTTATCATTCATATCATTGAATCATTTCTTCATTACTTGTCTGAAAATAGCACAATAGTGCGACAACGCGCACTAAATATTTTTGCAACTTCTTGTATTTCAGCAGCTTTTTATTTACGTAGCCCAAATTTCTAAAAATGGCACAAATCAGGAAAAGTTAGACACGCCTTTAAAAGCGGATTTTGTTGCGATGTTAGCAAGCTGTCTATTTTGTTCCGCATAATCGGAAGGCCCTGGAAGCTTTGCTAGCGCAGATTGATCTATCTCGATTATGGAAAAATTTTCATAGTTTACGTAGTGTCGCTGTTGAATAAAAAAAGCAAAAAACAGTTCAAAATTCTTCGGATCCACCTTAATTGTCAACCCATCGTATCCATCAGCAATTATTCCCTGCCCTTTATTAAAATAAACTACGTGCTGTGCAAAGACAGTCTTATTTGGATTTTCCAAAATTAACAAAGAATGTCCGCTGTGCATCGAAGTTTTAAGTGTGCTTAAAATTCCAGAAAGAAGTTGATGCGCGGGCTGATGGATTCTTGCCAACCACCCATAATTTTCAAAAAGTTTCAATGAAATTTGGTTAAATATATCTCCATATTGTTCGGTTTTGAGCGATTCCAATTCTACCAATATTTTGTCATGACCTCGTCCGCGATGATTAACATTAATTTCTGAAAATAACGTGAAACATCGGAAGGATTCATTTTAATTATTTTTCGGGATGTAGGGTCATAAGAAAGATATGTTCAATGGCCAAACCAAAACATAAACCTGTTAAGGGAGCTTTTACAAGCCATTCTTCTCTTAATAGAGTTTGATGCTTTTTAGGATCGCTCTTTGCTAGCTCAATTAACTTTGTCTTTGGTGCTTCTAAGGAAGCTGCCTCAATTAATTGATCCCATTCTCTCAATAAAGGCAGCGGATCTCCCGCGTTACTTAATTCCCTGTGAATATCTTCATAAATCAAATTGGGAAACAATGAAATCGGTTTCAATGCTAAGATGTCAGTTTTAAGTAATTCCTTCTTATTTGTCTTTGGTGCTTCTAAGGAAGATGCAATTAAGTCATCCCATTCTCCCAATAAAGGCAGCGGATCTCCTACGCGACTTAATTCCCTCTGAATATCTTCATAATTCAAATTGGGAAACGATGAAATCGGTTTCAATGCTAAGATCTCAGTTTTAAGTAGTTCATTCTTAACTGGCTCAAAATCTTCAGAACTTACGAATTTTTGAAAAATTTCAGTATATTTATTTAGATTCTTCTTATAATTTTTCGATAGAATGGATTCTTCTGACGACATATTATAGAAAATAGGATCTGAAATTTTATCCATAATTAATATATCTCTTTTAAATGAGATTTATTATTATAACATATTATTTTAATTAATTGGAAGCTTAAAGTTTTGAAGTTAAAAATTTTTGATCAAAAGATGCGCATCGATTAAAATATTTTTTTGATATAATGAAGTTTAGGTGGGAGGGAATTATGAATCCGATCGCTACATATAGCGAGCTATTGGAGATGATGGCACAATATGACAATCCTAAGGCCCTCAATAGTTATGTCAACAATGCGTGGCAATCCATATCCAGCCAAGAGTTAACCCAACAAGTCAAATATGTGGCCTTAGGCCTTATCGAACTAGGGATTAAAAAAGGGGATTGTATCGGAATTATGGCTCTCCCCTCTTCCCATTGGTCAATCGTGGACTTAGCAATCATTGCGACAGGAGCGATCTCCGTTCCCCTCTTTGCAAATATTTCTGAAGAAAATTTCCGCTATGAAATCGCTTTGACATCCATGAAAACGGTGTTTGTAAGTGGAGATGAACCCTGGGAAAGGTATAAAAACGATAAGCATCTATTTAAAACAGCGATCAGTCTAGAAGATTTTGATATCGGCAAAGGGAACAAATCCTATCAAGAATTGCTTGAATTGGGCAAAACGAAAGATCATCGAGATCCTGAATTTTATAAGAAAATGCTCGATCAAAGAAAGCGGGAAGATATTTCTACAATCGTTTTCACAAGTGGAAGCACCGGCATCCCCAAAGGTGTAGAGCATACCCATTATAGCTTGACTAGTCTTTTGCATGATGATCTTTTCCAATGGGATCGCCACAACGATCGATATTTAAGTATTTTACCTTTGGCACATATTACAGGGCGTTGTTTAAATTTAATCATGCTCAGCTGGGGTGTGAGCTTATATTATTTCAATGACATCAAAAACTTCAGTACGGCCTGCAAAGAGATCCATCCCACATTGATGACAGTGGTTCCGCGCCTTCTTGAAAAAGTGTACACAAAAATGGTCACAGCAGTCGATGGTGCAGGGCTTTTAAAACGGGCAATTGGACATTGGGCTTTCGATCTTGCCAATCAAGAAAAAGAGACGATTTGGAAACATCTATTTCAACCGCTTGCAGAAAAACTGGTCTATTCCAACTTAAGGGAAGCTTTGGGAGGTTCACTTCGAGTTATCATTTGTGGAGGGGCTCCTTTAGACCCTCATCTATGCCATTTTTATAGGGATATCGGCTTTCCGATTTATGAAGGCTGGGGCATGACAGAGGGATGCCCTTTTACCGTCAATGTCGCTGGCAAAACTAAGATTGGCACTGTAGGCCCTCCGATTCCTGGTGTGACGATTAAGATCGGAGAAAATGATGAGCTCCTTGTTAAAGGCTCAAATCTTATGCGTGGATATTTTAAAGACACGAAAGCGGGTGAGACTGGAATCGACAAAACGGGATGGCTCCATACAGGTGATAAAGGGGAAATTGATGGCGAAGGTTTCGTGACCATTATAGGGCGTCTAAAAGAGCTTCTAAAGACATCGAATGGAAAAATGATCGCCCCTGTGCCTATTGAACATATTCTCTGCAAAGCCCCATTTATTGAAATGGCAGTGGTGATTGCCGAGCATAAGAGATTTACCTCTTGTCTCCTTGTCCCCGATTTTGAGGTCTTAAAAGCTTTGAAGACAAAACATCACCTCAATGGAGAAAGCGATCTTGAATTCTTGAAGAGCGAGTATATTAAAAACGAAATGGAAAAACTCTTACTTAGGGTCAATGAACACTTGAACCATTGGGAACAGATCCAAGATTACAGGTTCATACCCAAACCACTCACAGTGGAAAAAGGGGAATTGACACCTTCGATGAAAATTGTCAGAAGTACCATAGAACAAAATTACAAGGACCTAATCGACTCGATCTATGCGGAGGGAAGCAAATGAGTGACAGGGTAGCTATCATCAGTGGGATCCGCACCCCTTTTTGTAAAGGTGGTGGCATGCTTAACAAAATGCAGGCGGACGAGCTCGGAGTTTATGCGCTCAAGGAACTTATCGCAAGAGCTCCAATCGATCCCAATACTATCGATGAGGTCATTATTGGGAACGTTTTACAGCCACCTCATGCAGGTAATATTGCGAGGGTAATCCAGGTTAAAGCGGGTCTGCCTGGACATATTCCCGCCTATACGGTTAATCGCAACTGTGCTTAGGAATGGAAGCAGTCACAACCGCCGCAAACAAAATACGGCTTGGAGATTCCGATATCATCGTTGCAGGTGGCGTTGAATCGATGAGCAATTTTCCTGTTCTCTTTCCAATAATATGAGAGATTTTCTTCAAGCCCTGAATAAAGCTAAATCCTGGAAAGATAAACTTAAAGTGCTTTCTTCCTTCCGGCTTTCTATGTTGCAACCCCAACTTCCGGGTCTCAGATCCACTCTGTGGACTTAGCATGGGGCAAACCGCAGAATTGATTACCCGCGACCTGAGTAACACAAAGCGAACAAGATCAATTTGCTTTGGAAAGTCATTCCAAAGCGGCAAAAGCCATGCAAAACGGCCGTTTAGAAATCGTTCCGTTCCTGTCCCCAATTATAAGAAAGTGCAAGAAATGGATGAAGGACCTCGCGCAAACCAAACTATCGAATCGTTGCAGAAGCTAAAGCCAGTTTTTGAGCCTCTAACAGGAAATGTCACTGCAGGCAACTCCAGTCCATTTACCGATGGCGCTTGCATGCTCTTGTTGATGAATGAGAAAAAAGCAAAAGAGCTCGGTCTAAAACCGCTGGGATACATCAAGGCTTATGCTTCTGCAGGTTCATCCAGCACGTATGGGTTTTGGGCCGGTCTTTGCAACTTCAAAATTACTCAAAAAAACTGGGGTCACATTGGATCAAATCGATCTGATCGAAATCAATGAAGCCTTTGCTGGTCAAGTGGTCGCGGTAATGAAAGCGTTTGCCTCCGATGAATTTGCTAAGAAGAAACTGAATCGGGATAAAGCGATTGGCAAAATCGATCCGCAAAAACTCAATGTGAATGGAGGCGCTGTAGCGATTGGGCATCCCCTAGGAGCCTCCGGGGCACGCTTAATTTTTACTCTTCTTGAACTTAATAAACAGGGCAAACATTTAGGGTTAGCCACCCTTTGCATCGGTGGCGGCCAAGGTGAAGCTTGCTTATCGGAGGTAGAATAATGACATCGTCATACGACCTAAGAGTCTCTGAAGATGGGATCGCAGAACTTAAATTTAACCTACAAGATGAGAAAGTCAACAAATTCTCTCCCCAAGTCCTTGAAGAACTTCAATCCTACATTGATAAGGCCAGCCAAAACCGCTCGATCAAAGCCTTAAAGTTGACCAGTGGGAAAGAGGATGTTTTTACGCCGGGCTGATCTGCATAGCTTTGAACAGGTCTTTAATGATCCTGCAGCTGCTAAAAATATCATGGAACTTGGCCATCGCGTCTTTTCCAAAATTTCCGCCCTCCCCTTCCCTACCATTGCTGTGATCAACGGAGCCTGCTTAGGCGGTGGCTTAGAGTGCGCATTGAGCTGTACATACCGGATTGTGTCTGACCATCCTAAAACTCAACTCGGATTGCCAGAAGTCAGCTTAGGCATCTTTCCTGGCTGGGGAGGAACACAAAGGCTTCCCCGTTTAATCGGTCTTGCCGAGGGTCTCAATATGATTTTGACTGCAAAAACGGTTCCGGGAATCAAAGCATATAAAATTCATCTTGCGGATGCGATCGCTGCTTGGGAATTTTTGCCCGAAAAGACAGACGAGTTTATCCGTATAATTTTAACCAAAGAGGGAGCTGCTAAAGTTAAAGATCGGAGAAACAAATTAAGCTTAGTCAACAAGCTCCTGCAGAATAACCCTGCCGGCCGTGCCTTTTTGTTCAAAAAGTCAAAAGAATCGATCCTGGAGAAAACCAAGGGGCACTATCCTGCACCTCTCATTGCGCTAAATGTCATTGAAAAATCATACACCTTACCTTTAGCAGAGGGACTTAAAGTAGAAAAACAAACATTTATCGAGAGCATTCCCAAAGGATTTGAAATCTCCAAATATTTAATAGGTCTTTTCTTTATCCAAGAAGCAGCTAAAAAGGATCCCGGCCTTCCTCCTGGTGCAAAACCTTTGGAGGTAAAATCGGCAGCTGTTTTAGGCGCTGGAACAATGGGGGCCAGCTTGGCGTGGCTTTTGGCGGATCACAATATCCCTACACGTCTTAAAGATATTTCTTGGGATATCCTTGGAAAAGGGTTAAGTGTTGTGATGGATCTTTTTAAAAAAGGGCTGAAAAGAAAAAAACTGAAACCCAGCGAATTGGACCGTCGTTTCCAATTGATCAGTGGTACGGTTGACTATTCAGGATTTCAACATGTCAATTTTGTGATCGAAGCTGCTACTGAAAATCTCGATTTAAAACGTAAGATCTTTAAAGAATTGGAGGGTGCGATCTGCGAAAAAGCGATTATTGTTTCCAACACTTCATCTCTTACAATTGATGAAATGGGTCGGGATATGGCCCATCCAGAACGGTTTGCGGGGATGCATTTTTTCAATCCGGTCCACAAAATGCCCTTAGTTGAGGTTGTTGCCGGATCTAAAACCTCACCAGAAGCTCTTGCCACCGCCGTGGATCTCACCAAGAAAATGGGTAAAACCCCCATTGTTGTTGGCGATTGCAATGGATTTTTGGTAAACCGCATTTTGATGCAAGGTTCAAACGAGTGCATGTCCATTTTCGAGGAAGGATACCCCATGGACATGTTGAAAAAAGCGACTCTCGACTTTGGCATGCCGATGGAACCTTTTGCTTTAGCCGATGAAATCGGGATCGATGTGATCTACAAAGTGGGTAAAACATTAGAACAAGCCTATGGAGAAAGGGCTCATCCCCCCAAAATCATTCAACTGATGTTCGAAAAAAATTACCTCGGGAAAAAGAATGGAATTGGGTTTTACATCTATAAAGGAAAAACATCAACCCTCAATCCCGATATCTCCAACCTATTGAAACAGGTGGGTAAAGCTCATAATACAGAACATCCTGAAGACTCCTTCTTCCCCGATTTCTTTATGGAATGATTAACGAAGCTTCTCGTTGTCTTGAGGAAAAGATCATTCAGAAACCTGAATTCGTTGATCTTTGCATGATTATGGGAACCGGCTTCCCCCCTTTCCGCGGCGGCCTTTTACGTTATGCGGATGAAGTTGGAATCTCCAACATCGTCTCCACCCTAAAACGGTTTGAAACTCAGTATGGAGCTCGCTTCAAACCCTCCAAGTTACTCGAACAAATGGCGCAACAAAATAAAAAATTCTATAGTTAACACTAAATAATTAACAAAACAGATATAATTTTGTGATTATTTTTGAGATAAAATGAATCCAACTGCAAATGCAACAACAGTAAATTCATCGTTAATTACTGTTACGCCAGTAGCTGCATCTTTTCTCAATCCGATGGAGCTACTTGAAAAAGCTATAGCTGAAAATAATCCTGATGTTGTTTTGGAACTCGTCAAGAATAAACAAGTAGATATCTATCATCGTAATTCCCATGGCATGCAACTTATTCATATTGCTGCTTCAAACGGGTGGTGCGATGTACTTAAAGTCTTGATCGCGGATCATGCCGATGTTCGCGCGATCTGCAATGAATTGAATACAACTCCATTATTTTGGGCATTTTCAAATAATCAACCCGCAGCTGCAGCTTTGCTGATTGAAGCAGGCGCTGACCCTACCCAGCGGTTGCCAGAATTATTCTTCGATTTTATCAAGAAAAATCAGATACAAGAATCAGGTCCTCACTCTTTGATGTTCTTCGCCTTAACGATGGCTAGTGGTAAAGATCCCCGTTTGCTACAAGTTTTGCTGGATAAAAAGATCACTATCGAGAATCGAGATTTATGTATCTGCATTCTTACGGAAAACTCCGCGTTAATACGCATGATTTTGCCGTTTTATCAAGGCAACATCAACGATCCGATCTCCTTCAATTTTTGGAGTGTTTTTGATATGCTTACTTATTCAAAACTGGAATTTTTTAAAGAGGTAATAAACGATTTTCTCCCCTTCAAACCTTATTGCAAAGAGATTAGCCACACTGGTTTTTCCCGTGCAATGACTCTTCATGATATTGATAAAGCAGAAATGGCGGAGCAAATTGAAGCATTGTCTGAAGGATTTTGTCAAGCTTGGGAAACTCAACTAGCGATCATTGTCCGATTTGGCCTGAAGATGGGCTTTCAAATAGGTAGCCAAAAAGTCTTCGCCTACACCCTTAAAAGGCATACGACGGAAAAAGAATTCATTTTCTCTTTTAATGTATTTTTAAAAGAAGTGAATCCTTCTAATCTTTCGTCAGCTGCAGCGGAAATTATTTTAAACGCCTTAAGAACAAAACATACTGTTAAAACTGTTAATGCGTACCTCGAAGCTTTTAAAAAAGGGGAATTGATTTGCTTCGATACAGGCTGGAGACATATAGAAAAGGGGCATAATGTTCAAGTGATCTTATGGAAAACCCTAATCTTTATATGCAATCGAGGCAAAGGTGCGGGTGATCGACCAGGCGTTACCATTCTAGAAATGGAAAAGCAAGATCGTCTGGAGGAACTCATTAACCTTATTTTAGCCCAAAATGAACAGACCAAAAATTTCTTCACATCAAAACTTGAAGCGTGGCCAGAATTAGAATTTATTAAGGTTTTACCCCATAAATCCCAAGATAAGAAAGGAAACTGTTCTTGGGTATCTCCAGAAACCCTGCTCCATGCACTGTTTTATATCGCCCTACTGATCGATGGCGTTGAAGCTAAAGAAGCCGAGAAACAGTCCCGTGAACTTTATAAATTATGGAGTGGATTCGACAAGACTAATGCGTTTGAGAGATATATCACTCTTCCGATACATAACAATCCTGAAAGTCAAAATGTTGCCGATGGAATTATTCGAGACCGTTTGGTCCAAGAATGCCTTATCGCCGCTCAACCCACCTTGAGGAAAAACTTGATCGGCAAGATCCAAGATCGATCCATCGTTCATTTTTCACCTCTCCATTGGGCTCTATTAGAAGGCAGCGAGGAACAGGCGATAAAAATGGTGGAAGCAGGTGTCGATGTCGATCCGCCTTGCTCCCATTTTACCCCTCTTCATTTAGCCGCAGCTTTAGGACACTTGAGTCTCTGTCAAAAGCTTATTGAGAAAGGGGCAAAACTCAAGAACGGACCTTTCCTAGAATCCCCTATCCATTTAGCCCAAAGAAAAGGGCATCATTCGGTTGTCAAATGGATGATTCCTCTTTTGAAAGATGTGGATATCAAGGATAGAGATGGGCTTACACTACTTGAGTACTATTGCAGTGAAGAAGGCTATGATCCTGAAAAGGAAGAGATCGTAGAACAGCTCATTTTATCGGGTTGCGATATTACGATAATTAATCGGAATGGAAATTCTTTTCTGCATCTTGCTGCAATAAAGGGCATGACAAAAGTTATTCCTCTTCTTTTAGCAAATGGTATCGATATCAACCACAAATCGAAGGAAGGTTTCACTGCATTGAATACCGCCTGCCTGCACGATCACTCTGATGTCGCAATCGCGCTGCTTGACAGTGGTGCCAACCCTGAAATCGAGAATTTAGATGGGCTTTTCCCAATTCATTATGCTTGTTTAGGAAATCAAGTATCTATTGTTAAAAAATTGCTTGAAAAAGGAACGGATCTTAATCGACAAAGTTTAAATGGGAACACATCCCTTCTCCTGTCTTGTAAAAAGAAGTTTAAAGAACTTACATTATTGCTCCTTGAAGCTGGAGCTAAACCGAATATTTATAATAAGTGCAATGAAAGCCCCCTCCTCTACGCTGAGGAAATTGAAGTTGTGAATTCTTTGCTAGAAGAGGGGGCAGAAGTCAACTCTCAAAACGAAGGAACCTCGCCCTTGTTTGGAGCGTGTATCAATGAGCGGTGCGACATCGCTGCTCTTCTTTTAAGTAAAGGGGCTAATCCTGACTGGGCAGATAAAGACGGTAACACTCCATTGCATGTCGCAGTTTATACAAAAAACGTCGATTTAGTAGCACTCTTAGACCAATACAAAGCGGATCGAAATCGAAAAAATAAAGCAGGAAAATCCTTTAATGATCTCATGCAAAACCTCATGGAGCTTCAACAACTCTAATTGTTAGGTCCCATCCATTCGATCCCTGTTTCTAGCCAGCGAAAATCATTGTTAAGCACTCTTTCGGCCATTTGATCGGTAATCTTGTCGTCATTTTCGGAAAGAGCTTGGAAGTTTTCCGCTATGCGACTACGGGATATTGCACAAAAGTAATCGGCAAGATCGAGACGAGATTTGTCATTAGGGTTTTTCTCAACATTGGAAGTTTTCCGCTATGCGACGACGGGATATTGCACAAAAGTAATCGGCAAGATCGAGACGAGATTTGTCATTAGGGTTTTTCTCAACACATGCGTTGGCATAAGAACAAACCGCAGACATTGCGAAAAGCTCCGTTCCAATTTCCATTAATCTTCCCAGAAGCATTTGCTTGAGCTCCAATTTTTGCTGATACTTGGCCGTTGCCCTAAATAATGCTGCGCTCATCTGATGCGAAGTTTTATCTACAAATTGGTAGTGTTTTTCCAATTTTCCTCCTGACTTGTGCCATTTTTAGAAATTTGGGCTAACGTAAATAAAAAGCTGCTGAAATACAAGAAGTTGCAAAAATATTTAGTGCGCGTTGTCGCACTAATGTCCTATTTTCAGACAAGTAATGAAGAAATGATTCAATGATATGAATGATAAAGAAGAAGAGTTGCCACATTTCGCATTGACTGGAGAAATTTTGGGCTGCTGCTTTGAAGTGATGAAAGAGCTCGGTCCTGGTTTTCAAGAAAATGTTTACAAAAACGCCTTTTTAATTGCAATGAGAGAACAAGGTTTGCAAGTAGAAACTGAGCAGTCTTTTAAGGTGGTTTTTCGGGGGCGAGTGATTGGCCGATATAGAGCTGACCTTATTGTTGAAAGAACAGTTGTTGTTGAATTGAAATGTTGTGAGAGTTTGGTTAGCGAACATCAAGCGCAATTGTTCAACTATTTAAGAGTTTCAAACCTTCATGTGGGACTATTGGTAAACTTTAGACGAAGAAAATTGGAATACAAGAGACTGCATGGGGCAGAAATTTGTGATGAGCTAGGGGAAATGCAGTCTGAGGAACCTGTTCCGTTTTAATTCTTAAAAAATTTATCATTCATATCATCATATCATTTTTTCATTAAGGCCAAAAATCATTGCTGTACGGCGCTTTTGAATTTTCTTGGTAGTTAGTAGTCTAAACTAACTTTGTCGCACTAATTGGCACAAGTCAGGAAAACGTCGATTTAGTAGCACTCTTAGACCAATACAAAGCGGATCGAAATCGAAAAAATAAAGCAGGAAAATCCTTTAATGATCTCATGCAAGAACTCATGGAGTTTCAACAACTCTAATTGTTAGGTCCCATCCATTCGATCCCTGTTTCTAACCAGCGGAAATCATTGTTAAGCACTCTTTCGGCCATTTGATCGGTAATCTTGTCGTCATTTTCGGAAAGAGCTTGGAAGTTTTCCGCTATGCGACGACGGGATATTGCACAAAAGTAATCGGCAAGATCGAGAGGAGATTTGTCATTAGGGTTTTTCTCAACACATGCGTTGGCATAAGAACAAACCGCAGACATTGCGAAAAGCTCCGTTCCAATTTCCATTAATCTTCCCAGAAGCATTTGCTTGAGCTCCAATTTTTGCTGATACTTGGCCATTGCCCTAAATAATGCTGCGCTCATCTGATGCGAAGTTTTATCTACAAATTGGTAGTGTTTTTCCAATTTTCCGATCTCTTTAAAGCTCGGAGACCATAAGCTCGCAAATTTTTGTTTGGGATACCAGACCGCATAGTGTCCTAAAACCTTGAATGCCGTTTTGATCTTATCCACAATTGGGGTTTTCTTGTTCAAGAGGGGTGCCGCACGTTTCAGATGGGGATCCATCGCCTCTCGAGCTAAAAATAACTTCATAATTTCCGTCGACCCTTCCAAAATCATGTTGACTCTGCAATCCCTCATCACCCTTTCCACCGGATAAGGGATCTCCCCTCTTGCCTTTAATGAGCGCCCTTTTTCATAGCCGCGCCCCCCTCTCAACTGCATTGTCATATCGGTAATCTTCCAAAGAGATTCGCTCGCGAATAATTTAGCCATCGCAGCTTCGATGCGGATATCCCTATTGCCCTGATCTTGCCAAAAGCTCGTTAACCAGGTCATTGCCTCCATGGCAAATGTTGTCGCAGCAATGTAGGCGATCTTTTCTCGTCCAGCTTCATGCATTCCTATAGGCATTCCCCATTGGATCCGCTCTTTCCCCCATCTCCGCGCAATCGAAAGACAAGCTTTTGCTGCGCCGGTACAAGCTGCCGGTAATGTCAAACGTCCAACATTAATAGTGCCAAGGGCTAATGCTAGGCCCCGTCCTTCATCCCAAAGGAGGTTTTCTCGAGGAATCTTGACGTTGGTAAAACGCAGTAGTCCATTATAGATCCCTCCCAACCCCATAAATTCGCACCTATGCACCACTTCCACGCCGGGAGTCTTCATTTCCAATATAAAGGCGGTGATCTGCTTTTTTTCTTTCCCTTTAATAATCTTTGAAGCTGTGCAGGCCATCACCACTATAATATCCGCAATAACTCCGTTCGTGCACCAAAGCTTTGTTCCGTTCAAAATATAATGAGTACCATCTTCCGATAATTTTGCCTGACACGACATTTGGGCAGGGTCAGATCCCACATCAGGTTCAGTCAAAGCAAATGCAGAGATCTTTCCTTGACGAAACATCGGCAAGAATTTCTTCTTTTGAGCTTCCGTTCCATACATTTTTACTGGTTGGGGAACTCCGATAGATTGATGAGCTGAAATGAGCACTGCCGTAGAGCCGCAAAACGAAGAAACTCTCATGATCAAACGGTTGTAGTTGGTCTGGGAAAATCCCAATCCCCCATATTCTTTCGGGATTTTTAGGGCAAAAACCCCCATTTTTCCCATCTCTTCGATCACATTTTTAGGAATTGTGCGCGTCGCATCGACCTCTTCAGGATCCAGATTCTTACGGAGGTAATCCATCAGTTTTTCGATGTACTCTTCCCCAATTTTACGGTCTTCTTCAGACTGAATCGGAAATGGGGTGATCGATTTGTAATCGAAATCCCCTAGGAAAAGTTGTCCTGCAAAACTTGGATGGGTAAATTCTTTTTGACGGGCTTCTTCAGTAATATCCAGAGCTTGCTGTTTTCCCTTATTTCCCCCTGCGGCGCCATCGAAAACTGATCCCACATCGTGATCTATAGGTTTATCCAGTACCCTTTCTTTAGCCATTTTTGCAACGCCGTCTTTATTTTCCGTCATGACCATAGGATACCCCCTCTTCATAAAATCTAAATAGCTTATTAACTTAAAATCCTAACATTTACAAGTTAAAAACCATCTCTCCCCCTTTTATAATTATAAACTAAATAAACATTATTCGATTCAATCCAAATTAAAATAAATTATTGACATATAAATAATTTGATCATTAGACTCAATTTTTTTGAGTTATAATTCAGAGGAATTGGTTTTCTGATGAAGAAATTTAGTTTCAACGCAATACTCTTATTCTCGATGATTTTTTCGATTTCGCTCTCCGCATTTGACGCTTATCATCCCGGATCTCATGAGCCTTATCCCTGGTGGACGGGTACATTGCTAAGTCCCGGCGCCTCAGTCATGCCGCCTAAGCACTTTTTGGAACAACCGTATGTCTTTGTGACCATGGCCAACGGCAAATATGACAGTCAATGGCATCCCCAAAAGATCCCTTCTTTTACTTCCGTTAATCTCCAATTCTTCACTTTGATTGGCCTTATCCAAGATGTCGACCTGCAAATCACACCTCAATGGATTTATAACGCTACCCGAGGACAATCCTCTTCCCATTTTGCCGATCTCCCTGTCGGTTTCGATTTCCAGGTTCTCACCAAAAATGAGGTCCAGTGGCTTCCAAGTATAAAAATTGGTCTGAAAGAGATTTTGCCCACCGGAAGATACCAGAAGTTAAACCCTAAAAAGTTTGGCACCGATATCTCAGGAACAGGTTCATTTGACAACCAATGGTCGATTGTCTTTTTTAAGGAGTACCATTTCACCGGGTATCATTATTTGAGCGGCAAACTCAGTCTAATCTATGACCACTTTTCTAGGGTACATGTCAAAGGATTTAATGCGTATGGTGGGGGATATAAGACTAAAGGGACAGTCTATCCTGGAGACGTTTTTACACTCATGGCTAGCTTTGAATACTCTTTCACTCGCAATTGGGTTTTGGCCTTGGACAATGTCTATGCTCACGGCAATACCGATCGATTTTTTGGAAAATCGGGTTTCTCAGCACCTGGAGTTAAAGCCACAGTCGGATTTCCTTCTTTTGAGCAGATCAGTTTTGCTCCTGCGCTCGAATACAATTTTAGTGAAAAATTTGGGGTTATCGGCGGCCTATGGTTTACAGCCTGGGGACGCAATACGGCACGTTTCCAAAGCTTAGTTTTTAGCGCACTGTATATCTTTTAAAATTGCGTTTCGTTTGTGACACGAGTCTTTAACTGAGCAGGATTATTCCGCAAAGGTCCTAGCAAACCACTCAGGTAATAGCGCAAGACTCCAAAAAATTGCGGAAGCACAGCCAATGAACAATGCCAGGCATAGATCCGGGCATCATTAGCCGAAAGTTGTTTGTCGTGAGCAATTCGGCTCAATCTAAAGAAGCGTGGATAGAACAAACAGACAAATGCCGGAATTAGAAATAACCAACTAAAAATAATGGCTAAAATCATCAAGAGCAAAAATCCACCTCCTCTGATGAGTACCCTAAAAACCTCTCTTCCTAAAATAGGAATCTCTTTACCCTGCAAACTAAATAATGCTGCGAATCCATAACCGGTCCGATAATTCCTACTCCAATATTGACGAATCAAGGTCATTCCAAGGTCATGTTTGGTCATCGGAATATCCAGTTGAATGATCTTTCCACCCTGCTTAGAAATCCTTATACTCAATTCCGGATCTTCGCTGCTGACCAGTTCCTCATTATAACCTTGCGCTTTCTCTAGGGCAGTTCGAGCGAATAAAATATCCCCTCCAAAAGCTGGAGAATCAACAGATTTATCGTTCCATTCCTGATCTGCAATCCAATTGAATATCGATCTTTCCGGATACCTTTCATTCCGATTGCCCCGTATCCCTACCACTTCAACAGCAGTAAAATAGGGGTAAGCCTTCTCAAACCAATCCAATTGTAGGATGGTATCTGAATCTAAAAACTGCACCCAAGGAGATTTTCCTTCCCTCCACCCTTTATTGCGTGCAAGACCTGGCGTTGGAAAGTGAGTATTCAATCTAATCACTTTGACGTCTGAAAAAGCTGCAGCAATTTCCAAACTTTTATCGGAGGACCCTCCATCCACATAAAATAGATGAAGTTTACCCTTTGTATAATGGGAATCTTTAACACTTTGAATACAGCCATTCAAAGTTTGTTCACAGTTAACGCCTATAATGACTACATCAATGTCCATGATTTTGCTTTGGGAGTATTTTTGCAGGCACTCCGACTGCGATCGAATTTGAGGGCACATCGGCAATCACAACGGCGTTAGCTCCGATATCGACATTATCCCCGATCGTAATTGCTCCTAAAATTTTAGCCCCTGCTCCAATATTCACATTATTTCCAATCACCGGCGCTACCGGATTACTTTCATGACGCAAGCCCACTGTCACCCCATTTCTCACCGTGCAATTATCTCCGAATTTGGCGTAGCCGCTTATAATGATATCGCCGAAATGATCAATCCGAAAATTCTTGCCAATGATCGTTTCGCACGGCAACTCAATTCCCGTAAGTATTTGAATCCATTTGTAACAGACTTTGTAAATCAATGAAAAAAATTTGCGCAAAAAAGAATTTTTAATGGTGTAACGCCATCTTCCGAAGCGATAGATGATCAAAGCCCAAAAGCCTTGCCGTGTCCAGTCTCCTTCATGAGTATTTAAGTCTTGTTTGATCTGATCAAACATGAAAACCTTATTGTTTCTCCACTTAGGGTCATTTAACGCGATGTCGGAATTTCTTTTCGAGAAATTTTACTCCGGCCACCGGACCCATCTCGGTCTTGGCGAACTCAAGCCTTGTTTAAGATGGATTTTCTGAAACAGGTTTGGTTGGCACCACGCTGCCGTTTCTCCAGGCTTTCTGAGTGTTGCAGGCAGCTTGAATATCTTTTTTAATCTGGGAAAATGAACGCCTTTTGCCAAATGTATAATCGTAGACCTCTTTCCGGATGTCCCCAAAACGTTTCTTATCCCCTCTTAAATTTTGATCAATAATATTGAATATACTCTTAAAGTTCTCAAGGCCAATCGTTACCCCGCACCTATTCAGATAGAGACGTCGATCTGTCAGAGGATCCCGCGGCAACTTGTTAAGAAAGAACATTGGCCTATTGAACATCAAGAAATCGTAACCTATCGAGGAAACATCCCCTAAATAGATATCAGTCGCTGCTAACAAGGGATAAACGAGAGGAAAATCTTCAATAAGAACAACATTTTTACGTTTGATCCCTTCAGCCAAAGCATTCATAAATAAGCTCGGGGCATCGATCTTCAAGCGCGGATGAGGCTTAATTAGAAAGTTATAGTCATCAGGCAGCTTTTTGAGAATATCTTCAACAAGATCATAAAATGTGGTGGCATTATCATAATCTTTCCAACTCGGAGCATAAAGAATTGTAGAACGGGAAGGATCTAAGTTTTTTAGGAATTTTTCTTTCACAAAGCTATCAAAAAACTCCCTGTGTTTCATGTAATAATAACGCCTATAATTCCCAGTGACGACGTAGGAATGCAAGAGATGTTCCACTTCCATTTCTTTCAGCTGATCTAAATGATTTTGGCCATATATTAAGGTAATATCTTCAAAAGCCGATTGACTCATATATAAGATCTTGTCGGAAAACCCATGGGGACAATGCACATAGCGTAAACATTTGTGCCAAGCCTTCTCAAAACTTTGAGTGAAACTCTTAAATTTCGCCCTGTGTATCGGTCCAGAGATAAAAAGAACATCGTAAGAGGCAACTAAATAAGACCACGATAATTGAAGTCTCGACACCAATTTGGAGGTCACCCAAGGATAATAGGTTTGGGCTAAACGAAAATCGGGTTCATGGGAAAAACACAAGGGAATCTGCATGATATCGCAAATCGGAGCGACATGGTCAATGTAATGGATTTCCATGGGCTGGACCATGCCGATAGCTTTCATAAAACCATTTTCTACCTATGATTCACAATTTGAACGGGATTTTAATCTCAACTTTTTACTTCTAAAATTTTAGGTACCAGAGATTTAAGATCTGGGAATTGAAAATCTGCTGGAAGATCGCTTTGCGTTGCTTTGGGCCAAGTTTGATTTCTCCCAAAGAAAAGTAATTTTCCCCTAACGATTAAGTTTCCGTTTTTTGTCCACATTTCGGCTCCATACACTCGTCCCTTTTCGGGGTCCATAATCTCCCCATCCAAGTATTTGTCCCCTTCTCCCTTTAAGTCCCAAATAAAGTCCAGACCCGCATAATAGGGGTCTCCTTTTACTCCAGGAGCACGTTCCCCCGGGTTATAAATCGTATCTTTGATCATCCCTTCATTATTGTAGGTCGCGATAATCCGCCCATAGACCTTACCCTGATACGAATAGATAGCCACAACACTTTCAGGTTTACCAGTTTCTTCATTGATCGTTTTCCAGAATCCTTCGACACCCTCACCAAAAACAGAAGCTGGCTAACAGCTTTCTGTTTTTTGGTCGGATGTCGAAGGATTCTGATTCAATAAATGAAGAAAACTGGTAAACCTGAAAGTGTTGTGGCTATCTATTCAGATATCAGGGTAGGTTTATGGGCGGATTATCAGCGACCTACAATAATGAAGGGATGATCAAAGATACGATTTATAACCCAGAGGGATCCTGCTGGAGTAAAAGGAGAGATTCCCTATTATGCGGGTCTCGAGGACTTCTCTTGGGACTTAAAGGAAAAGGGGACAAATACTTGGATGGGGAGATTATCAAGGAAAAAGAAAAGTTTGAGGGTCTATGGAGCCGAAATGTGGACGAAAAACGGAAACTTAATGGTTGGGGAAAATTACTTTTCTTTGGGAGAAATCAAACTTGGGCCCAAAGCAATTTGAGAAGCGATCTTCCAGCAGATTTTCGATTCCCAGATCTTAAATCTCTGGTACCTAAAATTTTAGAAGTAAAAAGTTGAGATTAAAATCCCGTTCAAATTGTCAATCATAGGTAGAAAATGGTTTTATGAAAGCTACTGGCATGGTCCAGCCCGTGGAAATACCCATTTTACATTGACCATGTCGGCTCAATTCCGATGTCGTCAGATTCCCTTGTGTTTTTCCCATCAAAGTTCGATTTTCGTTTAGCCCAAAAATCTATTATCCTTGGGTGACCTACCAAATTGGTGGGAGAGACTTCAATTATGAGTGGTCTTATTTTTAGTTGCCTCTTTACGATGTTCTTTTTATCTCTGGGACCGATACACAGGGCGAAATTTAAGACTTTTCACTCAAAGTTTTGGGGAGACTTGGCACAAAAATGTTTACGCTATGTGCATTGTGTCCCATGGGTTTTCCGACAAGATCTTATATATAGGTCGAATCGGCTTTTGAAGATATTACCTTAATATATGGCCAAAATCATTTAGATCAGCTGAAAGAAATGGAAGTGGAACATCTCTTGCATTCCTACGTCAGTCACTGGGAATTATAGGCGTTATTATTACTAAACACAGGGAGTTTTGGATGACTTTGTCAAAAAAAATTCCTGAAAAACTGACCTTCCCGTTTTACAATTCTTTATGCTCCGAGTTGGAAAGATTATGATAATGCCACCACATTTTATGATCTTGTTGAAGATATTCTCAAAAAGCTGCCTGATGACTATAACTTTCTAATTAAGCCTCATGCCGCGCATTGAAATCGATGCCCCGAGCTTATTTATAAATGCTTTGGCTGAAGGAATAAAACATAAAAATGTTGTTCTTATTGAAGATTTTCCTCTCGTTTATCCCTTGTTAGCAGCGACTGATATTTATTTAGGGGATGTTTCCTCAATAGGTTACGATTTCTTGATGTTCAATAGGCCAATGTTTCTTTCTAACAAGTTGCAGCAGATGCTGCTGACAGATGGAGCATTCTCTATCTGAATCAGTACAGGTAACATAAGAATTGGCCTTGGGACTTTTTAAGAGTATATACAATATTATTGATCAAAATTTAAGAGATATTAAATGTTTTGGGGACATCCGGAAAAAGAGTGTACGAATTATACATTTCGCCGAAGGATTTCATTTTCCCAGATTAAAAAATATGTTCAAGTTGCCTGCAACACTCAGAAAGCCTGGAGAAACGGCAGCGTGGTGCCAACCAAACCTGTTTTCAGAAAATCCATCTTAAACAAGGCTTGAGTTCGCCAAGACCGAGATGGGTCCGGTGGCCGGAGTAAAATTTCTCGAAAAGAAATTGCCGACATCGCGTTAAATGACCCTAACTGAAAAAACTAATAAGGTTTTCATGTTTGATCAGATCAAAGCAAGACTTAAATACTCATGAAGGAGACTGGACACGGCAAGGCTTTTGGGCTTTGATCGTCTATTCGCTTCGGAAGATGGCGTTACACCATTAAAAATTCTTTTTTGCGCAAATTTTTTTCATTCGGTTCACAAAGTCTGTTACAAATGGATTCAAATACTTACGGGAATTGAGTTGCCGTCCAAAACGATCATTGGCAAGAATTTTCGGATTGATCATTTCGGCGATATCATTATGGGGCTACACGCAAATTCAAAGAGATAATTGCACAAGAAAGGGGAGTGAGTTGCGTCATGAAAGTAATCCGGTAGCGCCGGTGATTGGAATAATGTGACTAAATTTTAGGAGCAATTACGATGAGGTGATATGTCGATATCGGAGCTAACGCCGTTGTGATTGCCGATGTGCCCTAGAAGATTCGGATCGCAGTCGGAGTGCCTGCAAAAAATACTCCCAAAGCAAAATCATGGACATTGATGTAGTCATTATAGCTAGGCGTTAACTGTGAACAAACTTTGAATGGCTGTATTCAAAGTGTTAAAGATTCCCATTATACAAAGGGTAAACTTCATCTATTTTAATTCAATCGAGAGTAATCGAATAAAAGTTTGGAAATTGCTCCAGTTTTTTCAGACGTCAAAGTGATTCCATTGAATACTCACTTTTTCCAAACACCAGGTCTTGCACGCAAATAAAGGGTGGAGGGAAGGAAAATCTCCTTGGGTGCAGTTTTTCATTCAGATCCATCCTACAATTGGATTGGTTTGAGAAGGCTTACCCTATTTTACTGCTGCTGAATCGATCCAATAGGGGCAATCAGAATGAAAGGTATCCGGAAAGATCGATATTCAATTGGATTGCAGATCAAATGGAACGATAAATCTGTTGATTCTCCAGCTTTTGGAAAGGGATCTTGTATTCGCTCGAACTGCCTAGAGAAAGCGCAAGGTTATAATGAGAATTGGTCAGCAGCGAAGATATAGGAATTGAGTATAAGGATTTCTAAGCAGGGTGGAAAGATCATTCAACTGCAAATTTCGATGACCAAACATGACAAATGACCTTGATAAATATAAGATATTGGAGTAGGTTTGCTCGGACCGGTTATGGATTCGCAGCATTATTACGTTCCCAGGGTAAAGAGATTCCTATTTTTTAGGAAGAGAGGTTTTTAGGGTACTCATCAGAGGAGGTGGATTTTTGCTCTTGATGATTTTGCACCCATTATTTTTAGTTGGTTATTTCTAATTCCGGCATTTGTATACCTATTTTTGTTCTATCCACGCTTGGGGGATTGAGCCAATTGCTCACGACAAACAACTTTTCGGCTGATGATACCGGATCTATGCCTGGCATTGTTCCCATTGGCTGTGCTTCCGCAATTTTTTGGAGTCTTGCGCTATTAACAGAGTGGTTTGCTAAAAGCTTAGGAATAATCCTGCTCAGTTAAAAACTAGTGTCACAAAACGAAACGCAAATTTAAAAGAATTATACAGTGCGCTAAAAACTAAGCTTTGGAAACGTGCGTATTGTGACCCATTTTATAAACCATAGGCCGCCGATAAACCCAAATTTTTCACTAAAATTGTATTCGAGCGCAGGAGCAAAACTGGATCTATTCAAAAGAAGGAAATCCGACTGTGGCTTTAACTCCAGGTGCTGAGAAACCCGATTTTGCAAGAATCCGATACCGTATTGCCGTGAGCATAGACATTGTCCAAGAGCCAAAACCCAATTGCGAGTGAAAAGAGTATTCAAAGCTAGCCATGAGTGTAAAAACGTCTCCAGGATAGACTGTACCTTTAGTCTTATATCCCCCACCATACGCATTAAATCCTTTGACATGTACCCTAGAAAAGTGGTCATCGATTAGACTGAGTTTGCCGCTCAAATAATGATACCCGGTGAAATGGTACTCCCCTTAAAAAAGACAATCGACCATTGGTTGTCAAATGAACGTTCTCCTTCCTGAGAATATCGGTCAACTTTTTAGGTTTTAACTTCTAAGTATGTTCCGGTGGGCAAAATCTCTTTCAGACCAATTTTTATACTTGGAAGCCACTGGACCTCATTTTCGGTGAGAACCTGGAAATCGAAACCGACAGGGAGATCGGCAAAATGGGAAGAGGATTGTCCTCGGGGTCATTAGTTATGAATCCATTGAGGAGTGTGATTTGCAGGTCGACATCTTGGATAAGGCCAATCAAAGTGAAGAATTGGAGATTAACGGAAGTAAAAGAAGGGATCTTTTGGGGATGCCATTAACTGTGGTATTTTTGCCGTTCGGCCATGGTCACAAAGACTACGGTTGTTCCAAAAAGTGCTTAGGCGGCATGACTGAGGCGCCGGGATTTAGCAATCTACCGGTCCACCAGGGATAAGGTTCAGTGGGATTCAGGATGATAAGCGTCAATACCGGAAAGACAAATGGAAAAAAATCATCGAGAATAAGAGTATTGCGTTGAAACTAAATTTCTTCATAGAAACCATTGTTCTGAATTATAACTCAAAAAAATTGAGTCTAATGATCAAATTATTTATATGTCAATAATTTATTTTCATTTCAATTGAGATCAAATAATGTTTATTTAGTTTATAATTATAAAAGGGGGAGAGATGGTTTTTAACTTGTAAATGTTAGGATTTTAAGTT
>CAVPVT010000008.1:0-17729 GCA_963709145.1 Parachlamydiales bacterium
GGCTACGCGGTTCACTTCAGATCGATTATACATTAGCCCGCTTTGGAGCTGCAAAACTTTGGAAGCTATTTGAAAAAGAGCCATTTATCCGAAGTATGGGAGCACTAACTGGCAATCAAGCCGTTCAAATGGTGCAAGCAGGGCTAAAAGCCATTTATGTGAGTGGATGGCAAGTCGCTGCAGATGCTAATGATGCACTTCAAACTTATCCTGACCAAAGTTTGTACCCTTTGATGAGTGTTCCCCATCTAATCACCAGGATCAACAATGCTCTAATGCGTGCCGACCAGATCCAACATATGCAGAATAAAGAAAATATCGACTGGTTTGTACCCATAGTTGCTGATGCTGAAGCAGGTTTTGGGGGGCCATTGAACACCTTCGAATTAATTAAAGCGATGATCGAAGCAGGTGTTTCGGCTATCCACTTAGAAGATCAGTTGTCTTCATTAAAAAAATGTGGACACATGGGAGGGAAGGTGCTTGAACCTGCCTCAATTTATATAGAGAAATTGAATGCCTCCCGCTTTGCTGCTGATGTTTTGAATGTTCCCACTCTGATCATTGCACGAACAGATGCAGAATCCGCCTCCTATATTAGACTTGGGTCTGATTCGATTGATCAACCGTTCTTGAATGGAAAAAGGTCACCCGAAGGTTATTTTCATGTTAAGAGTGGAATTGAATTTGCTATCGCGCGCGGCGTCGCTTATGCTCCTTATGGCGATTTAGTTTGGTGTGAAACATCGAAGCCCGATCTTGGCGAAGCAAAAGAATTCGCTCAAGGAATCCATGAAAAATTTCCAGGGAAATGGTTGGCTTACAACTGCTCCCCTCCTTTAATTGGGGGCGTCACATGGATGGGGAAAGAGATGTCTTCATTCCAGGAAAAATTGGGAGATATGGGATATAAATTTCAATTTATTACCTTGGCAGGGTTTCATACTCTCAATGCAAGCGCCTTTGAGCTCGCAAGTGCTTATGCAAAAGAAGGGATGTATGCCTTTGGTAAGTTTCAGGAAAAGGAGCTTGAGTTAGAGAAAAAGCTGGGATATAAAGCTATCAAACATCAAAGTTTTGTCGGCGCATGCTATTATGATGAATTGCAGACCGCTATTTCTGAAGGGCAATTTTCAGCTCATGCTATGAAAGGATCGACGGAAGAAGCGCAATTTAATTAAAAAATATCGCCCATCTGTGCTATAATCATTCCATTATTAAAAAGAATGGAGATCGTTTAATGTTTCGTAAAATGCCCTTTATCTTGCTGGCGATCATTTTACTTTGCGTTCTGTTTGAAGGGTGGCTGCCACAAAGTTTAAAATCGAGCCTTTTTGCGGTAAGCTTAACCATTAAATCGTTGATTATTTTTGCGTTGCCGTTCGTTATTTTTATGTTGCTGTTTAAAACATTGGCTAAACTCGCTAGCAATGCGACAAAAATTATTCTGCTTGTTTTGGCTCTCGTATGTTGCTCCAATTTTATATCCACAATGATTAGCTATCAGGTCGGGTCAGCCATCTATAATATGGATATCACGATCGCTTTGCCTAAGGATATTGTGGGTTTAGAACCAGCTTGGTCTTTCAGCTTGCCCAAGCTTATTGCCAATGATACCGCGATGTTTGCAGGCCTAATTTTAGGAATTTTGTTTTCTTTGTGGAATGCTAGTCTAGCGGAAAGGATTTCAGGTTATTTTGACAAAATTGTGGATATGACATTACGTGTCATTATTTGCCTCATTCCCTTCTTCATCGCCGGTTTTGTCGTCAAGTTAGTGCACGATAAAGTGATGGAAAATATTGTTAGAGAATATATCTGGATTTTCATGCTTGTTGCTCTTGCACAGTTTACCTATATCGCTTTCCTTTACATGGCTTCCAATCAGTTTAAGTGGAAAGGGTTTATTAATAGCATCAGCAGTATGTTACCTGCGGGAATAGCAGGATTCGGAAGCATGTCTAGTGCTGCGGCGATGCCATTGACTCTTGTTGGGGCAGAAAAAAATACAAAGAATCCCCTATTAACTCGGTTGGTGATTCCAGCAACTGTTAATATCCATCTCATCGGAGATCGCTTTGCTATTCCAATTTTTGCGATTGCGATCATGAAAAATTTTGGAATTGCAGAGCCAACTTTTCTGACTTACTTGGTGTTTGCTTTTTATTTTGTATTGGCGAAATTTTCGGTTGCGGCCATTCCGGGTGGCGGTATTTTAGTGATGCTTCCAATTTTGGAGACCCATTTAGGGTTTAATGCTGAAATGGCTTCACTGATTACGGCATTATACATTTTGTTCGATCCGATCATTACATGTGCGAATGTTTTGGGAAATGGAGCCTTTGCGATGATCGTCAACAATTTGCAAGGTAAGTTAAGTGCGCTGTCGCATAGCCCCAATCAAGGTGTGAAAGTAGAAAGCTAAACTCGAACTCTATACAATTTTTCGGAGAGAAGCTTTCCGGAGTAAAAGACATTATTTATTTCTAATGAAGATAAATAAGGCGCGAAATCTGTCGCTATGGGAATTTTCCCGTTTTTCGTATTCTTCTTGGCAGTATTTAGCTGCTTTTATGGCTTCTTTTAAGAAATTTTTTTGATCCGGATCTAATTCGGGATCCTTTCAATCTACCATCCACAACCGAGACAAGGCCGGCTCGAAATCTTTGCAATTTGCCTATTTCATCATTTAATAATGGTTCACGCCAAAAGTCCTGATATCCCAAAATGCTGATCGCTTTACTGTCAGTATCTTTATCTTCTACAACCTTATCTTCGAAACCATCTAATTCTTTGTGTTTTTTCTTATATTCAACTCTTTCCGAATAGGCAAACTTGAGTCCCAATACACTTGCTCCTGCAAATACTGTACCTAATGAAAGAAGAGTTGCGGCTGGAGCGGGAGCGCGAAGCACCGCAGCAAGAATTCCTATTCCAATAAAGTGAAGGGCAAACACACTCATGCCTAGTGCTATACAACCAAGTTCAAGATGAGCTACTTTACGCCCCATTAGAATATCACTTTTTGCTCTTCAGTTTGCTCAGGGATCTTTGGTTTTGGATTAGTTAAAACATCATAATTCGCCCATTTAAAGTCAGAAACTTCTTTTAAATTAATGTATGGATCCATATTAGTTTTCCTTATTTTAAAATTAAATTGAAAGTATATATGTTTATTATTTAATATGCAAGTTAATTGTTTTGGGAGGATTTCTCGCTGTGCGAATTTCTGAGCTTTCTAGAATAAGGTTTTACTATCCCTCTTTGATTTGCGATAGCAAAAGGGCGATCTGGCTATTAAAGTGTCACCAATGTGGGTGAACTAAAGTGTTACCTATGTGGGTGATCGGAGCCCCCTGGTCTTCCTCAGCGTTGCCTACTCCCGCGTCTCTGCGTTAAAAAAAATGCGAGTGAAAAAAACATCAGGGCCATGTCTGCAAAATACTTCTTTACGTAAAGAAGTAATTCAGGAAGTAGGAATCTTTATTTCTTTTACACTCGCATTTTTAACGCGGAGACGCGGGAGACGCGGGGACGCAGAGAAAGGCAGGTACTCATTTACCTGATTAGCCTAATGAAGACTGACTTTGCTTTATAGAAGAACATTTGATTGTCTGTTATATACAAGTGTTTATTTGTACGAAATTTTTCCAGCGATAAACATAAAATCTGCTGATTATTTGTTAAAGTACTAATGACAAAATGTTTACGACATTATACATTTTGTTCGATCCGATCATTACATGTGCAAATGTTTTGGGAAATGGAGCCTTTGCGATGATCGTCAACAATTTGCAAGGTAAGTTAAGTGCTCTGTCGCATAGCCCCAATCAAGGTGTGAAAGTAGAAAGCTAAACTCGAACTTTGTGCAATTTTTCGGAGAGAAGCTTTCCGGAGTAAAAGACATTATTTATTTTCTACTGAAGATGCAAATAAGGCGCGAAATCTGTCGCTATGGGGATTGTTCCGTTTTTCGTATTCCTGTGGGCAGTATTTAGCTGCTTTTATGGCTTCTTTTAAGAAATTTTTTTGATCCGGATCTAATTCGATATCACCTTTCAATCTACGATCCACATCCGAGACAATGTTTTCTCGAAGTCTTCGCAATTTGCCTATTTCAACATTTAATAATGGTTCACGCCAAAAGTCCTGATATCCCAAAATGCTGATCGCTTTACTGTCAGTATCTTTATCTTCTACAACCTTATCTTCTAAATCATCTAATTCTTTGTGTTTTTTCTTATATTCAACTCTTTCCGAATAGGCAAACTTGAGTATTAATACACTTGCCCCTGCAACTACTGTACCTAATGAAAGAAGAGTTGCGGCTGGAGCTGCATCGCGAAACACCGCAGCAAAAATAATTCCTGCTCCAATAGACGAAACGGCAAACACACCATAGGCTAATCCTGCAGAACCAAATTTAAGATGAGCTACTTTACGCCTCATTAGAATCTCATTTTTTCGCTCTTTAGTTTGCTCTGGTATCGGTTCTGGATTAGTTAAAACATCATAATTCGACCATTTAAAATCAGAAACTTTTAAATTAATGTATGGATCCATATTAGTTTTCCTTATTTTTAAATTAAATTGAAACTATATATGTTTATTATTTAATATGCAAGTTAATTGTTTCAGTTAATTGTTTTAGGAGGATTTCTCGCTGTGCGAATTTCTGAGCTTCTCGAATAAGGTTTTACTATCCCTCTTTGATTTGCGATAGCAAAAGGGCGATCTGGCTATTAAAGTGTCACCCATGTGGGTGAACTAAAGTGTTACCTATGTGGGTGAATTGGACCCCCTGGTCTTTCTCTGCGTCCCCGCGTCTCCCGCGTCTCCGCGTTAAAAAAATGCGAGTGAAAAAAACATCAGGGCCATGTCTGCAAAGTACTTCTTTACGTAAAGAAGTAATTCAGGAAGTAGGAATCTTTATTTCTTTTACACTCGCATTTTTAACGCGAAGACGCGGGAGCCGCGGGGACGCGGAGAAAGGCAGGTACTCATTTACCTGAGGGAATTGCTTGACACGGGATCATTACCCTAACGATTCGTTTAACGCTAATATTCATAGCGCTACATTTTAAATTAATTAATGATTATTGAAATAATGGGAGTTAGGAAAGATAACCCTTCCTAACTCAAAGAAATTAGGTTTTATTCATGTAATTTTTAATAAGGCCGGCAATCAACATGAGGATTGCTCCGCTGACGCCGCTAGTTCCGACGTTAGCAAGAATGGAACCGAGATCCAAACCAGAAGCTGCAGGCGCAGCAGCATTACCTGTTACAGCAGGTCCACCTAATTTATTATATAGTTCGAGAGCTTGCAAGATATAACCTCCAACTCCCCCTCCAATTAACCCAGCGATCGAGTTCCCTAAGGTACCTAAGCTGTTATCTTTTGAGGCGGCTCCAGCAATATTACCGCCAACTAAACCACTGACTAGGCTAATTATAAGATTGACTACATCCATAAAACCTCCTTTTCGATGTATGGTTTCTCTATTAATTTCTTTAATTAATTTTTGTCAAATTGTTATTATAAAAAGTATGCACATAGCGCTCTTTTTTTTGAGGAAATAATTATGGAAAAATATCGAAATTTAACTCCTGAAGAGGAACAAATTATAATTCGAAAAGGAACAGAACGACCAGGTACGGGAGAATTTTACAAAACTAAGGATCCTGGAATCTATGTTTGCCGTCGTTGTGATGCTCCTCTTTATCTTTCGTCAGATAAGTTTTCATCTCACTGTGGCTGGCCAAGTTTCGATGACGAAATTAAAGGAGCAGTCGAACGTAAAATCGACGCAGATGGAGAACGAACCGAGATTTTATGTCAAAGATGTGGAGCCCACTTAGGTCATGTTTTTGTTGGGGAAAAAGCGACTTCGAAAAATGTTAGGCATTGCGTCAATTCGATTTCTATGTTGTTTATTCCTGAAAAAACGTTGGAAGGGTATGAAAGGGCAATATTCGCTGGAGGTTGTTTTTGGGGGGTTGAGCATCTATTTAAAGCTATGCCCGGTGTTGTCCGAACATCAGTAGGATATATTGGCGGTCATACAATACATCCGACCTATCAAGATGTTTGACTCCGGGAAAGACTGGTCATGCTGAAGCTATTGAAGTCGACTTTGATCCGACCGTGACAACTTACGAAAAAGTGGCAAAATTCTTTTTTGAAATTCATGATCCGACACAAAAAAATCGTCAAGGTCCCGATATCGGGACGCATACCGTTCAGCTGTCTTCTATTTGTCCGATGAACAAAAGAAAATTGCTGAATCGATTGTCAATACACTCAAAAATCAAGGACTCAATGTAGCTACAGAAATCTTACCTGCAAGCACTTTTTTTGCAGCGGAAGATTATCATCAAGATTATTATGAAAAGACCGGTAAAACACCCTACTGCCACGTTAGAGTCAAAAGATTTTAGAGGGTTTATTCTGACTTGACATACTGAATCTTTACTGTTTATTTTCTATTCCTATAAAATAGTTCCTTCCTTAAAAAGAAATTTGAGGAGGGGACTGTGGCTGTCCGATTATTTTTCAGATTTATTTTTTTCTCGATTTTCTGGATCGTTTTCGCTTATTCGGGAGAACTTCCTCCAGGAATATCCTATGAAAAGCATTACCGCCCCGACATTGTTTTAATTCACACTCTTGAAGTCGACCCAGCTCATTTTAATATTGTCATTGGACTTCCTCAAGAAGGCCCGTGGGCATACGTTCCGGTCATTGCGGAACCCTACCATCCTGTTGCAGCGATTAACGGAGGATTCTTTAAACCGATTGGAAATTTGGCAGGAATCCCGGTGGGCGCAATGAAAGTCGATAATGAATGGCACTGTGCAACAACAAAATCTAGAGGGGCGATCGGATGGTCAAATCTCAATGGCGGTGTGTTCATCGATCAAATCGTCGTTTCGATTAAGGCTGTTATCAATGGAAAAGTCTATCAGGCCGATGGACTTAATTTAATCCGTCAGGTGAGGCAGATCATATTGTACAATGACTTTTTTTACCCCAAATCAACATGTACAAAAGGGGCAGGCATAGAATTTATCATCAAAAATAATGTGGTTTCAAAAATTGGATCAACCGATTCAAAAATTCCCAGCAATGGCTTTGTGATATCTGCAGATAGGTATAAGAGAAAAGTTTTGAGTAAAGTTAAAGAAGGGGACTTGGTTTCCTGTAGCTTTACAGTCGTTCCCCAATCAAAGCCAGCTTATACGCATTCTAAGGATTGGGAAGCCTGTGAAAATGTTTTAGGAGGAAAAGGGGTTTTAGTTCGTTCAGGTATCGTGCAAACCGATTTTTCAAAAGATAGCATGGGAGGGATATTTGTTCATGATCTCCATCCGCGAACAGCTGTAGGCATTCTTCCCAATGGGAACTGGCTTTTTGTCGTCGTGGATGGCAATCAACCTGATGTGAGCGTTGGAATGACATTACCTGAGCTTGCTGAGCTGATGTCTAGCTTAGGTTGTGTTGATGCTTTAAATTTGGACGGTGGGGGATCCTCCACAATGATGTTGAATGGGGAAGTGGTGAATAGTTCCTGTGGTTATGATAAAAAAGATAAAGATAGTACTCTTAGGAAAGTTTCAGATGCCTTCTTAATTATACCAAAATAAGTACTAGAGGCGATTATGTTTGAAAGCGCGCAGATCTATTGCGTCGAAGCGAAAAACTACGGATTTGAAATCGAGTGGGATGTACCACTGCATCTTATCGCTGAGCAGCAACTTGCGACGATGACTCAAGAAGAATTGGATAAAGACTTAAGACTTGAGGATTTTTTTGGTTCCATATACGTGATCAATTTGCCTTCAGCCAAAGATAGAAAAGAGGCTATCCTCAAAGAATTGCAACAAGTGGGTGTTCAAAATGTTGAGTTTTTTGTTGCAGTTGACGGTCGAAAAGAGTTGGAAGAAAATATTTGGAAAAAATTCAAAAAGAATAATCGTGATCGGATTAACGGAGACTCGCCAGCGGGTAGAATTGCTCTAGAAAATTATCATCAGGCCGAAGCAGGATGCTTTATGAGCCACTATACTCTATTAAAACAGATTAAAGAGTCATTTGATAACGCTATGGAACAACTTCGGAAGGCGGAAATCGGGTTAAATCAGGATGCGATCAAAGAAGCCAAGATAAAGCTGAAAAAATATTGCAGGGTGCTCATTTTAGAAGATGATGCTGCGTTTGGATTTGTTAACTCCAAAGGTACAAAAGCTTCTAAAGATAAGTGCGGTCAACATTTTCGCGAGGCAATCAGAAATCTTCCTGAGAATTGGGATATTTTGTATCTAGTGGTCAATGCCGCTGAGCCTGCGATAAAAATGACTAAGAATTTGTACAAGATGAACCAATCATGGTCTCTTACCGGATATGCTGTAAATTATACGATGTATGAACCCTTAGTGAATGAGTTGCAAAAGATTGAAGATCCAAATGTGGCCTATTTGCTGCCTGTAGATACTTTTATAAGCATAATTCACCATCTGCACAATGTCTATGCGATTTACCCTTCTTTAGTATACACACAAGATTTCCCTAGCCAGATTTCTCCAATCTCAAGAAACAAGTTATGGCAAGGACAGCCGGTGTATCATAAAAAAAGGAAATTCTAAAATTGCAAATTGCCACCAGGTTGGGTGTAATTGGCAGGAACCCCATTTTGCTGTTGCACTTGTGACATCGGCAATACAGAGCAAATCGGATTGATTCCATGGCCACTAAATGTTTGCATCATGTCTTGCTTAGGGAAAAAAGCCGCGTTTTGATTAACTTCGATATTTAAAACTTTCCAAACGTTCACCGGATTAAACGAAGGTTGATTGCCGAGCCAAGTCACCATACCCGTGAACAATGAGGGTGTGCTGTTATAGGTATTATTAGTGCTGCCATATGTAGCATTGCCTTGGGATATAATTTCATTTCTTACAATGTTACCGCACAACACAGGCGCTTGATTGCGATCAAGTCCATAAAGATAAGGTTCAACAGTCAACTTTTTTGTATAGTTCATAAATTGTTGATTATTGACTGCTTCGTCAATTTGGACAGTGAGTACTAAAACCTTACGAGCTTGCATGGAATAGCAAACGGGATTATCGATGGTGACTGCCCTGTTAACGTTGGATGCACCTTGGACTTGCAAGCAGAATGTTCCCATCTCTTTGCCGACTCCAACAGCTTGGAGAGTCCCACAGAAGGTGAACACCGCAGCAAGAATAAATGAAACTGGATTCAAAAAGTTACGCATACCTGTCCCCTTGTGTTAATTTAACCCCATCGTAATTTAAAGGTTAAATTAACACAAGTTGGCTCCGGTTATTGCTTAATAACCGTGATGCTCAAAATCTTTTGAGGAGTCAAAGGGCGGTCTCTTGGATCAGTTGGGGTGTTTTCGATTTTTTGCACAACATCATAGCCTTGAGTTACTTGTCCAAAGATGGTGTGCTTTCCATTTAGCCAAGGCGTTGCTGCTGTCGTGATAAAAAATTGACTGCCGTTGGTCTTCGGACCACGATTCGCCATGGCGAAAAGACCTGGTTTATCAAATTTAACAGTAGGGGAAGTCTCATCTTCAAATTCTTTACCCCAGATCGATTGACCGCCAGCGCCGGTTCCAGTGGGGTCACCGCCTTGGATCATAAAGCCTTTAATGACTCGATGGAAAATAATTCCATTATAGTAACTATTTTGAGCTAAGCGGATGAAATTCTCAACGGCTTTTGGAGCAACATCGGAAAATAGGGTCACTTCAAATGAGCCTTGAGTCGTCTCTATTTTAAGAACCGGACGTTCGGTTGTTTTAGGTGTTTTTTCTTGGGCGGCGGAAGACATCATGTTCACATTCTCCTGAGAAAATAAGGGGTTTATAAATAAACAGGTCAAAGTGATAACGATTAAGGGCAAATTCATACTAAAGACCTCCAGTTTTATCCGTTCAAAATCAAAGTCGAGATCATAGCAGACCGTTAAAATTCAATCTTCTAAAATGTAGCCATAATGGCGCGCCAAAGTTCGAATATTTTCATAAAGAGTAGGGTCTAATTCTTTCTTCAAAAGATCCCAGGTAAAATCGAAGAAGTGTTTTCCTCTCGTATTCATATTTTTAGGAATTTTTTGAAGGATATCGATATTCAAACTAAATCCTGATCGGCGGCTGAACTCTTCAAACACATTTTCGAAATCTTCGATCCGATAAGTCCATTCCGCTTTTTTTTCCGCTTTAAGGTTCCAATAATACCAATACTTTGCGCTTTTGACGGTTCGTGAATCTTTTTGGCTTATTTCTGGAATGTGAGCGCAGACGTAATTCCAAGTACTTTCCGATTCTGTAGTGAATACTGAAGAAATGACAGCAAGTGGATGACGCACTTGGTGAAAGATATGTTTAAACTCAATCGAATCAAGATTGGTGCCCCAAGGTTGTGGTCCGCTGTCAGCGACAAAGAGCCAAGAGCTCATCCCATCTTTTTTGATCCATTCATGGCCAAATTCGATACCGCATTGATCGAGCACCTTAGCGATGTAGCCTGATCCGCTCCGAGCACAGCCCGTGATAAGAAGAGGATAACATTCTTTCGGATGAGCTTCAGATTTTCTGTCAATTTTAGGGGATTGATCAGAAATGAGGTGATCTTCGTTTAAACCCGTTTTCGCATCGCTGGCATGAAAAAAACAGGGTAAGATGATCATCAGGAAAAGAAATGAGCATTTGATCTTAAACATAGTTTTTCATAATTTGTTCAAGGCTAAAGAATATTTGTAGAACAAATCTCTGTCAAAACCTTTTTCTTTGTATCTTTGTCCTCTTTCTGTTAATAGAAAAGAGTGGATCAAAAGATTGCGTTAGAAAGATTGGACACAATCGCTCCTTTACTTAAATTAGCAAAAGGTGACACAGGCTTTAAAGCCGTTGATTTTTGGTCGTCCATGGATTATGGGCGTGATTTACCGACAGATCCTAAATTCTTTGATGATGGGGATATGCATATCCTCGCAAAGAATTTTAAGAAGTTCTGTGAAAGTGTTGCAACCGCTCCTATCAAAAACTACAAGATCCCCCCAAAAAATGTTTCCATTCCCACTTTATTACATTTTATCTGGTTGGGATCTGCCATTCCTCCCGATGTCCAAGCAATCATAAAAACATGGGAACAATGTCATTCAGGATGGTCATTAAAGATATGGCAGGACAAAGATCTCTCAAAATTTGATTGGGTCAATGGATTTAGCAAAATTGCTTTCGAGATGGCGCGAACATGGGCGGAAAAATCAGATATTTTACGCTACGAAATTTTGTATCAGCAGGGTGGAATTTATGCAGACGTGGATACAGTATGTCTCAAATCGTTTAATGATCTGGTTAGCCATCATGTGGAATGTTTTGCAGGTCAGGAAACCAATAGAATAGGTACTAAAGGGGGAGGGGCATTGTACGCTGCCAATGGGATCATTGGGGTAAAAAAGGAAAGTCCCATTATCAGGCATTGTCTCGAGCATATCAAGATTCAGGATGAAGCTCCAACGGAACCCATAGGATACCGTACAGGTCCTGTCCTATTTAGCCGAGCTCTTCATGAGGCCTTAAACAGCAAAGAGAGGGACAATATTCTTATTTTGCCCTGTTCCTATTTTTATCCTTTACCTTACTTCGTGAACTTGAAACATACAAAGTTGTCGGTTCAAGAAATTATGAGCTCCTACATATATCCAGAATCGATGACCCTTCATCTTTGGTGGGAAACCTGGAAAAAAAGAACGAGTTAAGGTATGAATAGTCAATATTTATAAATCAGGATGACGAGATGGAAAAATTCAAAACAAAGCGGATCACTTCAGAAAAGTTGCCTTTAGTGATTGAAGCCACCGATAAACACATGAGCTTTAATGAATTTTTAGAGTTGCTGGAGACCAAAAAAGCATTCTTTAAGGAAAACTTATTGGGACATGGAGGTTTATTGTTCCGTCAGTTTCCCGTGAATACCGCTGATGAATTTGCGTCTGTTATCAAAAAATTGGATATCGGAAAATTTGCAGAATATATTGGGGGGGATAGCCCTAGGAATAAGATTGCGGACGGGGTTTTTACCTCGACTGAATCGCCTCCTTGGCTCAGGATTCCCCTCCATAACGAGCTCTCATTTGTAAAAAATTATCCTAGCCACATCTCATTCTTTTGCCAAATCGCTCCCAAAGAAAAAGGGGAAACCACCATTGCGGATGCTAGAAAAATTTTAGCAGCTATGAACGAAAAAGTTAAACAGAGATTTATAGAAAAGGGGATCAAATATTCCTCGTGCTATTTTTACAAAAGCAAGATTGTCGAAAAAATTAATGAATGGCAGCCGGCCCACAAATCGTGGACAGTAGTATTTGGAACAAGCGATAAAAATGAAGTCGAACGGTTATGTCGAGAACATGAGTTCGAATACAAATGGAATAAGAACGATTGGATTCAAATTAGCCAAACGCGTCCTGCGACATTAACGCATCCTATTGTTAAAGATGAAGCATGGTTTAATCAAGCGCACCTTTACGATTTTAATCCCAAACATCTGGGGTGGTGGCGTTCCTTGGCGACGAAAATTTTCTACTTTCCTAAACACATGCGACTGCATGAAGTTTGCTTTGGTGATGGCTCTCCAATACCCCGTGAAGATCTTTACCATGTTATGGATGTGTTGGATGCCAATACAATCTATTTCCCATGGCAAAAAGGGGATGTTCTTGTACTCGACAATATTTTGTCGATGCATGGACGATCTTCCTTCTCAGGCTCGCGTCGAGTTCTGGCTGCAATGACAAGTTAGATTTTCTCAAATTCCTCACGAGCAACGACATGTTCCGGAAATGCATTTACATTATATGTACCTTTGGTACAGCTTTTGGTCAAAATCAAACAGAGTATCTTTCACAGATTTCACCGGATTATAACCTTCCTTATAGGATCAGAATTGACAAAGCTGATTTTTACTTGCCCAATGGGGTCCAAGCGTATGCTTCAGCGCAACACGATGGAAAATGGCTCGTTTTGGGAGGGACTTGCAATCAACAAGTTGACGATGATTGGGAAACATTTCCTTTTCAGGAGCAAAATCATACGCTCTATGTCATTGATCCAAAATCCAAAGAATTGTACTCAAGAAAACTATCAGATCCTGCCGCTGGATTATCGCAGAAACAGATCGATCTCCTTTCTGTGATGAGTCCGCAAACATACCAATCAGAGGCAACACTTTATTTGGTTGGGGGTTATGGAATCGATAGTCAAACGGGTGAGTATGGGACAAAAGATACGTTAACAGCGATCAACGTTCCTGATTTAATGAATTGGGTCATGGATAGGGATTCTAAATGCTCTGCAGGCCAGTGTTTGAGACAAATTTCCGATCCAATTTTTCAAGTCACCGGTGGAAATCTAGGGAAAATCGGTTCAAATCCGGCGCTATTGGTCTTTGGTCAAAATTTCCAAGGTTCTTCCTATGATCCTACAAATGGAATTTACTCCAATGAACTTCGCAAATTTCAGATTGTCGATAACGGCAATGACATTTCTATAGAGATTCTTCCGTCTCAAGTCATGACTAAAGAGCAGGCACGAAAAGATGTGAATCTTGTCCCGGTTATTGGAAAAATCAACGGAAAGTTGGAACAATCCTATGTGGGTTTAGGTGGGGTTTTCACATCGACCGGTGGTGTTTGGACAGTGCCTGTGGAGATCGCTGCCGATGGCTCTTACACGATAAAGAATTCTCAAAACCCTGACACTTTTAAACAAGGGATGAATCATTACACTTGTCCAGTTTTGGGGATGTATTCGGAAAAAACTGGCGATATGTATAACATATTGTTAGGAGGGATCAGTTACGGTTATTTTGACAACAAACAATTCCTTGAAGATCCGGAACTTCCCTTTATCAATCAAGCTTCGACTGTCACCATTGATAAAGAGGGAAAATACTCTCAACAAGTGATGGGAGGTCAATATCCTACGGTGATATCAACGGCTTCCAATCCAGGCAATCCGCTAATTTTCGGGGCGGGAGCGCATTTGATGCCGGCAGAAGGCCTTGCAACTTATAGTAATGGAGTCCTAAATTTTGATTGCCTTGGCACCGATCCTTTACTTGCTGGGTATGTTATTGGAGGCATCCAAAGCTCCCTTCCAAATACAGATTCAGTCAATGACTCTGCAGCTTCTCCTCATATTTTCAAATTGATCATTTTGCCTGTACCACTGCTTCAAGAGGGACAAACGCTTTCTGCTCATGACTCTACCCTAGGAAGTCAAGCGGCGGCTTTATTGTTTGATGGAGGGATGATACGCATTGAACAGCCACTGACTTCACCGACACAGCTCACATTTAGAAGTAAAGGTGGCACCATTGATACTTGTGGAAATCATTCAATTCTTACAGGGGTGGTTTGGGGATCAGGAAAATTCACAAAGGTGGGAAAGGGGACTTTAGGATTGACTGCGGATAGTTCCGATTATAGAGGTAACATCGATCTAAAAGAGGGGGAGATATTTTTATCTTCGAATTGTCGTTTAGGTGGTTCTCTTAAAATAAATCCTGGAGCCGAATTTGGCGGATTTGGAATGGCAGGCGATATCATCAATAGAGGGACATTTTCCCCAGGAAAACATGAGGGCAAAAAACATACTTATGTGGGCGAGTTTAGCCCTGATCACATCTATTTGCACAATTTTACTCAAACAAAGGATGGCACCCTTAAAACCTACATTGATCCGAGCGGCACTTCTTTCTTTGTCGTGATCGGTAAAGCAGTGCTTGATGGCAATTTACATGCAACGCTCCCGTCTTGGTATCATCCTGAGTTGAGCACCAAATTCAAGTTGTTTCAGGCAGATCAAATAGAAGGAAAATTCAAAGGGATTTTTACGAATATTACACCCACCATTTATTTTAAGCCAGAATATGAAGCGCAGTGCGTGACCCTTACGTTGACAAGAGATTATCTTAATCCGTCCCTAACGGAATATCTTACAGAAAATGGAAAAACTATCGGAGCGCTTTTTAACACCCTTTTTCAAAATGCGGGTCTGGAATTGAACCATTTCCTTTATGCTTTGGATTCCCTGCCAGATTTCGGCTCAGCTGCATTGGCCTATGAGCAGATCATGCCAAGAAGTGCAGAAGTGCAGTCCTCTTTGATATTTACGGAGGCAACATTTCTTTCTCGGAGCATGATAAAACGAATGGAAAAGTTACGGCATGGCGCTAAAGGGGTTGATTTATCAGAACTCTGCTTGCAAACTCCTACCGGATGTATTGAGGGTAGAAGACAGTCAAGGCCCCATTGGAGTAACGAAAATTTTGGAGCATTTTTAACCGGTAAGGCCCTGATCAGCTGTCAGAATAGTTCAAGTGGTATCACTTCGGGAATCACAGGGGGGATGGATTACGCTTTTTACGATCACTTATATGCGGGCGTTATGTTTGCATATAGCAACGCCAAAGCACATCTTGGACATCCAGGCGGCTTTGTGCGAACTAATGAGTGGGATCTTGGAGCTTATGGAACTTTTGAATGGAAAGGTTTCTTTTTTGATACTTTGTTCATGTATGGATGGGATGATTATAATTTAAATCGTAAAATCAAATTCGGAATGGTTGAAAAAGAAGCTGCAGCAGATACAAAAGGGCATCAATACACATTCTACGGGAACTTTGGCTATGAAGCGAAATGGAATAATTGGATTTTAGAACCTTCAGTGGCCTTGCAATATACAAATCTTACTATCGATGGGTACCGGGAAAAATGGGCATCGATTCTAAATTTGCAAGTGGATAAGCAAAAAGCACAAGCCTTGATGATCTTTTTAGGGGGCACAGTAAATTATCCCTTTAAAATCGATTGTTGGAAAGTGATGCCAACTCTCACCGCTTTTTATGGGCATGAATTTTTGGATAATCGTCGACACATTTCCGCAGAGTTTCTATCCGTTCCGCAAAGTAAATTTAGGATTATTACAGGTTCTGAAGGGAGAAATTTTGCACTGGTCGGTGCCGGAATTTCAGCCCTTCTCATGGATGACTTAATGCTCTATCTTGATTACGATGCAGAAGTTGGCAGGCAGCATTTAACCGTTCAAAGCATTCAGGGAGGTTTTCGACTCCAGTTTTAAGATTAGTATTTACGTCCCCTCGGGCGTGAAGATTTCTTTGGTTTTGCTTTAGGCTCGAGTCCTGGTATAAGAAAAGGTTTGATCTTTTGACCAGTAAATTCTTCGATTCTTCTTACGAAAGACATTTCTTTTGAGGCAACAAAAGAATAGGCCGTTCCTTTAGCACCGGCACGCCCTGTGCGACCAATTCGATGGACATAATCCTCAACATTGTTAGGTAAATCGAAATTTATCACGTGGCTGATCGATTGGATATCAATCCCTCTAGCCGCAACATCGGTGGCTACTAAAATTTTTACCTCTCCGTGACGTATCCTCAGGATAGTACGGGTTCTTTGCCTTTGATTCATATCTCCATGCAAAGCCGCAGCCTTAAAGCCTCCTTCAAATAGCTTATCGACCAGTTCGTCGGCATACCTTTTAGTTGAAGTAAATACAATCACTTGATTGAGCAAGGGGTCTGAAAGAAGATGCGTAAGAAGCTCTTGCTTGTGCTTTAGTCCATCAGTTGGATGAAGGAGCTGTTCAATGTTTTCAGTAGCATCATATTCTGGCTCTACATTGATCTCCATCGGCTTATTCAGCAACTTTTGCGACAGTTTAATGACGCTGCCTTTCAAAGTTGCAGAAAACATCAATGTTTGTCGGTTCTTTGGTGTCTCTTCAGCAATTTTTTCTACTGGCCCGACAAACCCCATATCGAGCATCCGGTCTGCTTCATCAAGAATCAACATTTCCACTCTATTCAAGTTAATTTTTCCCCGATCCATGTGATCTATTAAACGTCCTGGAGTAGCCACTAAAATTTCATAAGGCCTGGAAAGCTGTCTGTTTTGTATGGGATAAGGTGCCCCCCCATAAATGCAGACTGTTTTAACTCGATTCAAATATTTGCTATATTTTACAGCCTCATTAGCCACCTGCATCGCAAGCTCTCGAGTTGGCACCAGAATTAAAATTCGAGGGCCTGTGGGTTTGCCAGAGGCAGGGACCGTCAATTTCTGAATTGCCGGCAGAAGAAAAAGCAGCAGTTTTACCTGTACCTGTTTGGGCGGATGCACGTAAGTCATAACCGCTCAATATTTTGGGAATTACTTTTTCTTGGATAGGAGTTGGGTTTTCATAGCCAGCATCGCGGATACCTTTTAGGATCCCTTGATCTAAAAATTTTTCTGAAAATAACACTTTTTTACTTTTGTTCAATTTAATCGCAATAAGCATAACTGATTTAAAATTAAAAGAAAAGAAATTCTAGATTCCGAATTCTCGATAAAGTATGGTAAATTTATGAAATTATTTATCCGAATAACACTATTGTTCCTCTACAGTGTTAGGGCTTTTGGTGATGAATTTCCCTTTGAAGTCCCCAAAAATTTTACATTAAATCCTAAATACATTGCATTGCATCATCCCGTCACGGCCAAACAAGCTGCGGCTCAACTCTATTTCGATCAGGGATTGACCCTTGCCTACGCATTCAACCACGATGCTTCTTATTGGTCTTTTTATCGAGCTGTTGAGCTAGACCCTGAATTCGCCATGGGATAT
>CAVPVT010000009.1:0-12538 GCA_963709145.1 Parachlamydiales bacterium
GAAAAATACCATTTAGGTGAATTACCAAAGAATGCGTTACAACTGATGCGTTCCCGTTATAGTGCGTATGCCCTTGATTTAGCTGATTACATTATGGATACCACCCATCCTGAAAATCCTGGTTTTCAGACTGATAAAATAGCTTGGAAGAAATCGATCCGGAAATTTAGCAAAGAGACATTGTTTGACCGTTTGACGATCTTAGACTTTATCGATGGAGACACGGTAGCCTACGTCACTTTTAGTGCCCATCTGAGGAAAGGCTTGGAAGATGTCTCATTCACAGAGCGAAGTCAATTTTTGAAAGTAAATGGTCAGTGGCTATATCACAGTGGAGAAATTAAACCACTTTGAGGTTGACAGAAGTTAAAAAAGCAAATCTAAAAAAAATGTTGGAGATTTTGAAAGAAGCAGATGCAAAAGAAGAAGGCTAAAGGAAAAAAAGTCTAATAAAGTTTAATTACAAAGGAATCAACGCAGAGGGGGGAGACGGAAACATGGATATCAGTACCCATCATAACAACCTTCGTTAACTACTTCATCATCGAATTTCTAGGACTAGTTGAGATTACTCAAGCCACCAATCGCTGATACTGCCAATATTCTTCCTAGTCCAACTTTTTCATATTTTCTTTGCTGAAGCCATTTGTTTATTTGTTTCAATGGTTCATTGTTTCAATGACACATTTTCCCATTTTTCCTACAATGAAATTTATCAGAGAAGGAGATTGTGATATGACGTTAAGCAAACATTCCGAGCATCATGAAAATGAGTTAAGACTGACACTAGATGCTAGAAAACGAGTTAGTCTCGCCAAATTGTTGCCCAATTATGACGTTTCTTCTTTTAGAGCTTATACTGAGGGAAATAAGATCATTCTGGAACCTATGGCAGAAATACCAGCACATGAACTTTGGCTCTATAAAAATCCACAAGCGCTAAAGGACGTACAAGAAGGATTGCAACAGTCAAAAGAAGGCAAAGTACGTAAAAGAGGTTCGTTCGCTAAGTAGGCGCAAGATGATATTTGAGCTAATATTCACAGAAAAAGCAGACTCGCGATTAGATGCTCTTGAATCCTTTAAAGACAAGAAAGATGTACTTAAGGCCGTGAGAAAAACTCTCGCATTAATGGAAACTGATTTGGTCAAACATTCGTAACATTCCAGATTTTTTCGGCATATTCCCGGATGGAGCGATCAGAGGAAAAATTTCCCATCCTAGCTACGTTATAAATGGATTTTTTTACCCACTCTTCTTGATCGCGATAAGCTTCATCAACTGTATCCTGACATCTTACATAGGAGGCGTAATCCGCAAATACCATATACTCATCACGGTTAATGAGCGAATCTATTAAAGGAAGAAAAAGATGAGGCTCCTCTCGAGAAAAATAGCCTTTTGAATCAACTCAAGAACCTCTTTAAGATCTGGATTTATTCCGACATATGGTAAGGATTATAACCCTCTTTCCTTTAAATTCGTCACTTCATTAGCCGTAAGACCAAAAAGAAAAAAATTCTCTTTCCCAACAGCTTCTCGTATTTCAATATTGGCTCCGTCAAGTGTCCCAATGGTCAATGCGCCATTAAGAGAAAATTTCATGTTTCCCTGTTCCCGAAGCTTCCTTTCCTGCGGTTGAAATCTTGTTCATGATAGATCTGCAGCAGGATAAATAATACGTCCGTTTTTAACGTTAAAGTCGGGCGAAAAATATCACTTTAAACCGGTCTCCAACTGTAGGATCAGTGTTGATAGATTTTGGCCACATTGTTAATCAATTTAATGATTAATTTTGCCATGAAATATCCAGGAATGTTTTTCCTCCAAAAATCACTGTCCGAAGGACTGGATCGATTTTCTATATTTATGATTTTCAGGGTAATGAGAAATGCCTGTAAAACATTTAAATGTTGTCTTGATATTCATGGAACCGTTTGACTTGTATATCGAAAAGAGAAGACGGATTCACAACTATACCCGTCTTTTCTAATATAATCTCAGCCAATCTTTTTTTGTTTTCTTGTTTAATGACGTTTCCAAGCCTCTCTGAATTTGGGCTCTTCTACAAACTTTTCTAGTTTGTGAATTTCACTTTGCATATTTACGATCCAACGATCGCCAATATTTTCAGTGATCAATTTAGCTAGCTTTGGATTACTTAAAAGAATCCATCTTCGTGGTGTGACCCCATTTGTGACATTGTGAAATTTGTCAGGTTCAAGCGCATAAAATTCACTCAAAACATCTTGCTTGACCAGCTGACTATGGAGTCCCGAGACGCCATTGACAGCATGACTTCCAATTGTGGCAAGTTTAGCCATCGATATAAATTTGTTTCCCGTTTCTTCAATAATGGAAAGATTTCGAATGGCATCAAGGTTAACTCCCTTAGTCCTGACTTTATTTAGAAATTTTTCGTTAATTTCATAAATGATCTGCAAATGACGGGGCAAAAGCTCTTGAAATAAAGGGACAGGCCATTTTTCTAAAGCTTCCGGCAAAACTGTGTGATTTGTATAAGCAAACGTCTTTTGCGTGATTTCCCAGGCAACTTGCCAATCCAAATGATATTCATCCACAAAAATGCGCATCAGCTCTGCGATCGCAATGGAGGGATGTGTATCGGTCAGCTGAACTGCGTAGTTTTTATGAAAATCGGTAATTTCTTCTCCTCTCATCTTATTGACTCGGATCATGTTGCAGGGAACAAGAAACAAAAAAATACTGCTGTTGAAGTCTCAATCGCTTTCCTACTAAGGGTTCGTCATTGGGATAGAGAACTTTGGTCACTGTTTCTGAACCCACCTTTTCGCCTACAGCTTTCCAATAATCCCCCTCGTTGAATGCCTGAAAATTAAATGCCTCAGTCGCTTCCGCTTTCCATAGCCTGAGCAAATTGACAGTATCGGATTTATACCCCTGGACAGGCGTATCACAAGCCACACCTCGAATCGTTTGCTAGGGCACCCAAGTGGAATTGATGACACGTCCACCAAACTGGACTGAAAGGCAATTTCAGGATGGACAATTTCCCATGGATTTCCAAGTCGTAGCCAATGATCGGCTAATTCCACCTGCCATCCATCCTTAATGGCTTGTTTAAAAATCCCATATTCATAGCGAATTCCATAGCCCACCCCTAAAATATTAAGAGAAGCCAAAGAGTCCAAAAAGCAGGCTGCAAGCCTTCCTAATCCTCCATTTCCAAGTCCAGGTTCTACTTCTTGATCGATGATCGTTGAGTAATCAAGTTTCAGATTTTCAAGGGCTTTTTTCACCTTCGCTTCAAGCCCAAGATTAACAATATTATTTTCCAATTGAGGACCAATTAAAAACTCTGAACTGAAATAACAAACGCTTCTACTTTTATTATGAATATACGCCTCTACCGTTTTCATCCACTTGCCGACAATTAGATCACGAATAAAAATAGCCACGGCTAAATACCAATCGTTTAATGTGGCAGTTTTTGGAAGACGACCCAAATTAAGGTGCAAATTTTCTACGATAGCTTTCTCGATATGTGAAGGAGTCAAATCAGTTAAGTCATTTTGAGTTTCTAACATTAGTTTTAACCTCCAAAAAGTTTTGTAACTCCCTCATCACACGTCCAGGGAGATCGTATGGGATTCTATGCCCTGCATTGGAAATAAGATAAGGTTTACAAGGGGCAATCCGTTGAAATTTATGATCGTGCTCTCCGACTGCCCAGAGATAAGGAATCGGAAACGAAAGAAATTTAGAGGCAAAATCTTGTTGATGACCTAGTGACCATCCTTTCAATGCTTCGGCTAATGTACGCCGATTGAAAGCTGATTCGGGACGATGAGGCGTGACTGAATGTTTAAACACAGGCTGTTCATCCCAAGCGTTTATGAGCTTATCCCAGGGGTCAACGAGAAACCGATCGGCCCAGAGCTTGTCCGATTGTAGTCGCTCCGCTTTTTCGTGGTCAGTTTGAAGCCCTGGGTGCGTTGAAAGGAAGATAGCCCCTTTCCAAAGGGAAGGATCTTGCAGGACAACGTGTAGTGCCAGTCGCCCACCCAGCGAATACCCTAGAAGAACACGGTCAACAAAGGGTTGCGATCGGATGAACCTATTAAATGCTTTAGCCCAGGCTTCAAGGCCTTGAGAGGGCTTTGGAAAGCGTAAGTCATGTAAATCGATAGCGATCAAATTGGGGATGGCGCAAGCTTCCCAATCAGTTGGTAATCCCAAAAATCCATGTAATGCAATTATTTGCATAACAAGGATCCTTGGACTCGGGCCAATAGATGGTTAAACCGGGTCGTAGAGGCTGCGCACGGGACTAGTTCGATCAAACGTGACGAAGATGTTGACGAAACCGTATCTAAAGCCGTTAATTTTTCATAATGTAAGCCCCACTGCTCTGCAAAACCCTTATAATTAAAATTATGTGTATTTTGCAATTCAGGCTCAGAAAATAATTTTGCAAAAATCTTAGCCCCTCCATTATTGATAATCACAATATTGAACTTATACCTGTTCAACTGATTAATAATCCAAGGAGCTGCCAGATCATAAAGCGCTGTGAGATCTCCAATAATCACCCAATTCTCTGCAGTTAAGTCGGATAATCCAAAAAATGTTGAAAGTTGCCCATCAATCCCATTCATTCCCCTGTTGACACTGATTCGGTAATTTCTCTGTTCAAGGGTCGCAGCGAGATCCCATTCTCTAATGGGTAGACTGTTACCCAAGAAAATATGGGCCCCTTCAGGAATAATTTTGGATAACGTGTGAACAAGGGACGTTTCCGCCAAAGACTCTTCACTGCATAATTCAAACAAATTCTCCCGCATTCTCTGTTCAACCTCAATCCATTCCTGAGGAGGGTGGTACTGCTTATTGAGGGTTAATTCGGCAAAAAAACTCCCAACATCAGTGGTGAGGAGTTTCGCTTTCGGTTAGAGCCGAAAAAGGGACATCGTTGATCGAAAGGACAGGAATTGTCCGGATGATTTCCAAATCCCGCCAGAAACGAAGAGTTGGGACTCCACCGATCCGTAGCACACCATCAATGGGATAGCCACACTCTGAGGCTCGAGGATAAAGTTTATCGGGAAAATGGACCACCAACGATTGCAGCTCAGGATCTTCACGTAAGCCCGATGGTGATTCCAAAAAAACAGGTGCCTGCAGTTCCAAAAGAAAATTCTTAACATTTGTACGATCTTCGAGTTTAAGCGCATTGACAATGACAAGTGGTCTCGCAACGTTTTCAAGGAAACGATCCAACACTTTAGGATCCCCTATTATGGGTTTGCGAAAATAGGTTTGCGTTAATGAATAAGCGACGTTACTAGGTGTTAAAGGCTGGCTTTGCGGTTCTTCAAAACAAACATTAAAATGGAGTGGTGACCGTTGATCCCAACTGCTGAGACTAAACTGTTCGTCCCCTTCCACATCGAGTGTGAAGGGAGTATATTTTCCAAAAAGCCCTAACTGGTCAGCCGCTTGTGGGGCTCCTGTTCCCTGTAAATCCGGGGCCTGTCAGCAGTCAGAAGGATCAGTGGAATACCGGTGTAGTAGGCTTCCATAGTCGCAGGCCATAATTCCGCCGCCGCAGTTCCTGAGGTCACAATAACTGGGACAGCTCTGCCAGAACGCTTGCTTAAGCCTAGAGCAAAAAAAGCCGCAGAACGCTCTTCAGGCCAATTGTAGACTTTGAGGCCTGGAACTTGGCTAAGGGTTAGACATAAAGGCGCGTTGCGTGAACCCGCGCAGCTACATACCTCTTTGACACCACATTTTAATAGTTCCTGAACAACTCTATAAGCTAGATCGGCATTCATAATCCTAAAATGTCCTTAATAGCTGTAATTTTTGCTTGGACTTCTGACCATTCATGGTCGACATTGCTTTCGGCAACAACGCCACACCCTGCGCCAATTTTCATTCCGGAAGAATCCCATTGTACATTACGGATGGCTACGAGGCATTGGGCGGATTGCTCTTGGGGACTAACATAACCAAAAGGGGCGCCATAACGGCGCCGGTCAATGTTGTTTTGGTACTTTTGAAGCCAACACCACCCCTCTTGCTTAGGATAGGCTCCTAAAGCAGGTGTGGGATGCAGCGCATGGACAATCTCTTGAAAGGTCGGGGTCGACTTCAGTTCCACGGCAATAGGGGTCTTTAAATGGGCTAACGTTGCTAGGCTGACAATTTTTGTTTCTCCAATAGTCACTTTTCCAAATTTTGAAAGAGAATCTTGGATCCCTTCGATCACGATTTGATGTTCTTCCCTTTCTTTAGGATCACTCATGAGCTGCTTTGGACAGCGACGGTGTGTTGTTCCTGCAAGAGCAGCGCTTTCTACTAATCCTGAATGTTTTGTAGGAATTGAAAAAAGCCGTTCCGGGGTTGCCCCGATCATCCCTTGCCCCTTTTCCCAGAATCCATAGATCGATACAGGAAGCCTTTGTGCATATTCAAGAAGATGATGCAGAGAGCGATTCAACCGCGTCGCTGACATGACAGTTGGTGAGAGTTCAAAAACGTAAGGAACACCTTTTCGCAAAATCCCTTGTTGAATCTGATTTTGCAGATCTAAACAGGCATTACGAAAAAGAGATTCGTAGGGTTGTTGCCAATGGGGTTTGTCAGTATGTGCGTCCGGCTTTAAGAGATTTTGAAGGTCCCTTAGCGAAATTTTTTCCTCATGTTCATGAGAAAACCAGGGGCTCGATTCATGCAAAAAGAAATCGGGAGCATACCATGAATTAGAGGTAGAGGGCGTATCCCGCCATATCCGTTTACCCCAAGCAATGTGCAGGGTATGTGGATCCAAGCTGATGAGCGCTCCACATTTGTAAAATTCGGTCAGTGGTATCGAAAGCATAGCCCTGTATTCCTAAATATGCTTGCTTTACCACATTAGCATATTCTATTCAGTTTCAGAAATAAATTTTCCAAACAATGAGCAATCGGAAGGGAACGTTCCAAGGCAAGCTTGGCATCGGAGACCGCTTGTAAAATCGTTTCCATAGAGATAAGGTCACCACGTTGAAGGGATTGGATTAACTCCGGATAATGGAGATATTTTTGATCTCCCTGGTTGCGAATCAGGTGCATATCGCGATACCAAGCAAGTATTTCAGAGAAGATCTGATCCATTTGTTCTTGCAAAGCCATTGTTCCGGCGCTTTCTGCCTGTTTCTCAAGCGGTTGCTTCTGAGCAGCATTTAAATCCGCAGACAATTGTTTACCCATTTCCTCTCTCACCGACTCCTCAATCTCTTTCCGTTTTTTCTCAAGAGACTCAGCAACGGTTTTGATCGACTTTTGAAACTCTTTATAAGAGTTAAATTTCGGACAAATGAGCAGCGGGAGCAGCACCTGTTCTTTTTCTGTTTGACTCTCCTTGACCCCTTGGAAGCGAACTGTGCGGCAGCGGGAAAGAATCGTTGGCAACAAAGCCTCAGGCCTATGAGACAGCAAAATGATAACCGTATCCTTAGGAGGTTCCTCAAATGTTTTAAGAAGAGCATTCGCACTGTAAGGCCACATCCTATGTGCATCTTCAAGGATAAACACTTTTCTAGAAGATTCAAACGGTGGCAGATAAACCTCAGCGATAAATTGACGCAAAGATTCCATGCTATGCAATCCAAGCTTCCCCTCAGGCCTTAATATATGCAAATCGGGATGGGAGCCCGAGCTTAGCTTCTCTTCTTTGCCGATCAGCCGCGCAGCAAAGGCTGTCGCAAAGGCAAGTTTTGGCGCGCTTTCAGGGCCTGCAAATAAGAGTGAATGGGCGATACTCCCCTGGTCCACCATCCGGAGCAAATAGTTTTGCACAGCTTCATTGCCGGGAGGGAATTGCACTTGAACTTTACTTTTCATTTTCAACGACGTCGGCAAAGGCGTGGATATGGCTTAAAGCGGTCTTCAGGACAACTTCAGGCGACTGTGTTGCATCAACGATTTTACAACGTTCAGGAGAGGCTTGAGCAATCTGTAAAAAAGCGTGACGGACTTTACGGTGAAATTCTAATGTTTCCGACTCTATTCTATCTTTATTTTTACGCGAACTCTCTTTTCCATTTGTTCGACGACCACGATTGAGACCTAAAATTGGATCGATATCTAAATAGAGAGTGAGATCAGGTTCAATCCCTTCTGTAACATAGAGAGAAAGGAGACGAACAGCCTCTTGCCCCATCCCTCTAGCAATCCCCTGATAAGCAACCGAAGAATCATGAAACCGGTCACAAATCACAATATTTCCTTCTTGCAAAGCTGGTGTAATCAACTCTTCAAAATGTTGAGCTCGAGCTGCAAGGAAAAGCATCAATTCCGCTTTCGGAGTCACAGGTTGGGATGGTTTGGAATGGAGCAACAATTTGCGAATCTCTTCCCCCAAATGGGTGCCACCAGGTTCCCGAGTGCTGACAACAGACGCTCCTTCAAGCGTAAGTTCTCGGATCAAACCATCGATGAGGGTGGTTTTACCGGCTCCCTCCCCTCCCTCGATTGTGATGAAAAGACCGTTAGTCGCCCTAGGTTTCATTGCTGGGTTCTTCCGGAGTCTGTTCTACAGCTATTGTATTGTTTCCATTAAGGACTTCAGCTGAACCATTTAATTCCTCACCACCGCCCCCTTCAATTTTTTGAACGGCTATCAAGTAATCCTCATCTTTTAAGTTAACGAGTTTTACTCCCTGGGTGTTACGTCCTAAAACACGGAGGTCTCTCATCCGGATTCGCACAGTTTGGCCGGTGCTAGACATCATCACCACGCCATCCTCATCAGTTACGCAGAGTGCCCCGACTACATTTCCATTCCGCTCGCTGGTGATGATGGAGCGAACGCCCACACCACCCCGGTTAGTTTGGCGGAAATTTTCAACAAAAGAGCGTTTACCAAAACCGTTTTCGCAAACGACCAGCACAGATTCATCGCCATTCACAACTTCACATCCGACGATGTAGTCGTTCTCATCTTTTAAGGTGACCCCTTTTACACCACGTGCGGTACGACCCATAGATCGCACTTTGCTTTCGTCAAAGCGGACAGCCATCCCTTGATAGGTAAATAACATCACTTGTTGGGTCGGACGGGTTAAGCGAGCAGCGACTAGTTCATCCCCTTCATCGATCGCAAGCGCCCAAACCCCTTTGCGTCGCGGATTGCTAAATTCGGTCAGGGCTGTCTTTTTCACGATCCCCTGACGTGTCGCCAATAAGATGCAGGCATTGGGATCTTCTAGCGTTGCGACAGGAAGAACTGTGGCGATCTTCTCCTCCGGCCGGATATCTTCCAGGAGGTTGATAAGGGGTTTCCCTTTCGATTTGCGGCTGCCCTCAGGTATTTGCCATGCCTTAAGCCAATAAATCCTGCCCAAAGTTGTGAAGATGAGCACATAATCGTGCATGGAGATGACGTAAAGCCCTTTAATTGCATCATCTTCTTTTTTGAACTGCATTCCAGCGACACCGGAGCCCCCTCTCTTTTGTTCTCGGAAGTTATCGAGGGACATCCGTTTAATATAGTCATCTTCAGAGATGGTTAGAATGACTTTATCATTGGCGATGAGGTCTTCCATATTCATCTCCCCTTCTGCGGGGACGATTTGAGTGAGACGGGGAGATTTATGCTTTTCTAAGACATCGCTCAATTCTTCTTTAATGATATCGCGAACCATTTTTTCGCTAGCAAGAACAGCTCGGTAGTACTCGATCTTTTTCAAAAGATCTTGATATTCATTGGCAATTTTATCTTGTTCAAGGCCGGTCAATTGGTAGAGGCGCAAATCAAGGATCGCATTGGCTTGACGTTCGGTGAATGCAAAGCGGGTAATCAATTCGTTGCGAGCCTCTTCCCGATTATTGCTGGCACGGATGATCCGAACAACTTCATCCAAGTGATCGATCGCTTTCAAATACCCTTCGAGGATATGAGCACGAGCTTCTGCCTTGTTCAGTTCGTAACGGGTACGGCGACGGATCACTTCGATACGGTGGTCGATCCAAGCAGCGATCATTTGTTTAATATTCATGACACGAGGAAGGCCATGGTCTAATGCAAGCATGATACAGCCAAAAGTGGTCTGCAAATTGCTATATTTGAAGAGCTGATTGATGATGACTTCAGGGATTTCGCCCCGTTTCATCTCGATCACAATCCTCATTCCCTGTTTATCGGATTCGTCACGGATATCGGAGACTCCGGTAATGGTCTTATTGTTAATTAGATCGGCAATTTGTTCGATTAGGCGTGATTTGTTAACACCGTAAGGGATCTCGTCAACCACAAGTCGTTGTTTTTCTGAGGTTGAGTCCATATCTTCGACTCGGATCACACCTCTCAAAATAAGCTTTCCACGTCCAGTATGAAAGACTTCTTGAATACCTCTATAGCCACAAATGATCCCCCCTGTCGGGAAATCGGGACCTGGCATCACTTTTTCAAGATCTTCCAATTTTGCTAAAGGATCATCTAGAACAATCATGACTGCTTTAACAAGTTCACCGAGATTGTGTGGAGGAATATTAGTGGCCATTCCCACAGCGATCCCTGAAGAACCGTTACATAGAAGATTAGGGAATTTCGCAGGAAAAACGGTAGGTTCTTTTTTGGTTTCGTCATAGTTGGAAACCATCTCGACCGTATCTTTGTCGAGATCGTCCATCAACTGCATTGAAGAGGAAGTTAGGCGTGCTTCGGTGTAACGCATAGCAGCTGCTTCATCCCCGTCAATAGAACCAAAGTTACCCTGTCCATCGACAAGGGTGTAACGCATCGCCCATTTTTGCGCCATCCGGACGAGAGTTGGGTAGATCACCTGTTCGCCGTGAGGATGGTAATCCCCTGAGGTATCACCGCAGATCTTTGCGCATTTACGGTGTTTAGCCCCCGGACTTAAATTCAATTGCCGCATCGCGTACAGAATTCGGCGTTGAGAGGGTTTCAGGCCGTCACGAACATCTGGCAATGCGCGAGAGATGATCACCGACATCGAATAGCGGAGATAACTCTCCTTCATTTCATCTTCGATATTTCGCGGGACAATCACTTCATTTTTAGTATAGGACATATCCTTCAGCCTCCAAGCGCTACACGTCTAAGTTTTTAACAGAAAGGGCATGCTGTTCGATGAAGGCCCTTCTTGGTGGGACTTCGTCCCCCATCAGCATGGTAAACATATGGTCGGCAGCAACCAAGTCGTTCAGAGTTACACGGAGCAATGTCCGTTTTTCTGGGTCCATCGTTGTTTCCCAAAGCTGGTCGGCATTCATTTCGCCCAACCCTTTGTAACGCTGGATCTCTAAACCTTTCCGTCCATTTTCACGCAGATAATTGACCATCTCGCTCAATGTATGGAATTTGGTAGTCTTGCTTCCCTCTTCAATAATTTCCACAAGATCTCCATCAGCTATGAAATACCGGTCGAGGGTAAAGCCATACTTTGCCAAGTCGTTGAGGAGATTGCTCAGATAACTTTCTTCATAAAGCTCAGTGAAGTTAAGGCGTGCAGGGCGAAAACGCGCATTTGTTCCGTCACTTCATGAGCAGGTATAGAAGCTAGCGTTTCATTGAATGTTTTCAGTTGTTCAGCCTCGTCAGCGAGCCTTAAAGACTCAAACTCATCTTCGGAATAGACAAACTGAGATTTGTTCGCAATATTGATCTGGAAACGGGGCAATTTGCCACTGTTATTGCGGGAAGCCATGAATTCCCTGAATGTGATCCCTTTTCTCTCAATGCGGTTAATGAAACCTTCTACCTCTAAAAGGTTGTTCAAGAGGGATTGGGCTTCGGCAGTGTTCAATAGTTTATCTTGAGATACGATTTTGATTTGAAGATCGCTCAAACCTAATTCGAAGAGATAATCGTCCATCTCTTTTTCCGATTTGATATAACGGACCGATTTCTTGCGGGCCACACGGTAAAGAGGAGGTTGAGCGATGTAGACAAAATTGTTCTCGACAAGGGCAGGCATGTGGCGGAAGAAAAACGTAAGGAGAAGGGTACGGATGTGGGAACCGTCGACGTCAGCGTCGGTCATGATAATGACTTTGTGATAGCGGAGTTTTTCGAGGTTAAACCCGTCGACACCAATACCACAGCCTAAAGCTGCGATCATTTTGCCCACTTCCTCGTTTTGGAAAACCCTGTCAAGACGGGCTTTTTCGACGTTGAGGATTTTACCCCGGATAGGCAAAATCGCCTGGAATCGTCTATCACGACCTGTTTTTGCTGAACCGCCGGCAGAATCCCCTTCGACGATGTAGATTTCGCAAAATGCGGGATTTCTCTCTTGGCAGTCAGTGAGCTTACCGGGAAGGCGGGCACTATCAAGAGCTGATTTCCTTAGTGTCAGTTCCCTCGCTTTCCGTGCGGCTTCCCGTGCTTGAGCGGCTAAAATCGCCTTGTCAGCAATCGTTTTTGCAAGAGCGGGATTTTCAGCCAAGAATGTTGTTAATTCTTCCCCGGTGATTTGCTGAACGATCGAGGCTACTTCACTGTTTCCTAAACGTTGCTTAGTCTGTCCTTCAAATTGGGGA
>CAVPVT010000010.1:0-23978 GCA_963709145.1 Parachlamydiales bacterium
GCATCAGATAATTGTAAACGTTCGCTATCATCCTTTTCGTCATATCTTCGATACCACTGATTGTTTGCCACATATTCAATGATGTCTTGTCGCAATCTAGAATTTAAACGCATATTAGCAACTTCAAGTCCAGGCTCTTCAACATACTGACGAACATACTCTGTCGGTTCCATATGGGATTGGCAAGCCTTTTTAAAACTTTCGCTATTAGGCAAGATATTGAACACATGCACTGGAGAAGCCATCATAATCATGGTTCTTTCGTCTTCAAAAGTTTTTCTGATATGCTCAGGTTGGTTTTTTATATATCGGATACAGCGTACCAATACTTCTTTTGGCGATCCTTCAAATTCCTTTAGTTTTGTTGGAAAAGTAACAAATCCAAAATAACTTCTCATAACTGCATCAAAATCGCCGCCCCAACGCAGCTTTTCAGGTCTTGTACACATTGTAGATGGATTTTTCTCTAATTTATTTTTTTGACTGTTGATAGATTCCTTTCCAAAATAATGGGTAATAAGATGCCTATAGAATTTTGGTTGCGCGACATCTTGGCACATTTTTTCTGCCAATTCATTCCATTGATTTTTGAAACTGCCTTTATCAAGCAACTTTAAATGTGTTGCAGTTTGTTCGATGACATTTTGAAGGAATCCAATGAATTTTTGCTCTGTATCAATTAATTTCCAGTTTTGAATAGGCGGTAATTTTTTATAGAACTCAAAATGAAATGATGTTTCGTTTTTAAATCTTATGTATAAATCTGTGGAGTATTTGAAGTCTTCAGGAAGACCAGCATCACACAGTTCATATCCGTAAATAGAATGCTCCTTCACACCAAAACTTTCCGTCATTGAAAGAACTTTGGTATCAGAAAAATTGTGATTATAGCGAAATCGCATGCGCGTAATTAATGGCAAAAAAGTTTCCACTAAAAGTTTTTTATACATTTTTTGAAATTGTAAAGAATAGCCGGAGGCAGCTTTTTTAATCCTTCTTCCATTTCCTTATGGATCAAACTTGGAATTCCATATTTGCGTGCAAGATAATCAACCATGGATGCTGAAACCTGTTCGTAGGCTCTATGTAAAGGATGATTTGTTTGAGAGCAAAAAGCATAACGACCCCGTTCGATAAACTGATCTATTGATAGTTTCTCTGAAGATCTGAGCCAGCGTGAACCACTTTCTTGCTTACTAAATGCATAATGAGCTAGTTCCTGGATTAAATTATTGATAATAAATTTTTCAGGCATATTTGCCAAAACTTCATTGACAACTTCCTGTATATTGTTAATGCCCATAGCTAAGCAAATGGCGTTTACACCTGGAGCATCGTAAAGATACGCATCGTTTGCTGGTTTAGGCCAGGGAAGTATTTTGTCTTTTTCATATTTTTCCGTTGAAAGTATTCTTCCAGTATTATCTACTTCTATGATTGTATCGAGAAAATCTTTACTCGATGTTGCCTGAAACGGAAAAGTGCGAATTTGTCCATAAACAACACGAGTCACAACACCCTTATGCGTTGCTTCAACAAGATCATCCATAACAAATGAGGGATGATTCAAAAAAGCATTGATGATCCATGCCGTGGCAAAACATGTTCCTGCTTTGGCTTGACGCATTTCTCTAAGAAACGATTTTAAAATAAAAATTTGTGCATCTCTATTTGTTAATTCCTTATCCAAACTAATGCTTAAGTTGGCTCTAATTGCTTGATCTGGGGGACTGCCTTTAATTACAGGAGGTTTGGCGCAAGCAAGTCTTCTCCATGTCGTCCCGACATTATCTTTTAAATCTTCAAGTTTTAATTTTAAGTTTTCGTTTGAAACTAGAATTTTAAATCGATCAGGCACGATAACGTCATAAATTTCAAAAATCATACCAAAATTGATGCTGCCTGTATCTAGAAGCATTAATTTGGCCATTTCTTCAGTGACTTTGTCAAGGACAGCCTCATTCACATCCTGAATTGCAGTTCTTTTGTGTTGTCGTTCATGTTCGTATATTCTTTGGCATGATTCTTCCATGATATTCAAAGCTCGATCCGCCAATAGATTTAAAGTTTCTTCCAAGGATGGTTGAGAAATGCATTCTACCACCCAATCCAAGTGATGCTGTGCAACAAAAAGCAGATAGCCCATTCTTTTATATACTAATTCTTCTGAATTTGAAGGTTCATCAGCTTCTTCTATTTCTTCAGGCTTCATTTCGCATAACTGTTTTAATTTAGCGGCGCAAAGATCTTTATATTTTTGAGGGAGTTCTAGAGGTAGCTTTTCAATCATTTTATCGGTATATTCATGATAAAGTTCATCAATCTCTTCTGGATCAGGAAGTTTTTTTTCAGGAATTTCTTTGATGAGAGCGAAGGCAAAATCTAAAAGCTCTTTTGCTTCCGGTTTTTTAGAAAATTTTTGACTTTCTAAGATTTGATATAATTCAAAAAGCTGGCTGGCCGCTTTATGAGACCTTGTTTGCTGTATATTTTCCAATAATGCATTTTGCTCATCGCTTAGCTCAACTCCAATTTCCTGATCGAGGTCTACCTGTTGAACCATAATAACATCATTATCGATTTCCTCCTTATCCATCTTTTGTAGAGCATCCGCAAAATGCATTTTTTTGGCTTCGTTGGCATGAAAAAAAGCATCATCGCGAATCATTTCTTCCACTGGGTCCAAGTTTTTTAAGGCTACAATATCCGGATTATTTGCTCGCAATGATTTGGTAAATCTATGTTCAACGTCATCAATCGGATGAGACCTTTTTTTGAGCGCATTTTCTTCCAGCGTCTTTTTTGCACTTTCTGCAATCTTGGCATCACGATCGCTCTTTTTATTATTTTTTTTTGAGCCCATTGACGTTGCGTTATCTGAAGGAATGTACAGTGAAACTGGACTAAACATAGACTGCCTCCGTGTTATCTCTTGCTTTGTAAATAATTATTTTAAATTACGTAAAGAAAAATATTTACTTTATATCTTAGTGGGACTAAGAAAAAGAAAAGTAATAAAAATATGTATGGTTATGACTACACATATTTATGGGTATAGCAGTTGTAGTTCAAATGGATCCGATAGCGCGGGAAGTTTGGATGAATTTATCGTTTCCGATTCATGTACTGCTAGTTCTTCCGAAGAAATTAGTAGTAATGAGGAAAGCAAAAGACCGCATAATTTAAGAAATTCTCCTGGTCGAAAAACTAAAAAGCGACCGGCGAAAAATCTCAAAGATCGCATCATTAAACACCAAAAAACTGTTAAAGAAAAAAAAGATGAAGAAACCGAACCAACATTGGATCTTCAGACAAATATTTTGCATAAAATCGGAATACAAAATGATGATGGCTCTTTCACAGAAAAAATAATTGGAAGAGAAAGAGAATCATTGCGCATCATAAGCATGCTTCTGCAACCTATGGGTGGCATGCGACCTCTTCTTGTTGGGCCATCAGGTGTCGGTAAACTTGCCATTGTAGAAAAAACAGCTCAGCTTTTCAAAACGAAATTTAAAAACAGTCGCTTAAAGAATCCTAGCATTTATTGCTTGGATTCTAGCGAGTTAATGGCCTCGGATACCACTTCTGAAAGTGCACGTAAAATAGCCATGAAATTTAAATCCATTATTGAAAAAAAATTGGGTAAATCTAATCCTCCAATTTTGTATATTCGAGATATTGATAAAATTCTAAATTTCGAAAATATTTCCGAGTATTTTCAACACATATTGAAAACCCCTTTTCGATTTATTGCCTCGATTTCTGGGGACCCAAAAGAAGAAAAAATCTCAAAATTAATAAATACATTAGCGACATTCAATTTTGCAACGATTCCAATTGCCGAAAGTCCTATCCAAGACGTCTGTGCAATTGTAAGGCAATGCATTAGCCAACTCCCAGCTTATTCAAATATGTCTATTTCTGATGAATCCATCAATATGGGAGTCCGTTTAGCAGCAAAGTATGAGCGCGCTTGTTCATTTCCAAATAAAGCGCTTAATTTGATTTATGAAAGTGCCATAGGTGTTTTATTAAAAAGAATAGCTGCTCAAGCAAGTCAAAATAATATAGTCGTTACCCCTGATGACATCGCAGAGGTGATGTCATCAAGAACTGGAATAGAAGCAGAGGATCTTAAAGACAATGTTGTTTTTAATGAAAAACGTTTGATTGCGCGTTTAAAAGAAAGAATTATCGGTCAAGATCACGCTATAGAAGTTGTCAGCCAGGCGGTTGCTTGTTGGAAAATGGGTTTTAGCGATGATGAAAAGCCATGTGGAGTTTTCCTATTTATAGGTTCGACAGGTGTTGGAAAAACCGAACTTTCAAAATTACTAGCGAAATATTTGTATCAAGATAATAACGCTTTTATTCGTCTCGATGGTTCCGAATATAAAGAAGAAATGTCCTTTACAAAACTTATTGGAGCTCCTCCTGGTTATGAAGGACATGATGCCGGAGGGCAGCTGACAGAAGCATTAAAGAAAAACCGTAACCGTGTTGTCTTAGTCGATGAATTTGAAAAGATGCACGACAATGCAAGGAAAATTTTCTTGCAGGTATTCGATGCAGGACGCTTGACAGATTCTCGTGGATTTACTGTGGACTGCACAGAAACATTGTTTATTATGACAACAAATTTAGGTTCCGAAACACTTTACGAAGCCTGCAGTGAAAGAGAAAATGAATCAACATGATGTTCTGGAAATAATAAAGCCAATTTTAATCAAAGATTTTAGTGCAGAGTTATGCAATCGATTTGATGCAATTGTGCCTTTCCAGCCTTTAAAGAAGGAGCACATACCAGGTGTAATTAGCGTATCGCTCACTAGAATAGCTGAGAGATTAGCCAAACATAGCATGAATCTTTTTTGGGATCAAAAAGTGATAAATTATTTTAACAATACAGATTTTGATCCCAGTTTTGGAATGAGAGGATTTTGTAGAAAAATTGATGACGAAGTCAAACATGCCTTGAAAGAAGCAGTGGATGCAAAACAGAAACTGCTAGAAGGAGATATCATTTTAACTGTTAAACAACAAAAAATTTTTGTTAGAGAATTGAAAAAAAGTTAATACATCCACCTTTTTTTAGGAGGTTTTATGGCCGTCAATAGTTCATTTTCTATTCCACCAAAATTATTTTATTTAGACTTAGAGGTTGAGAGTGTTCCAAAAGAAAAGAATGAACCATCCCATTGCATTACTCAAATAGTGTTACATGTAGATGACAAAAATCTTCCAAAGGAGGATCGCACTTTTGAAGCTTTCATAGACCCTCCTGAACATTTACGACGTAAAGCCAAAGACAAGCATTTCGGACATGGCAATCTTAGACCCCAAAGCTATTATTTAAAAGATATATGGAAAGATTATCTCGTACCTTTTGTAAATGAAAAATTAGCAAAAGATCAGAGTGCTGTCATCTTAACCTATTGTGGATATAAGCATGATTGGCCCATATTACAGAATGAATTAGCAAGATTTGGAGCTGCTATACCCAAGCGATGGAAATGCTTTGATATTGCATGGCTTGTCGGATCTCTTAAGCTTTCTGAAATTAACAACGACGTACAAATAGATCGAGCATCAAAAAGTGCAACACTGTCGATGCTTTGCCACAAATTGGGTACAAAAGTATTGCCGGCCCATGATGCCTATAATGATGTGAAAATGCTGAAGGGTGTGTTTAAAGCGATCACGCTTGATGCTAACATGGATGCTGTCGGCCTAGCTATGCTGAAACCTCGGGAAGAACATCCAGTAAAGTCCGTGGCTGAAATTATAAATGCCCACAAAACAGCTGTTTTTCTTTTCTATGATTTTGAAACCACCGGTCTTTTTCCAAGAAAGGGAGAGAATAAACCAAATCCTAGAGTTGTTTCCCTTGCTGCTTTAATTCCTGAAAAAAACGTGGCTTTTGAAACCAAAGTAAATCCAGGAATTCCTATTCCTGCAGAAGCTACAAAAATACATCATTTAAAGGATGCTGATGTTGCAAATGCACCTGATATTAAAACTGCATTATTGAAGTTGGATCAATGGACAAATGAACAATTAGGTGCTACAGCAAATCGCGTTAAAGTTTTGGCGGGACATAATATTTGGGGCTATGACGAAAAGGTAAAAAAGGCAGAATGCGAGCGTGTGGGATTAGAATATAAACGCTGTAAAAGCATAGATACATTAGCACTTGCTAATCATTTATTCGCTGGAAGAAGGGATGTGTCCAGAAAACTGCAGCGTCTGCGAAAGGGATTTGGCATCCCTAAAGATAATGCACACACTGCTGATGGCGATGTCAGAATCAACTATCAAGTATTTAAAAAATTTATTGAAGGATTAGATCCTAAACAAGTCAGTGCAGCAGTTTTATCAGGTCATCCAGTGCTTAGTCTTGGAGCTTTAATTCGAGATTATGGCAATTTTAGTGCCAAAGCATATGTAGATCCCCCATTTAGTGAGGATGAAAAAAATGTGCCCGAGCCAAAATTAAAAAAGCAAAAACTAGATTCACATCCAAAGTTATCTTTAAATGACCCGATAGAAAATGTAAAAAATCAAAAAAAACACTGCGCTATACTCGATGAAATTGAAGTAGCGGATATCGATGTTGATTTAACACCTTCAAATGAGGAAAATTATGATGAACCAAAATTCCATAGGTTAAAAAAAGTCGAGGAACGGGAAAAATTGAGGACAGCGATAGATTCGGACTTTGAATTTGTGTTTGTACAGAAGCAAGAAGAAAAAATTCAGAGTTCAGTGGAACCAAAACCTACACCTACGCCAAAACCCAAATTTCAACATTTAATTGAAAAAAAAGAATCTGATCCATCAAAAAAAATAACCCAGCATAGCATTAAAACTTTTTTTCCAACCGCAGAAGCAAACAAATCAGCGCAACCTAAAAAACCAGTTAATTTATCAGGTTCATTTAAACAAAAACCTGATAATGATATATTTAATTGGCCTCAAAAAGAAAAACAAGCACTGAAGAAGAATTTTGGATTTGTAGCACATTCTGATTCAGATGAATAGAAACTTCAATCTAGCTGACGCACTTTCCTCCGGGAAAGTTCGTCAGCCAATATTTTGAGCTTTCTAACGAAGTTATTTAGAACAAAATCCGATTTTGACGAGTATTACTTGGTGAAATACCCTTGGCATACCTTCGTTCACAAATAAATTGTTTTACTGGAACTGTGATGATACTCTCTTCATTTTCCAATTCTTTAACCGTTAACTATCAAGATAAAAAAAGCAGACAACTAAGCGATGATGAAGTTGAGACAATTCATAATCCAAAAAAAATAAAGACCAATAGAATTCATTTTTTCGATTTACCAAATGAACTCCTACGTTCAATTTTTGATGAATATTTAGGCTGGGGCAATAAAGCTTGTTATAACGCTTCACTTGTAAGCAAAAAAATGCATCAAATTGTCGAAACTAATTATTTCCATTTCCTAATCAATACAATACTCAAATTCAAAAATGAAGATAGCTTTGATCCCGATATTCATAGGATTCAAACTTTTCCGCAATTTGGAAATAACACTGTCTCGAACTTAAAGAAAATGAGTAAAATTCTAAGTAAACATGATGATGAATGTAGGGGTTTTAGACGCTTACTCCTTCAAAATTTAAATTTAGATAATCTTCCGAGATTAAAAAAAACTATTCAATTTTTAATGTCATGCAAACCTTGGTTTCCTCCTCCTACTAGCACCAAAGCCGTTGATTGTGAAATTAAGCGCATAGCAATAAATGCTACAAAAATTATTGATTTATTCCAAACTGATCCAACGCTATGGTCCAAGCCATTAATTAATGATATTGATTGGAAAAATTTACCTCTTGAGGCTAGTAAATACAGTTTGCATCCAGATTACGCCATCACTTCAATTTGCCATTTAATTTTGGATAAAATCCCCCAAATTAAGCATAACTTCGAAAACCGAGATTTTGTTTGTGCTCTATTTTATTGCGCTAGATTTTGTTTTGATAAAACAAACTCTATGCAGCATTTGATACGAGACATTGATAATAATGATGAAGAATATTTGCTTGAAATTGTAGCAGTCAATGGTTTTGCATTGAGTTTGTTGCCTCATATCAAAAATAATAAAAAGCTGGTTTTAGCCGCTGTAGTTTCTTCTAGAGCTGCTTTTAATTTTGCTGGACCAGATCTAAAAAAAGATAAAGATTTTGTTTTGGAAGTGGTTGGTAACAAAGGTTTAGTTCTCGAATACGCCTCACAGGAAATGAAAACAGATCGAGACATTGTTTTAAAAGCTGTAAAACAAAACGGATTGGCCTTAGAGTTTGCGGCACCTGCATTGCAAAATGATTTAGAAATTGTTCTAGAGGCGGTAAAACAAAATGGTCTTGCTTTAGAACATGCTTCACTAAATATAAAACATAATAGAAAAGTTTTGTTGGAAGCAATAAAGCAAAATGGACTCGCTATCCAGTATGCCGGATATAAAGATAAAAATACTAAGCGCATAGCATTAATGTCTGTTAAACAAAATGGTTTGGCTCTAAAACATTTAAGTAAAAAAATGAAAAATGAGAATACGGTTGTCTTGAATGCCGTCAAACAAAACGGAATGGCCCTCAAATATGCATCGAATAGAATTAGAGGATTTCGAAATCAAGAGATGGGGATTAAAAGAATTGTATTAGAAGGAATAAAACAAAATGGGTTAGCTATAAAACATACCTCCTTTGAATTGCGAAACAACCAAGACTTTGTTAGAGAAGCTGTAGCGCAAAATGGGATAGCCCTTTCACAAACTTATTATGAAAATAGAAATCGTCTGAAATTGGTAATGATTGCTGTTTCCCAATGCGGAAGGGCTCTAGAATTCGTGGCACCTAGGTTTAAGCATAATAAAAAAGTGGTTAAAGTTGCCGTCCTCAAGGATGGATTTGCTCTAGGCTATGCTGCGAATTATTTACAACAGGATGAAGAGTTAATAGCTATTGCGCATAAAAACATAGCGTTTCATTAAAAACTCGACTTTGTACAATTTTTGCCTTCGGCTTCGAGAGAGAAGCAAACTGCAGCGTAATAAATTTTGAAGGAAGGGGTATTTTTACCCCTTCCGAGAAATTTATTTAGCTGCGGGAAGCTTCTCTCCGAAGACGAAGGCAAAAATTGTACAAAGTCGAGTAAAAACACCAATGAGGAGGGAATTTTTATGATAGGACCAACAACAAGATCAATGATAAGGAATAATGGTTCCATTAATGATAGCCAAAAATCATGTGAATTTAAAAAAAAGCTTCGCTCTTCGAATGCTAAAGAGACAGAAATTGCCTTGGAATCACTGCCTAAAAGAGCCAAAACTGGCGAAGTTGAATGGTGTTCAAATAAAATTGTATCCCCAGAAACAAAAGGCGATAAACGTCTGCCAGAAATTTTATCTAAATCACAGATTGTTGAAACAAATTCTTTTGCTGACATAACAAAATTTATAAAGCCAAATAATTTAATATTGATTGATTTGGATTTAACCACGTTTAAAACTCCGCAAACGCTAGGATCAGATCCCTGGTTTCGCTGGCGTGTTGAACATTATAAAAAAAGTCATGAGCCTAAGGAAGCTTTGTCAAGAACCTTGAATGAATGGTATGCAATCCAATTTCTGACAAAGATGGAAATTGCTGAAAAGGGAACAGAAAAAGTGATCCAATATATGCAAAAAGAAGGCTTTCATGTCATGGGTTTAACCACGCGTGGTTCTGCTTTAGCAAATCCAACAATTGCAAGATTAAACGAACTTAATGTTGATTTTAGTAAATCTTCACCTTCAAACAAAAAACATGTTTTTCTACATGATGATGAAGTTGTTCTTTATGATCGCGGCGTTTTATTCACTTCTGGAGTTCACAAAGGAGAAGCTTTATTTAAATTTTTGACGCTAATCGAAAAACAATTGCCTCTAAAAACAATTGATGAAATTGATTTTATTAATGATAGACGTCCAGACTTAGCACAAGTGCAAGAAACATGTGAACAAAATAAAATTCACTTTACAGGGCTTAGATACGGACATTTAGATCATGAGGTGCATAATTTTTCTGAGGACATAGCGATACATCAATTTGAAAAATTCGGACAAATCCTATCAGACGAAGAACTGAACCATCTACGCAAAACCTAATGCAGGCATAGTTTTCGATGGTACTCGCACTTTGCTTAATCACTCAATGCTTTGTCCTTTGACTATATCTACTTTTCATACACAAATTAGGTGAGAAACCTTGAATTTTATACAACAATTCAACATAAAACCTTGAAAAATATACATAAAAAAAATGGCTACTCTAGGCTAAAAACCATACATTCGCGAGATTGTTTGCCAGATGAAACGCACGATTAGTCAAGAGCTTGAAACTTCAAGCATTTTCGGAGTATACTCGAAAATTGTCGTGCAATTTCGGAGTATATTGGAAATCTCGTTAAATATGTTGTATAAGCCTCTTGCCGATCATCTCCTCAATCTCGGCATCGGATTTGGTCCTCAGGCACCGTAACAAATATAATTTGTACTTGTAGACGCGGTTATCGATCATTTCATTTTGCCCTTCAATAAAATGACGAGCGATGCCTTGCTTTAGTCTCTGGTTTGGGTCCACGTCAAGGTATCTCTTAATCTCATTTCGGCCTTGAGTCGGCTTCATAAAACAAGGTGGTAAACGAGTTATCGTAAAAGGATTATTAGGCGTTCCTCGCTCTTCATTGCTTGGGATAATTGTATTAAAGAAATTCGGATCCTCCAAAAAGGCAATTCCATCTTTGAGTGCAAATACAGAACATCCCGACCCATACTGTCGAGTCACTGATGAAACGTAAACCGTCACTTGATCCGCAGGGAAATTGACGGCATGAATGTAGCTGCAAACAAGCTCTTTTTCATTATATGAACTACTTTCAATCAAGTTGACATTCTCCGGATTAACTTTTTCATTCGGATAAAATGAAAATGTTTCCAATATAGCAATTTTAATGTGGTGGTTTTTCCGTTCAAAAGCTACACACACTTTATGTTGGTTATTATCTTCAAGTTTTTTATTATTTTTGTAGGATCCATGCGTGGAGACCACAAAAGCTAAACGAACATCCTCCGTCGAAACCTTGAGCTGTCCTAATTTTTCCTGAAACGCGCGGAGATTTTTGCAAACGTATAACCCTTCAACGTCATGTTTTACTGATAGATGTTCCGCTAGTACAGCAATTCCTTCCAATGAGACAGCGGAATTCCCCTCTACAATTTCATGATATTCGAACAAAGGAGGAATAGCTCTATCTTTATGGATTCTGGCATGTTCTTGTTCCAAAGCTTCCGGGGTTTGCTTAAGAAAATAATATTTAATTCTTTGACTTCCTGTAGACCATTCTTCCCGCTTATTGGAAAACCACTTGTTAAAAGCTTCACATTTCCAAGGAAGAACCCCAAAAGAGAATACACAAGCCAGTCTTCCCAAAATTACTAAGCCTAAACGACCTGCTTTCCACATACCTCTTTGCTGCATTCGGCCTTCACCACCTTTATAATAATTCCTCCCTTCATGTAGAACAGTCTTATAAGGATGGCTTTTAGACTTTTCCAAAGGAAAATCTGCGGCTGGTTCATATTGATCTAAATATATATGCTTAATCATTCAACTAGTATATCATAAATATAAATTTTTGATAATTTGAAAATTAATTTTTATGAAATCAATTAAAGTAAGCGAAAATCCTTCTGATAACTTTTCTAAGTCGCGGTTGTTGCCATAATCTCGACTTTGTACAATTTTTGCCTTCGGCTTCGAGAGAGAAGCAAACTGCAGCGTAATAAATTTTGAAGGAAGGGGTATTTTAACCCTTCCGAGAAATTTATTTAGCTGCGGGAAGCTTCTCTCCAAAGACGAAGGCAAAAATTGTACAAAGTCGAGATTATACCTATTTAAAGATAATTTAAGTTTATATATTTGTTTAATGTAAGGACTGGAGAAGCTGTCATGAAAGAAGTTGAACATCTCGCGAACTATGTGACTTCCACTAAGTACGACGATCTTTCCAAAGAGGCTATCAATACCTTGAAAATTCGGGTACTCGATAGTTTGGGCTGCGCTATCGGCGCTTTAAATAGCCCTGTTATCGCCATGCTGAAAGCTCACCTCGCCGATTTTGGAGGAAGCCCCTTGGTCACTCTCATCGGAGACAAAAAAACATCACCCGATAGAGCAGCCCTCTTTAATAGTGCGCTCGTGCGATATCTTGACTTTAACGACAGCTTTTTGGCCAAAAAAGAAACGTGCCACCCAAGCGATAATTTAGGTTCGGTTCTCGCAGCATGCGAATATGCGAAAAGCTCAGGCAAACATTTTTTGTTATCTTTAGGTATAGCCTACCAAGTGCAGTGCCGTTTGTCGGAAGAAGCTCCTGTTCGCGATAAAGGATTTGATCATACCACCCAAGGCGTTTATGCAGTTGCTGCTGGAGTTGCTAAAGCTCTAAAATTGAACTCAGAACAAACTTCTCACGCTATCGCTATTGCCGGCGTTGCCAATAATGCATTAAGAGTGACCCGCACAGGAGCTTTGTCCCATTGGAAAGGTTTAGCCTACCCTCAAGCCGCTTTCGCAGGAACACACTCTGCCTTTCTGGCATACAGAAATATCACTGGCCCCTTGGAGATTTTCGAAGGAAATAAAGGTTTTAAACATGCTATCGCTGGCCCTTTTAAAATTCATTGGAATGCAAAAGACCTTGACATTGTGCTTAAAACGATTCTTAAAAAATACAACGCCGAAATCCATTCGCAATCGACACTTGAAGGACTACTTGAACTTAGAAACAAATATAGGATTGATCCAACGGATATCCAACACGTCCACTTAGAAATCTTTGATGTAGCCTTCAATATCATCGGCGGAGGGGAAGAAGGCTCTAAAAAATTGATCCGCACTAAAGAGGAAGCAGATCACAGCCTTCCCTATATGATGTCAGCGGCTTTACTGGACGGAGAAGTCACCCCACGTCAATACACTCCTCAAAGGATTAAAAGAAAAGATATCCAAACACTGTTAAAGAAAATCGACGTTCATCCTAATAAACAATTCAGCAAGAAATTTCCTAAAGAAATGCCTGCAAAGATCACCATCAAAATGAAAAATGGCCAAACATACACTATTCAGAAAAATGATTACGAAGGTTTCATATCAAAACCCATGAGCTGGGAACATGCCAGGGAAAAATTTGATCATCTCACAGAACCATTTACAAACACTAAGCAACGGAATGAGATTGCTGATGCAATCCTTCATCTAGACAAGGGCAATGTCTCCACTTTAACAAATCTTCTAGGAAAGGTGCACCATGAAAGATAATCCATTTGATTTCATCCATGCCAATGATTTAGGGAAAAAACCGCGGAAAAAAGGGATAACCGAAATCCGAGGCCCGTATTATTCAATCATGGGTAAAAGATATTTGGAAGATGTCCTAGAAACCGCAGGACCTTATGTCGATAGCCTCAAATTTGCTGGAGGCTCCTTCTCACTGTTACCTAAAAAAGCCTTAAAGGAATTGATCGACCTAGCGCACAAACATGATGTGTTAGTCTCAACCGGAGGTTTTATTGAATATGTCCTAACACAAGGAGAAAATGCCGTCGACAGATATATCAAAGAGTGCAAAAACGTAGGTTTCGATATCCTTGAAATTTCGGCAGGATTTATTTCTATTTCTACAGACGATTGGTTAAGGTTGGTGGAAAAAGTTCGCAAAAATGGTCTTAAAGCTAAGCCGGAAGTCGGGATTCAATTCGGCGCAGGAGGTGGAACCGCGTCCGCTGAATTACAATCAGAAGGAGTGCGCGACGTTTCGTGGGCTATTCAACAAGCCCAAAAATTTATCGACGCAGGTGCCTACATGATCATGATCGAATCGGAAGGGATTACAGAAAATGTCACTCCTTGGAGAACTGACGTGGCAGCAAAAATTATTTCAGCGTTAGGTACCGAAAAAATCATGTTTGAAGCTGCCGATCCTGACGTGTTTACCTGGTACGTCAAAAATTACGGTCCTGAGATCAACTTATTTGTAGACCATAGTCAAATTATCCAACTTACGGCTCTTAGGTCAGGAATCTGGGAACTAAAAGCGTTTGGGGTAGGGTGGTGTCTTACAAGTGAAAAACAAAGAAAAACTCCTTTCGTTTTGGAATTTTTGGCCACCTTTTTTGTTCTCAGGGATTAAAATTATCAAAGTTACAAAAGACAATCGAAATATTACCACCAGACTCAAACTAAGATTCTGGAATGCGAATTTTGTAGGAACGCAATATGGGGGGTCGATCTACTCGCTTGTCGACCCTTTCTATATGGTGATGTTGATCAAAAATTTGGGCCCAGACTATAGCGTATGGGATAAAGCCGCCCAAATCCGTTTTTTAAGGCCCGGGGTCACAGATTTATTCGCTGAATTTACATTAACGGAAAATGATATCGACACCATCAAAAAAACGGTTCAAGAAAATGGGAAAATGGACTGGTTTAGAAAAGTGGAAATCAAAGATAAAAATGGTCACCTTGTTGCCGAGGTCGATAAAGTAATCTCTATCAAACCTCGGAATCGAGGCTAAATCTAATGTTTCCCTACCTGCGGCATTTTATAGGTCACAACAATTTTCGCATCATTCATTGTGGCTACAAGTCTATCCTTAACGATATCCATGTTTAAGACGCGACTATTCATTACTGAAGGTATTGAGGAAGCATAAACAAATTCAGCATGATTGGTGAATTTTATTAAATCAATGCCTGCTTTAGAAATCCGCCCTTCCAAATTCTGATTTTTATGATAACCTTTTGCAACCCACAGATCGACACCTTTGGAGTTGTCACAAGCTTTAATTGTTGAAATTTGAGTGCCAACATCTATTGTATTTAATTGCTTTAAGGGCACATCTGCGACTTTGTAATTAACAGCGCGAATTTTGCCATCTTGAAGGCCACCTCCAAAGAAGACTCGGCTACCTCTCGGATCGAAGTCAATAGCGCGCACAGCGGCGTTAATTTTATATACACACAAAGGTTTGTCATCTTTGCATGGATCGTAAACACTGAATGAATTGGAATTTGTTCCTACTGCTAAATGACCATCCGATGAAAAGAGACATTTTGTCACTTGGCTTTCCCCCCTAAAACCAGGGTTCTTACCACTTTATCATCGCGAGAATCGTAGATAAAAACCTTGTTGCTTAAATTTCCAACGGCAAAACAAGACCCGACTACATCGAAAGCTGCGGCCTGTTTAATTCTAAAACTATCGGATTGCAGCTCCATTTGTAGATCAAAGGTAATGACTCTATTTCTTTGAACAGCATAGATGCTTTGACCGTCGCTACTATATTTGATATGGGAAATTTTCGTTCCGCAATCATCTAGATAAAATGCCTGATTCCCACTGTTATCATAAAGATTTTCTTGCCCGATCTGCCAAACCTCATCATAACAGGTTGCAACAGCAATCTTAGGTATAGCAACATTATTAATGGCTAAAGCTGTATCGTAAAAATTCTGATTGAGATCAAGAGCGGCAAGTGTTCTATCAAGAGTTGGCATCGTGCAAGAAAGGAGCGGTAGAAATGGATAGGGTTTAATGTTTTCTTTTCTCGAATACTGAAAAATTTTTGTTTCAGCGTTGGGATCAAAAGCTTCGGCATAACTACAGCTTAAATTGCCTATCTTGGAACGCTTAGACTGTTGTAAATCATCAGATTGAAAGTTGGCAACCCGCATCCTTGTAGGCATCATCCGATCATCATAACTTAAAGAAGGAATCATAATATTTATAACTCAAAAAATTGATAATATTGAATTATACCAAATAATAATTTAGTTTAGCAACAATTTAATTAATAAAAAACTCGGCAATTGGTTGAGTTTTGCTTCCGGCAATGATTTCCTGCTTTGGATTAAAGCCCTGAATATGGGCTTCTTTAGGAGTGAATTCTATGACTTTGTAAGGTTCCTCAGTCATATGAGCATCTATTCCTCCCACAATATAACATAATCTGGGAGGAATCTCTTTAATTGCCCTAAAATAGGCTTGATAATTTCCGGAAGGGGGTGATTCGATGATGATTTTCTCATTATCGAAAGGATCTATGACACTCGTTACAACGGTAGTACCGTCAGGGGTCACCAAAACTCCCACGACTGCATTTTCAATCTCATTCAGATGTGCAGTTACATAAGACACAATTAAAGCATCTTGCCCTAGTAATGGAAAACAAATACTTAATAATACAACAATTATTCTGTAATACATTTTTAACCCCTTATTTTGAGCTTGTTCCATGAGCGGCTTGAACAACAGAATTGCAATTGACATCCTCTCCTTGATAAATCACAACAGCGCCTTCTGTTGAAGACATCGCAACGGCCGAGATATCACAATTAAAAACCGGCAACGACACAGTAACTGATGGAGACCACCGACCCGGTTTGGGCAACTGAGCTGTTTGGATCATACCGGGCATCCCATAAGACCAAGCTGCAACAGCGACTCCATCCCTCCTCATCGCAATGACAGGCTCAATCGCTCCCCAAATAGTATTATCAGAAAGATCTTCAGGATAGCTCCATTCTCCCTCCCCACTATGCAAACACACTCCCTGAATCAACAAATGGGAATTAGAGATAAGTGTCATCCACACTGCGGCTGCATTTCCCGCTGCATCGACGCCGATGTGGGGCTGAAAACTTGTGGCTTGAAGATCCATTGCCGTTTTAATTTCTGTCCAAGTGGCTGAACCGGCAATTAACCTGGCAGATTCGATCGTGCTAGAGCTTCCCATCCCGCTTTGCCAAACCGCTATGGAATTGCCTGTTGCATCCATTCCCACGTCGGGGTAACTCGAGTCGATATTCGAAGGGGTTAGATCCCTTGTTTGAATCCATTCAAGGGTTCCCACAGGCAAGATGGCTGCTTGAATAATATTTTTGTGATTTTGATGTCCCACCCAAATGATAGTGGAATTTCCTGTATTGTTTACTGCTAAAGCGAGATTATTTGCGAGATTAGGATGAATCTCGTGTAAAGCCTTCCACTGAGCAGCCCCAGCTTGCAAAATTGCTCCCTGAATATGGTAATCTCCATTTTGGATGACTGACCAAACTGCAATACAATTTCCAATGCCATCAACTTTAATCTGCGGTGAGCTGGCAATTTTGTCCGCTGTAGACAATAGGATTGGCTGATTCCAGATGTATTCTCCAAAAGTCAATGTAGAGGCTTGAATACTCATACCCGAGTTAAAAGAGGAAGCCCAAATGGCAATCGCATTCCCAGAGTTATCGACAGCGACCTTTGGTAAATCCCCATTTTGTCCCTCCTGGGATAAGCTAAATGGTATAAGTTTCCAATCACTTCCAACAATTCTGGAAGCGGATTGGATGAAAGTCTCAGAATGTTCTTTACTTACCCAAACGGCAACACTATTGCCTTGCGGATCCACCGCGATCGCCGGCTGAGTTGCGTTTTTACTACTAATAACAGTAGGCGAAGACCAATCGAAGGATCCCAAAAAAAAGAGCGGCACAATAGAGAAGAAAAAAATTCCAGTTGTATTTAAACTAAGCATCTTTTTTGACTCAACTTTCAAATCCACATTTTAATCTGTTCCGTATATAAGGAACAGTGCAGAATGGATAACAGGAAGCAGGGCACAGTGAAGGGGCGTTTTTTGATATTATCTCGACTTTGTACAATTTTTGCCTTCTGCTTCGAGAGAGAAGCAAACAGCAGCGTAATAAATTTTGAAGGAAGTGGTATTTTTACCGCTTCCAAGAAATTTATTTAGCTGCGGAAAGCTTCTCTCCGAAGAGGATGGCAAAAATTGTACAAAATCGAGATAATAGTTTTATCGTGGAACAAAATATTTATGCAGATAAAAGAACAGATCATTTTACAAACAGAAAGACTCATCTTACGTCCTTGGAAAGTCGAAGATTTAGAACCCTATGCAAAAATGAATGCCGATCCCAAAGTGAGAGAACATTTCCCCTCTACTTTGACAAAAGAAGAAAGCGATAGAGAAGCTCAAATTTTCATGGATAGTTTTCAAGTTCATGGATGGGGACTTTGGGCAGTCACAATCCCGGATATTACAGACTTTATAGGCTTTATTGGCCTACGTCATGTTCCCTTTAGTGCTCACTTCACTCCCGCTGTCGAGATCGGTTGGCGTCTTGACTATAAATACTGGAACCATGGTTATGCCACAGAAGGGGCTGAAGCCGCCATGAAATTTGGTTTTGAAAATCTGAGTTTAAATCTGATTGTTTCTTTCACTGCCGTCAATAACGTTCGCTCCAGACGAGTTATGGAGAAAATTGGCATGAAGTGGTTTCCAGAGGAAAATTTCGAACACCCACGTCTACCTCAAGGTCATTTTCTCCGAGAACAAGTCCTATACAAAAAGAATTCAAACAAATAAAATTCGATGCCAACTTCTTCTAAATCTCTTGTCCATAATCTTTTCGATGAAAATAAAGTGTACCAAATCCCAAAGGAATTTGCTGAAAAAGCCAATGTCTCCTCTCCCGATATTTATAAGAAGGGCAGTCAAAACCGGGAATCATTCTGGGCTGAGCAAGCACAAAATTTGGATTGGTTCAAAAGCTGGAACACGATCTTAGAATGGAAACCTCCCTATGCTCAATGGTTTATCGGTGGCAAGCTTAATGCCTGCTACAATTGCGTTGATCGACATATCAAGACAAATAACCGCAATAAGGCAGCTCTTATCTGGGAAGGAGAAAAAGGGGAAGAACGGGTCCTCACCTACTGGGACCTTTATAGAGAAGTTAACAAATTCGGGAATGTCTTAAAATCGTTAGGCATTCAAAAAGGGGACACTGTCGCCATCTACCTTCCCCCTATTCCTGAAGCAATTATCGCGATGCTCGCTTGTGCAAGAATCGGCGCTGTCCACACCGTTGTATTTGGAGGTTTTTCCTCAGAGTCTCTTAGGGATAGGATTGTCGATGCTCAAGCAAAACTGCTCATCACTGCCGATGGTGGTTTCCGTAAAGGGGCTATAATTCCCCTCAAAGATGCAGCTGACAAAGCCTTGAGAGAATGTCCTTCCATCCAAAATGTCATTGTCATCAGGCGCACAGAACACACTATCGAAATTCAACCAAACCGAGATCTATGGTACCACCGGTTGATGTTAAATGCTCCTTTAGAATGTGTGCCCGAACCCATGGATGCGGTAGACCCCTTATTTATTCTTTACACATCTGGAACAACTGGAACTCCCAAAGGGATTATCCATACCACCGGAGGATTTATGGTGGGAGCCCATTCGACAACAAATTGGGTGTTTGACATTAAGCCTTCCGATGTCTACTGGTGCACTGCCGATATTGGCTGGATCACCGGACATACCTACGTCACTTATGGTCCTCTCTCAAATGGAGCCACCCAGGTGATCTATGAAGGGTCTCCCGACTGGCCTAAAAGAGATCGGTTTTGGCGCATCATCGAAAAATATGGGATCACTATCCTCTATACTGCCCCCACAGCTATCCGAACCTTTATGAAGTGGGGCACAGAATGGCCTAAAGGGTGCAATCTTAATTCACTACGTCTTTTAGGCTCGGTAGGAGAACCGATCAATCCTGAGGCTTGGATATGGTATTATACCCATATCGGCGGTGAAAGATGTCCTGTCGTCGATACCTGGTGGCAAACAGAAACTGGTAGCATTATGATCTCACCGCTCCCCGGCTTAACACCCCTTAAGCCTGGCAGCGCAACATTACCCCTTCCAGGGATCGAGGTTGCCATTCTCAATGAGGAAGGAAATCCTGTATCGTCAGGGCTGCTTGCGATCACATCCCCTTGGCCTTCTATGCTGAAAGGCATTCATAATAATCCAGAAAGGTATGAAACCGGTTATTGGAAAAAATGGAATGGCAAATACTACTTCACAGGCGATGGCGCGAAACAAGATAAAGACGGATATTATTGGTTAATGGGACGTGTTGATGATGTGATGAATGTTTCGGGACACAGAATTGGCACGATGGAAGTGGAAAGCGCCTTGGTCGATCATCCCAGCGTGGCAGAAGCTGCTGTTGTCGGGATCCAACATGAGATTAAAGGGCAAGGAATTGTGGCATTCGTTATCCTCAAGGAAGGATTTAACCCTAACATCGAACATGAAGACACTCTGAAACAACATGTTGTGGGAAAAATTGGCGCCCTAGCCAGGCCAGAAAAAATTATTTTCACCCGCGACCTCCCCAAAACCCGTAGCGGCAAAATTATGCGTCGCCTGCTTAGGGATATTGGAGAAGGCACTGTCCTCGGGGATGTTTCTACGCTGGCAGATTCTTCCATTATTGAAGAACTTAAGGCCAGGTATGAAAATGAAGACACCGATTAGGCCATAAGAAGACTGTAATGATTGCTATCTGTGCGCAATAAATGAATTAACAGAGTCTTTTCTCTTGCCGCTTTTAAGGCTTCTTCATTGGCCATAACTTCTGGGGTGAATGTCGGATATTTATGCATGATTTCAGGCATTACCACTTTCCCATCAACGATTTGTGGATTACTTGTAATATCATAAATCACAAATCCAAATTGGAAATTTGCATTCATATTGAATAAATGGACGAAGGCTTGGATTTCATGCTCACCACCCCAGACACCTTTTTGAGTCATATTTACACAATATTTTTTAAGGAGTTCTTTCGTAAAATCATCATCAGACATTCCAGGTGGCTGTATTAAACCATGCGCTTGTTCAGAATCCATAAAATATCGAAAATCGTCAGGATGATTTTGCATATAATGGACAGCCATCAACCTTAAAAGCCATCCGCATGTTGCACCCTCAACATCGTTCCCTCTATCTTTTATTAGTTCAGGGAAATCTCGATGAGCCTTTGAATAATTTACTAAGATCTTTCTTAAAAAATCAGGTTTTAATCTCTCAATACCTTCTACACAAGCTCTAAATAAGCAATCCCCATCTTTTGGAATATGCATGATCTTAAATTGAAACTCTAAAATCCTTTTAAAAAAATGATTTTTTATTTTTTCGTCTTTGATCGAGATCACGAAATCCAATATATCCTTAGTGATAACATCGCGATGTGCCAATTTCTTTTCTACAAATAAACATAGAAGAGGATTTCTCATAGCTTCACTCGGAACTTCACTAATTTCGTCTAATATCTCCTGAGAAGGTTCTGAAGTCCTTATCCGATTCTCTAGCTCCTGAAAAAGACTATTTGTCTGTGTTTGTGCATGCGTTATAAACCTAACAGGACTATCTGCAGTTATTCTTCGAATATTTTCCAGGACAGCTTGCTCCCAACGTTTGGGATTATAAGACAATACAATATCCAAAGAATTGCTTCGTTTTCTTTTTCCAAGCACACTGTGCCTTGTGAGATTAGATGGGATGATTTTTGTTCCCATTACATTGATATGTTTAAGTTGTTCATTTTCCATTGCTAGCTCAATAACTTCCGGACTTTCCACACTTGTTTGCGTTAATTCAAGGACCTTAACCGATCGTGCTGTCTTCAACAAATATTGAACTCCCACATCACCTACGGCAGTTTTTTCTAAACATAGCTCAAGACCAGGATCGGGTCTCCAATGAGCTGCGTTAGCCAAGGCCATTAAACCAGTGTCTGTGATTTGCACGCTTGAAAGAGCCAAGCTTTCTAATGTCGGGTGGAGTGAGATTCTTAAACTCAATGGAAATGCAGATAGATTTGTGATCTCATTATCATCAAGAATTAATTTTTTCAGATGCCTGTTTTTTTCGAGACCCGATAGTATAAATTCAAATTGTTTATCAGTCATCCCTAGACTTTTCAAAGACAAATACTCTAATTTTTGATTGTAAGATATAAATTCACCTAACACTGTAACGGTTGATTCATCTACAGTTTGAAAAATGATTTTTAATTGACTGATGCAATCTTTAACTAGATTTAAATGAGATACTTGATCTATTGACAAGTTACACATTGAAAACGATAAGCTATTAATTTTTCCTTGAAAATTTTGGATATTTTTAATAAAGCATAGCCAAGTTTGATTAGTAAATCGACAATTATGCATTTCTACGGCTTGAATATTTGAAAATCTTAATTCAGTTTTTATAATTTGAAATAAAGCCTCCACAGCTTCTTCTGAAGAAACTTCCTGAGCAAAGGGAAAATTTACAATTAAACTATTATTTGAAATACGTATATCTTTAGTTTCAGAGGAGTCTAATATTTGCAATAATATAGACTTAGCCTTTTCAAGTGATAACTCACCACTCAATAAAGAGAAGCTAATGGAATCAGAAATTTCATCGTCGTCGACATTCGTATTCATCGACCGATAGAATGAAAACTTAACTTGAGTATCTGTAAATTGCTCTGTTAGTCTACGGAAGTCAGATTCTTCTTCCGGATCATATGTCATTTCAACGACTAATGGAGTTTTCCTCGCTCTTATGGCATTGGTACACTCTTTCACAACTGATGCTAAAGTAATTTTCGTTTCTAAGAGTGAAATCTTTTCAAGATCCTCATGTAACAATGCAAGTCTGAGGGTATTCGCACTTTTCACAATAGTACTGCTTAAATCTAACAATTTTACCGATTTAACATCTGAAAAAGAACAACGGAATAACATCATCCGTTATATTATTTACGGCAACATCTAGTACAAGACTTAGTGTATTCCTTGTACTATTAGCGTGAGACAACAATCTCAAACTTAAGTTTGTAATACATGTATTAGCTAAAGAAAGAAAAAATAGCGTTGGATGTCGCATGAGAACATATTTCAATGCTAAAATAGATTTATCCGTTATTTCAGTATCTTTTAAGATTAATTTTTCGAGATGTTTATTGTTCGCAAGTCCATCCTTTAAGATTGCAAAATCGTTATCATCCAGATTCAGATGTTTTAAAGATAAGACCTTTAATTGATCATTGTCTTTTACAAAAAAACTTAACTTATCCATCGATACATGATCGATCTCTTGAGCCAGAGGCACACCTGCGCCAGGGGAATGATCATGGTAAACACTACGCCTTAGCCGTCATCTGGAAGATTGAAATAAACGCTTTGCGGCCTATGGATACTCGAAAGCCATCTAGACGCAAGCCTGACAGAGTCCACTTCTATGAGTAGCGAAACATAGGACGCTGCGGCAATGCCGTGAAAGGTATGGTGTCAATTTCATGAGGAGAAGCATAAGCGAATGTTTCGCACTGTTCCATTCCTATCGCTATTCAAAACCGGCGATCGCTTTAAAAGCCACTGAGATATGGAGCTAAGATCGTCACATCCTCAAAATCTCCCTCATGTTGGAGGATGGCTGGCGGAGGTGCGAGCTGCTGGGAATGGGAGCATGATGATGAGCTCAGATGCAGACACATGGTTTGATACGAACAGATCCAGGGTTACTAACTTGATGTGAAACTTCCCCTTCTGGGGTCCGTATCTGCTTGTAGATCATATTATAATCAACCGATCACTACATCAAGCAGAACGCAGAGCAATCGTAATCTAGGTTCTTTGCATTTCGTTTCTGAAGCAGCTATCAAAAGTCGCTGGGGAGCACCATGATAAGCCAGCAAAATGCTACCAGTCTCTCATTCATGTCTGATGTGAACGAGTTCCATCGCAAATCTGCTAGGAGTGATGCCACTTCCGTCACCAATACAATGAAAATATAGACCAAGCGCATAGCCATCTCTTAAAAGCCTCCTGCCATCGTGGATCACAAGAGAGACAATCCAAAGGAAACGGCGATGACTCGTCTCGTGCCGGTATGCGTAATCTTTGGTAGCTTGAGTTCGCCGAATATTCAATAGAGGTGGTGATTAATTGCGCTCAACCAAAGAGAGTACCATACTTCCAGCTTCTCAACTCA
>CAVPVT010000011.1:0-25973 GCA_963709145.1 Parachlamydiales bacterium
AGTACGGCGCGCGGTCCACTTGGCTCAAGAAGATTTCTCAATCGCGTACGAGAGAATGCATATGTAAGATGGGACAGCCAGGAATTCTCGAATGAAGTGCGGTGTTACTTCGTTTGATGGGTAATAAAGGTTAATGCTCCGCCTCTGAGCCAAACTGAATAAGGTAGTATTTCTTTGAATCTGATTGGATGATTGGTTGATTATCCCTGCTATTGTAAAACTGCTAGAACCAAATTAACCTTTATTTCCCCAAGTACCCAGTACTCTTTTGTCTGCCGCGGCGCTAAGCACGTTTGATCACCTCTTTCCATCCCGTTCCCGTCCCACTTCGGCTTACCTAATCCAGTGGATTGAACCAGCGAGAGTCATGTGATCTTCTCCTTAACCTCGACGTAATAATATCAACGATCTTGAAAGCCACTCCTCTCAAATCCAAATGTCTAGAGTATGAACCGAGAATTGCCGGCATAGAGCATACCATTTGGTATTTCGAATGGCACCTTATCTTCACAAGCACCGGACATTAGGGCTAGCGTCATGGAACTAAGCCCTGCGTACATAACATCGATTTCTATTTTATAATCTTCTATTAACTTCTGAATATCAATATGATACAGCTGTCTGTGGATATACTTCGTTTCTTCATCATTTTGAAAAAGGCTTGTATATTCACCCCAGCAAACGCCATCATCAAAATCGCACCAGTGCTGAGAACCTCCAAGAACATCGCGAAATTCAAAAGAGTTATTTGTAATTTTTGCGTAAATATCGACAGCTTTTTTCGCTCTAAAGAATTGGATAACTCTTTGATACGTTATTTTTTTCAATCAATTAATAGCCTCCTGATAATGCTCATTCATCTCTTTTAACCCCTTTTATATGCTCCCCAATGACAGAGTTAGGAATAAAATAGATGATAATCAATAAAATTGATAGACATTTTGCAGAAAATATGCAAAAATAAAGAAAACGCAAGAAATATATAGGAGAAATCCCTTGTTATTGCAATTTTCAGTCAAAAATTTTCGATCTTTTGAGAAAGAAGAGATCTTGAATCTATCCGCAGGCAAAGGATCGGAGCTGCGCGATTCAAATACATTTGAATTTTCTCAAAGTCAGCGTCTTGTTCGTTCTGCTGTGATTTATGGCCCCAATGCTGGCGGAAAAAGCAATTTGATTCGAGCGATTTTTTTTCTACAGCAGTTTGTTCTCGCATCTTCAACGGCATACCAAGAAAAGCAAAAAATTCCCCTACAACCATTTCGACTCAATGCAAAATCTCAAAATGAACCGAGTGAGTTTTCCATCGATTTCGTTTGTAATGATGTTCGTTTCACTTATCATGTAGCTCTCACCGAAGATCAGATCATAAGTGAAGAGCTTTATGCATATCCTAAAAACTATCGTCAAACGTGGTTTACAAGAAAATGGAATCCATCTTCAAAAGCATATGAGTGGTATCAAGGGCCAAGCTTTAAAGGAGAGCATAAAGTTTGGGAACAGATGACGCGAGCAAATGCTCTGTATCTTTCCACGGCAGTGCAATTCAATAGCGAGCAGCTAAAACCCATTTTTCTTTGGTTTAGAGATCAACTTGTCATTTTGCTAAAAAATGGCCCTGTACAAGAAATTTATTTTAACCCTGATCTTACCTTTCAATTTTTAAAAGACCCCAAAACAGCACCTTGGATTCACAAATTCATGGAATGTGCAGATATTGGAATCGAAAATTTTCACTTAATTGAGGAAGAAGTCCCTCCAATAAAAAAAGTAGCTGTTAGAACACAGCATAAAATGCTTGATTCTGACCAAAAAGTATTTTTTGACTTATTTTTAGATGAGTCTGATGGAACACAAAGACTTATTTCACAAGCTGGAGGATGGTTGAAAGCATTACGTGAAGGTCTAGTGCTTTTTGTAGATGAACTAGATCTTCATCTTCATCCTAATATCGTTAGATATTTGATAGAGCTTTTTCATAACCCAAAAACCAACCAGAAAAATGCTCAGCTTATTTTTACTACTCATGATACCTCTTTGCTAGACAGTGATTTATTTAGAAGGGATCAAGTTTGGTTTATACAGAAAGATGAACAACAAGGATCACGTCTTTATTCTCTTTTAGATTTTAAACCACGTAAAGGTGAAGCCATTGGCAAAGGTTATCTACAAGGTCGCTATGGAGCACTTCCATTCATAGGGAAATTTCGTTTCTCATGACATAGAAGAATCTCTATACGTTCATATCGAAAACCCGACACTCTCTATTCACCGCTTGATTTAGTTGTTTGTGAAGGAGAAACGGAGGTAGATTATCTTTGCGAGCTCGCAAGAAGTTTGCGATTCATGTTCATATATGCAAAGGGGATGGAACAGATCCAAAAAGCATTGTGAATACAGCGAAACGAAAATCTAAAGAAGATGGAGTAAAATACGACAAAATATATTGCGTTTTCGATCGAGATAATGACCTATCAGCTTTTCTAGAGGCTATCGAGCTATGTAAATCTAGAAAGATTTATCGCTGTCGTTTCGAATCCGTGTTTTGAGATTTGGTCTTATCTGCATTTTCAAATGCGTGAATCTGGTTTTGGAAGCCCTCAACAAATGTTGAAGGCATTAAAAAAAATCCCAGGGTTTTCCGAATTATGACAAAGATGGCGTTCAAGCTTTTAACGCTACCATATCATTTCATTGATATGGCATGCAAGCGCGCTGCCTCTTTAGTTTCCAAACAGCACGAGGACCCAAAGAAAGATCCTTTTACAAATATCCACGTACTTGTGAAACGATTCCAAACTCTTAAAGAAGAACAAAACTATTTTGGGAAAAATAGGAGGTATAATGAAAATTAGAGGCATGCAAAGCCAGGATCTTACAGCTGTCTCTCAAGTGCATAGGGAAGCCTTTCCAAGGCAAACACTTCTGAAGAATGGATTACATGCAATTTTCAAGCTTATCCCAGGATTAGATATTTTGTTGCTGAAAGCAATGGGGATATTTTTGGATATGTGCAATGGATAGAAAAAAGTGGATTCCGCAAAGAAGTTGTATTGGAATTAGAGCAAATTGGAGTGCGACCCTCTTCTCAGAAACAAGGAATAGGATCTTCATTGATCTCTGAATCTTTAAAAATGATTCAAGATGAATTGAAACAAAGAAATGCATCTCTAAAGCATATCTTGGTATCGACAAGAACGGATAATGATGCTCAAAAGCTTTATAAGAAGGTTTTAAATGCTCAGCCTGAAGTCGTCATTTCTAACTTGTTTTCTGCAGACGAAGTTCTCATGATTGCTCGAAATCTTGCGATATAGCAATGGATTTCATAGAAGAATTGACGGAGAAGGTGATGAAACGATTAAAGTTATTATATTTAATTTTATTTTTATTAATTAAAGGAATTCAAATGGATGCTGGACAAAATTTTCCTACAAAAAATGAAATGAATTATTGATGAAAGAAAAAAAAGTGCCTAGTCTTTCTCTTGCGATTATTGAAAATGGCAAAATGGTCTTACATTTAGAGATGGGGTTAAAAAATTCAAAAAACAATGAAACGATTAATGCTGATACATTGTTTGAGGCTGCATCTCTTAGCAAGCCAGTTTTTACATATGGGCTCCTAAAACTGGTAGAGAATGGAAAATTGGATTTAGATAAGCCTCTGATTGAATATTTCAGCTATCACGACATACAAAATGACAAAAGATTGAATTTTATTACAGCTAGAATGATTTTAGCACATTCTAGCGGCTTTCCAAACTGGAGACCGAAAGATGAACCTTTAAAGATTCATTTTCAACCTGGTGAAAGGTTTAGCTATTCAGGTGAGGGTTTTTTATATTTGCAAAAAGTTCTTGAACATTTATCTGGGCTATCTTTGGAAGAATACATGAAGAAAAATGTATTCTTCCCTTTGGAAATGACTCACAGCACTTTCGTTTGGGTAAATGATGATAAAAAATCTTCTGGTCACGATGCTGATGGTATTCCAATTGAAAATCAAAGAGAAGTACCTCCAAATGCGGCCTTTACAATGCACACTAACTCCCTAGATTATGCAAAATTTGTTATAGCTATCTTAAAAGATGTTGGTTTGAATTCTAAAACCATTAATGAAATGCTCCGACCCCAAATTAAAGTGCAGGAAGGCAGCACTAATTCTATTGAGAACTATACAGGTCAACTCTCAAATTCAGTCTCGTGGGGTTTGGGATGGGGTATTCAGTGCACTGAAATGGGAGATTCATTTTGGCATTGGGGAGATAATGGAGGATTTAAAAGTTTTGTTTTAGGATCTAAGTGTAGCAAGAATGCGATTATTATCTTTACAAATGGCTCAAACGGGCTGATTCTTATTTCAGAGATAATTAAAAAATATATGGGAGTGCCACAGCCCGCACTGGATTGGTTAGAAAAAGAATATGCGAGAAAAAATCACAAAAACTCAAACGCGTAATATTAACAATGTAGATTTAATGAAAGATTTGCAAAACAAAGAAAGCTTTATCTAGTTAAGAGCTCAGGGGCTCTCTTTTGATAAGATTTCAGCTCAAATGGGCATTTCAAAACCAACCTTGATCAAATAGGATCAAGAGTTTTCAAAAGAGATTGCCGATCTCACATATTTTAACTTTGAGAACTTGATAGAACAGTACAAGCTTGTAAAAACTCAAAGGATTGAATCATTAGCAAATGTCTTATGCAAAGCCTTGGAAGAGCTTGCTACGCGAGATCTGAAAAACACATCAACTAAAGATCTACTCACGATTATCCTTTCGTTAGAAAAACGTCTGAAAGATGATTTGAAGGATGTTCAATACCACACGGGTATTTTAGAAAGCTCTTTAGAATTCGATGCTGAAATGCTCAAAGAAAAAACTAGCCCTCTTCTTTTCTAAGATTTTACCATTTTTTGTCTGATATTTAGATTCATTTTTCTTATCATGACATTTTTTTCTTTAGTTAAATTCTTACGTATGTGTAATTTTTAAGTTCAAGCATGGAGAAAAATATGGATGAAAATAATCAGGAAGAAGGCACTAGAATTCCTTCGATGATCACTACCTTCAGAGGACATACATTTGTATCCAATCTCGACAAACTACTCGATTCACAACAGGCATTAAAAAATCTCGAAATTCTTTCAAGGAGAAACTGTGGTTCGAAAATTGATTCATTGTCATACCGGACTTTACATCATTGGGATTCTATTGGATTGATTGAATGTGAAAGGGAGTCAAATTCAGGATGGCGCAGATTCAACTTAATAGAAGCTCTTTGGGTATACGTAATAATCAAATTCCGAGCGATGGGAGTTTCTCTTGATTCGATAGTTAAAGCCAAGCCTATCTTTTTTGAAAAGATCCCTGGTACAGATCTAAAATTCTTTGATTATTATCTGGTTGCCGCTCTGTATTTTAAAACTCCAGTATTCTTTGTTAATCCTCCTGAGGAGCCTTCTGAGTTTCTGTCCTATGAAGAAATGATAAGTGCAATGGAGGTTGGACTTCTCCAAGACTGCATTTTGATACATTTGAATCCCTTGATGAATAAGATTTTCAAAAAAATCAAAGTAGAATCCAAAGTCCCATTTAAACGCACAGTTACTCCAGAACAGAACAAAGTTTGTGAACTTTTAGAGCAAGAAGATTTCGATTCGATAAAACTTACCAAAATTGATGGCAAGATTTCAAATATTGAAATTGAAAAAGGATTTTCACGAGATGTCCAATACGAAGAAATTCGAAAGGATCAAATAGACGCTGTGATTTCTACAAGAATACAAAACGGACTTCACGTTTCTACAAAGCTTGTCAAACGAGTAAAACTGAAATAAAGGCTATTTATTATGCATAGACTGATCATCGTGCTTCAAAAACCGACTATGCTTCACGCTGACTACGGAATCATTGTCACTCACTATGGATGTAGTGATGATTTCATTGAAGACTTGCCAGGAGATCCTCCATAAAAATGGCAAAAAATACAGCGAAGCAGAAATTAAAATTATACGAGACCAACTAACAAAATTAAGCCAAATTGAATATGAGTTTAATAAACAAGTCCAAAGGGAAAAGGAAAGCCCTCATGTACACAAGAGTATCGACGGAAGAGCAGGCGATGCACGGATACAGTCTGGGTTATCAGGAGGAGCTGCTTAGGCTACAATGTCAAAAAGATGGAGTGGAAATTGTTAAGCATTTTCAAGATGATGTTTATTCTGCTAAAGACTTTGAGCATCGCCCAGCCTTTAAAGATCTTGATGAGTACATTCTTGCTAATCCCAATACCATTGATTGCATCTATGTTGTTAGATAGGATCGTTTTTCTCGAAATGTAACTCAAGCTTATGTAGAAATTGACCGTTTAGAAAAACTAGGTGTTCAAGTTATCTGTTTAGAAGAAACTATTTCTCCAAAAGATCCCGCATTTCCCCTTTATCGTGCACTTAAGCTCGCTGAAGGGGAAATGGACAATCGCCGAAGAGCTTTAAATACTTCTTCCGGGATTGTTCGAGCAAGAAAAGAAGGGAGATACACAGGGCCACCACCTAAAGGGTATAAGAGAGAGCGGAATGGAAGTGGAAAATCAATCATAGTTCCTGATGAGAATGCTATCTTGATTAAAGAGGCTTTTGAAATTGTTGCTCTAGGCTTATACTTGATTGACAATATACGCAAAACTCTTTCAGAAAAGGGACTTAAAATAGGGAGAAGTGCTTTTTATAGCTTGCTCCGAAATAAAACTTATAAAGGTTGTACAAAAGTACCTCAACTCAATGAGGAAGAGGCTTACTATGTTCCGGGTTCGCACGAGGCTCTTGTAAGTGAAAATTTGTTTGATCAAGTGCAGTCAGTACTTCGAGAAATGAATGAAAAAAGCTGTATTCCTACAGCTAAAACCAAGCAACGCGAAGAATTCCCTCTTCGTGGACTTCTCATTTGTCCTGAATGTAGTCGAAATCTAACTGGAAGCCTTTCACAAAGACGCAATGGCAGCTATTACCCATATTATCATTGCCAAAATACTTGTAAGATAAGATTCAGTGCAGGTTTTCTGAACGATAAATTGGATGAATATTTGAAGTCGTTAACGATTCCATCGGAGATTTCTGAACTGTATATGGCCATTCTTGAAGACACTTTCAAATCCAATGAGGGCGATCGCAAGAAGCAGATCCAAGGACTAAAGGAACGAATAAAAGACCAGGAAGACAAAATAGCTCGATGCGATGAGATGCTTTTGAATCGAGATATTGATAGAGAGACTCATCAACGAATGATTCCAAAATTAAAAGAGGAAATCGCCATTTTGCGGAAGAAGATCGAATTGCAAGAGAGTAGCGAGACAGGATTTATGAAATATTGTCGTTTTGGCATTCCGCTTTTGAGCAATCTAAGTGGGTTTTACATAAATGCAAATGTGGAAATTAAGCAAAAGTTGCTTGGTTCGATATTCCCTGCAAAATTGCATTTTCGGGAAAATAGTTATCGAACCACCCCATTGAATCCGGCGCTTGCGCTTATCTTACAGAGAAACAAGGTGTTAGAAAATGAAAAAACCGGACAAATCATCTTTGAAGAGAGTTTGTCCGGTGAAATGCCCAGGATAGGACTCGAACCTACACACCTTACGGCACCAGAACCTAAATCTGGCGTGTCTACCAATTTCACCACCTGGGCAAATCAGGGGCTATTCTAGCCAGTTTTCAGGGGGAAGTCAAGCATTATTGTGAAAGGATTTTTGAGGTCTAATAGTCGAAACAAATTGGTTTTCAACCAATTATACTTTTTAAAATAGAATTTGTTTTAAACCTCATAAAATTTAAACACTTTTCTTTCATGCCAAAAAATGGAATAATCCCGTGAATATGAGCACAGGCATTGCAGGCGTTATCTATCCCGATATTCTTCAAGTCACCGATCTGGTTGAACCGATGTTGGACACATTGCGCCATCGTGGCTCTCCCACACTTGAAATCCGTACCTTCAAAAACATTCAAATCGGGATCCACGGAGGATCTTTTGGTTTAAATGAAAAAAAAAACCATTGGCTCGCTTTAGACGGGACAATAGACAATATCGAAGCCTTAGAAAAAAAATGCGCTCGCAAGGTCGAAGATTTCAGGTAGAAACTCCTTCAGACATTCTTGTACAAGCTTATGAGCATTGGGATCTTGAATTTTTGAACAAACTCGAAGGAGACTTTGCACTTGTCTTAATTGACCAATTGCGTGGTTGGATCTTGCTTGCCCGAGATAGAATCGGCAAAAAGCCTCTATATTGGTATCAGGACAATAACTATTTTATCTTTTCCAGCGAAATTAAATCGATTTTGGCCACCGGTATAGTCCCTCAAACTCCTGCTGAGGATGCAATTTCGGCCTACCTTTACTTCGGTTATTTACCCCAAGATATGACACCAATCAAAGATGTTAGCAAAATCCTTCCCGCCCATTACCTCCATTATAAAATGGGAGGGGGAAAAACAATTCAACCCTACTGGTCATATAGTTCCCAATTTGAAGTTCGTACAAGAGATCATAAAAATAAAATTGTCAATAAACTCGATCAGCTTTTAGAAGATTCTGTCCGCGTTAGAATTCCCTCAGATGAAAGCGTAGGCTGCTTTATTTCAGGAGGGCTAGGCTCAGCGACAATTGCCCACTATGTGCGGAAAGCATTGCCACAGATTGTCTTGCCTGCATTTTCAGTAGGTTTTAAGGGTCAGAACGATTTAGATATTCTCTCAGCAAGAGAAGTCGCTAAGGAACTACATCTAGACCATAAAGTGGATTGGATCACTCCGAACAATATGCTCGACAATATTGTTCAAACGGCTTGGTATTTAGATGAACCGATTGGAGATCCAAATATAGTCGCCACCGCAAAGCTAGCGGATTTAGCAGCGTCTCAAAGCCATACAATTTTTTCAGGGATGGGGTGTGACGAGTTGCTAGCAGCACATAGCCGCTACACTATTGCTGGAGGAAGGAGCGCATTATCTGAGTCGAATGATGTTAGTACCAACTCCCTTAATTCGACATGTGGTGGCTCCCCTCTTAAACGCGATATTCCGGCCAGCCGCATTCAATGTTCTAAGAGTTTTCAGGACAAATCCGATGCAGTTTGAATACTTGAGACATAACGCCTTATTCGATGAAAAAAATCTTGCCTATATATCGCCGAAGTTAGCCGGTATCTTTGATCCCGACTCATTTCTTCATAAATTTCACCATTTATCGCGGATCAATTCGATCGTCTCTTCTTATTTATACTTCGATGTGAAAACAAGGCTGCCCGATTGCTTTATGCTCCAATTCGAACGCTTGACAACCTCGCGTGGATTGAATTGGCAAGCACCCTTCTTAGATAGAGCGATTGTGGAATTTACCGCATCGCTTCCGGAGCCGGAAACATTAACGGAAACGGAAACAGCAACCTACTTGAAACCGTTGCTGAAGCATATCTTTTCCGATCTTGTTGTAAGCAGGCCCAAAAAGACAAGACGGGAGTTTCTCAATCAATGGGCAAATACTCCAAACTTACGAAAGGCCTTTGAGTTACTCTTAACAGGGACCCTTGTGGAAACAGGCTTAATTTCCTCCAAATGGCTAAAAAGACAACTTGATCCTGAAAATTTCAATCCAGAAACATTTAGGGATTTATGGGCGATCTTGATGCTTGAAATTTGGTTTCGATTATTTATCAATCGTCCGATCCAATCGTCCCCTCCTGAAATTTCCTTGTTTGAACTTTTTTCCGAAGGATAATCAAAGAAATGAACCATTCAAAATTGCAGATCGTCGCGGTAATGTCGGGAGAAAAGCCAAAAAAGGATTCGAGTCCACAACAAACCCGAAGGCATGAAGCGCAAGCCAAGTATGAGCGTCTTTGGCATTTGGAACCTGAACGGTTTGATCCTTATAATTCTTCCTGGGGCAAAAAAAGGATTGAAAGGACGTTAACTTTATTCCGAAAGCATGGAAAATTTGAGGGAGCAAAATGTGTCGATCTGGGAACCGGTTGGGGTGTATTGACATTGAAATGTGCTGAAGAAGGTGGAATGGTCGACACAGTCGATATTGCGACTCAACCTTTGGATAGGGTGAAAGGAAAATATCCGTCGATTCACACTTTTCAAGATTATGTACCTCATACGCTTTTGAATGAAGAAACTTATGATGTTGTGCTTGCCACTGAAATCGTCGCTGAACTACCGGTTCAAGAGATGCGCCTTTTTTTTTCTGAATTAGCCCGTTTGGTCAAAAAGGATGGGCTCATTGTGTGCTCTACCTCCTTAGACATCTATTCAATAGATGCGTTTGAGCGTTTTCGCACTCTTGCGGAAACAGAATTAGACATCATTGATAGCAAACTGAGCTACAATTATTTATGGATCAAATTAGAAAACTTTTTAAGCGCGCCAAACAGGTTTAGTAAAGCCGGCAGCGATCCAGCCTACCGGGAGAGAAAGATTCAAGAAAGGCATGGATTGATCAGAAAATGGTTTCAGTTGAATAGTTCGCCAATTTTAGGCCATTTTTGGAAATGTATAGGCTTTCTATCCAATCCTTTACAACGTTCGCTATACAAACAAGGATGGCTTTTGCACTCTTTAGAGTCTGTTTCTCAATTATTTTGGGGAGATCAAGCCCTAAGCCACGTAATCATAGTTGGAAGAAGGCGTCCGATTATCCCCCCCTCAGATTTCATCAAGGCCCCTCCCGAACGGCAACAAAAACGACGCCTTTGGGAATAAAAAGCCGGAAATTTTCTATTGATTGTAAGATAATTTTTTAAATTGTTATGTTTGCTTTTAGGACCGGTGTTTTAAACTCTCAACAAGGAGATTTCGATGCAAAAATGGATATTGAGCGCTTTACTCGGCTTCATCATGCAGGGAACTGCAATGGTTGGAGCAGTCGAGGCTCCACAATTCAATGGCTCTGTCAGCTCCAGCGGCCAAGGCTTGGAAAAAGCAAAAAAAGAGCTTAGCCGTACCCACCACCATCACCATCAGGGACAAAAAGATCCTTCATGGGGAAGGTTTGCATCCTATTGGTTGACCAATCAACCCTCGTTAACGACAGGACAAAACGTACTATTTAATCTCCAACAAACACTTGAAGGAATTCAATACGACAACACAACAGGCATATTCACACTTCCTGCTGGTGTTTACACCATTAATTTCTTCGCAACTCCCAATCAATCGTTTGTATCAACTCTCAATTTGCTCGTGAATGGCACAGTGATCCCCACTCCAAATCTGGCAGGGGCAACTATTGTCATTGATTTATCGCAGGCTAGCAATACAGTTGCAGTCCAGGCAACTGGAGATTGGTCGCCACAAACAGGAGATATTGGCAGCTACTTTTTTGCCTACGCTTCGATTGTTATTTACCAAGTCGGAGGCGAAGGTTCATGGAATCCTAGCTTAAATTTTGATCAATACGCCTGTTTATATAGCAGTATAGATCAGACGCTTACAACAGGACAAAATGTTCTGTTTGGGAATCAGATCAGCCTTTCAGGCATTACGTATAATGCAGCCACTGGAGTGTTTACACTGCAGCCAGGCACCTATTCAGTGACCTATTTTAGTACTCCGGTAGACAATATAAATTTGGTTGCCAATGGAGCCATCGTTCCTAATTCTCCATTGGGTGGTTCTGCAACCATTTTGACTCTGTCCAATCCGATAAATACTCTTGCATTGCAAGCTCAAGCGTCTACTAGTTTAACTTTGCCAGAAACAATTCCTGAATGCAATGCCATGATTACGATCTATCAGATCGACTAAACACGGATAGGTAAAGATATATAAAAAAAGAGAAAATCAGGAGAAAATTCATGCAGAAATTATTAAGAAATATAATGCTTGGTATTGCGCTGCAAGCGAGTGCGTTTGCGTTAGAGACAAGCATCGATCAACAAGATCTTGCTAGAGGCTATCATTACAGAGATCATCATTGTCAATGTCCTCAAAATGACCCTGGACGGTATGCGTCGTTTTTCTTGACCACAGATAGTGGAGATGTCGATGTAACTCCAGGTGAAAATTTAATTTTCAACAACCAAGTCGCACTCTCGGGAATTGAATACGATGGTAGTACTGGAGTCTTTACGCTTAAGCCAGGGACTTATTCTATTATCTACCTTTTTGCACCTTTTTCTATCCCTTCTGTGAATATGTATGTAAATGGTCAACTCATTTTGAATTCCCCTCTAGGTGGCAGTTCTACAGTATTGACCTTGACAGAACCCATCAACACACTCACCTTGCAGTATATATCGCTGAATTCTTTTTCGGCTCCTGGGGTCAATCAATCTTGGGCTTCAATAGCCATTTTCCAGATTAACTAAGGATAGGAAATTCAAGGTCTGGCGTTCTTTCTCTAAGGAGAACGTCAGGCCTATTTGGGTTTCATCATGGAACGCAATGAAGACTTTGGGAATAAAAAGCCGGAGATTATCTCAAGGCATAAAACCGATCCTTAAGGCTGCTACATTCCTGTCCTGACCTGGTTCGGACTGATTTATTCCATGAGGTCCCCGGCAAAGAGTGCATTATACCATTGAGAGCTGTTTCTTACAAGGATTTGGGAATTTGGGTTTTAGTTATAAAATCCACGAATCTTCTTTTAAAATCATCAAGCTTTGTAAGGTTAATGGAATCCAAGTATCCAAAAAATTGTTTGAAATCATACTGTAGAGGCGGATTTTGCGTTTTAAACAAAAGTTTTATAATCTTTTTTTCATCTGGGCTCATTTTTACCTTTTGCAGATAGATGAAAACAGATCGATTAAAAAACTCAAAAATTTTTGCCGTCTGTGCAATGGTAATGGAATCACGCCTTTCAGAAACAAAAGATATCAAAGCCTTCATACGCTCGGCCGGAAGTGAGGTTGCTGCATCGGACGATGACAAAAGTAAAACAAAGGCTTCACGCCCTTCAGTTTTACAAGGGAGATCGACTAAACCACAGTTCAGAATTGGTAAATGTTGAATAGCAATCACTGAAATCCGTTCTAAGATTTCAAGATTGATTACATAAAATTCTTTTAATTCATTACTTTGGTCAGCTAAATAGGAATTCAAAGCCTTAAATGTTTCTAAAGCTTTAATTAAATAGATTTTTACTTTTGTGAAACCAAAAATGGCATAATTATTTTCCTCCAGTTTCCATTTTAAGTTTTCTAGCGCGAACCCTAACTCTTGAAGCGCAATTCTGGCCTCAATAGCTACATTATCCAAATTTCCGACATGTTTGATGTTATAATGGATATCAATTCTACAATAGGGCAGATAGTTTTTAGGAATATTGGCAATGGCCATTAATTTTTCAGGAAACTTAACGGGATGGGGTGCAAGAGGCTCCATAGGCTCTCCTTTGTCCATTATTGATAAGAAGCTTAATGATCTCTAATGTATCTTGAAAAATATCGATCCCTGGTTTGAGCTGTGAAAGCTCTTCTAGCGTCCACCACCGAATATCATGGGTCTCCTCTTCGTTAAGAGTGACACTGCCTCGGATAGGCCTTCCCGCAAAAATCATATCAATATGTTGGTGATAAGGTTTATCGCCATGAGGAGGGATCTCTTCTAAAAGCATCACAATAGGGCGTGGGATCGTTTTTGCATTGGAATTGGCAAAATCGACGTCATCTTGAGAAATAAGTTCGATGTCTAATCCAGTTTCTTCTTTGGCTTCCCGAATTGCCGCTTCATGAGGGATTTCATTTTCTTCCATATGACCACCCGGGGGCACCCATTTATTATATTTACGGTGATGGATAAGCAACACCCGATCCCCTTCTAAAATATGCACTGTGGCTGTAAACTCTCGTTTCATTCTAAGACTGCTCCAAATAACTTTTAAACCATGGCCAGAAATCGTCCCAAATTTGATTGGGCTGAATTCCTTTGATACATGCACCTGTTGGACAGGTGCGTAAGATAGGGCATCTTCTTTCGAAAGTCTTGCCATAGGGGCATTGGCCTTGGATCATCTTATGATCGGGTCCTAAAGGGTTATATTTATGGGCGGAGGATGCCCCAAAAAAACTATAGGTCAAAACCGGAGTTGTACCCGCGAGATGCAAGGGTAGTGAATCCATTGCAATCACAAGTTTCATTTGCCCCATCAAAGTTTGCAAAGATGGAAGGGGTAACTTATCCACTATTTGACTATTTGGGTATTTTTGACTTAAAGTTTCAACCCAATTCTTTTCTTGCGCATTGCCCCAGACAAAATGGAAAGAGGATCTCGGGACATGAGCGGCTATTTTATCGAGAAAAGCTTGTAAGGTTTCAGGTGAAAGTTGTTTATTCGGCCAAAAGCTTCCAGGGCATACCATGATGGGAATCCCCTCAATGGATTGTGGCTTTTTTGACACTTCCGGAGGAAGCCTATAATCTTCAAAATAGCTTTGGACCAAATGGAGAATCTCTTGTCTCACATTTTGTCCAGAAGAGGGATTGTAACGTAGGTTTGTAAATAGCAAATTAGGCCATTCGTGGACAGTTGAAGGTCCAAACCCTACTTTGACTTTAGCTTTAGCAAATGCCGTGATAATTCCTGATTTAAAATTGCCTTGCAAATCGAAAAGAACATCATATTGAGTTCGGCGCAAATTTTTTAGAAATAATCCGATGTCTCCCCAATTTTTCCCTTTTCTCCATTTTTTGGTGTCTATCTCAAGAGTAGCATGGACTTGTGGTTGTGCCTTCACAATTTCTGCGCCAGGCTTTTCAGCAATCCAATCGATCTTAGCTTGAGGAGCGACTTGTTTTAGATAGTCGAGGACAGGAAAGGTGTGGATAATATCCCCAAGTGCTGAAGTTTTTACGATGAGAATCTTCATAGTCCTTTCCCTAAGCTTTGGATCGCTTGCTTGAAATCGTCAGGGATTGCCGCTTCAATTTCAACAAGATTGTGATGAATAGGATGGGAAAACCGCAATTTGTAGGCGTGCAACATTACCCGAGACACAGGATAAAGGGGTTCTTGATGAGGACCATATTGCTTATCCCCCAATATCGGATGTCCAATGCTGGCCAGATGAACCCGAATCTGATGAGTGCGCCCAGTAATTGGGATACATTCTAGAAGCGAATAATTGGAGCTACTTTCAACGGTTTTCCATTCAGTAAGGGCATATTCGCCAGTTTCGACAGCCCCCCAAAGACTTTGCCCTTGCCATTCTCTGATTTTACCAAGATAATTTTCTACTTTACCCGATTTTTTTCTAGGTTTACCAATCACAAGTGCAAGATAAGTTTTATCCACTTGCTTGTCTTTAAACTGCTCTACCATAGCCTCGAAAACCGGATTACTTTTGGCCAAAATTAATGCTCCTGTTGTCTCTTTGTCAAGCCTGTGGACAAGCCTTGCACCTAATTTTTTCTCTAAATTTTCTACGGTAATATTTGCCGGTTTATTATACACCAATAGAGCTGCATCCTCAAACAGGATACTCCCTTCCCCTTCTGCATTTTCGCTCTTTTCAAAATCGATAATGTCGCCATAACCTACACGTGCAGAAGAAAATTTTTCGATTTTGCCATTAATCCTGCAACCCCCGTTATCAATAGCTTTTTTGATTTTTTTGAGAGAATGCTGAGGACCTAATTGGTGTTTTATGTATTGGTTCAGTTTCAAGCCCGAATCTGCTTTAGAAACTTCCCAACGTGGCATGATTATACGGATTGAAACTGTCTTAGAAACCTGAGGTCATTTTGAGTGTAGAGGCGGATGTCGTTGATTCCATATTTAAGCATAGCTAAACGCTCAATCCCCATTCCCCATGCAAATCCGGTATAGATTTCTGGATCGATCCCCCCGTTGCGAAGAACTTCGGGATGAACCATGCCAGCTCCCAAAATCTCAAGCCAGCCTGAATACTTGCAAAGGTTGCAACCGGAACCCTCACATTTTAAACAGCGGATATCAACTTCGATACCCGGTTCAACGAACGGAAAATAACTCGCTCTGAAACGGGTTTCTACATCTGCATGAAAAAGTTTAGAAAGAAATTCTTTCAAAGTGGCAAGAAGGTCTCCAAATGTTACCCCTTTATCGATATAAAGAGGATCAACCTGATGAAAAAAAACATGGGAACGGGCGGTAATTGTTTCATTACGATAACATTTGCCAGGTGAAATGATTCTAATGGGGGGCTCATGCTCCTCCATTACCCTGGAGTCAACACTAGTCATCTGGGTTCTCAGCAGCACCTTAGGCTCAATATAAAAGGTGTCCTGCATATCTCTCGCAGGGTGATGTTCACCCATATTCAAGGCTTCAAAGTTGTAGTAATCGGTTTCGATATCAGGACCGTACTGAACGGTAAATCCCATTTCAGATAAGATGTCGATCACCTCATCCAATACCTTAGTTAAAAGATGTTTATTCCCCATCGCTTTTTTGCGACCAGGAATCGTGACATCGATCGTTTCTTGGGATATTCGGAGGTTATCTTCTTGAGATCCGAGTTTGACCTGTAACTCTTCAAGACGCTTACTTATCTCTTCTTTAAGTTCGTTGACCTGTTTACCAAACTGTGGGCGCTCTTCTGGACTTAAGTCTTTTAAATCCTTCATCGCATTTTGGATAGGGCCTTTTCGGCCGAGATATTTGACTTTAAGGGTCTCTAGATCGGAGGTTTGCTTAACTTGCGAGAATTCGGTTTCGAATTGATGACGGAGTTGTTGAATGGGATTAGTCATACTTTTCCTAAAAATGGTTTTGCAACAGGCTCTAGAGCCTGTTGCAAATACAAGCTTTAAGCAAGGGCTTCTTTGGCACTGCCTGCGATAGCGGCAAAGCCTGCAGGGTCATGAATTGCCATTTCAGCTAACATTTTTCTATTCAATTCACACCGTGCTTTCTTCAAACCGTAGATCAGCTTGCTATAAGAGATTCCATGAATCTTAGCAGCAGCGCTGATACGGGTAATCCACAAACTACGGAATTCACGTTTCCTTTGCTTGCGATGGCGGTAATTATATGCCAGCGCGCGCATCACTGCATCACTTGTCAGGCGCAAATGGTTTTTGCGATCGCCGACAAAGCCTTTAGCACGTTTGAAGATCCTTTTTTTACGACGATGTGAAGCTACAGCGTTAGTTGCTCTAACCATAAGTATACTCCACTTGTTAGGTTCATCTTAACTTCTATCATTAATTGTTAAGTGAACGGTTTATAATCCCATCACGCGTTTGTACATTTTGAGTTGGCCTTCAGAAACCAAGGTAGGCCGTCCCATTTGGCGTTTACGCTTTGATGATTTGTGTGTTAAGAGGTGGCGGCGGCCAGCTCGCTCACGGCGAAGTTTGCCTGTGCCTGTCACTCTTAATCGGCCTTGAAGGGCCTTTTTTGTTTTCATTTTAGTCACTGTCTATTCTCCAATTGATCCCGCTAGCGGGGTCGTTTCCGGATTTTTAGTTGCCGGCGCCAAGGGTTTCGGCGCATCTTTCTTTTTCTTCACAGAGGGCACAAGGACGACGCCGAGGCTTCTTCCGAGCAGTTTAGGGGGGGATTCTGCTGCGGCGACCTCCTCCAAACCTTCCACCATTTTACGGACGATTCTTTCACCGATTTCCGTATGCACCATTTCACGTCCGCGGAAGGTACAGGTAATTTTTACCTTATTGCCTTTGGCGATAAATTCGCGAGCGTGGCGCATTTTTGTTTCCAAGTCATGTTCATCAATATTAGGTTTAATTTTGACTTCTTTGACTTTGATCTGGTGTTGGGCCTTTTTATTTTCCTTTTCCCTCTTGGTTTGGTCGTACCGAAATTTCCCGTAATTAATAATTTTACACACGGGGGGTGTAGAGGTTGGAACAATTTCTACGAGGTCCAATCCCACATCGTCGGCCATGTTCAAGGCTTCTTGCAGAGAAACAATTCCAACTTGTTCACCTGCATGATTAATTAAGCGCACTTTTGGGGCGCGTATTTCTCTGTTAACTTTCAACTGAGCTTACTGACTCCTCATTGATACTGTTCATTTTTCTTTGCACTTCTTCGAGGAGCTGAGGCCATTGGAGCAGGCCTTGATGATGTTCGATCAGCAAGGCGGTGGTCCTTTCAAACGATCCCCATGCGGCGAGTGCAATCATATGGGGTGTTTGCTGATGGGTCGCTCCTTTCGAGAACGACGTCATCAGTTTTGGATGGCAACAGTCGATTCCGATATAGGGACCGTTCCATTGCTGTCCAATGGCATCGTGGATAAGCGCTTGGAGTTTCGGACCGGTATGAGATCCGGGGGCTTTAACAATTTCGGCTTTTAACCCGAGGGTTTCGATGACCGAAGTTAGAGCTTTGACTCCTCTATCCCAATCGGCGGCGTTCACCGTGGAAATGGGACGTTGGGTGCGCAAAATCCACTGCACCTCAAAACGAAATATCTTAAAGATTTTATCCAGTAATTGCAAGTAATAAATCAATTCTTTCGCCACTTCCGCTTCCAAACAAAAAATATGGGTGAGGTCGGTCGTATAGAGTTCGTTGCGAATCATCCCTCGGATTTGGGATCCATTGTCAGTTTTTTGGACAAAAGAGGTAAGGCGCTTAGAGTGTTGCGGAGATTTTTTGTAGAGCCACAGATGCCAAGCGGCGGTGGGATCGAACAATTGTTTGGGATTAACGGCAAGAATCTCAGGGTCAATGTTAATGGGGACATCGACAATGGTACTATTGAGTTTTAAGGTTTTGAAAATATTTTTTAACTGCTCGCCTCTGGGAAGCCACACTAATTGGGTGGGAGTTAATTGAGTAAAGAGCTCTAGTTCCCGCCCCTTTTTTTGCAAATCGAGCTTTTTAGCAGCGCGATATTTTTTGACGAACGTTTTGAGTTCTTCTTTGTTGAGGTGTGCGGAACCGGTAATTTGGGCGACCCTCTCTCCATTAACTTGTTCGTATTCGATATCGAGAAGCTCAAAAACAAAGGCTTCCCATGAGGGGGGAATCTGATCGGGATCGCAGAGATCTTTAAATTCGCCGATTGAAATGATTGGAATGATTATGTCATCGAGGGCATCAATATTTTCGGCAATGATTGGTTGTTCATGGTGATTGAAGTAATTGGCCGCATTTTGACGCATCATCTCCATGACCCCAATAGCGGGTTTTGCCTTAATGAAGCCCCGCATTTTTTCTTCGAGGAGGCAGAGCATCGTTTTGTCAATTTTTTGGGGAAGCACTGCCTCATAGTGGAATAAGACGTTTGAAAATGCACCTTTGATGAGGAGAGTACCGGGAAAAACTTCGGTGAGAGCTTGGGCAAGAAGCTTAGAGGCGATTTGTTGAACGGCTTGTCCGGACATGGTCCTCATAAAAACGGTTGGGATGTAGCTGACTCGAACAGCTGACCTCCACGATGTCAACGTGGCGCTCTAACCAACTGAGCTAACATCCCAAACTTGCTTGGGAAGCGTTAAGAAGATAAAGTTTACAATTTTGCCGATAATACCACAAGCATAATATGGATCTATCGATTTTGGTAGCCTCGAATAGCCTCAATATTGGCTTTGGAGATTCCTTTAACTTGTTGAAGATCCTCAGGTGAGGCCTCCAAAATGCGTTTTAGGCTGCCGAAATGACGAAGAAGGGCTCTTTGTTTAGCTGGACCTATCCCTGGAATTTCTACAAGGGCTGTGCGAAGACTTTTTTTGCCTCTTCGTTTCCTTTGAAAAGTGATCGCAAACCGGTGAGCTTCATCCCTAATTTGTTGTAACAAAAACAAAACTGAAGAATGACGCTGGAGAAACACCGGATCTTTGACATTGGGCAAATAGACTTGCTCCGAAGTCATCCCACGGTCATGCCTTCCCTCTTCCTTGGCAAGGCCGATCACATCGATCGATACAATATTCAGCTCTTGGAGCACTTTCAAAGCCATGTTGAGATGGCCTTTACCGCCATCGACAATCAAGAGATCGGGAAGATCATTCTCTTCTTTCGCCCTTTTGTATCGTCTTGAGAGCACTTCTTGCATGGCGCCATAATCGTCGGAGGGATCTACCGTTTTCAATTTATATTTGCGGTAGCGAGTGCTATCTTTCACTCCCTCAGTAAAGGCGACCATGACAGAGACAGGTTCATCCCCGCCTAGGTTGGAGTTATCAAAACATTCGATCCGTTTAGGATATCTGGATAGATGGAATTTATCTTGCATTTCGAGGAGGATCTTTTCTTTAATAGCCTGCGTGTCTTTCGTTTGTTTAAATGCGTTTTCAGCATTGACCAGGGTCATTTCCACCATTGCCCGTTTTTCCCCTTTTTGAGGAGTCAAAATCGAGACTTTCCGTTTTTGATCGGTGGAGAGAATCTCTTCAAGGGCTTCCGCCTCCTCAAGCTGGATCGGCAGTAAAACCTCGTGAGGAGGATTTGGATGCCCTTGATAATGTTGTAAAAGGAATGTCTCATAGAGTTCGGCATCATCTTCAGCAATCTTGGTGAAACTCCGGTGGAAAGTATCTTCAAGCCTACCTGCCCTTATCACCATTTGTGTCAGGATCACCTCATCACCCTGGCGATAGATGGCAAGGATATCGGTGTCGTTTCCAAGAGGCTTATCCACTTTTTGAGTTTCGATTGTTTTTTCGATCTGCTGAATCGCTTTCAAGATCATTGCGGCCTTTTCAAAGTCGAGAGCAGCGGCAGCCTTATCCATTTCTTCATGCAGATCTCTGAGAACTTCTTTGTCTTGTCCTTTAAGAAATTTGACCGTATGGTTAACCAGCTCATCGTACTCTTCTTGAGTACATTTGCCGACACAAGGAGCAATGCACCTTTTCATGTCGTATAGGATGCAAGGACGTGTCCTTCGCATAAGCTCTTGATCGGAGCACTGCCGCATTGGAAACATCTTTTGTAAAAGGTCAAGGGTTTGCCTGGCAGCGTAGGCGCTGGTATAAGGGCCAAAATACTGCCCATCTGCTTTAGGTTTCCCCCGATAGCGTACCAAACTGACCATAGGCCAGGAGTGGCGGTTATTGATTTTCAGAGCGATGTAGGTTTTATCATCTTTAAGAAGAGCGTTGTATTTAGGTTTGTGCTTTTTGATCAGGTTATTTTCAAGGAGGAGAGCCTCTTTCTCTGAGGTCACCACGATCGTTTCAACCTGATCGACATTGGCAACCAGGAAAGGAATCATCACTCTCCCATCACCACCCGGCACAAAATATTGCCGAATCCTTTGCCTTAGATTTTTCGCCTTCCCAACATACAAAACTGTCCCCACCGCTATTCTTCATCAGGTAGACACCTGGAAGGGTCGGGAAGTTTTGCAAAACTGTGGGATCAAACGTCATCGTTAACTGCACGTTTTAAAGGTTGTGGGAATGTCACCAAATTTTGCTCTTGCAAAGCAAGCTGGCCACAAGCCGCGGCTATATCATCCCCTTTCGTATAGCGGCAGGTGTTGACAATTTTATGCCCAAACAAAACTGCTCTGAACTCTTTGATCGCTTTTTTATCGGGGCGTTTCAGGTTGACACCGGGAATTGGATTTAATGGGATCAAATTCACCGTCGCTTGTTTGCCGCGTAACAATTTACCGAGCTCATGGGCATGGTCGGGATGATCGTTAATCCCTGCGATCAGTGTATATTCATAAGTGATGTCCCGCTTCGTCTTTTCAGCATAATAATCCATCGCGGCCATCACATCTTCTAGTGGATACTGACGTGCATAAGGGATAATCTTCTTACGAATCTGTTGGTTCGGGGCATGCAAGGAGAGAACAAGATTGACTTTGAGATCTTCAGTGGCCATCCGGCGAATTCCTTCCACCACGCCGACAGTAGAGACGGTAATTCTTCTTTGAGACAGATTGAGCAGCTCAGGGTTACAGAGCAACCGGATCGATTTGACAACATGCTCATAATTTTTCATTGGCTCTCCCATCCCCATATATACAACATGGGAAACCTTTTCCCCTTTGGGAGCAAGCCAATGGTTGATTTGGATGACCTGTTCGACCATTTCAGCTGGCTTTAGGTTTCTGAAAAATCCCTGCTTGCCAGAAGCGCAAAAGGCACAGCGGGCCGGGCAGCCCACTTGGGAAGATACACAGACAGTGCGACGCGCACCTGAGCAAATCAATACAGACTCAACTAGCGCGCCATCGTCTAATTTCCACAAAAACTTATAGGTCTCCCCATCATTGGAGTCGGTCACTTTGACGACATGTAAAGAGGAAAGGCGGAACAACCCTTGTAACTTTTGGCGAAGATCTTTGCCAATATTGCTCATTTTTTCCCAATCGAGCGTCGACTTTTGGTAAATCCAGTCGATGATTTGGCCGGCATGAAATTCTTTTTCTCCGGCTTCCTTAATCATCGCCGCAAGTTCAGGACGGAACAAACTGCATAAATCTCGCATACAAATCCATAGGATTAAATTTTGGTAATATCATAATATATTTACGATTACTTTTCCATAGAGGAACCGAAGCCATGGCAACATTCCAACAGATTCTGCGTATGCTCTCTACGTTTTGGGAAAAACAAGGGTGCATTATCCATCAGCCGTACGACCTTGAAAAAGGGGCTGGTACATCAAATCCAGCGACCTTTTTACGTTGTTTGGGACCAGAACCTTATCGAGCTGCCTATGTTGAACCTTGCCGCCGCCCGTCTGATGGACGTTATGGAAAAAACCCAAACCGACAACAGCATTACTTCCAATACCAAGTGATTTTGAAGCCCTCCCCTTTGAATATTCAAGATCTCTACCTTCAATCTCTAGAGGAAATCGGCTTTAATTTAAAAGAGCATGACATCCGTTTTGTGCATGATGACTGGGAAAATCCAACGATTGGGGCCTGGGGATTAGGATGGGAAGTGTGGATGGATGGGATGGAAGTGACCCAATTCACCTATTTCCAAGGAGTTGGAGGACAAGAACTCAAGCCGGTGACGGGGGAAATCACTTACGGGATCGAACGGTTGACGACTTATCTACAAAAAGTGGATGCATTTTGGGATATCCAGTGGTCAGACACTTTAACCTATGGAGACATCTACTTGCGAAATGAAGTGGAGGGAAGCCATTATAACTTTGAGCAAGCTAATATCGAGATGCTTTTCCGCCATTTTGAAGATTATGAAAAGGAAGCGCAACGTTTGATCAAATTGAAGCTACCTTTGCCCGCCTATGATTTTGTGATTAAATCCTCTCACACATTCAACCTATTAGATGCAAGGGGGGCGATTTCCGTTAGCGAAAGAACAGCCTATATTGGACGGATCCGGGATCTTGCAAAGCAAATTGCAGAAAGTTATGTGGAAAGCAGGAAGGCGCTGGGGTATCCTTTGATGGATCGCTTTAAAGGGATCGAGCATCGGAAAGATTTAACTGTTCCTCCCCTCTCGAGTGCTCTTTTGAAGGGGGATCCTGCTATCGCAGAAGATTTCCTCTTGGAAATCGGTGTCGAAGAGCTACCTGCTATTTTTGTCCCGGGTGGGCTTGCAAATTTAGAAAAAGGGCTCAAACAAATTCTTGAAAGGCATGGGATTGCCTTCAAAAATATTGTCACTTATGGAACGCCGCGCCGTTTAGCCGCTAAAGTCGAACAACTTTCCATGGGTAAACCAGAGCAATCGACTGAAAAGCGGGGTCCTTCCATTGAACAAGCTTATGATGCGCATGGCAAACTCAAACCCGCCGGTGAAGGATTTTTCCGATTTTTAGGGCTAGAGGCGCCCCAACTTGAAGAGATCCGTAAAGGAAAAGCTAAAAATGTGGAGATCCGCAAAATCAAAGAGGTCGACTATCTTTTTGCGACAATTCATCATCCAGGCAAAGCCACAGCTCAAATTTTGGCAGAAGAGCTCCCTGAGATGATCTTAGGGATTGAGTTCCCCAAAAAAATGAAGTGGGCAGATTTAGATATCCAATTTGCCCGTCCCCTTCGATGGCTTGTGGCATTATTCGGAAAAGATGTGGTTCCCTTCAAGCTTGGGGATTTGATATCTGGTCGCGATTCTTCCGGACATCGGCAACTTTCTCCAGGGACTTTCGAAATTAGCCAACCCAAAGATTATCTCGCTGCTGCAAAAAAACATTATGTATTGGCCGATCAAAAAGAAAGGGAAGCTGAGATCAGCAAACAGTTGGAAGCTTTGGAAAAAAAATCCAACTGTCTCATCCTCGCAAAAGAACGGGTCATGCCTCAAGTTGTTTATTTGGTCGAGTGGCCATGTTTGACGACAGCCACTTTCAACAAAGAATTCTTAAAAACGCCGAAGGAAGTGCTGATTTCTGAAATGGTCGAGCACCAAAAGTATTTCCCTGTCGCCAATACAGATGGAACATTGCAGAATCACTTTGTCATCACGGCGAATATCCCCCCGAGCGATTCGATTCGGCATGGAAACCAAAAAGTGATTTCTGCACGTTTATCGGATGGGACTTTCCTTTATGATCAGGATTTGAAAATACCACTGCAGACTTTCAACGAAAAATTGAAAAATGTCACCTTCTTAAAAGGTTTAGGCAGCACCTACGACAAAGTGGAAAGGATTATTTCGAATACTGAAGTTTTAGTCGGCTATTTGCCGCTTGCCAATCCTAAACAAGCGATCCGCGCTGCCGCTTTATGCAAAGCAGATTTAGCATCGCTTATGGTATACGAATTCCCCGAACTTCAAGGGATCATGGGATCCTATTACGCCATCGCCCATGGGGAAAGCAAAGAAGTTGCCCAAGCCATCGATGAACACTGGATGCCCCGCGGGGAAAATGCCCCCCTTCCCAAAACGGGAACAGGGATCATCGTAAGTTTAGCGGATAAGATCGACAATTTGATCAGCTGCTTCAGCTTAGATCTAAAACCGACATCCTCCAGCGATCCATTTGCCTTAAGACGGCAAACTTTGGGGATCATCAAAATTTTAATTCAGGGCAAGCACCATTTGCCGTTGATGGAAGTGATTAGGGATTGCACCCAAAAATTCAAAACTATCAAAGATTCAGAGCGAGAAGGAGTTGTTCAAGAGATCCAGCAGTTTATCGCCAATAGAATCCGAACGATTTTCTTAGATTATGGGTTCAGTAAGGATGAAATTGAAGCAAGTTTGGCATCGGGCTTCAAAGATATCTACGATACCTTTTGCCGCGTGGAAGCTTTACATAGGTTCAGGACGACAAGCGCGCAATTCCCGTTACTTTTTGAGGTCTACAAACGTGCTAAAGGACAGATTGAAGCGAAACAGAATGGAACTGCCTTTTCATCCAAACTTCTGGTGGAAAAGCCGGAACAAGATTTGAATCAACTTTTGAATCAGATTGAAACCCAGTTTGATCAAAGTTTGCAGTCTCACGCTTACGACCACGCTTATCAACTGATTGCTCAGCTCCAACCTGCCCTAGCGGAGCTCTTTGATAAGGTCAAAATCTTGGCCGATGACCCGGAACTCAGAAAAAATCGTCTTGCCTTATTGCATCGGGTATTTGGTCTCTTTGGCCGCCTGCTCGATTTCAGCAAAATACAAGTCTAAATTTATGGATCCTATTACTTATAAACAATCGTCTCGGCAGCCATTGCACATCAATGAGCTGCCTGACGAGTTAACTTTGATGGCATTGCAGTATCTTGAACCGGCCGATATGCATGCAGCATCGCTTGTAAATAAAAAATTTGCAAATCTATCCAGCGATAAAGCTCTTTCGTCTGTCCGTGGCAAAAATACAAATAAAGTCCTTCATCAATTGAGCCGAATCAAACCTACTATTTTATCGGCACCCTACTTAGTGAGTGAATCCGTTTTTTCAAATATAAATGTCGATTTCCTTAGTAATGCCGGTGTTGGGTTTAGGGAAAAATTGAGATCGCTTACCCTTGTTGATGGTCAACATAATTCTTACCATCTTGGAAGAGGATCCAAAGTCCGTTTTGCTTATGAAGAAAATCGTTCTTATTATTCTGATATGGCTGGAGGTTTCGC
>CAVPVT010000012.1:0-7818 GCA_963709145.1 Parachlamydiales bacterium
GGATGCGCCCGAATGTTGTGCCCGGCTGCAACAAGAGCGCGCCAGGCTCGCGTCAATTCAGGGCTATAAGCGTTTCTTGCCCACATACGGCAGCTTAAAGTCTGGTAAAGAAGCCAGCGGTTCATCAGAAGATTCGTGGATTGCCACGGGGTACTGACTTGAATCGTATCGAGGATTTTATCCCAATGAAAACAAGTCTTGGAAAAGCTATCTGCGGCATGAGTAAAATCTTTGTAGTAGTGAATAAGTTCTCGGGCATGTTCTGGGCTATCGGCCTCACCCATGACAAAGATCAATTCTTTTGTTTCTGAGGGTTGCAATTCGATCTTGACTTGGAGAGCACAACAGGGATCCATTCCCGCACCGTAGGCACCCAAAAGGGTCTTTCTTTTTAATGCAGAAGGTTGGGCGATAGAACCGTTGCGTCCAATAAATTCGGTTCTATCGGCAGTAAATGCGCTAGGGGATGGGTTACAAGAGGCAAAGGCAATTTTATCTGGGAAAGCCGGACTAAATGGATTTTTCACAAAAAGAGATTGGCTTTCAGGATCCCATTCTGAGATGAGATGCATTTGGGTGACTTCCCTATCTTCTCCTAGAACCCATTCGGTGTAAGAGGTGACGGTCAAGATCCGTTTTCTTAGAGAGTGGTTGTATAGTTTTAATTTTTGAATTTTGATCGGTGGCGCTTGATCATCTTCGATAGGAACATAAATAAGGAGCTCCTGTTCTATGTTGTGGCTATTGTGTTCAAAGCGGGTAAAACCCTGGGCATGCCATGCGCGGTAAGCATCCATTTCTCTAATGGGAGAAGGTGTTGGAGTCCAAATGACATCTAATTCTTCTTCGTGGATATAGATTGCTTCGCTACAGGGATCTAGAACGGGATCATTGGACCAGGGAGTCAGGCGATTGGTTTGACTATTGCCTCTCCAGGTGCTTCCAATCCCCCTTTCGGAGACTAGAACACCAAAATTCGCATTGCTGATGACATTAATCCAAGGAGCCGGTGAATTTGTATTGGGCCCTAAATAGATGACGTACTCTTTGCCATTGTAAGAGAAACCGCCGATCCCATTGAAGTACATGAGATCCATAAATGGTAATGGGCTGGAAGGTTCTTCATGCAAGAGTTTTGGTTTGCGAGCAATCGGTGAAACCGCTTTGGGAGGTAACGGCGTGAGAACCTGAGCCTTTAAAGAGCCTCTTGACCCAATAAGGACGACATGAGCGCTACATAGTAGAAGGGTCATATCCTCTTCCGGGATTTGGTCGGCATTCTTAAGGAACACTCCTCCCGGTTTATCAGTCTCCCCTAAATAAGCGTAGGCTTGAATCAAGGTTGTCAGTTGCGATCGCAAAGGTTGCTCGTAACTTGCTTCTTCTTCGTCAAGAATAACAAGATCAGTTTTTAATCCACGTATGCGCCAAAAACTATGGGCAACCAAAATTTCCCTGATCATGTCGATATCTTTATACTCATTAATGGTGGCAACGATAATCGGGAGATCGCCTGAGATTCCATAAGCCCACAAATGGGATTGGCCTAGATTATTACGCTTAAGGCGGTCGCTGGAAGGGCGTAGCTGAGGGCTAGGATATAAAATTCTGCTGGCGATTTTTTGGAATAATTGCACATCTTCGGCATGGATCCGCAAATGACGAAGTTCGAGTTGGGCATGGGTCCACGCCATTTCGATCGCACGATTACAAGCGGACATATCGCGATATTTTTCCATTAAGGTCAGCGCTTTTTCCCGAGACTCAGAAACGATTGTAGTGAAAGCGAGTTGGATTTGCTGTCCAGGATTTAATCGGATCTTTTTACGAATGCTCAAGATGGGGTCGAGAACAAATCCAAAACTATTGGTGAGAGGATTAGACAACGCCTCTGGATCTTGCAGGGATCCTCCTCTACCAATGAACTTATTTCGATCTGTTTCAAACTGAAGCCCTTCTTCTTGGGTGGCATTGACACAGTGGGCGGCAAAGAGAGGGGGATCTTCCTCAGAACGCAATCTACGGAAAGCAAGAATCCCTGAGAATTTTTCTATGAATTAGTTTGGATAAACATCTTATTAAAAATCGGATGAGCCCGATCGGTGGCATGGGGAGACGAGGGAAAGCTCGCCATAGCTAGTCAACTCTAAAGTTCGGATTCTTCGGGAAATATTGGAGATTGTTAAACGACGGACTTCAGCATTGTCTTCGGGGGAAACCACAATTTCAGTTGTAATCTCAATTTCGTTGTCGATCCTTTGGAATTCCGATTTATCTGAAGAAAAATGGATGATAGTCTTTTCGGGTCTCACATGGGTTGGTTGGAAGAAAGTGGACCAAATTTTTCCTGAATCGATATCTTTGATGTAGCAAAAACTACCCCAAGAGTCCATGGTGACATCCGCCTTCCAGCGGGTGATATCGTAATCTCCTAAACGTAGATATCCTCCTCCGGCATTGGTGACCATCACAGATAATTTTCCGTTGGACAGGATATTAACTTTTGGAATCGGTGACTCGTGTGTATCAATTTTTCCTAAGGTAGGAATGTCAGGGATACGAGTCAGTTTCAAAGGTCGACGATCTCTTGCAAAACCTTCCACGATTGAAGGTTTAGAAGGGATCCGCTCATACAACAATGATTCTACAGCTTGAATACGAGGATCGATATGGAAATAATTTTGGAAAGTGTTGTTAAATAGAACATTGTCGATTGCAAGTAGAGACATTCCTTGATGATGAGCCATATAGGTGCGAATGATCACCCCCCGTTCACCCCGTTGATCTCTTTGACGGCTAAAATCGATCGCTTCATAAAATCCGTAATCCCCAAGAATACTATTGTGGGTGGATTTTTTTAAGGCTGCACTATTTTCTAGTGCATCCAACGGTTTTATCATTAACGCCAAAAAAGTAGAATAGGGTGAAACAACGAGATCATTGAATAATCCCCGCTTCAAACCAAGTCCGGGAACGCCGAAACTTCGATATTGATAAATTTTGTGGGCGTCAAGGCCACTAAATGCAGATTCAGAGATTCCCCAAGGAATACCGCGATTCTTTCCATACTTAATTTGAATATCCACAGCAGCATGACAAGCCTGATCTAAAAGGGAATTGTTATAACATTTTGTCCAAATGACGGGCATTAGATATTCAAACATGGTGCCGCCCCAGGACAAAAGGGCCTTTTTTCCATCCACTGTAGAATAGGGCCTTCCGAGAGACCACCAATGGGAGACGGGAACGTCTCCTTTGGCGATCGCAACGATGCTGGTAAGACGGGCTTCGCTAGCGAGTAAATCGTATGCAGATGTATCCAAACGATGGGTGACAGCATTGTAGCCGATCGAAAAAACTCTTCGATTTTCTTGATACAAAAAACGCATGTTCATCCGGTCAGAGAAAACCCTAACATCTTGGATGACTTGATTTCCTTTACCTATGATTTCGCCGGCGAACCATTGAGCTTTTGAGAGTGCGTCGGCCAGTCGATCTAACCATGTGGCATAGTCTTGGGGGAAACCAGCTTCTTTGCTTTTCTCCCTAACCTTCATAAAGTTATCGACACCTTTAAGATGTCCCTCATAAAAAGCGCGTAAACTCGGAGCTTGCAGTAGAGCTTCCTTTTTCCAAATAAGCCCTTTTTCCTCCCATCCGATTAAAGTTTTATCGGAAACTGACTGAAGCACATCTACCCACGAGAAATAACGGTTGATCTGTTCAACCCACATTTGGCACTGCTTAAGCAGCTCTTCAAACCAATAATGTTCAGTAATGTTGATTCCCGCCATAGAATTTTGGAGATCTTTTTCAAGACTACGTAAGGAAGCAATCTGCTCAACAACACTGGGATAGATTTTTTTTAATTTTTCTTCGATCTTATTCAATTCTGGGCTGCGTACCTTTTCGTTTTCTAATGCCTGTTGTAAGGTATCATTCATCCCTTCAAAAAGACGGTGAGTCAACGCTGGTCGGGTGTAAATAATTGGCAAAGCGGTTTCCAAAGTCCAGAAACAAGCTAAAAGATTACCACTATCAACTGTTGAAACATATTTAGGCTCCAACGGAAGGAGCGTTCCCGTGTCATACCAGTTATAGAAATGCCCTTCATAACCCTCTAATTTTTTTAAAGTGTCGATTGTCTTAGTGAGTTTATCGATGATCATGTCCTCAGAGACATAACCAAAATCATGCGCCGAAATAATCGACATCATCCAAAAGCCGATATTCGTGGTTGAAGTGCGTCTTGCAACCTCCACATTCAAATAATCTTGGAAATTATCCGGAGGTAACCAATTGTTGGTAGGGTTTACGAAAGTATCGAAATAGCGCCATGTACGCCTTGCAATTCCTCTCAAGATTTCTCTTTCAGCGGTTGTTAAGTCACGAGACGCTGGCAAATAGTAGGGTTTGTTGAGCAACGCCACGATCACAGGGGCACAAAGCCATAATAAAAGATAGGGCCAAGCGGTTATTAAGGCTGCGGGACCATGATGCCAAAATAAGTATCCCACCAAGATCGAAAATAGGGAAATCCCACACAATTTTAAAACAAAACCATGATTTCCCGATTTGTGTTTGGAATGGATCAATTGGGTTGGGGTCCATTCTAAATGCCGTTTATGAGAAATAAATCTTCTAAAAATGAAGCGACCCAGCGCATCTAACGAAAGAAATGCAATATGGGGTTGCAGTGCAATTAATATAAGACAACGTAAAAAACCATTGCCGATACTTTTTAATTGTCTTCCCGTTTCAATCGGCGCGATAAGTAGATTCACACCGAAAGGGGCTAGCACGGCAATGAAAAGAGAAAATGCGATGAAACCCGCCCAAAAATGATTGGTGGGAAAATAATACCATCCTATTAACAAAAGAGCAATGATTGCTATCGGATAAACAGCTCTTCTTAAATTGTCGAAAATTTTCCAACGATCTAAAAGAAGCAGTGGATTGCGTTCACTTTTATCGTTACCTAGCGGGACATAAGGAAATATCCAATCGCTGATCTGCCAATCGCCTCTTAACCATCGATGGAGCCGGATAGAAAAAGTTCTGTAGTTTGGAGGAAATGAATCGGTCAATTCGATGTCATTAGCAAGAGCCGTTCTGACGTACCCTCCTTCTAAAAGATCATGGCTTAGCACATGGTCATTCGGAAATCGTCCTGTTAAAACCTTATTGAAAATCGCAAGGTTATAAATCCCTTTTCCATAATAGGTCCCCTCCCCTGCTAAATCTTGGTAGACGTCTGAAATGGTTTGCGCATACGGATTGGTTCCGATCGTGTCCGTGAAGATGGAGGAAAAATAGGTTGCATTTGAACTTGGAAGAGAAGGCATCACAATCGGCTGAATAATCGTGTAACCCCTTTCCACCCTACGCCCATCGGAAGATAAATAAGGAACATTCAATGGATGGGTAATGGTTTCAACGAGATGAATTGCTTGATCTTTAGGGAGCTGGGTATCGGCATCCAAAGTAATGACAAATACGATTCCTTGAAGATCCGCAGCATTGCCGACAAGAAGAAAATGTTCAGTCGCTTCATTTCTCTCCCCACTTAGATACCGGTTTAAAAGCTCTAATTTCCCTCTTTTCCTTTCCCATCCCATCCATACATTTTCCCGGGCATTCCAAGTCCGTGCGCGATGGAATAAGAAAAATGATCCTTCCCCATATTGTTCATTTAATTTTTTGATCTCATTGACCACAAGATTTAATAACATTTGGTCATCAGGCATTGTCTCTTTTGGGGCGTCGAGAAAATCGGTCACAAGGCCAAATTTCATGTTGGGATCGCGACTCGCTAGATACCTGATCTGCAACTCTTCGACATCGTGTCTAATAGATTCAGGTGTCGACAACATCGTAGGAACAATACCAATGGTCTTGTATTGTTCTGGAATTCCTTCTTTAAACGATAATTTGGGCAGAGATCGAGGAGGAATAAATTGAGAAATCAGGAGGTTCAAAATTTGGACGCAAATCTCACTAACAGGAAATAGGCTTAAAAAAGCGATCAAAGAAAATAGCTTCCAATTAACAAATTCATCTCTGATGACATAGAGAAGACAACCCCAAGCCACTGCCATCAACAAGCCAACGCAACCGATGTAAAAAAGAGCGGGGAATTTAAAGATCCATCGTTTTAGGCCTTCTACAACAGGCAATTTAGCCCCGCTCAATTTATCCAATTCCAATCGCCCTTGATCGATGAGATAATATCCGACGTGTTTATGAAGAAAGTCCTTCCCCTTTTGCGCCAGTGTTAAGGCATTGCTGGCAATCACAATTTCGGAATTTTTTGAGGCTAAGGCATACTTTTCAACTGCATGCCTGTACATATCCCGAGTAGCAAAATCCATTTGTGGATAGGTTTTTGTAGGATCTTTTTGTAAAATCTCATCGACGATGCAGACATCTTCAAAAACCTTGCGCCAATCGAATTGGTAAAACTTGATTAAACTGGTGATCGAATTAATCAGAACCGTCTGCTCCGCTGTTTCTTTCAATTGCTGCTTTTGAATAATTGTCTGTACAGGTTCTTGTACTTTTCTCATCCATTTACGCACCGATACAAGCACGGTTTCTTCATCGTAAAGGCTATTTAAAAGCTCACCTGCAAAATGGGGACTGATCTTAGTCACTTCAAGATAAAGTTCCTTCAAAAAATCTTGCAAATGCTCAGGATCACGTCTAACGATGTTAATCATTCGGTTGCCCCAGAAACTGGCCAATTCCCCTTCGCATAAACGGGAATCGACTTGATAAGCTAACTGCTCTAAACATTAATAAGCCGAATACTTAGCATCAGTGGAATTGCCCAGAGTTCGCCAATCGTTAAAGGGGTAATTTTTTGGTACTCTTGTAAAAAGGCAATAATAAAATCCTGATCCAGAGCGCCTCCAGAAGCCTTTACAATTTGATCTGCAATGCCATAGACTCGCGGAAGCCCTTTATATTTCCCCTCTGTTAGCTGGGAAGCTCTTTGTAATATTGACTTGGAAGGTTGCGACGTACTTCGTGAATTTTTCCTTGAATTACGTAGGAATTATCCAAAAGCCAGTCTCGAGAAAACGTGGCGGTTTGATCCAAATGGATCGATTCCTCAAGATGTTGAAATAAGATTCCAAATCTTTTTTCACAGTCGGCTAAATTGCGGAGAAGCGTTGCACTTTTTCCGCGCGTGATACTGACATTTTTTATCTGTTTGGGCGGCTTGGATGGCAGTTTCAGAAATTCTCTACCCGTGATCGGAACATGGGGACATCAAAAGTGTGAGGCCTTTCCTTCTGGGTATCTTGCCGAAATAGAAAGGCCAATGTGTTTACCCCTTCCACTTCTTGCAAAATCTTAATAGCGTCGGCGGAATGCTTTTCTGATATTTTGACGAGAATCAATGTCTCGCTACGCAAAATCAAAGGCTTATATTTCTGAATTAGATCTTTTGTGATGTGAAAGAAAATAAAGTAAACAATCGCTGCAAAAAAAGGGAACAGAACAAAAAAATGCCCGCAGACCATTCCCAGAAAAGATCCCCCACTAAGCTTAAAATCAATGTGAAAAAGGCTCCCGCCAAAATCCCGAACAACGTCGCTGGAAGATAGTTTCTTTTAAGCGAATAAGAACCATCCTGATGATGATGGATGCAAACACAAGCATCCCAAAACGACAGTTGAAAGCGGTGGAAAACCATCAAGGCATTCTGATGGCTTTGGTAAAATCCTAATGCGGTATCAGTCTCTTTTGCCATGAGGTGTCAATTACAGTTTCAATTGTAGCTAAATATTAAAAGATCCCTAACAACTTCAA
>CAVPVT010000013.1:0-13094 GCA_963709145.1 Parachlamydiales bacterium
AAAAGTTTTGGCAGGAGACTTATGTTGGCCTGGAGAAGGAAAAACGATCCACAGCGCAAACGAAGGTGTTTCAATCAATGGACTCGATGTTAAAGATTCTAAGTTGAAGATCACGAAATGGTTGGAAGAGAGTCACAAAGGGACGAACGCGGTCACTTACAAATTGCGCGATTGGCTCTTTTCAAGGCAAAGATATTGGGGAGAGCCATTTCCTATTCTCCATTATGAGGATGGCTCAAAGCGAATTTTAGCGATGGACGAACTCCCTTTGACACCTCCTGAGATGACCGATTTTAAACCCACTGGAGATGGGAAAAGTCCTTTAGCGCGGATCCGGCAATGGGTAGAAGTCACCGATCCTAAAACAGGAAAGAAAGCGCTGCGTGAAACCAACACCATGCCTCAATGGGCAGGATCTTGCTGGTACTACCTCCGTTTTTGCGATCCGCACAATCCAGTAGCAGCTTGGGATAAAGAGATCGAAAAATATTGGATGCCGGTGGATATGTATGTGGGGGGAGTTGAACATGCAGTGTTGCATTTGCTGTACTCCCGTTTCTGGCATAAGGTTTTATTTGATGCCGGCTATGTTTCAACTTCAGAACCATTTTTAACTTTGCGCAATCAAGGGATCATTGTAGCTCGTTCTTTCCAAAGAAAGAATGGGACCTATGTAGCTCCTGAAGATGTCCAGGAAGAGAATGGAAAATTCTTTGAGACCAAAACACGAGAAGAGTTGAAGACCCAAGTGGAAAAAATGTCTAAGTCCAAATCAAATGGTGTCACTCCAGACGACATTGTCCACGAGTTTGGAGCTGATTCATTGCGTCTTTACGAGATGTTCATGGGGCCTCTTGAAAAAGAAAAAATATGGAATACAGATGCAGTAAGCGGCTGTAGCAGATTCTTAAATCGATTTTATGAGATCGCGACTTCAGAAAAACTAACTGATCAAGAAACGGAAGAGGGGCTCAGGCTAGGGCATAGACTTATTTATGGGGTTGGCAAAGATTTAGAGTCGCTCCAATTCAATACGGCGATTGCAAAAATGATGGAATGGGTGAACAATTTTAGTAAGTTGGACACATACCCTAAAAAAGTTGTCGGGATGGCGGCCCAAGCACTCGCGCCGTTTGCCCCCCATTTGGCCGAGGAAATTTGGCAACTTTTAGGGCACCCGGAAACGATTACCTTTATTCCGTTACCGGAAGTTCAAATAAAGTACCTTGAGGATCCGACCGTGGTCTACGTTGTTCAGGTGAATGGAAAGGTTCGGGGCAAATTTGAACTTCCGAAAGATCGAAATCAAGACGAGATGCTGGAGCTTGCCCACAAACACCCGATCATCAGCAAATACTTAGAAGGAAAAGCACTTGACAAAGTGATCTTTGTACCTAACAAACTGCTAAGTTTGGTGGTTGCTGACTAGAAACAGGGTTGAGGCTCAACTTTGTGAAAGGCATGATCGATGTACCTAACAAACTGCTAAGTTTGGTGGTTGCTGACTAGAAACAGGATTGAGGCTCAACTTTGTGAAGGGCATGATCGATGTACCTAACAAACTGCTAAGTTTGGTGGTTGCTGACTAGAAACAGGGTTGAGGCTCAACTTTGTGAAAGGCATGATCGATGTACCTAACAAACTGCTAAGTTTGGTGGTTGCTGACTAGAAACAGGGTTGAGGTTCTACTTTGTGAAAGGCATGATCGATGTACCTAACAAACTGCTAAGTTTGGTGGTTGCTGACTAGAAACAGGGTTGAGGTTCTACTTTGTGAAGGGCATGATCGATTTTGGCGGCAATAATAAAGTCGTTTGGGCTCAATCCATGAATGGAATGGGTCCATAGGACGATCTTAACCTTTCCCCAAGAGAGATGGATATCAGGATGGTGCCCCTCCCGTTCAGCAAGTTCACCCACTATATTTGTGAAGATGAGAGCATGTCGAAAGTTGGGAAAAGAGTACTCTTTTTCAAGTTTTTGATCTTTGACAAGTTTCCAGCCCTCTTCATGCAAGAGGTGCAAGTATTCTTGCAATTCATCCCCCTTTAAAGGATCAGTTCCTCGATGGCAAGGGGTACATTTTTGTTTGATTAAATCTTTGCTCATAATTTGTCTCCATTTCTATCCTAAGCCATGTAACAAATTAATTTAAAGATTAGATTTTTTGCACACAAGAGTCAAGAAAAGGGGGAATTCATTGCGGGCCCGATTTTCCATTTTTGCCGCTTTACCGGTGCTTTCTTTGTTGGAACACCACTCCTCAATATTTTCCACAACAAATCCAGCTTCATGCAACATTTGAAAGTAACTTGAAAGTGGATAATGATACGAGAACGTCTGCACTGACTTGTTTTTTGCACCTGGATTCATTTGGATAGGGATTTCCATAGGGGACATGTACCGGTCAACCCTTCGATACTGGATTTTATGGGGCTCATCGACTTTCCAGGAAGATTGACGAGGGATTCTGAAACAAGGGTGATTCAGGACAATCAAAAGTCTGCCCTCGGAAGCTAACGCCATTGCAGTGTTTTTTAAAACTACTTGCGGCTTTCCAATATTTTGTAAGGCCAAAATAATCGAGGCATGCGTAAAGCTCTTTTCAAAAGTCATCAACTTCGTTATATCGCCAACTTTAAATCGGTGTTTCGGATTCTGTCCATATTTGGTGGCAGCTTTAATTAAGGATGGAGACATGGATCCTAAATACTCCACATCATGTGGAATTTGCCTTTCTAATACCCCTTGTCCGCAGGCTAACTCTAGAACAGAATCTCCATTTTTTAGTTTAAAAAGACGTTCGAACCCGGCAAAATAAGATGTTGATGATAATAATGGCCTTCTTCTCCAACGGCGTCATTGTACCAACGACTGACCTTCTGCCAACTTGTTTGTTTGTCATGGGGATTCATTGATTGTAATCTCGCTTCTTTGCAGTTTTTTTAAAATTCTTCCCACGGTAATCGCAACTTCACTATCTGCTTTTTCTACCTCTTTCTGAATCCCTTTTACGCTAGTCATCACAGTGGAGTGATCCCTTTCAAAGAGATCCCCAATTTTAGTAAACGGCATTTTGAGAGAATTCCTACAAATCCACATCGCAATCTGACGAGGGAGTGCACAATCCCTGCTTTGGGCTTTGCCCATAATATCTTCGATAGGGATGCCATATTGTTCCGCCATCGCTTGCACAACCTTTTGTGGAGTGATAGCCGCCTGTTCCTCTTCGCCAATAATGTCGGCCAAATAATGCTTTGCCAACGGAACAGTCATCGGAATAAAAGATAACTTTCCAGTGCCTTGATTTAAATGGGAGCGGAGAATTAGCGCTTCCAAACCCCGCAACAAAGCTTTGGGGCTACTCGTAAATGTCTCAAGCAAGAATTGCAGGATCTTAGGATGAAGAGGATAGTTCAAACATTCAGCCTTTTTGCTCAAAAGTTTACCCCGATCCTCTTTGGGAATCATCTCCAATGGCAAAACAATTCCCCACTCAAAGCGGCTGACGAGGCGTGGTTCGATCGCCTGGAGTTCCTGAGGATGACAATTGGCACTAATGATGATAGGCTTGCTCGATAAATGGAGCGTGTTAAAAGTATGAAACAACTCTTCTTGCGTAGCTCCTTTTTTAGAAAAGATATGGGCATCATCAATCAGTAAACAATCGATCGCTCTGTAGGCTTCTCTAAACGCTTTCATTTCCCCGATACGGATTGCGCCGATCAAATTTGCCGTAAAAGTTTCAGCTCTCACATATACAGCTCGAATCCCTCTATCCCGTGCAGCTTGCGTAAAGGCCATCAAAAGATGGGTTTTGCCACAACCAGGGCCACCATAGATATAGATCGGGTTAAATGCGGGAACAACGGACTCGGCAGCCTCTTTGAGAAGACGATAGGAAACCTCTAAAGCTTCATGAGAAAGATAATTCTCAAAGGTTGCGAGAGGGTCTAAAGTATCAAACTGAAGCCTGAACTTTTGCAGTTTTTCTGCAACCACTTTATTTGAGGTTTCTTGTTTCCCTTTAAACCTGGTTGCTGGTGTAAAGTTGCGGGCCCCAATCTCTAAATGGATTTTAATTTTACGGCCATTGTTGTTGAGAAACCCTGCCGCCAATTTTGGCCTAACATGTTCCTCAAACCACATCGCCTGAAACGAATCTTTAGCCTCTAAATATAAATTTCCAGCATCATAGCGCACCACTTTAAGTGGGCGCAGCCATTTCACAATTGTTTCCTTCCCGAGTTCAGCTTCCTGTTTGGCAAGAAATTCTTCCCAGGCCTTCATTACTGTTTACCGCTTGCCTTTTTTCGCGTTTATGGGTTGTGACAGGTCAGGTTTACCCTTTTGTTCTAATTTGGCCTTAAGTTGTTTTGTGGACCACATTTGTTGGAGAATCCCCAAAATCATCGAAGAGAGCCAATAAATGTTCAATCCGGAAGGGAAATTGTAAAACATGATCGAGAAAACGACCGTCATCATATTCCCCATCACCCGCTGTTGTCTTTGTTGCTCAGTCCACTTAGATTGGTCTTTAGGCATAGGAGACATCAACCTTTGCTGGAAGAACATGACCACCCCTAACAATATCGGCAAGAGGTGAAGCTGAGTGCCAATGAAAAAGATCGGATAATTCCAGGAAAAGATCACGTCAGGCGCTGTCAAATTATCAATCCAACCCGGAATAAAGCTCGCCCCTCGTAATTCGAACGTCGATTTTAAAAGATCGAACATCCCAATCAAGAACGGCATCTGGATTAGAAGTGGGAGACATCCCGACACAGGATTCACCCCTTTTTCCCGGTATAATTTGACGATCTCAATTTGTGCTTTTTTCGGATCTTTCTTATACCTTTCTTGTAACGCTGTGACATCAGGAGCAATCTGCTGCATTTTTGCAGTAGATTTCATGGACCAAGTATTCAGAGGGTAAAGCATAAGACGCAAAACGATCGTCAACAAGATAATCGACCATCCCCAAGATCCTGTTAGGCCATGAAAGAAGTTCATGATGACAAAAAGAAACTTTGCGAAAGGTTCCGAGATAAAGCTAAACCATCCATGAAAGGAGATACAGGATAGATAATCTGGGTTATAACCTGTCTGAGCGTCGGAGTAAATCCCATCCACCTGTTTTAAAATGCCATCTGCAAAAGGTCCTGCGTATACACGGAAATTCATGCTGCTGCCGGTTGCATTCAGCGGCAACGTTGTCACATAACCAGGTAAATTCGCGGCTTCATAAAGATTGTATTCTTGATCGATCAAAACCAACCGGGAAGGAGCAACTGTTCCTGCCACAAACTGAGCGCGTAAACCAGTGGTTTCCCCATGCAAAGGATCCATGATGACTCCAAGAAAACCGTTGGAATTACAGATCCAGTCCGGCTTAATCGAACTAATTGAGGTTGCATCTTTAGGTAAATCCATTTGAATGATTTCAGGCTTGTTTTGTCTTGTGATCCGGTATTTTAAGGTCGGAGCAGGGCTGCCTGAAATGATCTCTACTTCAGGAACGCCAGATGTAAGCCATAATCCTCTCGCATCTCCCTCGATATTGACGTTTAGATTAAGGCAATAGGGGCCTCCGTGAGGGGGTTCTACGAGCTCAAATGTTTTTGTGATTTTACGGTGTGCCTGATTGGCTTCTAAAACAATTTTAGTTGCCGTGAATTCCTTGACATCGTAAGCAAGTTCAGCGACTTCAGGATATTCAGAAACAATGTTTAACGCATAAAGCTTAGGAGGAATGTGGATTGATTTTTTATTTCCTTTCTCAATCAAATCCCGTCTGATCAAAGGATTGTATCCCCCTAATTTCCCTTCCGTATGCGAAATTGTTTCTCCCGCTTTTGCACCCGCAATCCTATAAGCATGGGAGGGAAAACGGGCATTTTGGGGGTTTTGCGCTACCATTTGTCGGTCATATTCAATCGGCAAAACAACACTTTCTTTATCTTCCTTAGATTGAAAGGGGAGGTTGATCTCTGCTAATGCACCTCCATAAGTCGAAAAAACAAGTTGCACAAAGCTATTTTCTAACACATAGTACTGCTCTTCAGCCTTATTTGCCTGCGTCGTTTCCGACACTTTAATCAATGGGATATTCTCTGATGGGAAATTTGGAATTTCATCTAAGTAGATCGCCGAATGATCATGATCTAAATAGGCTGTGGGATAATATTGATCCTTAACTTTGACTAAAACCAAAGCGTCGCCACTAAAAATTGGGGCAGATTTACCCACTTCGACCGTTTTTTTCTTGAGCTCAGCTAAAGTTTCAGCCGGGATCGTAAAATGACCGTCGGTATAGCTTCCCAAGAACACCTGAGCAGGTTGTCCTAAAGTCACAACTTGCACTTCGTAATGACCAAAATCGGGTAGAGCTGCCACCTGCAAAGGAGTTTTTCCATAAACAACCGGCCCTTCTGCTTTATCTTTTGGGGCAAATTGTTTTTGATAAGATTTTTTGTTGACATACACTTTGTCAGGAAATTCTTCTTGATTTTGAATGACGACAATAGCATCTCCTTTTTGTACGCCACTCGCTAAGAAGTTTTGCCCTTCAACATCAGAATAGAGCTCTATGACTGGAAGATCATCAATTTTGGCTGTTCTTTGTGCTATCTCTGATTCGAGCTCTTTTTGTTTTTTAGCTTGCTTAGCTTCTTGTTGAGCAGTCCATTCCTTAAGAGAGTCTTGACGTTTTGTATCGAAATAGTGATTAACCGCGAAAAGAGCTAAGCTGACTGTAATAACGAACAAAATAGAGCGTTTATCCATAATATATGACCTAAATAAGTTAGACAGTAAATGTAACAGAGAAGAGATTAACCTCACAAGCAAAACCTTCTGATAATTAATCATCTGAGTATTATATTTAAAATTAAACTATTGATTCGTATTTAGTTTTTATTGGATAATTATTATAGGGTTATAGTAGTTTATAAGGAAAAATATGATCCCTCCTAATTCAGAAAAAATATTTTCACAATTACATCCTCAAGAACAAATTCCTAAATCTACTCAATCCCCAAATAGTCTGAGTCGTATACGTCCCTTAGAACTTGCCAATTATAAATCTCAATCACTCCCTTTGCCTGAGAAAAGTCACGAATTTTCACAAATATCTGAAGGGTCACCAAAATTATCTTTAACAGAAGGAAAGTTGAACCGTGCTCGCCAATTATTTGAAGGAATTAAATCCCTCAATATTTCCGAAGATAAGCCTGTTTTTAAAAAGGCCCAACTGGCACTCAAGAACGCAGAAGATGAATTTGATAAAGCTATGAGTGGATTCGACAAAAAGAGTAGCACAAAAGCAACCTCAAAGGTGAAAAATTTAGTTATAAACTTATTTAGAAGTTCTACAGAAATGAAAAAGCCTTCTCAATTGAACGACCCGATACAAAAGGAAATCGATGAGAAAGAAGAAATTTATAAGGAACTGAAAAATTATATGATTGACACCACAGATAGTAATGATAGTGGTCAACTAGATAGCATTATGAATGTTTTAAAAAATATTAGAACTGAGATTGCTTCGTTGAAACCCTCAGAATCTCTTAAATCTGATGAAAAATCGCATGAACAACTAAAAAATCTTCGCGAAATCAATGCATTTGCAGAACAACTTACGATACCTGATGAAAATGAAGATGATTTGGATAAAACTCCAACCTTTTTTAATAGTGTCACAGGGAAGACTGTTGTTGATTTGGAAAGTGATGTCCACCAACTTAAAGAAGTACATTCAAAGTTGACTGAAGCTTTAGATAAGGTCAAAGAACGCAGAAATACTGATGTTTTAAAGACTTTAGATTTATTGGGACAAAAAATTCAGTTTATTGAAGGTAAAGTAGAGCAAGGGAAGAGAGGCGAAAAACTTCAAGGTATTGTGTCATCTCTAAAAGAAAGTACAGCAAAATTATCTCCTGTTGATGAGGAATATGACTCGCAATTGAATCAACTAGAAGATGCCAAAACTGATTTATCTAATTTCTTACGTTCGGTCGGCTATGATGAAAAGGGGATTAACGAATTCTTAGAACTTCTTTAACTCGACTTTAATTCAGATTCTGATATAGATTGTGGGATGATTTTCATAATCCCTCTTGCTCTACAAGCAATTGGTTTAACCGAAACGGTTCAACCCAATTATAAAGAAGCGATCCAGGATATCCAGCAGGGTCGACAAGATGAGGACAAATTATTAAAACTTACAGAGCTTTTTTACTTAGACCAAAACCAGGCCAAAGCGTTTGAAACTTTTTTACTGGCATTAAATCAATCTCCAGTTCAATTAACGGGGTCTATCCTTAGTCTTGAAGAGAAGGTCATCTACGATAAAGCCTTTGAACTTTATCTAGATCCCCAAGCAATTACCGCTGCTCAGTCTATTTTGGAAACAAATCTCCCAATTCTAGACCAACATCCTGACTATAATCATCTTAAATTTATGATCGCCTTAGCGTATGCGAATTTGGGATTATTTCAAAAATTTTTCCCAATTTTTTATGATGCCTACATCCACGATCCCTCTCATTATCTCGTTGAAAAAACCAAAGCTCTTTTAAACATAAAGCTTTATGAGATGACATCCACTCCCAAAGAGAAGGAAATCTACCGGCAGAATATTGAAAAACATTTAAATTTAGCGATTAAGGTCTTTCCAGAAGACACTAACCTCTATAAGTTAGCCATTTCTTTTAGCTCGCCGTTGGAAAAAGAAAGCCTCGTTAAAAACTCCATGGAATTGTTGATCAAACAAAATATCACCGTTCCAAGACATGAAATCATTTTTTACGTACGAAATGCTCTGGATGTTAAATTAAATTCTCTGGCACAACAATTCATTGATAAAGCTAAAATCTGGTATCCTTATAGCCGAGCGATCAACACCGCTCAAACCTATTTGGATCAACACGGACACAAAGGATAAAGCGTATGGAAACACGCACGCTCGGAGATTACAGCTTGATTAAACAGATTGGCCAAGGCTCATTGGGCACCGTTTATTTGGCTGAGCATCGTTACATGAAAAGGCATTATGTTTTGAAGGTACTTCCAGAAGAGCTCGCCACAGACCGTGCCTTTATCCAAAGGTTTGAAGAAGATGTCGCTATCTTGTCTTCATTGGATCATCCCCATATAGTCAAACTGCACAATATCTCATTTGTAAGTGGAAACTATTTTTTAGTGACAGACTGCATTGTGGACAGGATGGGGGAAACAACTAACTTTGGTCAATACTTGGCAGCGTTGCAAAAAAAGCCGGATGAGGAGGAAGTGCATCGCCTTCTTAGTCAGATTGCTGATGCCCTTGATTATGCCCACAGCAAGAAATCGGGGAACAAAGAGATCGTGCACCGTGGCTTGAAATTGAACAATATTCTTGTTGGCAAAGGAAAAACCGGTCCAGACATTTTGATTAGCGATTTTGGACTTCTCGAATTGTCGGTCCTGCAGCTGTCTTGACACGGACTTATAAGGCTGTCGCAGAATCTACAGGTTTAGTATCATTGATTGCTCCCTCAAAAGGAGGACAAGAAAAGTATTCAGGAATGACGACAGAAACAAATAAATTATCTCAGCTGCATCTTTCGTTTTTACAAAGTTATCTGTTCTTAGCCCCAGAGCAAAAGCGACTCGACCATCCTTATCCTGTCGATGCAAAAGCGGATGTGTATGCATTTGGCGTCTTGGCCTATTACATGCTTTGTGGGGATTTTCCTGACGGTGTATTCGAGAAGCCGTCGCGCCGTTATCCCCATTTGAAAGGGGATTGGGATGAACTGATTTTTGCCTGTCTCAATGCTAACCCTGAAAAAAGACCTGAGCAGATTGTACCATTATTGTTGGCGATTTTCACAACCAATAAAGCCTGGGCAGCCGCAGAACATCTTAGTATTCCGATTGAAGAACCGATAAAACAGGAAGTTTTAGCGATGTCAATTGCTTCCACGGTAGCAACTGTTCCTAAGACTATTCACTCTGGTGAAGGCCCAAGACCTGTAATCCGTGACCCTAAAATTGAACGTCCGGTGACCGATTTAGACCCTGCCGCCTCCATTCAAGTGGACAAAACTGTACAACAATATATTCCCGAAAGGAAAGAAGTAAAAAATATCCATCCCCTATTAACGGAGATGGTCGTGATTCCTGGGGGAACATTTTCTCGTGGCAGCAATGAAGGAAACCGGGACGAACATCCAAGACATCAAATCACACTTTCGAGCTTTGCGATCGATATCCATCCTGTGACGAATGAACAATTTGTGCGGTTCTTAGAAGTGATGGGAGGGGAAAAAGATAGCAATCACAACGACATCATTAGGATGCGAGACTCCCGTATCAAACGGAGCAGCGGCAAGCTTATCATTGAATCAGGCTACAACAAGCACCCTGTTGTAGGTGTCACATGGTATGGGGCGATCGCTTATGCACGCTGGGTTGGTAAACGTTTGCCAACAGAAGCGGAATGGGAAATTGCTTCTTCAGGAGGAGTGGAAAATACCTTGTATCCGACAGGACATGACATCGAAAAAAGCCAGGCCAATTATTTTAGTTCCGATACAACACCCGTCATGAGCTATGCTCCAAATGGTTATGGCCTCTATGATATGGCTGGAAATGTCTATGAATGGTGTCAAGACTGGTACGGCTATAATTACTATGAAACATCGGTAGTTGAGCCGGAGAATCCGGAAGGACCTATACAGGGAGTTTACAGGGTGCTCAGGGGCGGTTGCTGGAAAAGTTTGAAAGAAGATTTACGCTGCTCCCATCGACATAGAAATAATCCAGGGACGGTGAATGGCACGTATGGATTTAGATGCGCAGCTGATGTGGAGTAAATTTCCATGATAAAAGTAATGTTTGTCTGTTTGGGAAATATTTGCAGGTCACCAGCAGCCGAGGCAACACTGCGCCACATGGCTGAAGAAGGGGGGCTTTCCCCGCATCTAGAGATTGATAGCAGTGGTTTAGGGGCATGGCATGTAGGACAGCAGGCAGATTCCCGCATGAGGACCGCTGCACAAACCAGGGGATTGTCTCTGGTAGGAAGAGCAAAACAATTCAACCATAGTCACTTAGACGCCTTCGATTATATTTTAGCTTCTGACCATGAAGTTTTGAATGAATTGCTCCGTATTACACACACTCCTGAACATAAAGCGAAAATTCATTTAATGACTGCTTTTAGTCCTGCATTTCAAGGAAAAGAAGTACCCGATCCTTATTACAATGGTTACGGCGCTTTTGAAGAGGTCTTAGACATGTTAGAAGATGCTTGCGAAGGCTTAATATTGCATATTCAAAAGCAACATAATCTTAAAATCTAAATTCTGTTATGATGCAGACATATGAATGATGAGCACCATTTAAAGACCCGCTTTGCATTTATGGCTTCGCGAGTGTTGCAGATCCCTTTCTGGGCAATCTTCAACATGCTGCCTTTCATTGTTTATCGCGATTTACATGCCACACAGCTGCAAATCACCCTGATGATTTGTTTGAAGCCCGCTGTCTCGCTGATATCTTTGTATTGGAGTGCATCGATATATCAACGTCCAGACCGCCTGCGCATGAATCTTGTTTGGGGGAATATTCTCAGGTATTTGCCCTTTCTGTTTTATCCATTTGTTGAAAACCCCTGGTTTTTTGTGTTCTCCTTTGGTTGCTATATGACCTTATACCGAGGAGTCATACCCGCTTGGATGGAGGTTTTAAAACTTAATATTCCTGGAGTTTCTCGAGAGAAAGTCTTTGCCTATGGTTCTGCGATTGATTACATCGGAATAGCCTTATTGCCTCTTTTTTTTGGCTGGATGCTTGACGACTACAATCAAGCTTGGCGGTGGGTTTTCTTTGGTTCTGCAATCATTGGGCTAATCTCGACGATAGCTTTGTACCACTTCCCGCTCGATGTTAAACCACCCTCTCAAGAATCGACACCCTATGTATCGTGGAAAACCCCATGGACTAATGCTTGGAAGCTCTTACGTGATAATCCCGATTTTGCACGATTTCAAGTCGGATTTATGCTTGGCGGTGCTGGTGTGATGGTGATGCAGACGACTTTACCTGAATATTTCATGGATGTTCTTAAATTGTCCTATACGGAATTAGCCTTTGCTTTAGCGCTTTGTAAAAGCACCGGATTTGTGATTTCATCACCTGTTTGGACCCGTTTATTTAGCCGTATCGATATTTTCCGGTTTAGCGGCTTTGTGACGCTATTTTGCACGCTTTTTCCAATTAGTCTTTTTTTAGCGCAATGGAACCTTGTTTGGCTCTATGTAGGATATTTAATGTTTGGAATTATGCAGGGTGGCAGTGAAATGAGCTGGAACTTATCTGGTCCTGTCTTCTCGAAAGACAAAGATAGTTCAGTCTATAGTTCAGTTAACGTATTAACAGTAGGGTTAAGAGGAAGTGTTATCCCTGCTGCAGGAAGTATTATCTATCAGGTCTTAAATGCTTCTAGTGTGATGGCGGTAGGAGTGATATTATGCATTTTGGCAACTCAACGCATGATGAGTTACAGCCGGAAACAAGCTTCTCACGTGGCGCGGAATTTGCGGGCGTAATAACGGGAGTGATATACCAAAATTATTCGTTAAGAAATTATTAATCAGATTCGTATCTGCGCTTTTCTTAAAAAAATTGAAGTCATACATAATGCAGAATCTACTTGAATGAGTTGGGATGGGTTTCTTACTCCACCAAGAGATGATGAATCAAAGTTGAAAAAAATTGAGAAGACCAAACCTCGAGACTCTTAGGATCAGCTATAAAAGCGCGTATGTCCGCCTTGGCACTATCCCAATCGACCGCTTGAATTTTTGAATCAAGCATTTCCAGAAGGCGTTTTCGATCTATCGACTCATGGGGTGATAGATTTCCCGCCTGTCGCAAGCAGCCCACTAAATACTGTATATTTAAAGGAATCTTGTTTTGAATATACCAGATCAGGTCATACCAATCGCGGCCTTTAATTCTTCCTTTCCATGCTCGATATAAAATAGCGTGCATTTTGCCAGCAAAGAGATCGCTTTGATGAAGCGTTAGCACGTAGAAAGAAACCGG
>CAVPVT010000014.1:0-20910 GCA_963709145.1 Parachlamydiales bacterium
CGGGCGTTTCTTTTGGCTCCCACTCCTGAAATAAATCGCGTATACATGCTTTTTGAACTTCAATAATGTCGATAGGCAGAATTAATTTTTTAAAATCAGAACCGATAAGCGAAACGCTATGTTGATATAACAAGTAGTTATTGATTATCCATTCATTTCCATAAGATGCTTCGTCATAAAACACTCCGTTGCCATAATATGGACGAGGTTCTTTTGGCGGTAAGATACTTTTAAGCAGATTCAATGGTAAATAAGAACATTCCAATCTATGGCCCCATTTTTCGTAAAGCTCTCTTGTTTGTTTATGGAGCTGTTTAATTTGCTCAAGTTCATAGTGATTCATTGGTTTATCTACAATCGCGACTAAGTCAATATCACTGTTGTCCGGATTAAAGTCACCGTAAGTCAAAGAACCAAATAGATATAAACCGATTAAATTTTTATCCAAAATCTCTTTAATACAATTCAAAAGATAACTCAAAACTTCATTTATATTATTGTCTTGAATAGTATTCTTATTTGATTCTGTCATAGCTTTCTTCTGGACAATTGTTGGATCTTGATTTTAGTAGACTGGGCAGGATTTCATACCAGTTGGTTTTGTATCCTAATGCATCAAGGATGCGTTCTCTTTGGGTGGTCCTTTGACGGTTGGGTAGATTCGAAAGCTCTTCAATGAGCTGTTCTAAGGTTGTCACGGAAGGGCTGATTCGATTTTTCACCAAAATGTCGAGATACGGTTCATGACCGATTTGCAGTGTGGGAATTCCCGCCAAAATAAATTGTGGGCTCATACTAGTCTGGTAGTAGAGAGCAGCATCTGCAATCACCTGTGCGTCATCGGAACTGCAATCAGATAGGATGATTTTGGGAACAGATACATATTCTTGTAGATTCTCTCTCCAGTTATTAAGCAATTTTGCGTCCAGGTTTTTGCTTTTAGCGGCGGGGTGTTGCTGGAGCATGATCACGTAATTAGATAAATTGGTCAGATGTATAGCTTGTTCCAACAGATTAAGAAAAGCGGGGAATGCTTTGTCAAAATATTCTTCATTATTTCCACCAAAATAGACAAGAATGGTTTGATTACAATCGATCAAGCCTTGTTTGAGTAAGATTTGTTGTCTCATAGCGGTTTTATCAGTTCTGCGTCTTTCAGCGATCTTGTCAGCTTGGCTAAGAGGGTAATAACCGATCCCAATTTTTTTCCTACACCCTAAATCGATCTCTTTATCAGGATCTTGAAAAAGGGGCGAGGAGGCAAGATTTGAATTCGCAAAGAGAATGCCTTGTGCAGCCATCATGACCTGAGTTGCTATCGCTGAGTATCCCCCAGGTACATAGGATTCAGGATTATCGTAATAGGCAAAGCGGTTGGCTTTAGGTGCATATTCTGCAAGAGCTTCTTGCACTTTGAGATCGAAAGCGCTGCCTACATCAGTAATAACAATGGAGGCTGTTGAACACTCTTTAGCTATGTGTACAGCTAGAGCATCGGCTTCAGCCGTGGAAAGATTATCAATTGAGAACTGAAATGCGACTTCAAACCCGCGTTCCTGAAACTTTTTTAAGGCAAGTCCGGTGGCGTAGATTTTGACCGGCTCGTTGTCTTTATTTAAACCTTCCGCAAGTGCGACGAGGTGATCGCCTGATCCTCCGTGGCAGGCAATAAAACAGAGCAGGGCAGTTGAAAGGGACATAGCATGTTATCGTTGTTAAAATTAGATTAATAGAATGCCAGAAAAAGAGTTTCTCAACAAATCCTATAAATAGGAGGATAGAATTGATTAGGATGCGATGACTAAGTTTATTAAAAAGAGGGATTTATGCTTCGTTATTGGTTTTGGCTATGTCTAACAATGAGTATTTTGTTTTTGAACTATTCTGATGCCGCGCAGACTTGCGCACAGATAGAAAATAGCATACTGTTCGAAGTCAATCAAATCCGCGAAAATCGTGGTCTAAAACAGTTGAAGAATTGGGGGAAGTTATGTGACTGTGCCAGGGAGCATAGTCAAAATATGGCAGAAGAACTATTCCTTTCGGTCATGATGGCTTTGACGATAGGCTGAGAGGATGCTGAAAATCGGGAATCTCATCTTCGTTCGCAGAAAACGTGGCCTATTCTTACAATTGCAAAGACCCTATCCAGACCGCCGTTAAAGGATGGATGAATAGCAAAGGACATCGCAAAAAATCTTAGGTAATTATGAAGAAACTGGAATCGGGGTGGCGATCAGTAAGGAGGGTAAAATTTATAGCACTCAATTATTTGTCAAACGGCGTTAAATATTAAAAGGAAAATATGTGTAAAAGATGTGAATCTCTCCTTTTAACCTCACAATTTATGCAATTGGAATACTAAAGTTTTGCTAACAAGGATCGCATTTCAGCTTTTGTGTTTTCCCGAATTACATGATGTTCTTTTATACGAGTAAACAAAACTTTAATGTCTATAGGATCTCTTAACTGCAATTTGCACAAATTATCCTTGTGATCATGGAAAAAAACAGCATTCGTTCTTCCTGAAAACACTTTTTGCATTTGCTCGCAAGCCAATTCTTTAAGAAAAATGTCGAGCATGACTCTTCCTCGCAGACTTTGTTGTACTTCAATTCTATTAATAGAATACATCTCATGAGGTTTTATTTTGTTATTCACACTCCAAACATTCGTTAAATAGAGTTTATCCTTTTTTATTTTCTTTTGCCTATCAACTTCTAAGCTAGGAAATCTTGAAAATTCAGGATCGGACACCGTTGGAGATATCGAAGGGATAATGTTCATTGGAGACCTGTATTTTATACGTCAGAACATTATATCTAAAAAATGGCAAAAATTCAAGCGCTCATAGCCTGAGTAGACCAATTTTAAAGAGGGATTCTTCTCTTGTATGAAGCTAGCTGGTTTTAAAAATTGTCGTTCGTCTGAAAACCGTGTTTTTTGTGTACATAACGTTGTTGACAAGATGATGATGATTTAAGGCTTTGTGAATAAGTGCAGGGTTGTAGACAGTGAGTTGACAGGATACGAACAGAGCTTAATGCAGGAGAAAAAAAGGGGTTGTAAACTTTTCCACAGAACTAGAGTAAGAAGAAATAAGCTATATCTATATTCATCTTCTTATTGAGGTGTGGATAAAAATGTTTTGATACCGTTGTTGAAAAACTACCACTTTTCGTTGATGACCTTGTTCATCGATTGTGTCTAATTGAAGAGGGTGTTTATAAGTTTGACTTTATAGCCACTCTATTAACAAAGATTAAACAAATAAAATTCCCCTTGACTGTCGAAAGAGTTATGAACAATTCCACAAAGCCTATTGAGGAAGATAAAAGATATAGATCATTTCTTTTCTTTAATAATCGGTGTTGAAAGTTTAATCGTTTCCCTCTAAAAAAGAGCCTTTCTATCGAAGGTGGCCTATGGCTCGTTTTGCCTATACAGACTTTTTTGATACCTCTGAGTTCAAACATGCCGTCTTATTTAATGGTTGCAATTATGTTTGGGATGCCTTAGCCCGGATTTCTCCTTACATTAAATCCTATAAGTTGGGGAAAATCGAGTCTGAGATCCCCGATGGTGTTTATCTTGTCAACAAAGAGCTTATATCGATCGGGAAAGGGGTAGTTCTTGAGCCAACGGCGTATATTCGAGGGCCTTGCATTATTGAGGATTACGCAACGATTAGACACGGAGCTTATCTTCGAGGCGATGTGATTGTTGGCAATCATAGTGTCGTTGGCCATGATACTGAGATCAAAAATTCAGTACTTATGAACAATTGTCATGCAGCCCACTTTGCGTATATTGGAGATTGTATTCTCGGAAAGGGTGTGAATCTTGGCGCTGGCACAAAGTGTGCCAATTTGCGTTTAGATAATAAGCCGGTGTCTTTAGCTTTGGATGAAGGGCAGATCCAAACGGGTTTACGCAAATTTGGAGCCATCATGGGGGATGGATGTCAAACGGGTTGCAATGTAGTGACCAATCCAGGAACAGTCATGGGTAAAAATGTGTACTGTTATCCTGCTACGAATTTGGGAGGCGTGATCCAAGCAGACTGTACAGTGCGAAGTGATACGAATTTATTGATATCGCTACACCGAAGACCTTGAACATCTTATAAGAAATTTATTTAGCTGGTTTATCTCCGAAGACGATGTCAAAAATCGTACAAGTCGAGATTAAGTTATTTTACTGAAAATCCATTTGTTTTATTATTTCCTCTTGAGTTTTTTAAATCATAAACACCATGCAAGTCATACAAAATAATTTAATTGAATTGATGCGGCCTTACCGTTCTAAGATTGAGGTAAAGCTTCAGCAATTAATCGGTTTGTTGGGGGCTTCTACTCCATTAAAAGAGGCTTGCGCATATGCTTTGACCAATGGGGGGAAGCGTTTTAGACCGGCCCTGGTTTTAATGATTGGCAAAGCGATAAATCCGGATCGTGACGTGACTGATGCTGCAATGGCAATTGAATGCTTTCATACGGCCTCACTCATCGCGGATGATCTTCCTTGTATGGATGATGATGATGAGCGGCGGGATAAACCGAGTGTTCATAAAGTCTATGGAGAAGCAACAGCACTGTTGGCAAGTTATGTGTTAATTTCAGAAGGGTTTGCAAGTTTGACTCGCAATGTGAGGGTGTTAGAAGCACAAGGGGTCGCTGACAGCGCATCTTTAGGGATTTTGGCGCTAGAGAGTGTTTCAGCTAACATTGGAATTCACGGCGCTGTTGGAGGGCAATATTGGGATTTGAATTCAGAACGAAGGGATCTCAATGAGGTGCGTGAAATCCTTCGAAAGAAGACGGCGACTTTGTTTGAAATTGCGTTTGTTCTGGGATGGCTTTTTGGGGGGGGGAAGCCCGATAAAATTTCCTTGGTGAAAAAAGCCGCGGCTCATTTTGGAATGGCATTCCAAATAGCAGATGATTTGCAAGATATTCATCAAGATAAGGACTCAATCAATATCGCCTTATCCCATGGATGTGAAAAAGCTAAGCATATGCTTAATGAAGAAGTGAGAAAGTTCCAAGAGGTTCTTCAAAAGTTATCCATGAAATCGGAAGAGCTGTTAGGTCTAGTCGAATTGATGAGGGGTTTTACGTGTTGATCCTACGAGCAATGAAGTTTATATATCTATTCGTTGTGGGGTTGGTTTTGATCCAGTGTCAAACTTTGCCTATGAGGAAAATTGCAGAAAACAGGGTGGTGGAGTTAGTCCAAGCAAATGGAAAATTGGTGGCTCGGGACACAGATTTAGAATATATCGGTTGGGGCCTTGGCTCGCTTTTAGATGTAGAATCTTCAATCTCTAAGGGTGATGGGATGATTTGGGCAATTAATCTGGTAGATCATAAACAATTGACTTTGGATGAAGCTAGGGTCGAAATTTTAAGTGTTTTTGACAACTACAAGCAATTGACAGTAGACAATCCAAATTTTATGAAGACTTATCAGGTTTACACAGAAACAAACGGTGATCCTCTGTTCAATGAGACTAAAATTGGGATAAAATTAGCTTTTTGGGATGAAAATGTAGATCGACCAAGGCCTCCTTATGTGGCTCAAATTAGGGTTGCAAAAGGAGAGATTAAATATTTCTTTGTGGCGGATGAAACGCAGAGATTGGGGGACGATCCAGTGATAGAGACAATTGCAGAGGCTCGTTTGAAAACGGTAGGGATGTAAATATGACGAAAGAATTGGGCTTGAAGAATGAAGTCAAGGATGAGATTGGAGACATTTTCCTTGTTCTACTACATTTATCCCATTCCTTAGGGATTGATCCGTTGGTTGCAGCTCAAGATAAGTTGTCTAAACTGGGGAGAAAAATATCCTGTCGAGAAATGCAAAGGATTCTGTCAAAAATACACATTCTATGAAGGTATCTGAAAGGATATTTCGTTACTCGACATTATACAATTTTTGCCATCGGCTTCGAGAGAGAAGCAAACTACAACGTAAATAAATTTCTTGAAAGGGGTATATTTAATCCCTTAGACGATGGCAAAAATCGTACAATGTAGAGTCGTAATTAATTCTGTCGTTTAATTGATTTTAATTCTAAAATGGGGTATAATTTTTTGTTTTTATGAGATGAACTATGACTATTTATAAAGTTGGATGTTGGAATGATGCTTCTGAAGTGCTAAATCATGCGGCCGTTTTAAGTTGCGTTAATAGAAGCACTATTTTAACCGAGATGTTTCAGAATGTTATTTCAGAGCTTCAGAGCTGTAATTATAGTAGAATTTCTGTTCGTTTTAATCCCAATATTCGTCAAACTATATTTGACGTTAATGGAGGAATAATCACCGCTACAACAAACGTAGCTCTTAACTTTTTTCAAACACTCGAATTTGAACATACTGTTTCTAATCCGTTTAACGGCGCTAAGCCAAATGCTAGTTTAAAACTCATGCAGAGTGTTTGTCATTTTGCGCTAACCTTGCGATTTATTTGTCCAAGGATTGATGTTCAAATGGCGAGCGTTCCAACTAGTGAGGAAAATTTTTCTAAACAGATTTATGGAACCTATCGCTTAAAAATGAAGGAATTTGCGCTAACATTAACGTCTAAATATACTTTAATATTTAATGGGGAAAAGTTTTCAGGAACACCTTTTTTAGAAGATACTCAGGCATTACTCGAGCAGATCTTTAATTTTAATCCAGATGATAGTAAGGATTTTAGAAATTCCCACTTCAGATTTCTTTTAGCTTTGCGCGGACTCATTTCTTCTAAAGATCATTTGAAAGGTGAATTTGAGCAGCAAGTTTTTAATTTTGTCGATGAGATTAATCTTTGGATTTATACCAATGATGAGCTTTTAAAGTTGTGGCGTGAGAAGTTTAAATCTATTTTACCTGATTTAGAGAAGTTGACAGATTCAAATTTTTTCAATTCTTTCAACAAGACGAAGGAAATGCTTGAAAGTCGGCTAAATCGTGTTAATTCAGTAATTGGCGATTGCACCGATCTGCATATGGACGGGAATTTGATCACAAAGATGTTTACAATTAGAGAAATCCCGTTTATTCGCATGTCGAACCAGGTTTCGGTGATCAATAATGTTTCACTTTTGCCCGAGTTTAAAAACTTTGCAGAACTGGTAGGTCGATTCTTTTATGGAAATATGATGAAAACAAGCGAACCCGAAAAACCACTGACCAGCTGTTTACATACCTTGAATAAGGTTAAAGAGTGTAAGGTAATGACATTTGACCGTAGCTCAGATTATGCCATGGCGGCAGGCAAATATATAGCCACGATATACAATCACTTACATGAGCTTGAACTCTATAAACAATTCTTAGTCGATCGCCTATGCACTGGGTCTCTTATAACTGAATCCCCCTTTGTCTTATTTCCAGAACCATTACAAGGGAAGGAATTGGAAGAAACTAAGATTAAATTTTTGGAACTTCTCGACAAACTGCATTGCAAGTACTTTAACAATTGTGAGACATTAGAAAATAATGAGAGGGCCATTTTCAATGATTTAGCTCTTGTAGAAGTTTTCTATAGTTATCTTAAAGATAATCCCTTTAAGTTCATGACAATTGCTTGTAGAGCTTCAATTGATAGGGGCCCCTCTTTCTTTACTCTGCTTTATATCAGAGATCTTATTGAGAAAGGGGTTAAATTTGATGAGAACGTGATCAGGGAGATCCTATTTTTATTCTTTATTCACGCAATTATCAACGATAATCGTTTGCCTCATAATGAGAGGATTATTGGGTTCTCAAAAGCAGCAGAAATGATGATTTCTCAGACCCTTCTGGCGACTCAATGAGTTCAGATATCGTCCCTATTTCCTATAAAATGGTTGGTTTTAACTTCCAGGATGAACAAGTCTTCAACCATGACCAGATTTTGGGAATCCTAAATGGGAAGCACGATCTAATAAACCTGTTTAATTCAATCGTGGATATGTTAAGGGAAGCGGGACAGAAAGAGTTAAATGCTGTCTTTGTCCATACGAGTAGGATAAATGGCAAATGTGCTGTGAGTAGGCAAAGAAGCAAAATTAAAATACCCATTCAGGATGTTAATCAAGTCTTTTGCCGGATAGCTTTTAAAGCTGATGTAGAAATACCCCTACCAGCTGGTCCTTTTGATGGTCAAAATATAGCCTTTGATTTTTATGACTTCATGCATGGGCTTGTGAAACAATGCTCCCAAGAAATAGAAGTCATTAGTGGAAAGCCACGGATAAGTAGGGTTTCATTGCCTAGTTGCTATGAGAATTTATTTCAGAATGGAGTCTATAAAGAATATAGAACAAAAATGAAAGCCTACTTTCAAAGCATTAAAGGTCAGTTCAGGATAATTCTTGTTCCTCCCGAGGGGGATGATATTTTTAAAGAAGCGGTATACCGTTTAGTCACTCAAATTTACGATCTTGATTTAGAAAAGGCTGATGATTTTCGGGAACTCCACAGGACAATGGTGACAGGATTAAGATCGATCTTAGGATTGAAGGATAGTACACCAGCCGGTGAATATAAAGATCAAGCGATTCTATTGATCGAGGAAATAACGTGCTGGATTTTTGAAAAAGCAAAGATTAAAGATGAATTACAATCTACGATAAAACGTTACCTGCCTGAATTGGATTCGTTGATTTCAAATGGATTAACGAGATCTTTTGGGAAAGTTTGGAATCAATTAACAAAAGTGGTTTGCCTTAAGGGTAGCCGCAAAACACCGGGCAGCGATTTGCATAGTCGTGGAAGCCTAATATATAATCTTTGGCATTATGATTATTTAGGAAAAGAAGGGAAGACGACACAATTTATCAGAATGTCTAATCCAACTATTGCGAGTATATGCAACAATAAGCCACAAATTATTTCGGAACTTATTCATTTTTTAAGAGTGCAGCAAAGGCAAGGAAAATCATTTCTCTATGTAAATTTAATGGTAGCAAAAGGAGATGATGATGAGGTGCCTTTAAGCAATGCTTTGCATGAGTTAGAAACCGAATATGATTTAACGAATATAACCGTTATTTCGTTAGATAGAAATTCTGATGCGATACGGGTGTTAAAGGATTATATTGATGATGTCTCAGATGCCTTTGTGAAAGATGATAAGGAATATAGGAAGTTTCTAGGCGATCATGTAAAGCAGAATGGATCTAACAGATGGTCACCTAAATTGGATCTTGGTGCATTTAAATCAAAGGTTCAACTAATCATTGATAATGCGCATTACCATTATTTTAAAGGTCAAAAGAATTTGATTGATAAAGACAGAGAAGATCTTAATGAACTCGTGAATATGGAAATTGTGGATGATTTGATTGGAGACTATGGTTTTGATTTCGTTGCGATTGGGTGTAGAGCTACTGTGGATCGAGGGCCTTCATTATATACTTTGTTGTACATAAAGCATTTATTGAAGGAATATGGGAAACTTTCAACTGCTCATGTAGAATATATCTATGCAATGTTGTTCAGCAACGGGATTTTGACAGAAAACAGGTTAATTAATCGCTCGAGAGCTGAGGTCTTTAGAAGAGCTGCAGCACGACTGATTGCATGTGGACCGATGACAAAAGTAAAAATCGCGAATGAAATGAAAAATTAAAAGGCACAAAGAAAGATTTTCCTTGTGCCTTTTTTCGTTAGGCCTCTACGAGCTCTTCGGCGGCTTCTGCAGCGGCTTTGATCGTGGGTCGTTTTTCTTTGATGTGCTGGCTAATCAAGTTTTCTAATTCTTCTAACATTTTTGGATCTTTCTTCAAAATCTCACGTACAGCTTCGCGACCTTGACCAAGTCGTTGTCCTTTGTAGCTGAACCAAGTCCCTTTTTTATCGAGTAGATTCAACTCTGTCCCTAAATCGATAGCTGTACCCGTGCGGGAGATCCCTTCATTAAACATGATATCGAATTCAGCGACTTGGAATGGAGGGGCAAGTTTATTTTTAACAACTTTGACTTTAACCCGGTTGCCGCTTTCGTTTCCGGAGCCATCCTTGATGCCGGTTACGCGGCGAATTTCAAGACGCATGGAGGAGAAGAATTTGAGGGCGCGTCCTCCCGTGGTGGTTTCCGGATTGCCATAAACGACCCCGATCTTTTCACGAATCTGGTTGATAAAGACAGCGCAAGTGTTACTTTTGGAGAGGGATGCAGTTAGTTTACGCAGAGCTTGGGACATCATACGAGCTTGAAGCCCCATGAAGTTATCTCCAATTTCTCCTTCAAGCTCAGATTTGGGGACTAGGGCGGCTACGGAGTCGATGATGATAACATCAATAGCATTGGAACGTGCAAGGGTTTCAGCAATATTGAGAGCTTCTTCCCCACAGTCGGGTTGGCAGATGAGCAGATCATTGACATTGACGCCGATTTTGACGGCATAGGTAGGATCGAGAGCGTGTTCAGCATCGATATAGACGGCGACCCCTCCATTCTTTTGGGCGCTGGCAACGATATGAAGGGCGAGAGTGGATTTCCCTGAAGATTCAGGACCATAGATTTCGACGATACGTCCACGTGGAACACCACCGATCCCTAAAGCAGCGTCTAGGGTGAGAGAACCTGTTTTGACAATGCTGATTTCGTTTTCGGAGGAGTGTTTGCCAAGAGTCATGATGGCGCCTTCTCCGAACTGTTTTTTGATGTGGCTGACCGCTAAGTCTAGAGCTTTTTTCCGGTCTGCGTCGCTAGTTTGAGCCATGTGAATACTCCTATTGTTATTTTACTCTACAGGTTTGCCCTGATGGTAGTTGGTTTTGCGGACAAAAGCACCTTCGGAATCATAGACAGTGGCGGTCCCTCTGCCGTTTGCAACTTGGCTGATGGGATATTTTTCGCCGCGTGGGTAGTATTCCCCTTTGACAAGTTTGTCATGATCATATTCTTCGATCATCATGAGGCTTCCATCCCTATACCATGCAGTAAGCATCCCATTTTTTAAATTTTCACTCATTTCCCGCTGGCTTTCGAGGCGTCCATTGTCGTACCAAGTTTTGACAGGGCCTTGAATGATCCCTTTGGACCAGGTGACAAGGAGTTTTGGTTGAGGTGTGGAATTGCCGTAACTGGTTTCTCTATATTCGATCTCTTCCCCGTTTTTAAAATCGTCTTTAAAATGATAGAGGCGGAGGAGTTGTCCTTTTTTATTCAACACTTTGACTTCCCCTTCCTGTTTACCTCCATAGTATTGCTGGAGTTCAACGAGGGATTCTTTCCCGAAGATAGCACGGTAGCCGCAGCCTTCCTGGATTTTGGCGACCAACTTGCCATTTAGGTCATAGTATTTTGCTTCGGTTAAAAGTCCATTGACATATTCTTCATCGGCGGCAAGTTTATCAGTGTCCCAATACCGATAGGAGCTGCCGCATTTGCTCCCTTGGATGTAGTTTGTTTCTTGGAAGAGAGGGCCTGATTCAAGAAAAACTTGAACTGAGCCATCGAGTTCGTTGTTTTTATAGGATTCCTTTTTCCAGATGGCTCCATTGGGGTGGTAATAGACAGAAGTGCCTTCAAGCTCTCCTTTGCAGTACACAATTTCTGCCTGTAATTTCCCGCATTCATCCCAAACATGGCTGGTACCATCGAAAAGCCATGCACGTTCAGCACTAGGGTTAATGTCTGGAGAGCCCCCAATCACCTGGGTTTCGATTTTGAGAGTCCCTGTGGGAAACCATTCCCGGTAAAAACCGAAGGCTCGATTATTAAGAATATCAAGGTATTGTTTGACTTGTCCATTAGGGTGATAGGTAGTGATAATGGCACCAATATTACCTTCTGCATCGCGTGAATAAACCCGCAGGACTTTTTGGTAGGGCTGAGGCTCAAGAAAATCGACATTTTGATACTGCTTAATTCGGTCTACTGTGCTGATAGTTTCGCTCATCCCGTTGCGGTCGATCAGATTGACGGTTGTGAGGAGGGGAGGGCGGTCTTCTGATGTAGAACGGTTACAGCTGACACCGAGAGTTATCGATAAAAGTAGAAATATGCACAAGACGCGGAGATGTGTCATAGGAATTCCCGTTTCAAGAGCTTCATGTTTAACTGGTAGACTTCATTTTTATCGATACTTTTTTTCCGTTCCAACTTGAGGTCGAGGACGATAAGCTGAGGACGGTTAGGGCCTGGAGTGTAGGTGCCGATATCGATCCCTTCGACCTTGGCTAAAACATTTTGCAAATCGGAAGTATTGATTTCAACTGGATGCACAAGAGTTTCGGTGGTCTCTTGAAAGTCGGGATAAGTTTGCACCACACCTTCAGAGAAAGACATGGAATTAGCGCTTGTCAGTTGTTCCAGTCGTTTTTTGATTTGTTCATCTTCAGCAGCGTTTTTGTGTTCAAGAATTTTTTGAAGAGCATCGATTTCAGGCTCGAGAAGAGTGATGGTTTCGAGCTGTTTATCGATGTAAAAATGATCTGCGTCACGAAAGTGACTACGTACCATATTGTTCAAGGCCTGTTTCTTTTCTCGTCCTAGGGCTACAGCCTGGACTCCTTGCAGAGAGTTTTGCACTTCATCCATTTCGCTCAAACTGGCCACTAAGCCGACAAGCACACATAGAAATGGAATCAAGCCGGCCGCCAGGATATAGAGGAGCATCCGTTTCTGAGGGATTTTGCTGTTCATGATGGTTCTCTTTTGAATGTGGCGGGGATGAGGGGTTTATCCTTTAAATAGAAGGATGCTCTATATTTGCCACGATTGGAACTCCATTTGACTTCAGCTTTAGGGTCAACCATATCGTTAGGGGCTATCAAAGCATCATGAAACTCACGCGCCATTTTTGGGGTAGGGGCTGTGAATTCAAGATCAACTTTCACTTGGTATTTTTCAGTTTTTTTCGTTTGCTCAGGCCTTTTGACTAGGGTATATGTGAAACTTTCGATTTGAAGGGCGTTGCAAGTGTTGGGATTTCCCCCTTCTGCATCTCCTTGTGCACAAACGACGGTGGGATGGTTGCTGAGCCAAGCAAGGACGTCGCTCACTAAGGGTACGTTGGGATAAAGAGAGTAGGTATCAGGCATAGCCTGGATTTGCTTTTCGAGAAATCCGATTCTATGCTGGAGATCTTCCTTGTTAAAGGATTCAATGGGGAGAACACCTTCTTCATCATTAGGGCGGACGATTTTATTTTTGGCTTCATATTCCGCTTCAAAACTTTGATAGGGTTTATGCAACAAGGTGAGCATATTCATGTATTCGCTTTTGGCTTGATCGAGCCGGTAGCTAAGATAGGTTTGACCGAAGATGTAGAAAGCAAAAGCGAACATCAAGCATACGCAAGCATAGATGGCAAGGGGTTTTGTGAATCGTTTCCAAGGAGTTGGGTAGGCGAATTCATCTTGCCTGAAGTTAATTTGATCTTGGTATTTGGGAAAGCCGCTCAAGGCTAAGCCTAGAGGAATAGCAAAACGTTGGAGGTCCTCTACACTGGTTTGGATATCCTCTGTGGGTTCGGGAAGGATAACCGGTATTTCTAGTCCGTTTAGGAGTACGGAGGGTAGGTTACGCAGAGCGCCCCCTTCGCCAGTTGAGACAAGGCGAAATTCATCTTTAAGCTTTGTTTCCTTTTTCATTCCAAAAACCATCCGGCTAATTTCTTGCCCTAACTTTTGGATGGCTTCAGAAAGTTCTGGAAGAGTTTGATGGTCAATTTGGGCGAAATCGAGCGCAGTAAATGCGGTACGTAGAGTTTCGGAAGGTTGTTTGAGGTCTATGGCATAGGCTTCGAGAAGGTAGTCGGTGCCAAAATCGTTGCCGTAGGCAGAAATAAGTTTTCCTTCTTTGATGAGGGCGCAAGTAGTGTGTGTACAACCGATGTGGATGGCAAAGACAGTGATTCCGGGTACAGTGAAGGTGTTGACAAAGGCGGCTAAGGCGGACGGAACTGATGAAATGGTTTCAGGATGGATGTCCCATTGGTTCCAGTGTTCGAGGGCCTCTTTGAGGTGATCTCGCTTAACGGCTTGAAGAGTCAAGGTAGTAGTCCCATCCGCTTTGGAAACGGTGATTTTATCGAGGACCGCATCTTGGATAGGGAATGGAAGGAGGGGTTCAGCTTGAAAGGGGAAAGCGGCTTCTACATCTTTGTCTTTAACGAGCTTGATGATGAGGCGACGTGTTAGAATCTTGTTAGTCGGCATGGTACAGAGGGATAACTTGGAGTCGAGGAGGGACTTGATCTGTTTTCCTTCATCCGTGTTGTATAGGGGATTTGAAGATTCTCCATTCGCTTGAACAGCAGGAATCTTGATGACGTAAAGCTTCTCTAGATGGGGAATCCCTTTTTTTTGAATAAGATAGGCTGCGCGTAAAAACGAACCGTCTTTATCTATCCCTAAGGTTTCTGTATCTGAAGGATGTATGCTCATATCTGCTACTTAAATAATACATCGAAAGTATAACAGATGAGCCGAATTCCCCCCAGTTTTTTAGTTCAAACAGTCAACTCGATTTTGTACAATTTTTGCCTTCGGCTTCGAGAGAGAAGCAAACTGCAGCGTAAATTTATCTAACTGCGGGAAGCTTCTCTCCGAAGACGACGGCAAAAATTGTACAAAGTCGAGGTCAAGGATAGTAGAAAATTGGGTGGGTGGTTTATTATGGCTTCATGATTAAATTTATCGACCTCATTTTTACTGTTTATATGGCAATGTTATTCGTGAGGATTCTGGGCTCATGGTTACCGGAGTTACAAGGAACTCGCTGGATGCAATTTGTGAGTTTTTATACCGACCCATACTTAAATATGTTTCGGAAAATCATTCCCCCCTTGGGAATGATTGACATTAGTCCAATCTTCGCGTTTTTATGTTTAGGATTCCTAGAACAAGTCTTTAAATTTGCGGTAATCGCGCTTTTCCGATGAATTTACTTAAAAAACCTTTTTCGCTAGGCAAGATAAGTTTGCCAAGCAATATCTTTTATGCTCCTTTGGCGGGTTGTTCCGATTTTCCTTTCAGGAAGATGTCGGCGCTTTATCGTCCCGGCTTGATGTATCCAGAAATGGTAAAAATGGATGCCTTGATTCGCAATGATCAAGGGACATTCCACATTCTTGACTATGATCCTTCGATGCATCCAATTGGAGGGCAAATTTGTGGCAGTAAGCCTGAGATTGCTGGGCAAGCCGCGCGGATTATTCAAGATTTGGGGTTTGATGTTGTGGATTTAAATTGTGGATGCCCTGTGGATAAAGTCACGAAAGATGGAAGCGGTTCTGGAATGTTGAAAAACCCCAAATTGATCGGTGATGTGATTGCGAATATGGTGGCGGCTGTTGATATTCCTGTAACGGTTAAAATACGGACAGGGTGGGATGAAGAGCATATTAATGCGATGGAAATCACCCAAATAGCAGAACAAGCCGGGGCATCAGCGATCTGTATTCATGGAAGGACGAGATCTCAAGGATATCGAGGGCCGGCGAATTGGGATAGGATTAAAGCTTGCAAAGAGGTTGCGAAGGATATTAAAGTGATCGCTAATGGAGATGTTATTACTCCTGATGCAGCTGAACGGATGTTTAAGCATACAGGATGCGATGCGGTACTGGTTGCTCGTGGAACGATGGGGCAGCCGTGGATTTGTGAAGACATTATTCAATATTTATCTGGTGAAGAACCTAAAAAAAGAACGATAGAGGATTGTCGTCGGGCTTTGCTGCAACATTTTGAATATACTTTGAATTATCATAGCGACCGGAGGTGTTGCATCGATATGAGAAGAGTTGGATGTTGGTATTTAAAAAAATCATCAGGCACACGAGAATTTCGGGAAAAAATTAGCCGAGCTGATAATGTAGGAATGGTGCGTGATTTAATTTTAAATTTCCCATTTGGAGAAATGCGTGAAGGAGACGTTGAAGGAGAATCCTGCGAAGATGAATGTTGAGAACCATCTGGAGTTGCATGCGATTGTTCATGGTCGGGTGCAAGGGGTTGGATTTAGAGCGACAACACGTCATTATGCGCTACAGCTAGGTTTAAAGGGGATAGTCAGAAATTTGCCAGATGGCTCTGTAGAGATCAAAGTTCAGGGGAGCAAAGAAGCTTTGGATAGGCTTTTGCATAAGCTAAAGCATGAGTCTAGACCCGCGTCGATTGAAAAGCTGGATTTGAATTATACCGCTCCGAAAGACCGCTTCGAAGATTTCAAGATCTTGCATTAAGAACGTTATCTATCTGATATTTCTTGCGGAATTGCCAAAAGTCGGGGCCGTAATTGATGGTCAGTTGGGAATGGGCGGGGATATCTTGTTTGGCGAAGAAAAGAAGGTGCAGAAGGTTTCGATCATTAGCCCAGGCAGATTTTAGATTGGGGTTGTCGCTGTGATTGATGTATCTGAGCTCATTCCCTTCGGATTCAGCATCGATGACTGTGTAGCTGCCTTTAGACCACCATTTGGTGGGGTAGTGAGCACAGTAACTGTTGGGGTCAGGCTTTTTGTAGTCTAGTCGCCGGACCATTCCTGTATATTCTCCGATAAGAGTGCCCTGTGTAATGCAGTTGTCGTTGAAAAGCCCATAGCCTATCTTATCGTCGATCCATTTTACCGTTAATTCAGTGCGTTTATGGGTAGAATAGATCTCTCCTAAATTTTTACTTTTTAAACTGAGTGGGGGATATCTGAAGATTAAGGGGCAATTTTTCAAAGTTTCCAAAAAAAATTCGTAGGTCTGAAACGTTAATGTTTGGACATAGCGGAATCCGAGAAGTTCGTTTATGTCAGCTTCGTTTAATTCGACTAGTGTATTTGGAGTATTTTTTAAGCGAATTTTGAGTTTTGAGGGATTCCATTCTCGCAAAACTTTGAGACATTGCGTTTTATTTAACAAATGAGCTAGCTCAACGGCGGTAAATCCGTTTGAATCCTTGGCATTTTTAAGGATTCGGTCATCACGCATAAGGCGTAAGGTGGGCAAATCCCCACTCAAAACAGCAGTGTGTAAAATATCGGCAGGCATAAACTTACTTTATTTCAAAAAAACAATTGTTTTGGTAGTCTTCCGCTTTGTTATCATTCTATTGGGTGATAGGTGGAAGACGATCTATTTCATACATATAAAGACATTTACGACGTCGTAATCCCTGATTTGGACTACTATTTGCGACAAATCGATTGTCGCGACGGTTGTCCAGTCAACACCGATCCGCGCGGATATATGATTGCCCTCCACTCCGGGAATTTGCTGGAAGGGTATAAAATTGCACGTGGTCCGAATCCTTTTGCCTCTATTTGCGGGATTATTTGTGGAGCACCATGTGAGCTAACCTGTCGACGTGATCGTGTCGATAAAACCTTGACGATCCGGGCACAGAAACGTTACTTGGACGAATGGTTTGGGATGAGCAAGGAAGCTCATGTCAAATCATTGGAGTTCAGTTATGCACGAGGGTCGGTTCATCCTAAACCGAATGGTCTCAAAGTCGCCTGCATTGGCGCTGGGGTCGCTTCGTTGACTTGTGCGCATGATCTTTTGCGTTTAGGATATGCGGTGGACATCTATGAAATGATGCGTCTGCCAGGCGGGATGTTGGTGTATGGAGTCCCCACTTACCGGCTGAAAAATGACATCGCGATCAATGAATGTTATGCGATCGAATATTTGGGGGCAAAGATACTCTATAACATGAAGGTGGGAAGAGATATCACCTTGACTGATCTGCAGAAAAACTATGATGCGGTATTTATTGGAGTGGGGCTATGGAAGTCGCGTGATCTACCCATTCCAGGGGCAGATGGTCCCGACGTTATTCGTGGAATTGAATATTTGCGGGTGCGTTGCGTCGATGAACAGTGGAAGATTGGAAAAAATCTTATCGTTGTCGGCGGCGGGAACGTGGCATACGATGTGGCCAGGACATCTGTTCGCAATGGTGCAAGTAAGGTCACAATGGTATGTCTTGAATCACGTGATGAGCAGACAGCGGATGAGTTTGAGATTGAAGATGGAATTGAGGAAGGGATCACAACGATTAATCGTCTTTCTCCTATCTCTGTCGAAAGGAATTCTGAAGGACGGGTGACAGGGTTGAAAGTTTCGAAGATCAATCGGCTTTTTGATTACACAGGAAAATTTTCTCCCCAGGTAATCCCGAATTCAGAATTTGTGATTCCTTGTGATACGATTGCACTGGCGATTGGTCAAGCAATGGATTTAAGCGTTTTCGACGGATGGGATAAAAAATCCGAGCTAGTGATCGACAGGGGCTTGATTAAGACTGAATTGGGAACGGGAAGAACGACGGTCAAAGGGATTTATGCGGGAGGGGATGCAGCCTTTGGGCCTGCTTTATTTATTACAGCAATTAGACATGGGCAAGAATCTGCAAGGGCAATCGATTCTGACTTAAGAGGTACAAAACCCTACCAAGAATTTTCTTCTGAATGGACAGAGATCCCACCCATGAGAGATAAATCATATTTGAGAACCCAATGGGCATTGCCAACAATGCAGCCTCCGGATGTGCGGATCCACAATCAAAATATGGTCGAGAATAATTATACAGATGAAGAGGCACATGCGCAATCCAATCGATGTTTACAATGCCATGTGAATCCGGTATTTGACGGAAATTTGTGCATTAAATGCAATGGGTGTGTCGATGTATGCCCGACAAATTGTTTGAAGCAGGTGCCGATCAGCAAACTCAATTTGGATGTCGGTGAGGGGAATTTGCGCAGAGCTGTCGATAACTACTATGGAGTCGATTCCTATTCGATGGATGCTGAAGATTTGGATGTGATGGGAACAGCCATGTTAAAAGATGAGGATCTTTGTATTCGTTGTGGTCTTTGCGCTGAAAAGTGCCCAACCCAAGCTGTGACAATGGATTTAATGGATTATTCATTCCGTTGGTTAGGGTGAAACAATGGTTGGATGTCTTATAGCATCGATATTGATGGGGTTGGCAGGGTTATGGCTCTATCTTTATTACTGGAATAAGGGGCAATTCGATGATGAAGAAGATGTGAAATATCAGATGTTTCGTGATGAAGAAAAGGGTAATAAAAAATAGTCGGAATTTGTATGCCAAAGTATCGCAATTCGTTAAATGTAGACCCGGATGATAATGATCCTTTGATCACACGCCGTTCATTTTTGGCAATGATGGGAGCAGGAGTTTGTCTGTTGGGTGTGGGTCAGATTATGGGGGCCTCCTTTTTAGGATTTTTGTATCCTAACGCGATGAAAATTCCACCGAGTATTTTTTCAATAGGGCGCCCGGAACAGGTGTTGTCAAGGGAAGGCAAATTCTTTTACCCATCCCAAAAAGTTTTTATTGAATCGAAAGCAGGAAAAGTAAGAGTGCAAACGGCAATCTGTACCCATCTAGGATGTACTGTCAATATGACAGACACAGGATATAAGTGCCCTTGTCATGGTTCCACATACGATAAGCACGGTCGTAATACCGGGGGGCCTGCACCGTTACCATTGGTTTACTTTGTGGTGAATCTCGGGGCTTCAGGTGACTTGATGGTGGATAAGACAAAGACAACGTTAGATTGGAATGAAGCTTGGTTTGCACCAAATGCGTAGAGATTAAATTTGTTTAGGAGAATCCCATGTCAGTGTTTAAAGGAAAGAGGCGAGAAACGTTTGGGGAGCATTTGCTCAATTTGCCGCGCGATTTTGTCAGGTCGATATTTAGACATAACTATCCAAATAATGATGTAGACCGTTCTGAAATTGTGTTTAAAAACTTTTTTCTCCATTTCCACCCAGTGAAGTGCCATAAACATTCCCTGGACCCATTTTATACTTTAGGATTAGGGGCGATCACGACAAGTTTATTCCTTCTATTGACCTATACAGGTGTCGTTTTAATGTTTTGGTATATTCCTGCAGAAGATAGAGCCTACGATATTATGAAGGATTGGCAGGATACGACCCCTTTTGCGATGATGTATCGCAATATGCACCGATGGGCGGCACATATGATGGTGTTATTCGTATTCTTGCATATGGCAAGGGTGTTTTACACTGCTGGATACAAAGGAACTCGGAAATTCAATTGGGTGATCGGTGTGTCGCTCATGTTTTTAACATTGGTTTTATCTTTTACAGGGTATTTATTACCTTGGGACCAATTGGCATTTTGGGCGATCACAGTCGGAACAAATATTGCAGGCTATGTGCCAAACCTGCCTGGATTTGAGTATAATATTAACAAAGTGATGTTACTCGCCTCAGAATCCAATGTGGGACAAGATGCATTGATCCGTTTCTATGTGCTGCATGTCGCATTTTTGCCGCTGCTAAAAGCTGGAACTTTGATCGGAGTTCACTTTTGGAGAATCCGTAAGGATGGAGGATTGTCACGTCTTCAAAGATCTCATTTTAGGCCCGATCCTTATCGGGTAATTCAAAAGATCTGACACGAAAGAAAGCTTTGCACCTGGCGTTAAACGGACATATGGCTTGATGGAATTAGTCAGAGGAACTTGTCCTACAGTGGATAAGGGACCTTATAATTTTGTATTTACTTGGCCCCATTTACTCCGTGCAGAATTGGTGGCTTTTTTATTTGCGACGGTGTTGGTGTTGGGTTTATCTTTCATCGACGCACCGCTGGAGGAACCCGCCAACCGAGCAAGCCTACGAATCCTTCAAAGGCACCCTGGTACTTTTTAGGTCCTGCAAGAAATGGTATCCTACAGTGCATTTTGGGGTGGGTGGTGTGCCCGCAGGGATTATTATCGGATTGATGTTCATCCCCTACTGGACAAGAAATACTCAAGGGGAAGGGGTGTGGTTTCATCGTAGCAGGTATTTAGCGATTTTTCTTTTTACGACCTTTATGACTTGGCAAGCGATCTTGATTGTGATCGGCACCTATTTTCGGGGCGCGAATTGGGGATGGATTTGGCCTTGGACCGAAAATGGCCAAGGCATT
>CAVPVT010000015.1:0-7582 GCA_963709145.1 Parachlamydiales bacterium
ACCTGCTTGGAGGATGATTTTATTAGAAAACTGGAAAAGAAATTTGCGAAACTTCCTTCTGGCACAAAAATCATTACAGTAAGTTATGGATTATCGGAATATGCGGGAGAAAACCGCTACGAGATCATGAAACGTTTTCCTGTTCGCTTTACTTGGGGCGAAGGGGACGTCTATTTGAATATCAAAAAATAGCGAGCCTGCGTAATAACTCAGGTTATTATTTCGCAGGCTATAAGTTCTTTATCTTGTCGTATCGCTCCAGGCTTGGTGACGGGAATTGTCCCCTGAACGTCTGTTGTCCAGGACCTGTCTGGAAGACTGATCGTTTTTCTGCATTGCGCCATGCGTATCGGATACAGTGCTGTTGTAGAATGTTTGGAAGTATTCATGTATAACAGTTTTAGCTTGTGTCTCTTGAGAAAAATAAGAGCTAGTCATTTGCCCCGAAGTCATCACCGATGTTCCAACGCCGACGATCCCTCCTGACTTGTGCCAATTAGTGCGACAAAGTTAGTTTAGACTACTAACTACCAAAAAAATTCAAAAGCGCCGTACAGCAATGATTTTTGGCCTTACTGAAAAAATGATATGATGATATGAATGATAAATTTTTTAAGAATTAAAACGGAACGGGTTCCTCAGACTGCATTTCCCCTAGCTCATCACAAATTTCTGCCCCATGCAGTCTCTTGTATTCCAATTTTCTTCGTCTAAAGTTTACCAATAGTCCCACATGAAGGTTCGAAACTCTTAAAATGTGGCAACTCTTCTTCTTTATCATTCATATCATTGAATCATTTCTTCATTACTTGTCTGAAAATAGCACATTAGTGCGACAACGCGCACTAAATATTTTTGCAACTTCTTGTATTTCAGCAGCTTTTTATTTTCGTTAGCCCAAATTTCTAAAAATGGCACAAGTCAGGAAAACTGGAAAAGAAATTTGCGAAACTTCCCTCTGGCACAAAAATCATTACAGTAAGTTATGGATTATCGGAATATGCGGGAGAAAACCGCTACGAGATCATGAAACGTTTTCCTGTTCGCTTTACTTGGGGCGAAGGAGATTTCTATTTGAATATCAAAAAATAGCGAGCCTGCGTAATAACTCAGGTTATTATTGCGCAGGCTATCAAGTTCTCTATCTTGTCGTATCGCTCCAGGCTTGGTGACGGGAATTGTCCCCTGAACGTCTGTTGTCCAGGATCTGTCTGGAAGACTGATCGTTTTTCTGCATTGCTCCTTGCGTATCGGATACAGTGCTGTTGTAGAATGTTTGGAAGTATTCATGTATAACAGTTTTAGCTTGTGTCTCTTGAGAAAAATAAGAGCTAGTCATTTGCCCCGAAGTCATCACCGATGTTCCAACGCCGACGATCCCTTTTGTCGTTGTCCCTGTTAAACCTAAAACTCCTCCTGGGAAAAAGGCAAAGCAGGATGCACCTATTCCAACCACAGAAGTCACAATCACGGTGATCAACATTTTTTTATCTTTCAAAGCGTCAGAGCGGGCATAGACGGCAGTTTTAATGGCTTCCCTTTTCCAGCCAATCTCGTCCAGTTCGATATGTCCAAACGATCTACATACAGTTACAAGGTAGGCGTCTATAATCGCATCAATTTGCGCTTGAACCGCTTCTCTAACATAGGGATTGGTCGTATTTTGTTTGACTGTTTCTAAATAGTCCCATTGCTGCCGCAAAATCTCTGTCTGCTCATCAAGTGTGACAATTTTTTTTCTTACCTCGGTTTCCACCGCTTCTTGTTCAGGTTTTGAAGGCGTTGGATTTTGCTCTAGAGTAATAGTTTTATTGGAAAGTGTCGACTTGTCCTCAACGTTCGCTTTGGGATGAATATTGGAAAACTGACTACCTTTGGCTTCATCAACCTTGTTGATCAATTTCATCTGTGAAGATGATGGAGAATTAAATTTGATCTCATTTGGAGTTGTCTTTGAGATATCTTCAGCAGAGTTCTTTAATAGGGTTGGATCGACTGGCATAGGATCTCCTTCATTATTTGCTAAAATTTGCCGAAATTGCAGTTGAGTAATTGTTTAGAAAATCTTTGGTTAACTTATTCATCGATAAAAGGAATTGACCTAACTCTTTTGACGAGCGGACAATTTCAGAAATGATTTCTTTGTTCAATTCCCTATGGAATTGCACTTCACCTAATAGAGCCTGATCTGAGTTGACTTTATCTTTGAACACTCCATCAGCAATGGAAACGCCCCCTTTCGCAATTCCCATCATAGCTACCGCAGCTCCAGTGAGAGCTAAACTGATTCCAGCTGTACAAATGGCTAAACCCACACCAATAACAGAGGCAGCCAAGAAACCGAAAGAGGCACTGTCATTAATCCAACTTAAAATTTTGGAACTTTTCATTCTGTCGTTTAATTTTTCCCAAGCAGCATTTAATTCATCCCTCAAAGAATGTTGGATTGTTTGTAATGTTTTGAGTTCAGCAAGGAGAATAGTCGAAGTATCATTAGCAAGTTCTCTTTGAATTCTTTGGGCTTCCATAGTTAGACTTTCATATTTGGCACTCACCAACTCTACTTTATGTCTGAACTCTTTAATCGCTTCGATCTCCAAATTCTCAGGTTTTTTCAAAACAGGATTTAAACTGGTATCGATCGGATTTAAATCTCGATTTGTATGATCTATTGACTTATCGTAGCTGAAAGGAGGGGGTAATTTAGGTTTTGGCTGAACTGTAGATGGACCGTATAGATCGACATCTTCTTCTCGTTGGACATAAGGATCCCAGGAGATGGGATGTTGTGGAAAACCATAACTTGTAACGCCGCCAACCATAAATACTCCTTAAGTTTGGGGGACTTCTACTTTTTTAATTGCTAAACGCAATTGCTCAATTTGATCAAGCAATTTTTGATTAAGATTTTGTTGCCGAACAATCGTTTCAGCGCTTCTTAGAGCTTGAGCGGCTCGTTCATATTGTTTGAGAGCCATCATACACTCTGCTGCATGAAAATGGGGATAAGGATCATGCTCATCTTTATCGGCAATGGCTCCAAGAGAATAAGCCTGCACAGCGCTATCAAATTCTTTGAGCATCTGAAATGCAGCTCCTAAACCATACCAATAATTGTAATTCAAGGGTTGCAGAGCGGTCAGAATCCGAAAGCACTCCTTGGCTTTGCTATAAAGTCCGGTGTTGTAAAAATGGTAAGCTTGACTATAAAGCACTTTAGCTTCTTCTTCATTGAAAAGCTTTTCTTCTGCACCCATATTAACGCCCTGCAATCGCGCGTGCTTTATTTAACTTATCGTCATGTAAAGGCTTAAGGATGGTCCTTGCCAATTGGTATGACTCATACCTTTCATTAGTTAGCCGGTTGATTTTTTGAAGTTGCATTTCATTTTGGACGTTCAAGTCTTCGACACCCATTTTGAGATTTTCAACGAGCCGATCACGTTCTTCTTTATTGTATTTTGTTTTTTCCTCTTTGATGTCAATTCCAAGTTGCTTGGCTTCTTTCAAGTGTTTTTTCAGTTCGGCATTTTTGGAAATATCCAGGTTACCTTTATCATCAGTAGATTGGTTAATCGCTTTCATAACCTTATGCAACGTACGCACATCTTGCTGACGGTCTTTAAGTTCGGCAAGCTCTTTGTCAGTTGTATCTTGCAAATATTTAAGGCGTTCTGTGTTAATCAACATAACCAATGTTTCGATGGTCATGTTGTGGACTTCAGTCTTTTCCCCTGTAGGGGCGGCTGGAATTGGATTTTCCACGTGAGGAGTAGTATCTGACATAATTACCTCCTTTAAGAAAATTCAATTTTAGTCCTCGTATCGATTTAATGCAAAGAGAATAAAGGACATCAGCCATTTGAGTTTAATTCGCCTAAATGTGTAGTATGTGTCCACAAATTGTGAAGTTTGAGGATACGTATATGGAAAATCGGGGATCATGGGGATCGCGCATCGGTTTTATTTTAGCCGCAGCTGGGTCGGCAATCGGTTTAGCCAATATTTGGCGTTTTCCTTATATCACTGGTAAGTATGGCGGGGCGGCCTTCATCGCCGTTTACTTGCTCTGTTTGGTATTTATCGGTTTTCCCGTGTTTATCTCTGAAATTTTGATGGGACGCCGAACACAGACAAGTCCTGTCGGAGCTTTCCGGAAACTGGGTACTCCTTATTTGGGCTCTTGGGCAGGTAAAATGACCATCCTGACAGGCTTTATCGTCAGCTCATTTTACAGCGCCGTCGCGGGCTGGATGCTTGGTTATTTTGTGGAATCGCTTACTGGTAATGTGAGTGGATTTAGTCGGTCGAACAGGCCACCGCTCATTATTATTCGCTGATGGAACATCCTTGGTGGGGAGTGGATTTCATTTTTGCTTCCTAGCCCTTTGTACAGCAGTTCTGTATCTTGAGTGGGAATGGGATCGAACGGTCCAATAAAATTTTCATGCCGACTTTGTTCGTTCTCCTCATTTGTTTGGTGTCAAAGGGCTATTAATGGAACAAATTAGAAAAGGGTTCACATTTTTATTATCGCCAGATTGGTAGGCATTAACACCCGCGGCGCTACTGGCAGCCCTGGGTCAATCCTTTTTTACGTTAAGTCTAGGTCAGGGACTATATCACCTACAGGAAGCTATTTGAATAAAAAAGAAAATATAGTAGCAAGCTGCCTACCCATTGTAGTCATGGACACGTTGGTTTCTTTATTTTCTTCCGTAGCTGTTTTTACGATTGTTTTTAGCGCCAATATGGAACCCGATTCCGGCCCAGGGTTGATTTTTCACACACTGCCTCTAGTATTCAGCCAATCCCTATTGGGACAGCTTTTAGCAGTCCTTTTCTTTATGATCATCGTCATCGCAGCCTTGACTTCCGAAATCTCTGCCATGGAACCGGCGATCGCCTACCTGATCGACGAGAAAAAATGGAAGCGTTCCAAAGCTGTTTTGGCATGTGCATCGGGGGCTTTTCTGTTGGGGATCCCAAGTGCTTTATCGACTAGCATCCTCAAAGAATATCCAATGTTCGGTGGAGGAAGTTTCTTAGATTGGATGGATTTCTTAGCAAGCGGCATCTTAATACCTTTGGGAGGTCTTTGCGCAGTTTTGGTTGTAGGTAGAATTTGGGGGGTTGCCTCTGCTCTAGAGGAATTGGAATTGGGGTCGGATGGAATTTTTGAACGTAAACCATGGTTATCCAAATACTTCTGGTTTTGCTTTCGCTACAGTGCACCGATCTTAGTGATCCTCGTCTTTTTAAACGCGATTGGAATCTTCTAAATCGCGCTTAAAATTATTCATCATTTCCGATATGCTGTGGCTTTCAAGCATGGGAATAGTATGGATCAAAACTTCATTGAATCCTCCTTTTCAAAGCAGGATGAGGCTTTCGAAGTTCCCTTGCGCCCGCAATCCTTGCAAGAGTTTCTTGGCCAAGAACCGGTCAAAGAAAGGATGGAAGTGATGATGGGCGCTGCCAAGCAAAGAGGGGAGGCGATGGGGCATTGTTTATTCTCTGGGCCCCCAGGGCTTGGGAAAACGACCCTTGCAAATATTGTCGCCAAAACCATGGGCACGAATTTGGTGGTTATTTCTGGACCGGCAATCGGCAAACCAGGAGATCTCGCAGGTGTGCTCACAAGTTTGCAAGAAGGGGATGTTCTGTTTATCGATGAGATCCATCGAATGAACCGGACAGTAGAAGAATATCTTTACCCTGCTATGGAAGACTTTAATCTCGATATATTGATCGACAGCGGTCCCAGTGCGCGGAGCATTCAAATGAAGCTGAATAAGTTCACTTTGGTAGGTGCGACGACAAGAGTAGGACTTCTGACAGCTCCTTTAAGGACACGTTTTGGGTTTACTTGTAGATTGGATTATTATCCACCGGAAATTCTACAAAAGGTTGTAGAAAGGACGTCAAGGATCCTGAATTTGGAAATCGACAAACAGAGTGCTCTGGAGATTGCTAAAAGAGCACGTGGAACCCCTAGGATTGCCAACAATCTAATGAGATGGGTGCGCGATTATTCTCAGATGCGTGCAGGTAACAAACTGACCACGGAGATCGTGAACAAGGCTCTAGATATGTTGTACATTGATGAAAAGGGGTTAGACGAAATGGACAAACGGCTGCTCGATACGATTATCGATCATTATGATGGAGGCCCGGTCGGTCTGAACACCTTATCAATGGCTGTTGGAGAAGAATCTGACACCATTGAAGAAGTGCATGAACCTTATTTGATCATGCAGGGCTTCTTAAAACGTACGCCAAGGGGGCGCCAAGCGACACCATTGGCCTATGAGCATTTGGGAAAAAAATTAAAATTTAACCTCATGGAGATTGTCTCATGATACGTAGACTCCTCATGATAGCGTTTGCTATGCTATGCTATAATCCATTGACACAAGCCGGCGTCTTTGATGACTGGGTTGCTGCGCTTTGGAAGACAGAAAAACCCGTACCCCCCACGATCAAAGTCTTGGTGACACACGACAAGCCTGGGGTTGTTTTGGAGGTCAAAGGGAAATACAAGATTTACGATCCGCATCAAAATATGTACATCAGCACCCGTTTTATCGGGAAAAGGAAATTTATCCAGGCAATTTCTGATGGCTTGAAGTGGGGAGAAGAGTTTCCTGGGATCCATCAGATCAGAATTGTGCCTGATGATCCAAATACAACTACATTAGTGGATGGGATAGAGTATAAAGGCTCTATTTTTGTGTATGATATTGGGGGAACAATCAGTGTTGTCAACGAGATCGACATTGAAGATTATTTAAAATCAATTTTAGAACCCCAGTTTGATGATAATTTACTCCCTGAAACTTTTGCTTCGATCGCGATAACTGCAAGAACGAATGCTTATTATCAAGCATCATGGCCGTGAATTTGATGTATTGCTGGTAATGTTCATCCGCCGCCTCCACGACACCGATTGGGCGCCTGCCAAATCCGCCTAACCCTAGCAGCTTTCTAGACTGAACATTCAGTCAATGTCGCGGGAATCTTCCCGCGAACGTCTTAGCACACCTGCATGGAGGCGGAACAGATGGCCGCAACACAGGCCGGAACCTACGATGCGATCGTCGTCGGCGGGGGACACAACGGGCTGGTCGCGGCGGCCTACCTGGCTCGCTCCGGGGCACGCACCCTGGTCGTGGAGAGCCGCGGCAAGACCGGCGGCGCGGCGACCACGGAGGCACCCTGGCCGGACGCACCCGAGTTCAAGGTGACCCGGCTGTCCTACGTGATGAGCCTGCTCCCGCCGACCATCATCAAGGACCTGGAAGCGGCCCGGCACGGCTACAAGATCTACCCGATGGGCCCGTACTACCAGGCGTTCCCGGAGGGCGGCTCGATCAAGCTGTACGCCGACGACGCCAGGCGCAACCACGAGGAGGTGTCCAAGTGGTCCAAGAAGGACGCGGACGCCATGCCGCGCTGGGACGCCTGGCTGGCCCCGCTGGCCGAGGTGCTCGGCCCGCTGCTGCTCACCGTGCCGCCGAACCTGGGCGCGGAAAGCCGCGCGACCTGTCCGAGACGCTCCGGCTGGCCTGGCGGCACCGCG
>CAVPVT010000016.1:0-10713 GCA_963709145.1 Parachlamydiales bacterium
CTTACAAAGAGGCCTTTATTGTCTCAGAAGATTCTCAAATAGTTATAGAGTATAAATTTTTACATGACCGTGTCCAAGAGGCCGCTTATCAATTGATCCCTAAAGAAAAAAGCCAAGAAATCCATTTGCAAATAGGAACATTGCTCCTTCAAAACCCAGGGAAGCAAAATATCTTTGCCATTGCGAGCCATTTTAATGACGCTTTAAATTTGCTTAAAAGTGAGAAAGAAAGGATCGATATTGCTCATCTGAATTTGAAAGCGGCAGAGAAAGCTAAATCTTCTATTGCTTATCAAGAAGCTTTGACTTTTGCGAGCGCTGGCATTTCTCTTTTACCCCCCAATTCCTGGAAAGAGTACTACTCATTAACTTTTGAACTTAATAAAGAATTTGCTGAAATTAAGATGCTATTAAAAAACTATAAAGAAGCTGAAAATGATCTTTTTAAGCTTATTAAAACCTCACAGAATGTTCTTGATAAAGCTGATATTTATATTCTTTTAATCACTTTATATTCTATTGTTGACTCAGTTAAAGGTCTAAATAGCTCTTTCGAAATTTTAGGGGAATTAGGTATACATTTACCAAAAAAAATTACCCAATGGCATATTCTTTTACAAGTTATTAAGCTTAAAATTATTATAAGTCTTACCCCCACTAAAAAATTAATCCATCTTCCTAATATGACCTCACCCAAACTCATAAAAATTATCTCTATTCTTGAACTTTGTGCTTATTGTGCTAGTCTATCAAATCATTTATATACCGCATTTGTTGGTTTGAAATTCGCCGAAATTAGTATTAGATATGGTTTTACTGAAAAAACTTTAAACTCATTTATGATTTACTTGTTAATAACAATTAATATTTTTCATAATTTTAAATTAGTAAAATATTGGATTGAACAAGTTTTGCCAAATTATATTTCTCGTACATCCCATGTGTCTCCCATGTACTATGCAAGTCTCTGTTTATGCATAAATTATTGGTATCAACCATTTTGTAATATTATAACTATTGCTAAAAAAGGAATGCAAGTCGCTTTAGAAAATGGTCAACTTAATTATTACTTTCCTATTAGTCCATATTTTTTTGCTTTGGCTAACTTTGGTGTACCATTAAATGAAGTCTTAAATAATGCTAGTATATCCCAGTTTCTTACTGAGTCTAAGTCCACAGATTTTTATTATATAATACAAAATAATTCATACTTTATTGGTTTACTGACAGGCAAGGAAATATATGACGCAACTAAAGTTAATTATTTTATAAAAAAATTAAGTAGTACTCACAGTCATGTTGGGAATTCTTTATAAATGGGTCAGTTCATACTTTTATATTATGGACAAATCAGATGAGGCTTATTATTTTGTAAAAAAATTGGAACCATTTGAAAAAATCCTGAGATTTCAATCAACTTATATTTATTGCAAAACATTGCATGCTTTAATAATAACTTCCCTTTATAATAACAAATCTTTTTTAGGTCGTTTATCTACTCGAAGAAAACTAAAAAAAATTCAAAAATTTCTGAAGATGTGTTCTGATCAACAATCCTATAATTTTTCGCCGCATTATTGTCTTGTATCTGCAGAAATTGCTTCGCTTGATGATCATGTGGAGAATGTCTTAGATTTATATAATCAAGCGGTTTCTTCTTCTCTGACTTCAGAGAATTGGCAATTTGCAGCCATTGCAAATGAGAATGCTGCCAAATTTTTGTTAAGAATGAATCAGCCTAAACTTGCCAAAACCTATATGCAAGAAGCGCATTATTATTATTCAAGATGGGAAGCCTTTGCCAAGGTTAAGTTATTGGAAGAAACATATCCACAATGGTTTAAGGAAGAAAGGAAAGAAACAGGTCGTGTTGATACGCTTTCCTCAACAACTACCCGAAAGGGCAATTTAGATTATCTAAGCATTATCAAATCGACTCAAGCGCTTTCTAGCGAAATTATTTTGAATAAACTTTTAGAAAAACTCATGCGCATTTTATTGGAAAATGCAGGTGCACAAAGAGGACTTCTCATGATTGAAAGAGAAGGCCAAATGTTCATCGAAGCGGAGGGCTTTTCGAAGAAAGAAGAAGTCAATATTAAAAATCAGACCATTGATGAAAGAACTGACCTTCCTCATTCATTGATCATATATGTGCAAAGAACTAAAGAAAATATCGTTTTAGAAGATGCTTCAAAGGATAACAAATTTTCGCAAGATCCTTATATTAAAAAAGAGGGGATAAAATCTCTTATTTGTTCGCCTATTCTTTATCAAAATAAGGTGATGGGATTTATCTACTTAGAAAATAACTCCACCGAAAATGCCTTCACAAAAGATCGGATTGAAATTTTAAACATTCTTTCCTCTCAAGCAGCTATTTCTCTTGAAAATGCGAGATTATATATTGCATCTGGAAAATTCGTGCCGATTGAATTCCTGCAACTTCTTAAAAAAAGAAGCTTGGTTGATGTCAAATTAGGGGATCATATAGAGAATAAGATGTCGGTACTCTTTTTGGATATTCGTGGGTTTACCATGATCTCTGAAACGATGACTGCATCTGACAATTTCCAATTTATCAACGCTTTCTTAGACCATATGGAGCCTGTCATTCGTTATCACGATGGCTTTATTGATAAATATATTGGCGATGCCATTATGGCTTTATTTAAAGGGGAAAAAGCTGATGATGCCCTGCAAGCTGCTATGACTATGCTTAATCAGTTGAAATCCTTTAATGAAGACCAAGTCAACCAAAATAAAAACCCTATCAGGATTGGAATCGGCATCAATACAGGGGAATTAATCTTAGGGATAGTCGGTGGGAAACAACGGATGGAAAGCTCCGTCATAGGAGATACAGTCAATATTGCATCCCATATTGAGTCCCTGACCAAGATTTATGGGGTTCCTTTGCTGATCAGCGAAGAAACCAAAAATGCTCTAACTCATACTTCAGATTATACATTTAGGCTAATCGACCAAGTTTCAGTAAAAGGAAAAAAGAAGCTCATAAATATATGGGAAGTGCTCGATGCGGATCTATTTGGGAACAAGGAAATGAAGATTCAGACTTTAGAAGTTTTTAACAAAGCAAGAGAGGCCTTTTTTAAAGAAGACTTCGAAACTGCTAAGTCTCTTTTCCAAGAATGTCACTCCATCAACCCATCTGATTCTGTTGTTTTGTTTTTCTTAAATAAGATCAAATATCTCCCACAAATACACTCAGATAAGTAAAAATTTGCCGAAAGGTCAAAATCCAAAACCTATCCCTGCATATCCCACACCGATGTCACGATGGGCCGATCGTATGCTGGATAGTCCAAGAGTAATAGTTTGAGCTTCGAGCAGGTTTTTATTGATCAAATGGTAATACTGAACTCCGGTATAAACATACCATTTGCCAAAGCGAGTTGATACATAATCTGTAAGTTGATAATCTCCCCTGAGTCCGGTAGTGAACACCCCAAAATTTTTTTTAACATGCTTTAACCCGAGTTCGCCTCCATTCCAAAAGTTAGCAGGACCAACTGTAATCCATGTAGGAGCTGTCAGAATAACAGGAAGGTTACATCCATATTTGGAGAGATCCAAGGTTGGCAAAAGCCCGATTTCAATGTCATAAGTGCCTCCGCGTTTGCCCACGATGACGGTTGAGTCTCCAGCTGCAGCCCAAAACCATTTCACGTAAGGATTAAATGCGATCGGAAATCCTGATTTACTATCATCATAAGCGATAAGGAATTCAATATTGTCTTCAGCTACAAAATTATGTGGAGGACTTAGAAAAGGGATCACTTGAATCCCAAGCTTCCAATTTTGGGCGATCTTGAAATTGACGCCAACCCACCAGTCTAGTTCATTCCATGCCCCAACATAGGGATTATCTTGTTTGGTCCAGATGTCGTTCCAGACCCCTGCAAAAATGGTTGCTTTATTTAAGCAGCCGTCAGGATTCTCGTAGATGTCGACAAAAAGATTAAAGAAAACTTGGAAGGTGAGACCCGTGTCTGTGACGAGAAGACCCCGTGGTGTGATGTAGTCATTTTTTACGGATACGTCTAAATTTCCGTGAATATTGCGATTATTGTGTTCCTCCTTTGCCATTGTGTTGAAGTCGATATCTTCTTCAGCGGCTTGAGAAACAGCAAATAGGGGTGTGCGAATTTAGAATAAAAAACGTTAAACCCAAGCAAAAGAACTTTAAATACTGTCTTGAAAGTTGCATGTGAACTATCTCTTAAACGAAGCGATCACAATAAACTTATAGCTGAATATATGCAAATAACGAAGAATAATCCGGCTGCTTATTGTGTTAATAGTCAAACTCGACTTTATACAATTTTTACCATCGTCTTCGAAGAGAAGCTTCCTGCAGTTAAATAAATTTCTTGGAAGGGGTAAAAATACCCCTTCCTTCAAAATTTATTACGCTGCAGTTTGCTTCTCTCTCGAAGCCGAAGGCAAAAATTGTATAAAGTCGAGTCAAAAAATTCTATTATTTATTGTGCTGATAGATTAAATAGAAAGTTATACCAAACGTGATTCAAAATTTGATTTTTGGGCCACGTTCAAGCCCGGGGTTTTAAAGCGGCCGAAAAACCAAATTTTGAATCACGTTTGGTATAGAGGGAAATTATGACAGATAATATACGTATTGATAGCCATGGACGTGATTCGAATTGGTCAGACACGTTAATTGAACGTCCTTGCTCAAAAGCTCAGCTTCCCGCCTCTTTAAAAGCGCAAGAGATTATTGGACAAACTTCACAATCGACCAGAAAAACCCCAACTTCTAAAGGAGAATTGGTTCCCTATAACATCGCCATTAAAAATGCAGCTCAAACCGGAAATATCTGTCGGATGGAAAGGATTTACGCTAACATTATCTCAAATGGACTTTTGCCCGATATTTTCACATACACTCCGATGATCAGAGCCTATGCCAAAGCCAAGCGACGGGAAAGAGTTGAAGATGTTTGGAATAAAATGTCCCCAATCATTAATGGTAATAAAGATTCAGCCCAGAATTTAATCCCGCTCAAATGCAGCTTATTTGCTTTTGCCCGCTTTGGCGATATCAAAAACGTACGCGCAATCATGCAACAGGTCACAAAAATCATCGAGCGGCCAGATCATGAAATTTTGGCTTATTTATTGATGGCCTATTCCATGGCGGGAAATCCGGATGAGGTAAGGGCTGTCATGCAGAAAATGAAAGCCTCCAACATTTCTGTGAATGAAAAAGATTATGTGGATCTTATCGTTGCCTATGGCAAACAAGGCAAAATTGAAGAAGCGGAAAAAGCATTAAAAGAGTTTCTTTCGTCAGGATTGCCAGTGACTGATGTTTGCTTCAATGAACTTGCTGAAGCCTATCTTAAAAATCAAAATGTGACGGGAATTTTAAAAGTGATTAGCATGATGAAGCAGCTGGGCATACCAAGAACCGACCGTGTTTACAATACAGTGATCAGGTACTATGTCAGGATCAATGATCCAAATGGGGCGAAAGCAGCTTACCAAGCGCTGTTAGCCGATGGGGTTAAACCTTCCAATTGGACATATTCCCACTTATCCGAAGTGACCTAAGCCATTTCAAAAAAGCTGTATAGGCATTGCGAGAAGCACCTTGGACTTCTTCTGGGGTTAAACCTTCTAATTGGACTTATTCCCACTTATCCGAAGTGACCTAAGCCATTTCAAAAAATGCTGTGTAGGCATTGCGAGAGGCACCTTGGACTTCTTCTTGGGTGGCTGGTCGTACGGTCGCATCATTGCAACAGATCCAATGCCCTGAACACCGCCGATAGGTGATATAGTGTCCACCATTGACCGTATTGCCTAAATGGACGACGAAGCTTTTCAAGTGATAAGGCTTTTCGACAATCTTTTCCCCTTCCCTGACTTTAATATGAATGGGAGTATCAATTTGAAAATCGACGGGTGTATTCACTTTCAGGGCTTCTCCCGTGGGTGAAATTTCAAATCGAAAGAGTTGAATGGGTAGCAAAGGAGGGGTGGATAAAAAGATTTTTTCTTCTGTGACTCCCGGAGTAAAGGAGTGTGGACCTAGCAATGCTTGGAGGGTAACGGGAGTCGATTGCCTAGGAAGCGGAACTCGGAACATGTTTTCTCTTTCAGGTTTTAAACTGTCATTTTTTGTATTGTAGTAGCTGAATTCATAGCCATAGCGCTCAAGTAGAAAACCTGTGAAATCTTCAGAGTCATGTTGATCCACTTTATCGTTGGGTGTTGCCCCCTCTTTCCTCCCATTGGGGTTATAGCCCCCTTCATCAAAGAGGACATTAAAAAATTTTTGAGCTTACGTTTTCCGAGACCGAATCGCCACGTTCAATCATTGTATAAATTTTTTTAGTTTGATTTAGAACAGGGTCACTAGATCTGTCATCTTTATTTAGCTCACTAAAATGTTCGGTCGCTCCCAAAGCTTGGAGAGAGGAATTGAATAACAACCATTTCCCATGTTCACAATTCCTCCATGAGAAAGAGCTGCAGTTTCTTTTGTGGACAATTGCGTGGGCAGGGCCTGCCAATCGGTCAAAATTTTATTAATGTCATCGGCGGTTCTTTTCAAAATGTCTTGGATATGCTCGTGGATTGCAGGGATAATCCCAAGTTGTCCTAAGTAAACACATTCCTTGCCATCTTTAGAAAGGCCGATATCTTTGCAGCTCGCCAATTTATTAAAAATTTCTTGAAAGTCTAATAGTTTGTTGATCAGTTTATTTGCTTTGGCAATTTGAGTGTTTCTGGGTTGAAAAAGTCGCATCACATAATTAGGCTTTTCAATTAGAGAGGCTTCAAATTTAGGAATCGTCTTATCAACCAGTTTATTATAACTTGTCAACGCGGTGTTATATAGTTCAGCAATTTTGTTCTCGTAAGCGACTTGTAAGGCTTTTAATTCAGCAAGTCCCTTTAAATCTCCCAAATCCCGCAATTTGGATTCGTTGCGGGTGAGTTCTCTTCCGGCTCGGAAAAGATCTTCAAGGGAATGGGAATTGATCGTCGCGTTTTCAATGGTTTCTAGGATTTCACTTGGCTTGTATTCAGAAGGTTGTTCGGTTTGCTGGCGTAATGCTTGCGCAACTGTCTCAGCTGAAATAGTTTCTCTAGGGGATACAGTCGCAATGATAGGTTCAATCTTCGGTTGAGAGGGTAGGATGGGGGTCATCTCGTCAATTCTAGACATAATACACCTCCTGCCTTTGATTGAATAAAAGCAGGAAGCGTACCAACTCGACAAAAACTTTAACCTTTTAGTCCTTTTTCGTACCGTTCTTCAACATCTTTCCAGTTGATAATCTGCCAGATAGCTTTGACATACTCGGGACGGACATTTTTGTACTGGAGATAGTAGGCATGTTCCCAGACGTCAACTCCTAAAAAAGAGGAATTAAACCTTTGGTACTCAGTGGGTCTTGATTATCACAAGTGATAATGACAAGCTGTTTAGTTTTGGGACATAACCCTAACCATGTCCATCCGGAGCCTTGCAAAGATGTAGCAGCTGAACTAAACAATTCAATGAAATTATTCAATGAACCAAATGTGTGATTGATGGCTTCTGCCAGTTTACCGGTTGGAGGATTGCCACCACCTTTATTTTTGGGAGCTAAGTTTGTCCAAAAAATAGAGTGATTAACATGGCCACCCCCATTAAATTTGACAGCCTGAAGTAAAGCAACTTGTGTCGCAACATCTTCCTTTTTCTCTGCCTCTTCCAATTTTTCTAAAGCGGCATTGAGATTATTGACGTAGCCTTGATGGTGTTTATTGTAATGCAAGTTCATAATCTCTTTGCTGATCACAGGTTCTAAGGCGTCTAACTCATAGGGAAGTTGAGGTAAGGTATATTTATGCGCCATATTTGTCTCCTTGGTTAAAAATAAGCTTAGCGAAGGCCAATATTTTGTAAATGGTGTTCTTTTTGCTCGTTGAGATAATTTTGGGTAACAGATCCAATACAGGTTAACACCTTGTCTTTTGGAAAAGTCCTATAAATTTTTAAAAAGGCATCGACGGTTGAAGGGCTGGTAAAGACAATTTCGTCCACTGTTTTTAAAGCTGGGACAGGCTCATGTTTTAAAGGAAGGGTTGTATAAAGACTACATTCTGTAAAAGGGATATTCCAATGGCGTAAGTGGTCGGTGATGACATGGCGAGATAAAGCAGAATGAGGCCAAAGAACATGGGCGTTCCCCAATTTTTCATTCTTGAGCAATTCAACAATCCCTTCCGAGGTTTCCATTTCTGCCACTTTGTGGGGATTCAATCCTTCTATTTTTAACCGTGCTGCTGTACTTTGGCCAATAGCAAGGATCCGTTTGTCAGTCAAGACCGCACTGTCTCCATAAAATCGTTGTTTATAACGGATGAATACATCAACAGCGCTTTGACTGGTAAATATGATGTGGGTGAATTGGGTCAGTTTGAGAAATGTATTCTGGATGTCATGGTTCTCAATCGGCAAAGGGGAGATCTGTATCACAGGGTAATGGATGACATGATAACTAAGCATGAGAGAAGGGGGGGGATTCAAACCTAAATAAAGAATCGTTGACTGCGATTTTCGAGCATCAATTGTCCCAAACAACTGGGACATATCTTGATCTCCTTTCCGTGCAACAATTGCAAGGCGTCCTTGGTGATGGACTGTTTCTCCTGGAATTTTGATTAGATTGAGATGCGTTAAGCCCAAACGGATAAGCGCTGCCATGGCAACAACGACACCATCGGCTTCACCTTTTTCCAATTTTTCCAGTCGCTGTTCAATAGTGCCTCGAAGATCGACGAATGTAAAATCTGGTCTAAGCATCCGTACAGCAGCTTCTCTTCTTTCCGACGAAGTGGCAATGATAGCTTTCGGGGGCAGCGAGTCGAGCGTTTCTCCATGCCGAATGACTAAGACATCACTGGGATCTAAGCCTTCGGTCAACGCCACTACCCTCAAACCTTCTGGTAATGGTTCTGGAAGGTCTTTAGCAGAATGGATTCCCACTTGACAAATCCCTTTTAAGACCATCTCATCGATCTCTCGTGTAAAAAAATCGGTTTTTTGCAGATGCCTAAGAGATGTTTTTTGATCTTTATCCCCTTTTGATAACACAAAAAAGGTCTCAAAGGAGATTTCCGGATGATGGGCCTGAAGTGCACTCAGCACTTCTTGAACTTGTACTTTGGATAGTGGGGATTCGCGGGCTCCCACCTTGATGATGAATTGTTCGGTTTTCATAACATTAACTTTTCTACGGCCTGATCCACCGTATCAAATCCTTGTATGTTGATTTTTGAATGGATCTCTTTGGATAGCCCTTTCAAATTTCTCTCGGGAATAATGCATCTTTTAAATCCCATATGGATTGTTTCTTTCATCCGGCTTTCAATACGTGCTACGCTGCGGATTTCTCCTCCCAAACCGACTTCGCCAACGACGGCCGTATCCGAGTCGATGATGCGGGAGCGCATTGAGGAGGCAACCGCAAGAAGAATCCCTAAGTCAATCCCGGTTTCACAGACCCTCATTCCTCCGGCAATCGACACAAAGACGTCGCATTGATGCAAGGGGTATCCCATCCGTTTTTCTAACACAGCCAATAACAAAGCCAATCGATTTTGATCAAGTCCTGTGCATCGGCGTGAGGGGGTACTAAACACTGTACGGGTCACTAAGGCTTGAGCTTCAATTAAAATCGGGCGAGAACCTTCAAGTGTCGGGATGATCACGGACCCGATCGTTTCCTTGCGCCGTTCCTCTAAAAATATTTGAGAAGGGTTCAACACTTCCCGTAATCCTTCTGAACTCATCTGGAACACTGCGATCTCGTCAGTAGCCCCAAAACGGTTTTTCACCACCCGGATCATTCTGTAATGTTGCTGTTTATCTCCTTCAAAATAAAGGACAGTGTCCACCAAATGTTCAAGGACACGTGGTCCTGCGATCTCTCCTGATTTGGTCACATGCCCGATCAAAAAGGTGGCGATTGATCTTCCTTTGGCGATATGCATCAATTCTGTCGCGGTTTCCCGCACCTGGGATACTGAGCCTGGTGCTGAGGTGATTTCGGGTTTGTAGACGATTTGGATAGAATCGACAATTAAGATATCGGGATTGATCGTGTCTACTTGGGCTTTAATGAGGGCAAAATTGGTCTCATTCAATAGTAAAAGATTGTCGTTATCTATTCCTAAACGGGAAGCGCGCATGGAGGTTTGTTCGACCGATTCTTCGCCGCACACATACAAAACTGTTAATCCTTGTCGAGATAAGGCATGTGATAACTGTAAGAGCAAGGTGGATTTCCCAATGCCGGGGTCTCCTCCGACAAGGGTTAATGATCCTGGGACGATCCCTCCTCCTGAAAAGTCGGTCCACTTCAGGTAGATGGGTTAGGATCCTCGGGGTTTCCTTGAGATTCACATCTTTTAAACGAACTGGACGGTTATCTGTTGTGGTGGGGCAGCTGAAATCTTGAGGCGGCTCCGGTGATTTCTACCTCTTCATGCAACGTATTCCACTTATCGCATTGAGAGCATTGGCCAGACCATTTTGCTTGTTTGTGGCCACATTCAGAACAATACCAAACATTCTTCTGTTTGACGGCCATTTCTTTAACTTCCTCTTTGCAGGTTTTCTAGCGCGTTCCGTGCAGCTGCTTGCTGTGCTTCTTTTTTCGAAAACCCTTC
>CAVPVT010000017.1:0-36370 GCA_963709145.1 Parachlamydiales bacterium
AATTACAAACCGGGAATGCGTAACGATTGCAAAATTCCTGAGACCGATTATATCAAAGATCGGGAAGCGATGAATCATTGCGAATACTTCGAACTTTTGGGTAATGCACCGGCTCCTAAGTTAAGTCTTGAAGACATTGCTAAACGCCTTTCAAAGATTAACTAGCTGGCTTATTTACACATTTTTTCATAAATTCTATGAAATCGTCACTAATAAGCACTTCCAGTTGTTGCAAATTGGGATGGCGCCTTTGAGCTGTATGGGAAAGTTCTTCCAAAATGGAAAAAATATAACCCCGAATCTCCTCATTGCTTTTACTCTTTAGCATGTCTTTCTTCTGCAACAATTGGCAAATTACGATAAAAACGGATGTGCGTTGCCAACCTGCTCTGCAATGGATAAATACACTAAGCCCATTTTTGAATGCTTTTTTTACTTTTTTGACTAAAGGGATACATTTAGAAGCAACATCCAGGGAAAATTTGCCATCCTTCCAGTTTTTGAAATGTAAAAGTGTTTTATTACCTTCCCTAGTTTGATGAACATTATGTTCCTCCTGACTTGTGCCATTTTTAGAAATTTGGGCTAACGTAAATAAAAAGCTGCTGAAATACAAGAAGTTGCAAAAATATTTAGTGCGCGTTGTCGCACTAATGTGCTATTTTCAGACAAGTAATGAAGAAATGATTCAATGATATGAATGATAAAGAAGAAGAGTTGCCACATTTCGCATTGACTGGAGAAATTTTGGGCTGCTGCTTTGAAGTGATGAAAGAGCTCGGTCCTGGTTTTCAAGAAAATGTTTACAAAAAACGCCCTTTTAATTGCAATGAGAGAACAAGGTTTGCAAGTAGAAACTGAGCAGTCTTTTAAGGTGGGATTTTTCGGGGGCGAGTGATTGGCCGATATAGAGCTGGACCTTATTGTTGAAAGAACAGTTGTTGAATTGAAATGTTGTGAGAGTTTGGTTAGCGAACATCAAGCGCAATTGTTCAACTATTTAAGAGTTTCGAACCTTCATGCGGGATTTTTGGTAAACTTTAGACGAAGAAAATTGGAATACAAGAGACTGCATGGGGCAGAAATTTGTGATGAGCTAGGGGAAATGCAGTCTGAGGAACCTGTTCCGTTTTAATTCTTAGAAAATTTATCATTCATATCATCATATCATTTTTTCAGTAAGGCCAAAAATCATTGCTGTACGGCGCTTTTGAATTTAGCAGTCTAAACTAACTTTGTCGCACTAATTGCAAAAATTACAAACCGGGAATGCGTAACGATTGCAAAATTCCTGAGACAGATTATATCAAAGATCGGGAAGCGATGAATCATTGCGAATACTTCGAACTTTTGGGTAATGCACCGGCTCCTAAGTTAAGTCTTGAAGACATTGCTAAACGCCTTTTCAAAGATTAACTAGCTGGCTTATTACACATTTTTTCATAAATTCTATGAAATCGTCACTAATAAGCACTTCCAGTTGTTGCAAATTGGGATGGCGCCTTTGAGCTGTATGGGAAAGTTCTTCCAAAATGGAAAAAATATAACCCCGAATCTCCTCATTGCTTTTACTCTTTAGCATGTCTTTCTTCTGCAACAATTGGCAAATTACGATAAAAACGGATGTGCGTTGCCAACCTGCTCTGCAATGGATAAATACACTAAGCCCATTTTTGAATGCTTTTTTTACTTTTTTGACTAAAGGGATACATTTAGAAGCAACATCCAGGGAAAATTTGCCATCCTTCCAGTTTTTAAAATGTAAAAGTGTTTTATTACCTTCCCTAGTTTGATGAACATTATGTTCCTCAAAGAATTCCATAATGGGATATTGTGCATTAAATATTTCACGGCAATTGTAGAGATAAAGGATATCATCCTTATTTGTAGAAAGCAAATTAACAACTAAATCAAATTTTGAAATCTCTTGAGCAAATGTATTTAAACCATCAAATTTCTGTTTTCTACCTTGTAGTACCAAATGGACAGGTCCATGAGCATGATAGGGTTTTCCATCAATAAAAAATGTTTTGAAATCACCGCTACCAATCCCATCTTTAATACTAAAATTATATAGATTGAGAAAAAGTTCGCGTGCAAGCCCCTCGTTCCATGGAATTGCAGAATGCTTAAGATATTTAGGTGTTTGTTTATTAGATACTTGTAATGCAGATTTAGGTGCATAAAAAAATTTATAATGCAAATAGAGTAAACCTTGAGCTCCAGCAAGAAGAAAAAGTGCCACAATCTCTTTTTTGCTTAAATCCCAATCAGACTTTGCAGCATTATAATTTCTTAATGCTAAGGTTGCTACTGTCACTAACGTGGCTGCCGCACTACAATAAAAACTCTGTTTGACGATAGACTCATTTTCATGACACCAATTTTCTATCGAGGAAAGATTTTGCATATATTCACCTTAATAAACAAATTATTATACTATCCCAGACAATAATTTACCATCACTAAATGCTAATTAACATTGTTTGTTAAAAATGTCTGATCTGGTTATTATTTAGATATGGCCGTGAGGCCCTTTTTCAAATGCTTAAGGGCACTCCTCCCATTAATAAACATAAATAATTACAAAGGAGTTATTTATGATTAATAAAGCACGTCAATACACGCTGGCCTCTGCCATGACCATAAGCTGCCTATTTTTTGGCTGCAACCTATTCGGCGCCACTACCATCGATTCGCCCGCTGGAGGAATCTCAGTAAGCGTTGAAAAATCGGCAACAACGCCATCTAACACTATGACGATGAAGCAATCTAAAGAAACGGTTGTAGATGTCATTAGTACAAATTCAGATTTAAGTATGTTAGCAAGAGCGATTAAAGCTACTGGCCTTGAATCAGAACTGCAAAATGGAACTTTCACCATCTTTGCTCCTGATAATGCAGCTTTCAAAAAACTTCCTCCAGGCACTCTGGAAAATTTGTTCAAACCTGAAAATAAAGATATGTTACGCGATATTTTGCTCTCTCACGTTGTAGCAAAAGATCTTAAGACTCAAGATTTAAAATCTGGGGATCTCAAAGCCGCTAACGGCAAGGATCTTAAGGTAATGGTTTCTGGAAGTGATATCACCGTCAACGATGCCAAAGTCATTAAACAAGAAATTGTTGGAAGCAATGGCGTTATTCATGTGATCGATACTGTTATAATTCCTCAAAAATAGCGATTAGGGAAGGGGGCAATGAAATGCCCCCTTCCCATAAAAGAATCAAAGCCCTAGGGCTTTCTGAACATAATTGACCACTTGTGGAGGAAGGAAAGGATCCAAATTTCCTCCCAGGTTGGCAATCTCTCGCACTAAAGAGCCACTGATGTAAGCATATTGAGGATCTCCCATGATAAACAACGTCTCAACTCCGCAAAGTTGCCTATTTGCTTCAGCCATCGTAAATTCGTGATAAATATCTTCGGAAGTTCTCAACCCTCTCAAAAGAACATTGATCCCCTGCTCCTTCACAAAATCAGACAAAAGTCCTTTAAGTTCAACAACATTATCGGGATAGAACGTCTTAATGAGGGAAATCCTCTCAGAGACAGATAAAAGAGGAGTATTTTTACGTGTATCTTTAGCAATAGCTACAGTCAATTTATCAAACAAAGGTAAAGCTTTTTGAATAACCGCTAAATGCCCTAAGGTAGGGGGATCAAACGTCCCTGCAAATAAAGCATGTTTCATACATTTATGATTCCTCTTTTTGAAATTGATGTAAAACCGCGGCTCCCATCTGCCGTGAATTGACAGACTGCAAATTTGGCAAAGAAGGTTCTACAGACCCTTTTGCCTGTTCTACAAAGAGCACTCCCCCTTTTGCTAACAATGCTGGAAGAAAAGTTTCCATCCGTTTCCATAAATCTAGAGTCTCGCCGATTTTATACGGGGGATCAATGTAAATGATATCAAAAAACTTTTCTTCTTTGACCAACCGGTCCAATGCTTTCCAGATATCTCCTCGAAGAACCTTCCCTTTCTCTTCCAGTTTCAATCTATTAAGGTTGCTTTGGATACACCGAACAGCTTCAGCACTTTGATCAATAAATACAGCGCCAACAGCCCCTCGGCTCAATGCCTCAATGCCCATAGCACCCGATCCTGCAAAGAGATCCAAGAAATTTGCCCCTTCAACATAATGTTGACAGATGTTAAAAACAGATTCCCTAAGCTTTGCCGAAGTTGGCCTAGTTATTATGCCTTTAGGGGCCATCAGAAGATGGTTTTTAAATTCTCCAGCAATAATACGCATGTTCATTCAATCATAAACGAAAACGCTCGTTTGCCACCGCTCAAGGAGGTCAAGGTCAGTCGATAACTTCCTTTAGTCCAACCCTCTGGAGGAGGGCTAAAGCTTAGGGTGATCATTTGATCTCCATTTTTAGGAACCGTATAAGCCATTACAGGCACTTTCGTTGAATTGTCTAAAAACTCAAATTCAACCTGGATAATATCACCTTCAGCAGCATTTTTGATATAAATATCCACATAAATATCACTTTGATGCGCTTTTAAAACCAAACCAGGATCAAGAATTGTACCCGATTCATCAATTTGTGTCCCGAAGATCGCTTTTTCAAATTGTAAAGGAGTTATCGGTTTTCCTCCAGATACGCTTAAACCCGATTTATCAGCAAAATTGATGTAATCAATTTTCCACTTTCCATTTTCTAGTTCCATGGAATAATTGATACGGCGCGATAAGCCAGTAGTAGAAGATAAACTGACAGTCATATTAGCGATGTTTTTGTCGAATTTTATTTCTTCAAGCGAGGTTGATCGATTCATTCCGAAAATCGGATTGCTATTCACAAATTTAGTAAATTGGGCAAAATTGATTTTTTCCCTAAATTTTTTCGAAGTGTAATCGTAGTAGGCGCTGCTAACTTGCCCTTGTCGAATGGCATTTAACTGGGCATCAATCACGCTCATCAAATTTTTTGAGTTGAATTCTGGAAGATTTTCTTGAGCGGCGGTTTCTTCAAGGTGCTGAATCCCTTGAACTTGCCATTGACCGTTCGTTTTACCTAGGTTAAAAACCATCAAGGCTTTTTTATCGTCATTCTGCAGTTCGACGTTAAGATTACCTTTGGTATTATTTTGAAGGCTATAGGCACCAAAGCTATAAGAATTAAATTGGGTCAAAATGGGATACGCTTCTAAAAATTGCCTAAAACCTTCCAAGGTCGTGACGTTTTGGAACGATTTCGAAGTAGAGTTATAAGCCTGGTTGATTTCATTGGCTTTTAAATGATCTAAAAGAGCTTTAACACTGTTTGTCATTGCTTCCATGCCAGCAGGAGCTGGGCCTTTTTGTGGTGCAGCCGTCGTCGTAGAAGGTGCAGCAGCTTCTGCAGATCCCGTTGTTATGAAACGCATGTAGAGGATTTTCCATTTTGAATTTTCTAAAATGGTTTGGTATTCAACGGGAAGTACTGTGTTGTTAGAGCTTACGATGTTTCCTTCGATCACTTTGATATCCTCATCAGGGGTATCTTTGACACTAAGTTCAACCTTTTTGCTTTGTAGTAAGGTTGGATACGATTTGATAAACTCTTTAAACTTATCTAAAGGAGTCACATTTTGAAAATCTTTAGATGTATAAGCGTAATAAGCTTCGGTGATTTTATTGTCATGCAGCGCTTGCAATTGTTCTTTGACCACATCAGTCGGATCTTCCTCTTTCAAACCCTTCCAAAAAAGGATGGCACAAATCACTAAACCTATTATTAATAATAACTTAAACCAGCTGAATCCCTGCCGTTTTACTTCCTGTTTTAAATGTTCCTCTTTATTAACTGCACCGAGATCATTTCCACATACAGGGCAAAAGCTTGTAGGGCTTTGAACAACTGCACCGCACTTTGGACAATTCATGGATTTCTCTCACCTTAAACTTGAAACCTCAACATCGTGATACTAGAGAAAAAAATCAAGGGAATTACAGCGTGAGGATTTCTCGCTGTGTGAATTTTTATCTTTCTAGAATAAGCTCTTATAACGCACATCTGCACTTATTTTTTCGACCTGAGTGCCATTAGAAACTAATACACTTGCATCAAAACATTTTTTCACCATAATTTTTTTATTTGTGTAAATCGAGGAATTAAATGCAGGCTGTTGATCGCATACCTATACTTTATGATTCCAATTTATCTTCTAGAAAAACAGGGATCCGCATCGCCACTTATGGAATTGTTATTGGGGGGTTATCTATCTTCCTATTAGTATCGGCATCCCTAGGAAATAAAATATCTTGGGGTGCCTTATTACAACAGCAACGCGCTATCACTTTTGGTCTTTGCATACCTGGAGCTATCATATTTGTCGTTATCGCTGTAGGAGGCATTGGCTTAGCGGTGCTTTCCAGAAAAGAGGAATGGAAATATACTTCCGGCAATGGTACTACACTTGAGTATCTCGAAAAATCATATCTGCATGCTGATGATCAGATTGTGTGGGATTGTTTTCAGCGCAATAAGAATAAGCACACTTCATATGCTTCCATGTTTTCTTACTTGGTCATCTCCGATTCACAATTCACAACCCTAATAAACAGGATTATAAGAGAATGCGATGACCGTTGGAATATTTTGCAAAGTATATATATAAATATGACCAGGTTCAAACTCGATTATATTGATAAGCGACACGTAAATCGCATTAAGTTACGTGCAGAATGTATCTTGAATCATTTACATAATTTAGTTTATATACCAGATGCTCCAGTAAACGTATGCATACCCAAATATAATGGTGGTACTCATATTAATGCTGTAATGAATGTCCCCGATATCTCCAAACATATATTGTCTCTTGTTTCACAAAAAGACTTACTTTCTGTTAGAAAAGTTAGTAAATTATGGTATTCAAGGGTTTCTGTGTTTGACGGTGCCATTTCAATTTTCGAGTTCGGTAAGCTGAAAAGACCTGCGATTGAAACCAATATTCCCGAAAAAATTCTATATTTTATTTATGATAATGCTATTGGTAATCTCAATATAATTCCTAACTTTACCTTCTCTCAAATCTACGCCTTGTTAAAAAAAATTGAAACCTCAAAGCTAAAGAGTTTAAAAAGTACTCTAGTCAATTGTGCTTTTATAAAATTTATAGCTTGTCCATATGATAAGGAGGAAAGGCGCAGGAGAATTGATTTTGTTAAACCTCTTCTTGTGGAAGTTGAATGCATTCAGTTAATAGACTCTTTATTAATTCTAATACATGCTTTAGATGAATTGAGCTTAAAGCAAACTGATGAAGAGAAGTTTGACATTCTAGATGGTTATTCCAATACAGTATTTATACATTTCGGCTCATTTTTCATGAATAATGATGAATTTGATACTTTTATTAAGTATTTAGTAATTCGAATTGATGTAGCGCGTGAAAGTACACACTGCTTGTTCCATCTTATTGAAAATTTCCTACTGAAAAATGTAGCAAGCGCAACAGCGCAAGTGTACAACACCCTTTATGGATTATATTTAACCCATACAAATGAAACGAAAAGTTGGTTACAAGGGGCGCACCTTTACCCATTTCTTGCGAATTCGATCCCTGAGGATTTTGAGCCTTCTAAAAAAAATGATCTGTTATATTTGTTTGCCACCTCCAGCTTAGATGCCTAGGCAACTTTCGGCTATGAGTGCCTCCAGCATTACCCATAGTTGAATTGAAAAAAAGGGATATTTAAAACTCGACTTTGTACAATTTTTACCATCGTCTTCGGAGAGAAGCTTCCCGCAGCTAAATAAATTTCTCGGAAAGGGTAAAAATACCCCTTCCTTCAAAATTTATTACGCTGCAGTTTGCTTCTCTCTCGAAGCCGAAGGCAAAAATTGTACAAAGTCGAGTAAAAGATTTGCCTAAAAATTTTAAAGAGTATGCGGAAGATTGATTTATTTTTACAGCGTGAGGTAGGTTCCATAGTTAGCCAAGGCTTCCTCAGCAGCAGCGGGATTGAGTCGTCGCAATTGTTCATAGATTTTAAGGCCTTTTCCATTTTGTCCCTGCTGAAAGTAAAGTTCTCCAAGCTTTCGCAAAGTTTCGACATGCTGAGGCTTAAGAACTAAAATGTTTTCATATTCCGCAATCTCGTCTAAAGGCATCCCTAAATCATGATAACTAAAGGCTAGCTGCTCATGGACCCAAGGATCATTTGGAGCATATTCCTTGATAATTTTAAATTCCTCAATAGCTCTGTGAGAGACTTCTTTAAATTTTTTCTCCATTTTATCTGAAGTTCTTTCTGGTGGTATCCAACGCATTTCCTCTTTTACCCTAACCTTCTTAGGATCTATGTATAGGCCTGCAAGCAATATATAAGCTTTCGCTAATTCTGCATGCGCTTCTAAACTAGATGGCTCCCTTTTCACTTTTTGGATTTTTTCCATAACCCCTTGTGTTAACAGAGCTTCTTGCATATGAAAGATGTCCTCCCAATGCATTTTACAACTGAGCTTTTCAAACCAAGGCTTCATTCCCTTAAATAAGCGGGGAGCAGTGAAATAGCGATATTCCCGTCGATGTAACTCCTCCGCTAATAGAGAGCATGCAACTGCTTGGCTAGAAGGGGCGCCTGTAGAGCTTGTACAAGCTTCTAAGAACATTTGTTTAAGGTTTTCTATTTTTAAGATCTTCTGAGAAGCCACAAATTCTCTAATCACCAGGTAGGCGAAGATAGTAAGCACAAACAATGCTAGAGCTAATGCCATCAACGCTGATTTCAACAAAACAGGCAAAAAAACTGCTAACAGTATAACCTGAACCATCAAAACAATCCAAAAACTAACATTGAACATCAAATAGGAACGGATAATTTTGTCAAAACGGATCAAAATTTGCTGCACAAGCGACTGAAATTTATCCTTAATCTGATCCGAACGCAGAGTGGAAATACTCTCTACTCGGGATGAAAACATGTTTTTCTCCGAAGACGATAGCAAAAATTGTACAAGGTCGAGTTTTACTTATTAATGAATTTAAGCGAAGCAGGAATTTCTTTCCGAGAAATTTTAAGAAGCCACCGTTGTAACAGCATATCCTTCTTTAAGCTCTTCTTGGTAGAAAATCAGCAGGCCAAAAAACACAATGGTCGCTGAAATCGCAAATGACCAAGTGACCGTCTCACCCAAGAAAAACCAACCAAAAAAGGCAGCAAATAAAGGCGTAGTAAACCCTGCAAAAGAGATAAATGTGGCCGAATAGCAGCGCAACAAGTAACCATAAAGATTATAGGCAACTAAATTAGAAATCACAATCATAGCTCCCGCAGAGATTAAAAACGCAGTCATATTCGTGACTGGAATAGGATCCCAATTTTCAGTGAAGAGTGAATTGGTGATTGCCATTGCTCCACCGATCAACATGCTATAGCCATTGGCTGTCACAGGAGACATCTGGTGATGCTTAGTCATTTGCCTAAGCATGATCCATCCATACACGCTGCAGGCAGCGGCCATCACCACTGAAATTTCAGGAAGAGAAAACGTAAAAAGCTCTTCAAAAGTATCGCTCGATACATTTTCTGGAATAAACATAGGGACAAATCCTACCATCCCTATCAATAAACCTAACCATTTTTTCCAGTTCATCATTTCAGAAAAGATTGCATAGGACAAAATTGCAGAAAGAAAGGGTGATAAACTGTAAATAAAACAAGTTTTGAAAGAGGGGATTTGTTGCAAACCCCAAAATTCAAATGCATTTGTTAAATAGATATTAAAAAGACTTAAAAACAATAACGGCTTGAAATGTTCCTTTTTTAAAACCAAGCTTTTACGATCATAAAAATAGAGGAAGACCAACATGATAAGTCCAGCGACTATCATCCGACTCCCTATCAAAAAAAGAGGACCTGTGTAGTCCAATCCATATTTAGCGATTGTAAATACACTCGCAAACAAAATATAGAGTAAAAACACTAAAGCCATATTAAACTCAGATTTATAAAAAGTGTATTATAATCGAATTTCAGTTATTCTACTAGCATGTAATTTATAGGATCACGATGCGAAAAATTTTAATTACTGGTGCTGCGGGGTTTATAGGTTTTCACCTTGCTCGTAAACTGCATTCACTTGGTGAGCAAATCGCCTGTATCGATAATTTCAACTCCTACTATGACCCAACACTAAAAGAAGCAAGGGCAAAAGCCCTACAGAATCTAGGCATTGTGATTGAAAAAAGAGATATTACGGATTCCGCCGATTTAGAACACTGGATCGACCGTCATCAACCTACCCATCTTATCCATCTCGCAGCTCAAGCCGGAGTCCGATACTCCTTGGCTAATCCGCACACCTATATGAAATCAAACATGGTCGGCTTTTTAAACATCTTGGAGGCCTGCAGACATCGTTCTGCCATCAAACTCGTTTATGCTTCGTCTTCTTCCGTTTATGGAAATAATACGAAGACCCCGTTCTCAATCCATGATCCCACTGACAGTCAGGCTAGTCTTTACGGAGTCACTAAAAAAAGCAACGAATTAATGGCGTCCACCTATCACCATCTATTCCAAATACCAGTGATAGGACTCCGTTTTTTTACTGTCTATGGCCCTTGGGGACGTCCCGATATGGCTTACTATCTTTTCACAGATGCAATCCTTAATGACAAACCTATTGATGTATACAATCATGGGAATCTGTTACGCGATTTCACTTACATTGATGATATCATCGATGGAATCCAAGGGGCGCTTAAACTCGAAAAGGGATGTCATCTTTTCAACTTAGGAAACAATAAACCTATTGAATTGAATAAGTTTATTGCTGTTTTGGAAGGCGTGATTGGAAAAAAAGCGGTAAAAAATTTCTTGCCTGAGCAGAAAGGGGATGTTCAATCAACTTTTGCTGACATTAAGGAAAGCGAAAAAGTCCTTGGGTTCAAACCCAAAACATTCATTGAAGACGGGTTGTCTAAATTTGTCGATTGGTACAAACGATACCATGGCAAAGAGTGAATTTCTTTCTTTTAAAATCTGCTTTAATCTAGAATGCGCTTTTTGACGATTTAGATCGGCGAGGCTGACCTTATGCATTGGCTCATCTTAGCATTAGCACTCATTGCTACTGGATGTACGGTCAAACATCCACTCATGAAAGAAGAAGAGTGCATTAGTGAAAAAGCCTGGTATATCGATTGGTCTTCAAAACCGCCTCCCGTTGTTGATACAATGGAGGCATCTCGCGCTATTTTGACCTTTTCAGCTGAACTTCAACATAAATTCGATTTATTACTCGATAATTCCTTCGCTTTTTGTGACGACAAAACCGATACAATCAACCGTTTCCGTTTAGAATATCACACCCAAAGAGCTTATGAAGTTTGCAGTGCCCGAGAATTGATTGTGGATGTTGTAGAAGGGTTTTTGAAAAGTGTCAATGATGATGGGATTTTGGCTGCAAAACTCACCAATGCACCCCTCACAGCGAATGACCTTGAAATCGAAATCACCATCACCTCTTACTACGCCCAGTTTACAAATTGCGATATGATGGGTTGGATTGTTTTAGAGCGAGGAATGGTCTATTTTTACGCTGCTGATGTTTACGATCCCCATATCGACATCTTTAAAGCACGTGTTGAACCTTATTATAAAAGCTTGCAATATGTCACGATCAATAGGGAGATAAAGGCCTCTGAGGCTGAGAAGCAATCGGCTGCTCCTCAAGGAAACATATACAAGAGTACACTCTAAACCGCTACTTTTGACTTAAAACGTTATTATACACATTACGAAGGAATGACTTATGACTGTTGATTTAAATACCCTACGCGCCAATTTAATCGAATTGCACAATTGGGCAGTCCACCAAAAAGACTCTGAATCTATAACTCCATCAAAACCCTATTTTCAAGAGTTTGTCTCTAATAAGAGCGCAACCAAGTTATACCAAAAAAGTCATTGGATCGGTAGGATTTGGCGCATCTATTGGTGGTTTCAAAGCTTATCCTTCCATCAGGACCCAATCCAAGAACGTGTTGATGAAACTATCAAAAAAACGATTACCGCATTCAAACACTTTCAAATGCAAGCTGCTACCGATAATCATGAGTACATCGATGCTACATTTGACTTGGAAGGCAAATGCCCGATTTCTAAAAATGAATTCCGCAGTTTGAAAAAGAGAATACACAGCTTTTATACTGCCACAAACCCGTTTTGGCTTCTAAGGAACAAAGAATTATCGAGTAGAGCAAAAGAAACTTTGGCATTTATCTATGAACAACTCCCTCCAAAACCCTATTTTATATCCCAACATCTTATCAAGATCGAGTCCTTGACCGGAATGCTTATGCCGATAGGTCCCCTGTTAAAGCTAGCCCAGGAAGAACATCTTAACCACCTTGAAGAGCTCAAGACTAAACACTATTTGGCAAATTTTGTTGTACAGGAGTTGAGATTACCCTTTCAAAAGCCTAAGCCCTTTCAATATGTTGTCAAAGTCCGTTTTTTCCACAGAACTCTGAAAGAAGTTCTTAGTATCCTCAATAAAAAGTCTTCTTCCATACGAAAAATAAATGCCAATCTCCCGCGTTTGGAAATCGCGCTTTCTGATAGGGGATTCCGCCTTTTTGATGAAGTAGATTCAAAATACATGTCTTGGCGGGAAAATTTAACCGGGACAAAGCTCATGATAGGTTCAAAAGAGATTTTAGTCGGCGATAGAATTGGAAAAAAGGAAGAAGGAATCGATCTCCACGCGCTTTTTGAAGTGCCTAACGAAGCGAATCACTTGATTAAAACCGGAATCAACGAGGCGAGTTTATCTATCGAATATGAGAAGCTTCAACGACACCAGTATGGGATTAAACACACTGAATACCTTTCATGGGATCCGAAACATAGGTTTGTTTTAGTTGAAAGGATAGTCCACACGGTAAAAGAGATCAGCTTACAATATCTGAAAGCGCCTTCTGTAATGCGTATTCTTTATCCGATCAGAGATCTTCTCGAAGCTTTAACAAATTTGTACGCTACTCCAAATCCTTTGAAAACAAAATCAATTGGTTTTACTTCTAAAGGACAATTACGCACGTTTAGATTCTTGAAGAAAACTCCATACAGCCCCACAAATTTGGAGAGATTTACGTTCAAGTGTGGACTTAAGAATCAAGATTTGTATGTTGGGCTTATGTTAGGAAGTCGTATGCACGCAACATCGCAGATAGAATATTATGCAAGTGTGCTGAATAATGTTTTAAACGGCTCAAATTTTTTCTTGTTTTGGGCATCCTTGAAGCATTTTGAATTTAATTCAGCGCTCAAAAAACAAGCTGAAAAATTTGCCAAACTAATGATGTTAAAACGGAGTCTTTGTGAAGAGGAATTAATGGATAAATATTCTATCCCAGATAAAAAAAAATTCGAGGCAATCCTAGATTACCATCTCAAATTATACCATTTACAAAAATGTATAGGATCGCAAATTCCCGAATGCCTTGTCGATGACGTTTGCAAAAAAATTGTGGAAACGTTGAAATTGAAGCCTCTTAAACAGGTGTCAAAGCGATAATGGTTGCGTGACGTCCTGAGGCTTTGATGCGACGGTAGGAAAAATAATCGATGGGATTGGAAAAAGTACTGATTGCCGCAATTTGAATATGGTCTTGCCGAATGCCGACATCGAGAAGTTGCTGTTGGCTGATCCTCCATAGATCGAAATACAGAGGCTTTACCTGATAGTTCCAAAACGATTCAGGTAATTCAGAGCGGTAATTAATAAATTGGGCATCTTGAGGACCCAAGCTTGGAGAAATTCCGACGTGGATGTCTTTAGGATTGGAACCAAACTCTGTTTTCATTTTGTTTACAGCATGATAAAAAATCCCTGACACATTCCCTTTCCATCCAACATGTAAGTTGGCGGCGAGCTTTCTGATTGGATCGTACATAACTACAGCCTGGCAGTCAGCATGTGTGATGGCTAATCCCAGCCCCTCACAGGTGGTCATCAGGCCATCGGCAATTCCAGCATAGCCCTCATCTTTCACTGAAATAGCGATATTTCCATGCTGAAGTTCAGACCAAGCTAACTTAGAAATGCCTAATAGGTTTTGTGCTTTTATAAAATTTTCTGAAACGGCTTCAGACGAATCCTCTTGATGCCAACCGAAATTCAGCGATGCATATTCTCCTTCGCTATATCCTCCATGCCTTAAAAAAATGGCGTGAGTAAACTCTGGAAATGATTGGAAAATTTCAAATTCCAACCATTTGACTCCCTCTCGCTCATAATTGATCATTGGATTTTCCCCTTCTGTAAAACAGGTGAATTAGTAATCTCCACCAACTGTAGCAATCAACTTCCATATGAGCCATGGTTGAGATGTGTGCTTATCATAAGGACAGGCCTGCTTCGTATAGCAGCAATGCTTTTGCTACTGCCGAGACCGAAAAAATAGTGATCCACTTTCCACGCAATTTATTCCAAGGCTTTAGTGATGATACCGACTTTTCCATTTAAATAGTGAACACGCGAAAACAATCAGTGTATGGAAAGGCGCTAATCTCAATCTCTGAAACATCAAGAGGGAGTTTTTCATCATGTTCCAAATGGATCGAAGATGGATTGATTATCGGGGGCTCCTCTATGTGTATGAATTAATTTGGAAACTGGTATTTCTAGCAGACTGGTAATATATATTTTTTTCTACGCTATCCCTTTTGCCTTTTTCCTCTTCCACTGCCTAAACCGCCCATATAGATTTTATCCGAAATTTATAAGATAACTTTTTGAAGGAAGTATGAATATTTCCTACTCTTTCGGGTCTAGGACTTTTATAATTTAATTCATCCATAAAAATATAAAATTAATATGCATCACTACTCGCAAGACCTCAAGGAGCTTTTGCAACTATCACTTAGCCAAGTTCCAAATTGGGGGATTAAACATACTGAATACCTTGCTTGGGATCCGAAACATCGGTTTGTTTTAGTTGAAAGGATAGTCCACACGGTAAAAGAGATCAGCTTACAATATCGGAAAGCGCCTTCTGTAATGCGTATTCTTTATCAATCAGAGATCTTCTCGAAGCTTTAACAAATTTGAATTACACGATACCTTTGTGCAAGAGATGAGCATTCCGGAAGAAAATCTCTGGGAAGAAGATGCGGATGAACTCGTGTTTCATTATGAATTAGATTTGGTCTGTTCTACCCTTCTTTTGATGAGTTTTTATGATAGCAAATATCAATATTGCGGCGGTGCTCACGCGAGTGTGCGGAATATAACAAAAAATTTTTGGAGGCAAGGCAAAACAATAAGCGAGCTAACTTTAAATGATCTTTTCTTGCCCGGATATCGTGAATGGCTTTTCCATTATTGTGAAGACTATTTTAAATTGAATCGATGCGGATACTACAGTTACGATGACTATTCTTGGGTGGGATTCAATCCTGAAAATTTAGATTCTTTTCTTCTGACAGAAAAAGGCCTTCTGCTCATTTTCCAGAATTATGTCATAAGTGGATTTGACGACTACCCAGTAACCCTGCTCATCCCTTACGCCGAGCTTACTTCTATTGCAAATTTTGACGGCCTTGGCCTGGGTGGAATCTATATGTGTTTTGAACCCCTAAGAAAAGGCCAAGAAGAGATGAAAGAATGATAAGACCAAAGAAGACGCCGGCTACAGATCTTAGTAGAAAGATCAACCTGGAGTACGATCGACTAAAGGACATTGTGTCTACTAACCCATTTCTCAACGAAAGTTGAAGTTACTTAATGGGGCCGGTGGAAAAGTGAGTATAGTAGATTTGATCGCTTATCAAATTGGATGGATAAATGTTTAATTCGATGGTATAAAACAGACTTGCAAGGCGAATATCCTGAAATGCCGGGAGACGGCTTTTCACAGTGGAGCTATGTAGAAATCGCTAAACACTTTTATAAAAATACAAATACGAAAGTGCAGAAGAGCACATGAATGTTTTTGTAGGGTTGGTCTCACATATCCTTAAAATTGTGGAGGAAGAGCGAACAAACGGTAGTTTCGATTGATCGGTATCTGGCCTTGGTATACACTTCAATGAGGAAAATCATCCATATGATCTATTTAAGAACTAAGTAATGTACCATGGATTTAAATAATGCAGCGAATCGTTTTTCTTATATTGTTTATTTTCAACTCTTTGTGTGAAGGAGTTGAAATGAAATCTGAATTCTACAACACCATTTGTACATATGTGAATTGCTGCTGCTTTACACTTTCTCAGGAACAATTTGAAGGAATTCTTGATGAAAATGTTGAACTTTTTCATCAGACAAATGAAGAGCCACCTTTTATTGCTCAGGGGAAAAGAGAAAGTCTCTGAGCTTTTCAAGAACTATGTGTTCGAGAATAGTTCGGATATTGTACTAAAAGAAGTGAATATCAAAGCCCAGGAGAGTGATGAACAAAACTTTTCTTTAAGACTGTTGGTAGAGGAAACTAAAACAACCGATAAAATTTTCAAATCTCGTTTTCTTTTTGAAGAATGCACAAATTTTCAATTCAATGATGTAGAGCCAAATAAAATTACTTCAATACATATGCAGGTCAAGAGGCAATCACTTCAGTAAAATTGCTGACTATATGGCTAATAGCTTTCCAGTCAAAAGTCCACCCGCCCCTACTCTTACCCTAGCCAAAACTGGGTGCGAAAGGTCGAAAGATCAATCCTTTATGGGAAATAAGTGCCAGATAACATTGGAGTCTGTTGTCGTAGACAGACTTCAATACAAATTTTCTAAGTCCTACGATATCTAATTCTTTAAATGGATTAGGAAGATAGTTCCTAACGGCATCAGCAAAGCGTTCTGCATTGTCAAGGTGCTCAATGTCGCGACTTAACTCAAAACCCACATGCCAATATTCGATTTGTTCAAGATATTGAAGAATAAATGAACGCAACCATGAATCATCGCTATGAATTATCTTGACTTCCTTTGATGGCTTGTCAACCAGTCTATGAAGCCAGAACGTGAAATGATAACTTTTCTGCCCACACGGTAAATTGCAGGCGCCAATCCATTAATTCCCGATCTCCAAATATGCTAATACAAAGCACGTTTTGAAAATGAGCAGCAAGAATCTTTAACGAGTTGGCTAGGGTCCATAAAATCTTTTGGTTTCTCATCAGACATCTGTGTTTCCTCCTGTTTTTTTATGGACTCATGGAAACTCATAGCGTTTTGTAGAACATTGAAACTAATGTGGGGAAACTCGTAGTCATTTAAAATTAGACATTTGCCAAGAAAATGTAACTTTGTTACAATGAAAATAAGAAAGGTAACTCATTTAGATTTAGAGAAATGAAAGACAAAGCGAAACGACCTTCTCAATTAGATGACCTTTTTCCTAAGATCCGTCATTGTCTTGACATGGGACTTTATCGACAAAGCAAGCATGCTATTGAAAGAGAATTAGAAAGAAAGATTGATTTGCCCGACGTTTTATACGTTTTAAAAAATGGATATCATGAAAAACGTAAGACTTCCTTTGATGAAGCATTTCAAACATGGAAGTATGCCATTAGAGGCAAAACGCTTGATGAAATTGATGTCCGTATCATCATTGCATTTGATGAATCAGGAATGATGATTATTACTGTTATGCACGTAGTAAAAGGTTATCCGTTATGAACGAAAAAAAGATTGAGACGTTTACATATACAGATTTAGGCTTTCCCATCGAGCTTATCGATGCGCCTATGAGAAAAATCTTGGGAGAGTGGGTTTTAGATATTAATTTGAATATACTTCAGAAAGAAGTGTTAAAAATGTTGATTCATCAACCTACTCCGTTGCAAGCAGGTGAATTACGCTTTATCCGAAAATATTTTGAAATGACAACGACTACTTTTGGGGAAGTTTTTGGAGTATCCCATGCAGCTGTACTTAAATGGGAAGATGGTCAATTACCAGCCCTACCAATGGATGTTTACATTCGTATGTATGCCATGAATCGTTTGAATGCAAGAAATGCAGATTTTGGAAAATTATTTCATGAAGTCAGTATGGTAGAACTAGCCCAAGCTAAGAAAGAGCGAAGAAAGGCAAAACCGCTCTCATTAAATGTTAGGCATCGTAGATTTGCTTATCGCTCGAAAATTGCTAATGCACATTAGATGCAAACTCCTAAGCTAAACGCGATTGCATTTCACTAAACAACGCTATTGAACAAATAAGAATTTCTCTAGTACGCTTGTCCTATAACAAATAGCTGCATGCTGTATTGTTTAGTATGATGGCGGACTCATAACCCCCTGATCCTTCGTTCAATTTGCCCCACCTTTTTTTGCTGACCTAGCTCATTTGTAGTTTTATTCACGCATCCTCCAATTCAAATCCCGCTTACATGCATGCTTTAATAGTAAGTCTTAAAAGCGGTCTAACCGCGCATTATTTCTTACGCTGTTCTCTATCGTAATCACTCCACCTTTCCAAGCCTTCAGCACTCAGAATTCCGAAGCCTGCATTTAATAACCATTGGCCAGCGATTGACATCCTGGTAGTGGTACGAAGTATAAAAACAATCCACAAAGACTAACGGTAATGCCCACAGTAATATTTAAGGGAACTTCTTCGATTTGAATTTCATCTTTACCATGACCTCTGGCAGACTTTGCCATCATATAATTCATCTCAAAGTTGGCATCAGCTTCAAAAGCGGTATAAGGGATATCTAGTTCAGCGCATTGAGCAAACCACACGGCTCTATGCTTGTGTTTTTTGTCGTTTCTGTTGAATTCATTTTTGATTGCCTTGATATACTTACTGGTCTATCTTTTGGCCTCTAGCTCTAGCCTCTTTTTCGACTTGGTCTATAGATTTATTGATGTCGATATGCTTTCCAGTATATTTCTCAACCTCTTGCTTGAAGTCGAACATTACCCGACAATCTTGTTCGTGTCACGATTATCAATAGCTTTCTTTACCTTCTCATAAATCTTTTCGATTCTGATACCAAAGTTGATATCGTTTAGGTTGGGCCTTTTTGAGCGGTCATATCATAGGCCATTAATTGAGGAGATGCAATGGTTACACACGTGAAATCAAACGCTGTAGCACAAGTAACCAAAAGCTGATAGCGATTAGATTGAAATATATTAGCCATAGAGTTCTTTTTTTTGTTCTTGGTGTGTACTTTATTTCATAGTAGTCAAGTTCCTTAAAGATGGTGGCGCGTGCGAGCCAAGAGAAAACAAAAGCAGCGATAAGAAAAAGTAAAAAAGACATTTCTTTACCTAATGGTGGAAGGTACTCAAACATTTTTCTCTTTTTGCTTCCTTTTTCCAGTCAAATATGTAAGCGTGATTTGTATTGTATTTTAAATAATTCAAAGTCAGGGTAATCGAGTTTTTCGTTGATGATGAGTTTATACGCGCTTTTAAATATGTTGTGAATGGCGTTTTCGATAAGTATACGTTTGTTCCATCCATCTACCTATTAAAATACTAAATGGACAAACTATATACCACCAGCGTTTGACTTTCAAATATATTTTAAAGTCTTTTCTACAACACTTTCAAAATTAAGCTTACTGAGCCTTCCAGAAGGGTCTGGTGCTTCTAATTTCAACTTGACTTCGATACTTCAATGATTGATTTCTTCCTGATAACGGCAGGCGTAATCCTGGTCAGGGGATTCCTAAAGGATCTTATTCAGTCTCTTTTAGCTAAATACTTGCATTCAACATAGCAGATGCTATATCCTTGAATACGACTAACTTCAAAAGGAAAAGATTCCTATGAGCGATTATAAAGGCGACCTTCCCAAACTCCTCAAGTCCTTAAGAAAGAAACTTGGATTAAGTCAAGAGGAGTTAGCTCAAAAGCTTGGGGTTAGTTTTACCAGTGTTAATCGATGGGAAAATCAGCAAACAAAACCATCAAAGTTAGCAAGGCGACAAATAGAAACACTGTTCAAAAAATTCGATTGCCAAGCCCCTATACATGAAGGAGAGAAATAATTATGACCTATATTATTCCACAGCTGCCTCTCTCGATTGAACTCGAAACAAAACTCGTTTTGAAGAAGCTTGCCAAAGCCCATCAAGCACTCGCGGAATTGAAGGGTGTAACAGGCATCATTCCAAATCAAAGCATTCTCATTAGAACTCTTTCGTTACAGGAAGCGAAGGATAGTTCGGCGATTGAAAACATTATAACGACCCACGATGAACTTTATAAGAGTGATATGTCTGCAAAACAATTCACAAGCTATGCAGCTAAGGAGGTTTACAGCTACGCGAATGCACTCCGCAACGGATATGAAAAGGTCAAAAAAGTGGCTTACTCATTAACAATCACATATTGGAGATTCAGCAAACTTTAGAGGAAAATAGCGCAGGTTTCCGTAAACTTCCAGGAACTACTCTCAAGAACGATCAAACAGGTGAAGTTGTTTACAGGCCTCCCCAAGACGAAAAACAGATCCGCTCTTTGATGAATAACTTAGAATTCATCAATGATGATACTATCAGCGACATTGACCCTCTTACCAAAATGGCGGTGATTCATCATCAATTCGAAAGCATCCACCCTTTTTTGATGGCAATGGCAGAACTGGGCGAATCATTAACATACTCTATCTCGTGAAGCATGGCCTATTGGATACTCCAGTACTCTATCTTTCTCGTTATATCAACCAGAATAAAAGCGAATATTATCGATTGCTTCAAGCAGTTCGTGACCAACAAGCTTGGGAAGAATGGGTGTTTTATATACTGGAAGGAATAGAGCAAACCTCGCGTCAGACTACTCGCTTGATACAGAAAATGAAAGACTTAATGCAATCTCATAAACACAAAATGCGCGAAGAGCTACCAAAAATCTATAGTCACGATTTATTAAATAATCTCTTTCGTCATCCTTACACGAAAATTGAGTTCGTCATGCAGGAATTACAAGTTACACGCATAACAGCCACAAAATATTTGGATGAACTTGTCCGAATTGGCCTTCTTTCCAAGCACAAAAAAGGGAAAGAGAATTATTATATGAACCAAGCCTTATTTGATCTTTTACTCAATGCGGGATCTAAACCTGAGATCTTCTCCTCCTGAGTAGGATTTTGCAAAATGGATGTCATGTATATAAAACAGTAGTTTTCTATACATGATAAAATCATCATGTATACGATTTTACATTTTTCTATGCATATTCACTTGACAGACATAGAAAACCCTTCATTTTATATGGAATTTAACCACTTAGAAATTCTATAAATTTAAGAAAACTTAGTCCAATACTTGGAATCCCATCTGCTCCATTCCATATGTCAGACCTAATCACATCCTAATTTATGCTTGGACAAAGTAGCCGTGTCTATTAACCTTATCCAATTTGAGAAAATGGCCTTTATCAATTGGGTTATATGGGGGACCACCGCCCTCATAACCCGCTGATCCTTGGTGCAAGTTCAAATGCCCCACTTTTTATCCATCATCCACAAGTGCACACAAGCACGATTCATCTTAATTCAAATATTGTCTAAGCTAAACAATCGATATATTACTTCGCTATCGGCTTCGTTGACCTTTTGAAGAGAGAATCGACAATCTAGTCATAGAAACAGCGTCAAGAGAAATCAAGATCCCCGAAAACTCAGCCCTTTGCTAATGCCTTTTCGTAGGCACTACAAAGATCCTCGACATTGCGAATATCAGTAATGGCTGCAATACCACTGCTAAAGGGATCCACTTCAAAAGTGGTTTCTAAAAGAGAAACTAACGTCGCGACTTCAAGAGAAGTAAAACCTAAATTATCGACTAAACAATCATCATCATTCACTTTTGTGATCGGTTTGCCCTGTTCTTCAGCCAATTGTTGTATCGTTTCTACGACTTTTTGTTTAACATTCATACCCATAATATCCTTTAACAGGTTATTCCATCTTCAGAGATTACTTGTGATGACTTTCATCAGAAATCTACATTTACCCCAATTTACCCAAAGGGGTCTTTTTGAGAATCCTTTTTTTCATTTTCGTTCCAACATGGCCTAGAGCTATCCATCTGACCGTCTTATTTTTTTATACCTTTCACTCACGATCGACTCTTTGATCAGTTCCACTTTTTGAGGGATCTGATACGCAGCTAACTTACCTTTGCAAAAACCAATCATCCTCTTACGAAACGCCCCTATTTCCTCTTGCGAGTTTAACCGCACACGAGCTTTTACAATCTGTCCTGTAATTGGGCTGGGTTCTCCTGTTACAATGACTTCTTCTACCCCTTCCATCATTTGTATAACCCCTTCCACTTGTGCAGGATAAACCTTCTCCCCCCCCACATTGATGATTTCAGATTTTCTACCTAAGATCCGGTAATAATCGCCTTCCTTTTCAACGGCATCTTCGGTTTTAAGCCAGCCATCCTCCGTAAAAGGAGAGGGGGCATTAAGATACCCCAACATAGCTGTATTCGTTTTGACTTCCAACATCCCATTGACAACCCGCGTTTCACATTCGTCATTCCCAATCTTGATGTAGAGAGAATCAGAAGCCTTGGATTTTGTTGGAAGAACCCCCACTTCCGTTAAACCATAGGTTTGTTTAATCGTAATTGAAGGAAAGAGTGCGTGAAAGGCTTTTAAAGTACTTTCCGGCATCACCTCTGTTCCATATGTTATTAATTCAAGACTACTTAAATCGAACTTCTCATATATTCCACTCAAAAGTAACACAGTCAAAAATGTAGGGGAAGTGGGCAGGATTTGTACCCGATATTGCTGAATTGCCTTGCAAACTTCATCCGGCTTGCGCTCTTTAAGATAAACCACACAACCTCCATCGTAAAGGGTGTGAAGCAATGTATTAATCCCCCCCATATGATCGAAGAGCAAGAAGTTAATCGTACTCTTTGGCTTTCGGTGCGATTCTTGGTATTTAGCAATGAGTGGCAAGACATCATGGACCGTGGCTTTACTTTTTCCTGTGGTTCCTGAAGAAAAAAAGATAAACCCTGGATGCTGTTGTGATTTAAGCTTTAATAATAAAGGATGATTAACCTTCTGAGAAAACTGCTGAAAAGAGACTTCATCCTTTTCATTGATAAAAATCCCCCATGCCATCTGCGCAATTTCTTTGTATTCTTCGAATTTAGCCTCCACAGATGATGTCAACGGGACAATAATGCAATTGTTTTCCATTAAAGCCAAGAGCATACCTATACTGTTAGGAGAATAATTTCCCACTAATGCAACGACAGTTCCAGGTAAAATCGCTTTTTCTTGAATCTTCTTAGCGGAAGTTTCAGTTAAATGGAGTAATTCATTGTAAGAATAAGTACGCCCATTCCAGACTAAAGCACTCTCATTGCCATGCTTTTTAAATCTTTCAAATAAGCCATCTAAAATAGTCATTGGATTTCCAAGCTTCAAACAGCGCTTTTATTTTGGAAGATCTACCATTTTTCGTTGATAAGGAGCGTCAAAAGCTTTCCAATCAACGGGGAAACCCTTTAGGTAAAGCATTGCCAAACTATCCATCACAAAAGGCCAGTCATCAAAGCCCCGTTTCATGCTAGGAAGCCAAAGATACTTATCACCGGTTAGACATTCTTTTCCCATATCGACCAAAATAGGGGAAGGTCCTATTTCCAAAAAGGCTTCGCAGCCTAGCTCCTTAATTTGATTCATCCCTTGGGCATATTGCACCGAATTGCGGATATGCTTTATCCAGTAGTCTGCATTAATATCCTGAGGACCTATGAGTTTGCCCGTTAAATTTGAAATAAAACCAATTTGAGTAGGGGGATGAAAGGCAAAAGCTTGAACGACTTTTCGAAACTCTTCAAGCATAGGATCCATCAATCTAGAATGGGATGCATGTGATACATATAGACGTCTTTTTTTAAATCCCTTTTGAACGAATACATCGACAGCTTTCTCAATGTCTTCCTGTTTTCCCGAAAGCACAATTTGATTGGGGCCGTTGTAAGCCGCAATATCAACATTAATCCCTTTTTCCGCTAATGTGTTTTTGACTGTTTTTTCATCAGCCAAAATGGCTGCCATTCCGCCGCCAGCCGGCAAGGCTTGCATCAGTCGCCCTCTGGTGACGATGAGCTTTAATCCATCCTCTAAACTTAAAATCCCTGCAACCACAGCAGCAACATATTCCCCAGCGCTATGTCCAATCGCAAAATCGGGCTTGATGCCCCAATCTTTCCACAATTCACTAAGGGCATATTCAAAAGCAAATAGGGCGGGTTGGGTATTGCCGGTTTTGTAAATTTCTTGATCTTGCAAAAGTTTAAACAAAGGCATCCCAAGCTCTTTATCGAGAATCGCCGCACACCGTTCCAATGCATGTTTAAAGACTGGTTGGCAATCATAAATTTGTTTACCCATATTGGGATATTGGGCGCCTTGCCCGGTAAACATGAATGCAATTTTAGGGGGGGTCGTTGGAGCCTTTGTAATCTTATATTCTCGATTAGCCAATTTGCTTAAAAGTTGATCTTTTGAATTAGCGACAATCGCTAATCGGTATTCATGCTGTTCTCTTCCAGTATTTGCGGAGTAGATCAGATCCTCAATTTTCTGTTCAGGGTGGGATTTGATATGATTCTGGAAAGCTTCGGCTAGATCTTGTAATTCCTTTTCACTTTTAGCCGATAAAGCTAATAAATGCATCGGTCTTTCTAAGCCTTGGATTTTTGTATCCTGTAACATAAAAACCTCTTTTTTAATAACCTTAACTTTCAGTTTAACAAATTAAATTTTTTAATACTAATTTCTGGACTCAACCTATTCTTTTAAAGACCAGGCAAAGTAGAGGTCATCCTTCGTTTTCAGCCCTTTTTGAGGGAGGGCGTGGTTGAGAACATAATTCGCCGCTCTATGGCGATTTTCCCACATTTCCTGGTGGGCTTGAGAAATATTGTTAAACTCCACAACCTCAGGCTCATCCACCGAAAGAAACCCGATATTCACAAGCTCATTCATCGCCTGAATTTCATAGGCATTGGAAAGATGGGTACCAAAAATACTTGCAGTCGGCATAAAGATACGACGTTGCCTCATCCAAACTTGTGGCGCATAAAAGCTATACCGTTTATGCCCCAAATCTTCCACAAACACGACCCGTCCCGTAAACGATTTCACTAACATCGTGCTCAAGGCTAGGGTATCCTGGGAAGATCTTTCAATAATCAAATCAGGGGTATTTCTTCCCCCAAAAAATTTACCGACCTTCGATGCAAAAGGTTTAAAAACATGCTCTTGATACCAACGTACTGCTTCCTTGAAAGCTTCTGTATCTTTCCTTGGATCTGGCAATGGAGGCATCGTTTTAGGTAAAACAAATTCTCCCCCTTCCTGACGGATCACCTCTTCAACGCTAAATATTCCCACGACCGCGTCACCAAAACCTAAACTCTTGACAAACTCCCTTTGAACATTATTACGAGTACAGATCACAATTTTTGCTCCAAACTCCATCGCAGCTTCGACACACTCAAGACCTACAGCGTCTAGCGCTCCACCTTCGTCTTGACCGTAATAAATTAACACTCTTTCCCCGGGGGCTAATTTAGCTTTTGCCAACATTGTATCTGGAGTGCTAGCCCCAGCCTTGCCTATAAATGTAAAATGGTATCCTCCTGATGCTCCGTAAAATGTGATAATCCCATTTTCACTCAGCAGTTGGAAACTTCGTGGAAATGATGTCTCTCCTGCATGGGAAACGGCGTAATCCGCTAATTTTCCGTTATTCTGTTTTCTATAGGTGTCGAGTAGTGCCTCTCCGCCTTTTCCCATTCACTCCATTTTGTCTGATCTTCAGGAACTTTTGTGTACAGATTCTTCAATGCAGGGTCATTTCTATTAATCACACCCTTAGCACCACGCTCAAGAACATAACGGGCTCGTTCGGGATTGGAGACCAAACCTGTCGCGTACAATCCGTTCCTGATCGCAATCTTCATCGCCTCTAGGCCGGTGCCTGTCGCAGCACCCTCTATAAAAATGTTTTTCTTTGATTCAATTTTTAATGTTGTAAATAATCCGCGATAAATCGTGCCCAAATTAAGCATGTAGCATCCTGAAGCCTCTAAGGTAAGATCAGGTAATTTGTGAAATAATTGGGGTCCCTGTGTAATCATAAATTGTTGGTGAGATCCATCGGGACCTTCATAACCTTGGATTTTTTGATCTGCAAACATAGGATCTAGTCCTGCAATAGGAGATAACAGCTGGGATTGACCTGAGAACACTGCCACCAAATCCCCAACTTTAATACGCTTCTCCCTTTCTAATTCAGAGCCTATGGAAGCAACTAAAGCTAAGCCTCCACTTCCAGTGACATGCCAATCCTCATCGTGACTATCAAATGGGGAAACTGGAACACCGGTCACTGCCCAAATATCATTGAAATTAATTTCGCTCGTAAGCATGTAAAGCAGAGCTTCATTCGGGTTGGGTTCCTTCACAGGGATTATGCGACATACTTCTGCTTTATCAGGATCTCCATGACTCACTTTTCCCGTTTTCCAATCACGTTCCACAAGTTGGGCATATTGGTATTTTGGAATGGGGGTTACGGCTGGATAAAAAGGAAAGCCTATGGGTAAAAGTTCACCACTTTCTAAAAGCTGTCTTTCATGATCCCTTGCATAAAGAAGTTTCTCATCATATCTTGCCGGTAATGCAGAACTTTTTTTATCAAAAAATGCTTGTATACCAAACTTACCTGCCTTCGGATTGATGACTAACTGAGCGAAAAGTTGAGCCTCCTTTTCCAATCCTTCAAGAATACCGTGCTCATACCCATATTTCATCGCTTCCAGCGCCGATTGCATGGGCAACTCTCGTCCTGCATCTTTATTTTGCTCCATCAATCTTTTCACTTCCGGATGCTTGGCAAAAGACGTCGGGAATTTTTTAGGTTTAAGCCACTCTTGATTCCATTTTAACCTTTCAGAAAGAGCCTTCGATAAAAGATCTTTGTCTTTACCGGGATGAAGAATATAATTTCGAGCCACCTCAACAGCTCGTGAAAGCGGGTCCTTGGCTTGCGCAATTTCATGGACCAATCCCATCGTCAAGGCTTCTTGGGAAGTTACTGTCCTTCCTCCTAAAATGATTTCAACCGCATAAATTAAGCCATTTTCTTCTCCCATGTGCTCTGAAAGTAGCCGAGGTAGACGTTGTGTTCCCCCATACCCAGGCATCAAATGAAGATTGATCTCCGGTTGACCAAACTTTGCCGTTTCTGCTGCAATCCGGTAATGGGCCCCCATTTGAAATTCATTTCCACCCCCAAGAGCTAACCCATTGACGGCAGCAATGACCGGCTTATTCATTGTTTCCATATTCCGAATAATGATGTCAGCCAGTTTAGGCAACGGCAATACATCCTCCACAGTATGCATTTCTTCTAAGAATTGGTGGATATCTGCTCCCGCTATAAACGATTTTGTCCCCGCTCCTGTGAGGATGATCGCTTTAATGTCATCCCTTCTAGCTAAGTGTTCAATTTGTGTATTGAGTTCATCAAGTACATGCTCGCTAATGGCATTGACAGGAGGTTTATTGATTGTCAGGATCCCGATATTAGCCCCGGGCTCAATGGAATGATATTCTACTCGCAATGTAGAATGTAATTCTAAGATCGTCTGCTTATCCTTAAGTTCAATTTTTTTGCGCCATTGTTTTACTGCCCCTTCAATGATCTTTAAACATTCCGGATTTCTCAAAGTGCTGGTATCTCCCAAAGGCTCATTTTCAAGTATTTTCCTTATGAATCGACGCATATACTTACCGGTGTTGGTTTCGGGAAATTGGCTAAGGGTAATAAATCCGGCGGGAATCGCAATCGATCCTTTTTCCTCTTTCACCAAAGCGACCAATCTTTTTTCCACATCCAATGAGAGTTTCTTACCTTGATCGGTAAGAATAAAGGCCAAGGGAACCGTCCCTTTTTCATGATGGGGCGCCCCCACAACAATAACACCTTTGATTGGACTGTCAGGGTTGATCTGCTTATCCTTGAGGAGAGCTCCTTCGATCTCTTCAGTACCAATCCGATGACCCGAAGTGTTGATCACATCATCAGATCTTCCATGCAAAGTCATGCTTCCATCGGGATACTTACAAGCATAATCCCCTTGTGTATATGCCCAAACGTTTTCCAAACCCTTGGATCCAGGTCTAACCCAATGTCTGTAATAAATATTCATAAACCGGTCGGCATCCCCTTTCCAGCCATTTTTTTCAAGATTTGCAGAATCTCCCCAAACGGTTCGAGCAAGGTAGGGATAGGGTTCCGTAATGACAATCTCCCCTTTTTCTTCAAAAGCGGCACTTCGATAACTCGATCTTGACTGTCCTTCAGATTCGTAGTTTTTCTCTGGGATCCAAACATCCGCATTGACCCATGGCAGAGGAAAAGTATGTGCGTCAGGCAAAAGTTTGAAATCATCATTACCATAAAAATAGGTTAAAACAATCCCTCCATGTTCTGTGGCCCAGTAGGAATTAATGTACTGTGGTGTCAGCAACTCCATGGACAATTGTTGAATCGAGGGACTTACAGGTTCTGCGCAGAAAGTCCCCACACGCAGTGAACTTCTGTCATAAAATTTGATATCGGTAATATTTTGTGGGTCAGAAACCACAGTTTTAAGAAATGTGGATCCTGCCTTAAAGATATTGACCTTATAACGTTCGATAATGCTCGTAAACCTGCCTGCATTAGGAAAGAGAGGGGATCCTTCTGTAACAACACTGGTAGTCCTTGTTAGCAGGGCAGCGCTAATCATATAGGATTGCCCTGTATCCAACCTGGATCAGCAACAACATAAATGACATCAGGCTTATCTGAATCGGGATCGACATCAAAAGCAACACGCATCGTATGTGCAATGCCTGCGCCATAACCTCCATGGACATGGACAATTCCCTTGGGTTTCCCAGTACTACCACTCGTATACATGATAAATAGGGGATATTCTGCATCCACGACAGTAGGGGGACAAACACTGTAAACTAAACCCACAAATCGATCTTGAGGTAGTTTTAAAATATCCTGTTCTGATTTAACGTTATTACCTGCAGCTTTTATGATTTTTTCAGTGGCATTTTTAAGCAACTCATGCACCCATTGATCTCGCCCCTCAATCCAATTGAGATCATGTTTTTTTGTATGCTGCACAATCAATGTTGCAAACACATTGTGTTGCACTTCCATTAAAGCTTTAGCGATCGCTATTCTGATTTTTGATTTGAGGCCTGAATTCCATGATTTAATGTCATGTAAAGCTTTTCCTGCACCATGCATCACATCGGAACGCTCAACAGTAATTTCCCCTTGTATCGCTTGCTCAACTCCCTTTTTAATTGCCTGAATTGCCTCTTGATCTTTTTTCACTTCCGGTATCGACTGAAGAACTTCAGACAATTTCGACAATGCGGCTGAGGCAGGAATATAGTCGTTCAAAGCCTTATCGGTGAAAGTTTCTTTAAAGGGGATCGCTTCTGCATTCCGATGCGCCCCATCTGACGTAATGACAACTTTTGCGCCCGCATCTTGAATCCTATCGGATAGGGTTTTGGCGCTTAAGCCTCCAAATACTGGCGTATAAATAATACCAAGGCGTTTTGACGCCTCTGTGAAGTAAATCTGCTCAAGAATATTGGGCATATTCAAGACGATCCGGTCCCCTTTTTTAAGGCCGATATCTTTTAATACTTGAGCATATTTGACAACTTCCCACAAGAGTTCTTTGCGGGTCACATTTTTTTTGGAGAACAGGTTCCCTTCTCTTATTGTTTAAAGAAGGATCCCAACGATCCCCTTCAAATATGAAAGCTAATCTCCACGCCCATTGAGTACGTGAGCATCGACCTCATTAAAACAAGCGTTTGTAAGCCCTCCTACAAACCATTTATAAAAGGGTGGATCCTTCTTATTGAAACTCTCTGTCCATGGTTCAAAATCATCGGGTAAATCCACTTGTTCAAGAGGCTTGCCAGTCTTTGCATCAAATCCAATCCATCCAGGGGCTGCATACAGATGTTTTACCCAAGCATTAAGTTTCGAGACATACCAAAAGATCTCTCTTTTCGCTATAGCGCCATGAAATTTTCCCGGATCTTTGCTGACAGCCTCTTTTTGCTCTTCCCAATCCCTTTTTGTCTTAATCGGATTAGATCTTATTTTTTTCACAATTTTGTCCTTACTTTGTAAAAATTAAATAATAAGCAAAGCACCCGATTGCAATGGAAATTTTTCTTTTGACTGAGTCTTGGGGTCATATTTTAGAACTGATAATGTTAACAAAGCATCGATTAGTCGCTGCTGATAAGTTTCAAACGAAGAATTTAGGCCATCATCCATTTGGTAAAAAACAGCTCGATGGGTAAGCCTGGCTGCTTCTTGGGCAGCTGTGACACAGACGGGGGCTAACGCCGTTTGTGCAAGTTGTGCAAAAGCTTTAGCAATGTCGGTTGAATTTGGCAAAAGGGGATGAGTCAGAAAAAACACTTTACAAGCATCTATTAGTGAACCCCTTTGTGAGACCAAAAAATGATTAGTAATATGCTTTTCAATAAAGGCATTAAAATCATTCCAAGTCGGAAGTGCTTGCCAATTTCCAGGATTGTTGGGAAGTGCTCCTAGAGGTAAACTAATCAACGCATCGGGAAAACCAACTTCATCGAAAACATTATCCAATGCCTGGTTAAAATTGCCCATGTCTACAAATTTCGCAATCACCTTATTTGATTTCTGAAGCGCGGTGTTAATTTGTTCCAAACCACTCTTAGAAACACAACCAGAATAATGCTTTCTAGATTTTTCCCCTTTAAATAGGCCTCTGCAATTTTCACCATCACGTCATACATCGCATCGCCTATAATCAATACCTTTTTCATGTGCAGTCTTTCAAACAGTGTAGGATCGAATGTATCGAGAAATTGTCCTCGGATTGAAACCTGGCCTAAGTGATAGCCACAAGATGGGTACAGAGTTTCTCCTGTCATTGACAAGTCGGTAATGTTAAAAGCAATCTCCTCTCCAATATCATGCTCTGAGGGCATATGTCCTAAAGAAAGGGATTCTAAGGTCCTGTGCATAATTGCATCTGAATCTTTAGTAATTTCATCGTCACTGATGAACGGAGGTTTCGGCTCTTCAAAACTTTTAAGAAATCTTTCTTCCGTGTAGTTAGATGGAATTTTTTTTGCTTTTCTCAAGCGAGAAAGAAGTTTATGCGCTAAATCTTTTGTCAATAGATGTGTCGCCGAACCTGAATTTTTACCAATACTCGCTGAGGATAGTCCTTCCACCATGTGCAGCAACTCTTGAGATATCCCTTTGCTTTCACGTATTTTCGAAAATGCATTTAAAGCAAGTGTGTCGAGCAATTCGCTGAATTCAGACTCGTTACACTTCAATTTAGCTAAAAAATTATAGATGGAATTAAGTCTTTTGTTTTCTGTATTAATCTTCGCGCGCCTTTTGTAAAGACCAGGGCTAACGCCCCCCTTCACCCTTTCCCCTTCCACAGGGCCAGGTGCAACTGTATTAATCTGCACATCAGGACCCAAAAGATTGGCAAATGCATCGGCCAGTCCCCTTTGTCCCGCTTTTGTCACGGCATAATCTGCTCGATTTGGATAGCTGGGAATAGCATTACCAACCCCTCCAAGCTGTGAACTTACACACACGATATGGCCTGTTTGCTGCTTTTTCATGTACGGCAATGAGCGCATTATTAAATCGTAGTTAGAAATCAGATTCGCCTGCATCGTTTGACGCCACCCATCTAAAGGGATGTCTACAATAGATAGCTCTTGTCCTGGAATCCCTGCATTATTGATTAAAATGTCAATCCGACCCGTTTGAGCTATCACTGCATTAATTGAGTCTTCTATAGACTTGGGATCGGTCACATCACATACTGAGGTCAATAATTTTGAGTTTGCATTTGAAATTCCATTTTGAGCCATTTCTTGAAGGAAATAGTTACGCGTATTCTCCAGTTTAGCTTGAGATCTTGAAGCGATCATCACAATTGCCCCACGCTCTAGCAACGATCTCGTGACCTCTCGACCTATCCCTTCACTCCCCCCGGTTACGTAGGCAACTTTTTCGTTAATAAGGTTTAGGGATTTTTTGTGCTGTGTAAAGAAATCATGCTGAATATCATCACTAACAGTTAGATCTATTCCCTGAAATTTGTTTTCATATCTCCAGCTTCGGAGCAATTGATGAAGTGCTTCTTTTCGAATTTTTTCGAATTTATTCCCATTTCCATCGTCAGCATGATTAATGAAATAAATCGAGGCTTTGCCTTTCATCTGAAAAAACTTGGCGAGTCCACGCGCAATTAACACCATTTCATTAATTTCACGATCAAGAAAATCCTGGATCGTCTCTAATGAAAGTTGAATCACTGAGTTGCCATAATGTTTAATAAAGTCTTTTGCGCCTAATCGTGGCAGCACAAATAGTGAGCGAGGAGCGCTCCTCTCGCTCATTAATTTTTTTATTTTTTCCCAATCAAAAGTATTCTCGGGTGCCAAACTCGCAATTGTGCATCGGTCAAAGGCTTTTGCGAATAGCTTTTGTGCAGATTCAGCGATCTCTTCAGTCCTAAAAGTGATTAAAAACTCTGTACCCTTTTGGCAATGTTTTTGCGAGTAAGATAATGCTTCTTCAATATTTTCTCCCGCTAGAATCCACATCGGCTCTGCATCTAGAATTAGGCCTGAAGTGTCGACATCGGAATAGTGGAGAGCGTGCGTCACCTCAAAATCATGATTGGATACACCGCTACTTTCTGATGAGCCCAAAAAGACAATGAAATTAGCAATTTCTTCTTTGGATAGAAAATTTCCCTGATTGTCATGTTCTTTGAGAGCCATCTCGGCCAAAATCTCGTTGCTTGTCGAGCCAGGTGCTAATTGCTTCAACTTATCCATCGCAGTAAACACTTTACGAAGACGCTCGCTATCGACAGGTCCAGGAAAGACAGTGTTGACTCTGATCGACCATGGATTGTTTCCCAATTCTTCTGCCATTAAGTGACTTAATTTATTTAAGGCAGCTTTAGGGATTACATAGGGAATCCTTCCGAAATAATCTGTCCTAGAAAAAATGGTCGATACATTAATGACACTGGCCCCCTTTTTAAGATATGGCAAAAGGGCGCAGGTCATAAGCCAAGGGCCTCCCAGAAGTGACCCAACAGCATCTTTCAATGTTTCTTTGTCATTTGATCCCTGTTTTTTCAATTCTTCGAGGTCAGATTGTGTCACTGGAATATTGTAAAGTACTTGCATAGGACCCGCAGAACCCGCATTATTGATCAAAATATCAATAGGTCCAAAGGCTGAAATCTGCTTCATACCCTCTTTCACAGACTTTATGTCGGCGCCATCTAATACAACGAAATGAATCCGCTCCTTGAATGTTTTGTCTGCCTCAGCTAATTCTCGACAGGTGTTTTCAAGCTTTTCTCGATTACGCCCCGTGATAATCACTTTGGCGCCTTCTTCAAGATAACGTTTGGTAATCACTGTGCCAATACTGCCAGATCCACCAGTGATTAAAGCCAACTTATCTTTGAGCGTCATCTAAGAACCTTCTGTAGGTGAATTTAATCTTTTTGTTTTGAAAAACTCCCAAATCGCGTCGGTTGCATTCAATGTCTGCAAGTTTTTACCTGACAAATCTTCCGGCAAAACTTGCTTGCCGCCAGGCCACTCATGACCTTGTCTTTTAACAATAATAAAATAGATTTCTTCACGAGGGCTAGAGCTGTACTGCTGAATTCTTACATCATTATCTTTCAAAAGCTTATAAGAATCTTTCGTCAAATTCATCGTGTGTAACCAAGGCTCTAACGAATCAAGCATGGGTCGCTTTATCATTTCTTTAGAAATCCAAGGAGTTTTTTTGCCCACCCCCCCATGAAGGGGGTTGATAGTATCTGCCTCGCCTACAATAAACATGATCGACATAGGCTTGTTTACAAGATTATAGACCAATGAGGGCATATAACCACAAACAGGGGCTATCGCTGCGATTTTATCATGCAAAGCCGTGGCAAGGTAAAATGATAGGATGCCGCCGCTTGAAAATCCGGTAAAATAGATCCGGGAGGGATCAATGACATATTTAGATTCTAAGTTCTTTAAAATTAAGCTTAAGAACTCAGTATTATTTTTGAATTCATTTATATCATTATGATTCGCGTCATGACTCCAGGATGTGGGATTTGCTACAAAATTAGAGGGTTTACCCGGTTTTAAGAGAGCTCCTTCTGGAAAGACAACTAGAAAATTTTCTTTCATCCCTTTTTCGATCCAACCATAATTTTGCGAGGCATGGACTGCTGTACCTGCATCCCCGTGCAACATAAACACGACTGGCATTGGAATGGAAGCTGGATTAGGAGGTGCTGCTACGATCCAATTTCTCACCTCACCATTAAAATTAATATTTTGTTTATCGATAATCGGTAAATTCATAAATTCTGTTTAATCATTATTTCAACTGTTAACATAACCATATGATAGCCTTAGAGTTTTTTTCCATAAATCCGCAAGAAAATCTACCAATTTTTAAAGAAATTCCTAAACGCTACCAGGTTCACTATTGGCAATTAAATCATGAAATCATCTCTCCCCAAATTGTCGAGGAATGTGAGAAGATACTCTCACCTAGGGAAAAAGAAAGAGCGAGAGCTTTTTACTTTGAGAAAGATCGTAACTCTTATATTTTGGCAAATAGCTATCTGAGAAAAATTCTCTCGCAATACACCCATATTCCCCCTGCCGAAATCCATTTTTCCCATGGACAATATGGAAAGCCAGGCTTAAAAGATAGCCCGCTGCAATTCAATACTTCCCATTCCCATCATTTGATTATCTATGGAATTACTATCGAAGATGAAATTGGAGTTGATGTGGAGTATATGAAACCCCTGAGAGATTCGCTGTTAGAGATTGTAAATCATCAATTTACAGCAAAAGAACAACGACAATTTAGAAATTCGGACCCCCAGCAGCAGCAACTCTATTTTTTTCAAACCTGGACGAAAAAAGAGGCTTATTTAAAGGCTCTTGGAACAGGTTTATACGGGAATTTGCATAGCATTGAATCGGAGATGACCGAAGTTAGGGAGAATTTAAAATATGGCAAAATAGGGGATAACGACGCTCCCCTCTCTTGTTTTTATGTGGAATTCACTCCTTGCATAAATTACGCCTCTTCTGTTGTACTCAAACCAACAACAAGCTTTTAGGAAAAAAATGAAACTTCAATTTTTGGGCTCAGGTTCTGCCTTTACAGTGGGTGCCAATAACTATCAATCCAACATGCTACTCATAAACGATGATGAAGAAAAATTGCTTATCGATTGCGGATCTGATGCTAGGTTCTCATTATATGAATGTGGTTATACCTATAAAGACATCCAAAATGTTTACATAAGTCACCTTCACGCAGATCATGTGGGAGGGCTGGAATGGCTAGCATTCACCCGCTATTTTGATAAGAATTGTGATAAACCGAACATCTATTTGGATAAAGGGATCGTTGATGATTTGTGGAATAAAGTCCTTGCAGGAGGTTTATCCTCTTTAGAGGATATTGATGCCAATTTGTCCACCTATTTCAATGTGAAAGAAATTTCAGATATCCACGCTTTCAAATGGGCAGGGAAGGAAATAAAGTTGGTGCAGACTTTTCATTTTATGTCTAATGCTGCTCTTTGTCCAAGCTTTGGATTAATGTTTAAGACTAACAATTTAACAGTTTTTATCTCGACTGACACAAAATTTGATAAAGATCATTTTTCTGAATATTATCAGAAGGCTGATATCATTTTTCATGATTGCGAAACGACCCCTATTAAAAGTGGTATTCATACGACCTACGATGAATTAAAGACATTGGATCCAGCTATAAAAAGCAAAATGTGGCTCTATCATTATAATCCTGGCCCCCTTCCAAACGCCATCAAAGATGGTTTCAGAGGCTTTATACAGAAAGGTCAAATTTTCGACTTTAACAAAGAATGATTAAGTCCGTCTCTTTTTAAATTTTTTTGATGACACTAAATCGATGCTATTTTACCGTCATGACTTCGCTTAATGAATCTTTAGGAGATTTTATGAGTATAATCGATTGCGTACTTTCTCAGAATGCGGGAGATTTCGATATTTTTACTGCAGCAGTGGCTAACATCACAATTAAGGTAAGATCTGGATGCGCAAAATCTGCTTCGCAGGCTTTGACCTACATTACACGTCCGTTGGATCTTATCATTCAACTAGCATGCAGTCCAATTTTTGCGCTTTACCAGACGGGTAAGAGCGTTAAAAATGCATTTGATTATGACCTATCTAATGG
>CAVPVT010000018.1:0-48079 GCA_963709145.1 Parachlamydiales bacterium
CTGCATCAATCACTGTATCACATTGCCTAACCAGATCGGCAAGCTTCCCCATCTCCCCATTCGCCACTAATCCCACCCTCATCTTTCCCTCGTTCCATTATTTTAATCCTGTGTAATCTACCGTCATGTATAGTGTCCAGAAAACAAAGTCGAGATTTATGTTACCGAGATTTTTTTTGATTTTAATCATCCTAATTGCTCCCATCCTCTACGGTGAAATTTCTTTAAATCAATACGAAACGATCGTGGTGCAGATGCGAAATATCCCTAAAAGTGAATTACATCTCCATCTTGGAGGTGCATGGCCTATAGAATATTTAAGAACGATATCCGACCCCCAGGATTGCGAAAATTTATGCCTCATGATCGATCAACTTCAAGAAGGGAAGCTCGATTATCATAGTGCTTTTAAAGTGTTTGGCTTAATCGGCAAGATTGTTAACACCGATGAAAAAGTTGAAAATGGGGTTGTGGCTCTTTGTCATGACCTTATTTCAGACAATGTTGTTTATGCAGAACTGCGAACAGGGCTTAAAGATTTAGGAAGTGGTTTAGAAGGCCACCTTAAGTCTGTTCTAAAAGGTATGAAACGGGGTACAAGCGAAACCGCAATCACTGCAGGCCTTATTTTAAGTGTGAGGCGCGATACAGATGCTCTAACTGCAGAAAAAACTATCGAGCTTGCCCTAAAATACCGTGATCAAGGGATCATTGGCATCGACATTTCTGGCGACTCCACAATAGGGGATGGAAAAGCCTTATTTGCAGCTTTAGCTAAAGCCAAAGCTCATCGATTTCCCATTACTCTTCACATCGGGGAATCTCCGGAAGAACAGGGAGAACAACAAATGCTGGAACTCACTACTATCCAACCCGAACGGATTGGACATGCCGTCCATTTATGTGAAGAGGCAAAAAAATGGGTCCAGGACAACAACATCTTAGTCGAACTATGTTTAACAAGCGCTCTCAAAACAGGAATGATTAAGGAGGCCAGTGAACATCCAGCCCTTAACTTACTTTTAGAAGGTCATCCTGTAGCCATTTGCACTGACGATCCTCTCATTTTCAAAACAACCTTATCTGAAGAATACGCCCTCGTATCGATGCTCACAGGGTTAACGGCAGCAGCATTACAAAATTGTGGAAAAAGATAGAAAATATCGAACCGATGCACTGAACCCGAACTGACGACTATCTTAGTAAAAACAATATCTGTGATATTGACTTTTTTCATTGCATGTTGGTATCATATGATGCTATAATAATATACGAAGAGATATGAAATGCACGATAAGCGCCCTTCGGATCGAGAGTTGACCAAACGATTAAATGAAGCAAAAGAATTTTTAAAAAATCGACATGGGTTATTTGCTAACCCTTCAAAAGCTGTTGGCGAGTTAAATGATCTAGACATTGGGGATACAAATGATGTTTGGCAGTTGATTAGGGAGCTGCTGGAGGAAATTTCACCAAAGGATTACAAAGGAACAAGACCTCCACAAAAGTCTTATGAAAAAGCAATAGCAGGGCTTGAGTTATTAGCTTTTAGCTGGTGGAGCCCTAAATGTGCTAAGCAGATGTACATTAAATTTGTTTTGAAGAATGAGCGATATTATTACGTCTCACTACATCAAAGCCGTTCGACAGAACAAAAAGGGGAAGATTAAATGAAGTGCCTAAATTGTGATTGTGAAAAATTTGAGTCAAAAAACATACGCTTTAATCCTGAAATAAAAGGAGAAGAAGTAGAGGTAGTCGTGCCTTCGTTTGTTTGCATAAAATGTCAGACGCCTTTAATGGATGGCGAGCAAATGAATGTGCTTCGAAGAAGTGCTGCAGATAAATATCGCAAGCAACATAATCTTTTGACGTCCGAAGAGATTATCAAATATCGTGCATCCCTTGGAATGTCTCAAGCTGCTTTTGCCAACTATTTAAAAGTTGGAGAAGCAAGTATCAAACGTTGGGAGACATATTTTGTACAGGATGTCGTTCAAGATGATCATATTCGTTTGAAATGCGATGAGGCTTACGCAGAACTTAATGCACTTGAAGTTCATTGGAAAAGTCAATCATCTGATATTTACAGCGGTAATAGGCCGTTTTGTTTAGAGCTGTTTAAACAAGCTGTGCGTTATTTGATAGGATTCACAAAGAGTCCTTTATTTTTGAATAAAGCTTTGTTTTATGCGGATTTCAAACATTTTCAACGATATGGCATGAGCATAACTGGAGCCAGGTATGTTCATTTAGAATATGGCCCATGCCCAGATCAGTTTCAGAACATCTATCAGCTATTTCTCTCTAAAGGAGTTTTGATTTCTGGAGGTCATCACATTTTAAAAAGCATTGAAAACCCTGATTTAAGTGTTTTTTCTGATTCAGAAAAAGAAGTTTTAGAATTTGTTGCACAAATCGCCCATAAAGATGGCGGGAAAAAGCTTTTAAAAATTTCTCATGAGGAAAAGGCTTTTAAGAAAACAGAACCCTTACAACTCATCAGCTATGAATTTTCTAAAGAGTTGAAAATTTAATTATTAAAATAAATTAATACTGAATCAGGTGTTGTTCCTAAAAATTGAGTTTCATTTTCTTGATTAATTTACACTTCCGTCGCTCGACTTAGGGCCTAAGCTAATTCTTAATGGCGACCAATTTGTGTACGCAAGTGATTGCCAATGAGCCATCGCCTACGGCAAAACCGACCCGTTTTGTGGAACCTCTCCGAATATCACCAGCGGCAAGAATTCTCGGAATTGTCGTTTCCAACGGACAAGGTTCTCGGTCCTTTAACGGCCATAGGCCCGATTGCAATGCATCGATACCCGTCATAATATATCCAAGGGGATCTCTAGCAATAGTTTTTGGCAGCCAAGAACATCCTGGATCAGCACCGATGAAAACGAAAATTGCAGAAACAGGAATAGTTTCTAATGATCTTTCTGTGCTGTTTGAATTAAACCTGCCCAAGGTGATACTTTCAAGACGTTCTTCGCCATGGACAGATGCGATCTCTACACCCTCGTGTAGTACAATGTTGCTAGCAGCACGAATCCGATTCACGAGATAATCAGACATGTTGTCTCCCAGCTGCTTGCGCACCAGCAAGTGAACTGTTCTGTCATGACAGCAATCGGCAAGAAACACGGCAGCCTGTCCCGCCGAGTTACCAGCGCCGACAACTGCAACGTCTTGTTTGTCGTAGAGGATTGCCTCGACGGTTGTGCAAGCGTAATGGATTCCAGCTGATTCGAATCGCTCTGCGCCAGCGGCTTCGAGTTTTCTCCAGTGTACACCCGTAGCAAGCAAGACTGTACGAGCCAGAAGAATATTTCCGCAATCTAGATGCAATGCATGAAAATCATCTGGATGGGCAGCGGGATCGATCCTTTCGACAGATACTGGAGCAACCATTTTAGCACCAAATTTCAACATTTGTAAAACACTGCGCGTTGCCAGTTCAGTGCCCGAAAGACCGCTGGGAAATCCGATAAAGTTCTCAATTTTCGAAGATCCAGCTGCCTGGCCACCAGGTCCAAGAGTATCAAGCACAACTGTAGACAGCCCTTCTGAAGCCCCATAGACAGCTGCAGTCATTCCGGATGGTCCTGCGCCCACAATGACAAGGTCTGTCTTCTCAACAGGACAATGACGCCAGACGCCTATGTTCTGAGCGAGTTCACGAAGTTCAGGATTCACCAGCAATTGTCCATTGGTGCATTCTATTATTGGCAATTTTTTTGGCCGTCCCCAACTATTCAAAAGCTTTTTCCCTTGATCTGATGCCGAATCGTACCAGGTAAATGGGACAAAATTTTTGAAAAGGAACTCTCGAACGCGCATGGTATCGCGACATTTTCCCGGTCCAACAATCTTCAGCCCAACTACACCTGTTGCCATAAGAAGGCGACGGCGTTCCTGTATTGCAATCAGAAGCTTTTCAGCGAGATTGGGCACTTTGTTCAAGATTTCATGCAATCGCGCGTTTTGTATACGTAACAATTGTGTCTTACCGGATGCAACTCCAGTCACATTTACGGGTCGATGCGTCAGTAAATCGATATCTCCTGCGAATTGGCCTGGACCATGTGTTACGATATGCCGATTTTCATCAGCAGGATTTGATATTCGAATTCCGCCTGTTTCGACGACAAACAAATCCAGATCGACATCACCGGCATGAAAAACAACCTGTCCATCGGAGAACGAGACAGTTTCTGATAGGGGTCTGAGGATCGCAAGGTCATGCTCCTCTAGAGTCGGAAAGGCTGTGGGATTGGATGTTACAGTATCCTCGGGCATAAAATGATCTTTAAATCTTTCAAAATCAACTAATTCGAATTATCAAAGTTCTTTTTAATATTTTTAATATAGTTTTTTATCGAAAAAGTCAATCAAGTTGCCGACATACTTAAATTCCTTTATGGTAAAGGTAATTCATGCAGATCTTCCTACCTCACAATTGATTTCACTGAAAGAAAGCGGTCATTTCATTTCGCTAGGGCCTAATACCAAACAATGGGAAAAGCAGCTATTCGCCTTTTTAAAAACTTATGGTCGATGAAGGAGGGATGCTTGATGAGCATTCTCTGCTCTTTAGAAGGGCCAATACTACATTGCGGCCAAGATGACTCGAACATCCACCGAGTTTCCCCGACTAGAACCTGAATCTAGCGCGTCTACCAATTCCGCCATGGCCGCGAGAGAAAAGAAAAAAGAATGCCGATGACCGGACTCGAACCAGCACTTTGTTGCCAAAAGTAGATTTTGAGTCTACCGCGTCTACCAATTCCGCCACATCGGCATAAAAATCTAAAGGAAAACAATAGTATATCTGAAGATTTGAGAAAAGGAAAATGTAATTTGGTGGCATAGGCTATTCTTTTGCTAGAATTGCGATCGCTTGTTGGATTTTGAGTAGAAGGTCTGGCAATGCTGTTAAGATGGTCTTCCATAGAATATCTAAATCGACTTCAAAATAGGCATGGATCAATTGATTGCGCATGCCTATGATTTCTTTCCATGGAATCTCAGGAAAAACGTTTTTTGTTTCAGAAGAAAGCGCTGAGGCCGCTTCCCCTATACTTCGAATTCTCGCATAATTGCTGAAGCAAAAAAACGATCGGAGTCTAAGTCCTGACGATTTTTCCCTTTTGTAAATTGGGTGATGGCAATTGCGCAGTCCTGCATGTGATATAAGCGAGCTAGGTCGCGATTAGCCATAGATTTGCTGTGCCTTTGCTACAACGTCATCACGGAAATATCGGCTGATTCCGCTAACTGTCCTAATGTCCGCATTGCGTCCAACGATACCGCTTAGTTCTTCTTCCATTTTTACAATGTCAAATAAGGTAGGGATATGCTGACGGTCAAATTCAACCAAAAAATCGACATCGCTTTTTTGATTAAACTGATCTGTGAGCACGGAACCGAAAAGGGACACTGCAGTAATATAGTTTTTTTGACAGAAGCGTGCTATTTGATCATTGGGAATAGAAATCTTTGGTTTGATCATCTTAAGCTTACTCACGTGCTATCGGTTTTAACTCATTTTGTGATTAGAAATAATCGTAAGTCAAGAAAATTATAATAACTTGAAACTTCGCTTCTAGGATTTACATGAGGAGGATAAGAAGCTTGCAATAAACAACCCTAATAACTTTTTTACACTTCTTGTTTGAGCTTTCTAGAATGAGGTCTGCCGACGTTAACTTGTAATCTTGCTTGAAATCTTATTGTTTTTTGGTTTCAGCAAGAATACAAACCCCAAAAATGAGACTAGGATCAAATAAGTGGAAGGCTCTGGAACAGGCACCTGACCACCTGCAAACCCTGACGTTGAAGCTCCTTCAGCAGCGGTACAAGTGTCTTGACATACAAAAGCATGAACAGCGGTAATATAGCCATCTGCATTGGGAATGAGAACAGCATTAGCGGATGACCATGATCCACTCGTATCGGTTACAAATAACGAAATTTGATTAGAACTCTTGGTAAAGCCCGATGAACTATTAATGGTCTCGTTAAAATTACCAAACTGACTAAGATTCCCCGAACCTGCATCTGATAAGGAAGGAGTAGAAAACCCTGAAATGCTATTGGTGCCCACTAAATTTGAAATTGACCAAGAATTGGCATTAATATTCAGGTCAGCTGAACTCGTCGCACCCATCAAATACGTATTACCACCATTATTTAATGAACTGAACGTAATGGTCGCTGTAGTGGGACTATTTAAATCCACAGTGACCGTTGCATAAGGGCCTGTGTAAGGTGAAAGCGCCAAATTGGGATAACTTATTGTATAGGTAAAGGTGGAATCTGCAGATAAAGAGGCAAATAGAAACAAAGAGCACAAAACGAGACTTGCTTTTAAAATATTAGACATAAAAAACCTTCCCTCTTAATCTTATTAATTATTAGTATAAACATAGGGCTTAATTAATTAAAACAATTATTTTACAATAATAACTACAAAAAATCTTCTGTCAATGGCGTAAATCTTAGCAGGAACTCCATCTAACAGCAGCTTTTTGCTGTCATGATTCATCAGGCCTGCTGAATTAGAGTGTTTCAACAATTCGAGACATTTGATCGATCAAATAAAACGGTAGATAGAGAACTCTATCTCTTCTTTCAAGCATGCTTTGTGATACCATAATCCCCAAATCTATTTTCTTTTCATTCATAAATACATTTAATGACTTTAAATGGCCGTCTTTACCAGCTTTTACCTCCACAGGTATTATCTTAGAGTTGATTTGTGTAACATAATCGACTTGTCTTGTAACTCTTGTATCCTCATTTTCCCAAAAATAAAGCACCGTGTTTTCGTAAATTTTTCCAGAAGCTAAAAGTTCTTGTCCTACAAATTGTTCTGCTAAAGAACCTTTGTTAACTTGCCAAACATTTTCAGTCAGAATTATATTAGGGTCTATTTTGTTAGCATTTTGCATTAACCCAATATCCAAAAAAATAAGTCTAAATTTTCTCTCATTGACTTCAAATTGAAGAGGAAACCCGTTTGCGCTTGTATGAAATACACGGTTAATTAATCCTGACCAACAAAGCTGTTCCAAAGCAACTTTTAGATCACGTGAACGAGCCTCAGGATCAATTTTTACATATTTAAAGTTTTGTCCAACTATAAAAGGTGCCTTTTCAAAGAATTTTTGAAGATATCTAAATTGAGATTTACTGGCATATTTTCCAAAATCATTTCGATAACTTTCGAGTAAAGCGGATTGTAACCGGTGAGATTCAAGAAAAGACTTTGATTCAATATATTTACTAACAACAGCAGGCATCCCTCCTAGCAACATAAATATCGTAAGGCAAGTAATGCTTTAGGGCATTGTTGAATTTCATCTAAAAATAATAGCGATTCTCCATCAATGAGGTTTTTCTCAGTCATTAACTCAATCCTTGCCACTATACGATCTGGATCTAAAGACTCAAAACAACTAGAAAATTCAGGTTTAAGTTCAAAATTTACGGCAACTGTGGTTTTAAAATTTTCCTGCCCAAATTTTTCAATCGTAAAGCTTTTCCCAACTTGGCGAGCACCTCTGACAAGTAAAGGCAGTCGGTGATCAGTTTTTTTCCATTTCAAAAGCTCACTCTCAATAAGTCGTTTCATAAATCCTCTTTCTCAATCTTGAGGTAAATTTAAAGCGAAAATGGATGTTTTATAAAGTTTTTTCATACTGATTTTGGCTAAAATTTAAAACTTTTTGATCCAAAAAATGGCTATTTTAATAAATTTACTTATGAGGAAGCATTCTTATCAAAATTATCAGTTATTATGGAAATGCTGACGTGTAAAATGATAACTATCAATATCTTAGATAATTTCGATAGGCTTTATTCCAATCATAAATAACTTTTTCCTGGGTATCCTGGTCATAACGGACTTGAACACTGATATAGGGGTATGGATGCCGGTTATCAAAATCCCGCCCCTCTTTCTTTTTAAATAACTTAATAAAAACTTCCTTATTGTACCAAGGCTTAGTTGACACGTTTGTATCTTCTTTTTCGTAGCGTTTAAACTCTATAAATTCTTTTTGTCCTTTATAATGAGTAATTTGCGTATAATAATCCTGAATCAACTTCACAATTTTTTCTGGGTTGTTTTCTAAGGATTGAACATAGAAAGAGACTTCCGCCCCAATCATATGCTTAGAGGTTTGATTGCCTTGGGACGAATCGACATAGTTGTTGTGTTCCGGACATCGATGCCCACTAGTAATCACAACCCTTTTGCCTGTTTTAGCCTGGATATAATTTAACAATTGAATCAGGATAGGAAAAATAGATTCTTTGCCATCTTTCAGCGTTAAACTATGCTTTTCAACGCCTCCGCAATCAAAGATCTTCACCATTTCCCCATTTTGCTCGACGCATTTCACTGGATTGAGACTGCTTCCTTTGCATCGAAAATACTCTTTCGTGATTTTAGGTAAGGGTCCCGATTTGCTCGTATCCCAAGGATAAACAGGAGGATCTCGCATCACCGGCATTGGGGGATCAAAGGAATGATCCCCATCCATCCTATAGATATATTCCCCCACCACATTAGGCTCATGCACTTTTGGGGCATATTCATTTTGAGAGAAGCAGCCATTCAATAATACAAACAGTAACAACATTAGGGGGGCCATGTGTCCCCCCATTCCGCATCTTTAGCATCTTTATAAAGAGGACCCATCCTTTTAGAAATGGTTGTATTGATGATCGTTTCCATTTCCGAACATAAAGTTAAATTGATATGACCTGAATGGATCGTAGGATGGCGTAAAATACGATTTTCAGGTAAGGATACTGGTATTTTAGCAAGAATCGCATAGCTAAATTTTTCATCTTCGTAACCTCTATAGGCCTCTTTAACCATTTGATGAAGATGAGAACGTTCAAGACGAACAGCAAAATGGCACCAGTCACTTTCCTTCATTGGACACCGTTTTCCATGAGGACATGGGGCTACCATCGCAGCCCCTTTGCCTAATAGAAGGTCTCGAGCTTCAAGCATATTTTTGTAACCTTGAGGGGTGCCGGGTTCGATAATTGCGATAGCCTTTGTGACTGTTTTCCAACAAAGTTCTAAAAGTTTTTTCCGCTGATCTTGAGGGAGTTCTCCGTAAGAATACGAGAACACGCCTAGATCAACGACAGGTATTTCTAGAAGATCGTTTGCCAAATTCGTTTGTTTCCATATTCCGTTTAAATTCCCGGCTTTGGAAAATTTTTCTCCAAGTTTAATGAGCTGACTATCCGCTTCAAAAAGAAACGCTTCTATAAAAGGATCCAATGTTTCTGTAGCTGCCCAAAGGACAGTTCCAGGTCCAGCACCAAAATCGATCAAAGAATGGATATGGGGAACTTTTTTCTTTAATTCTATCAAAACTTTACTTACGGCAGCAAACGTGGCTGGCATTCTCACTGCGCAGTAGGCCAAACGATCTGCTTCGGAGATCATATGCTGATGCTGACCCACTTTACGGTAGCTTTCCGACAGCATAAATTGTGCTTTAGCGATAATTTGGGGGTTGATTCTTGCAACAGCGTTATTAATTTCTGATTGCAAAATGGCGGGTAGCTGCATTTCAGATCCACCTGTTATTAGGTCGAGATTAAGTAAAACAAACTGACATCTGTTTTTCAATAAAAATCTTGTGAATTAATCACATAAATTATAAATGTATTTTTTAATTCAAAAGACAGGTTGATTATGAAAAAAATTTCTATCCGTCACTTGGTGGCATATCTAGCATCCTTCTGCATGTTAATGACAACCCATTTAATTCCTTCTCATCTTTATGCAGACTTTGTTCCACAGTATGAAGAGGAAGATCATTCTACATTTTGGACAATGTTGGCTGTAGCCGCAATTGGGGTTGTAGCTGGAGCAGTCGGTGGAGTTGCGGTATGCAATTCAAAACATGGGAAAAAAGGTCCTCGAGGTCACAACGGAATGAGTATTACCGGCCCAACCGGTACTACGGGCGCGACAGGACCCACAGGTGCTACAGGCATAGGTCTCACAGGTGCTACAGGTCCAGCTGGTGCAACAGGAGCGACTGGTAATACAGGTGCAACAGGAGTGACTGGAGCGACTGGCGCAACCGGTATCATAGGAGCGACAGGCAGTACTGGTGCCACAGGTGCAACAGGAGCGACAGGCAGTGCTGGCGCAGTTGCGGGAATAGACAACAGCGGTTCACATCTCACATTCACATTTGCTTCTGTAACTGTATTTGGTTTAATGCAAGATATAGGTGACTCTGAAGCCACTCTTACCCCCTTTGCAATACTACCAGATGGGAGCGTTATCTTCGGAGACGCTAATTCAATTGATTCTAGTAATATAAATTATCCAAACTTGATGGTAACTGTAACTGTTCCGGCCAGTTTAGAACTTGGCCCCTATCAATTTGGTCTTTTCCTAGATAATACATCCTCGACAGCTTTAACAACCACTACACAAGGGAATATCACTGCAACATTATCAGGGGGTACACGTATCGCAACTGTGATATTAGATACGGGAATATCAATAGCCTCTGTAAATGCTGGACAAGAAGGCCAAAGCACTTTAGCTTTTGATCTTAGCGCGACAATGCCCGCAAACCCCCCTTAGTCTAGATTAAACACAAAGATTAAACACAAAGAATTCTTCTTTGTGTTTAATCCATTAATCAATCCTATGGCATAATTCTGTATTTCAAATTCCAAATAAAAATTTATGAAAATTATTCCCCTCTTCATTTTATTCATTGCCTTCAGTTGCGGCCTATTTGCGGAAAGCAAAAAGATTTTAGTCATGGGCGGAGATGGGTTTTGCGGATGGCCTACAACCCTTTATTTGTCCGATTTGGGACATACTGTAGCCATTGTGGATAACCTTTCAAGAAGAAGAATTGCTCAAGAAATTGGCGCCGATTCACTCACTCCTATTGGATCAATCGAAAAGAGATTAGCCGCCTGGCAAGCTCTTACAGGCAAATGGATCCCGTTTTTCAACATTGATATTTCAAAAAATTACACAGAGCTTGTTTCTCTGATCACAACATTTCAGCCCGATGTGATTATCCATTTTGCTGAGCAACGATCTGCCCCCTACTCCATGAAATCTTCGACGACCAAGCGCTATACTGTCGACAACAATCTTAATGCAACTCACAACATTCTTTCCGCTATAGTGGATTCAGGTTTAGATATCCATTTAGTCCATTTAGGATCGACAGGAGTATATGGGTATGGTGGAGGCGAAATCATTCCTGAAGGATACTTAAAAATACCCACAAAATCGGGTGAAGAATGGGAATGCCTTTATCCGGCCGATCCAGGAAGCATTTATCATATGACGAAATGTCAAGATGCCCTTTTCTTTTTATACTACAACAAGAACTATGGATTAAGAATTACCGACTTGCACCAAGGAATTGTTTGGGGCACAAACACGCCGCAAACTCTCCTCCATGAAGACCTCATCAACCGTTTTGATTACGATAGCGATTATGGTACGGTTTTAAACCGTTTTTTAGTCCAAGCCGCTATTGGTCATCCCCTCACTGTTTACGGGTCTGGAGAACAAACTAGAGCCTTTATTCACCTTAAGGATACTGTTCAATGCATTTCGTTAGCAGTCAATCACCCACCAAAATCAGGTGAAAGAGTTAAAATCTTCAATCAAATGACAGAAACTTACCGTTTGATTGATTTGGCAAAGAAAATCCAAACGATCTGGGGAGCTAAAATCGACTATCTCGAAAATCCTCGCAAAGAAGCTGCTGCCAATCATTTAATCATTTGTAATCAATCATTTCTCGATTTAAATCTTAAGCCTACAACCCTTTCAGAAGGCCTTCTTACCGAAATAATCGAAGTTGCAAGAAAATATAAACATCGCGTTGATTTATCAAAAATTCCCCCTGCTTCTTTTTGGGAAGCAAAAGAGATTGAGTCAAAAGAATGAAGTATCTCTTCCTTTTTCTCTTCTATTCCCTAAATCTTTTTGCTTATGAATATGAAGTCAGTATTGCCGCCATGTTTCGCGATGAGGCCCGTTTCCTTAAAGAATGGATTGAATATCATCGATTGATTGGGGTTGAACATTTTTATCTTTACAACGACAACAGTCGCGATAACTTTAAAGAAGTTCTGAATCCATATATCAAAGCTGGAGTTGTTGAACTGTTTGATAACCCAAAGACAATCCTCTCGAGAGGAGATTTCAGAAAAATCCTTTTTCAAACTCTCATGGAAGCAGCGGGTAAAGCTAAAGGGATTTCAAAATGGATTGCCTTTATCGATATTGATGAATTTATCTTCCCGGTGGCGGATAAAAGCCTTCCCCATTTTCTTTCTCGTTACGAAAAATATGGTGCTGTGACAATCAACTGGCAAGTTTTTGGGACATCAAATCTAAAGAGGCTCAAAGATGATCAATTGATGATTGAACAATTGGTTTTTAGGGCCGAGAAAAATTATTTTATGAATCACTACTTTAAATCGATTGTTCAAGTTCAATATCTCGATTTAACGGCACAGGATAGCTACAATCATATTTTCCCGCTGCTTGAAGGACGGATCACCGTTAATGTGAATGAAGTCCCGATGACTGGGTTCCAAATAGATGAGACAATCCCCATTGATAAAATCCGGATTCACCATTACTTCAGCCGAGACGAACAATTTCTTGAAGAGGTTAAACTTAAACGTCCGAATGCCAATCCCACTAAAATTCAAAATATTCTCTACGACGTGAGCAATTCAAATAAAGTAGAAGATCGTTCCATTTTGATTTATGCAGATGACTTAAGAAATAGACTAAAATGAGAAAATTCATTACGGCCATGTTCGTCGTTGTTTTGCTGAATCTATTGGAAGCAAATGTAGTGCTAGTTGCAGGAGGCGCTGGTTTTATTGGTAGTCATGTTGTAGACCTGCTTTTAGAAAATGGGTATAAAGTTGTCGTTCTTGATGATCTATCTTCAGGACGTTTTGAAAATCTTTCACACCACTTAAAAAAAATAAACTTTAAGTTTATCGAAGGATCCATTCTCGATTTAAAAATGATCGAAGAAGCGGTTGACGGTGTCGATGCGATTGTCGATATGGTTGGAAAAGGAGATTTGGCAAGATCGATAGAAAATCCGCTCCTCTACCATGAAGTCAATCTTACAGGCACTCTAAATTTACTTACCGTTGCAGTCAAAAAGAAGATCAAGAAATTTATTTTTGCTTCATCAGGAGCAGTTTACACATCAAAGGCAATCGGATTATTCTCAGAAGAATCTCCCTATGGCCCTATATCCCCTTATGCCGCAACAAAAGTGGGTGCGGAAATCTATTGTCAAACATTCCATACTGTCTACGCTCTGGAAACCGTAACTTTAAGATTTTTTAATGTGTATGGACCCAGGAGAGAAAACAGTTCCTACGGAGGTGCAGTGACCCATTTTATACTCAACGTAATGAATGGAAAACCAGTAACTCTTTACGGATCTGGTGAAGATCAACGGGATTATGTTTACGTCAAGGATGTCGCAAAAGCCGTTATGCTTGCGCTTAAACCAGGAATCTTTGGCTCGTTCAATGTGGGCACTGGTGTAGGAACTACAACAAATGCACTTTTAGCAAAGATTGAGAACATAAGCTGTGCAAGGGCACTTATTATTGAGGCTTCAGCAAGGAATGGAGACAGCCCTAGCAGAATAGCCGACATCCAAAAAAGTAACATTCTATTAGGATTTCAACCTGATTATAATCTAGAAGAAGGGCTTGCGGAACTGTATGAATACTTGCAACATTAATCCTTGACCTCATCAGGATTAGTTTTGTTAACGGTATAATCGAGAACTTGAACGTATGGTGCTGGAGCGCTGCCGGCAAATTGATGTTCAAATTCAGCTGTAGCCTCTTCTTGTGCCTTGCCACGCAAAACTTCCAAATAGAGACGTTTTCGAGCTAACATGATGGTATCAGCAGCTTCTTTAGAACCATAAACAGCGATTAAAACTTCTTTAGGAGCACGGTAGACTCTAATTTTGTAATAACGGGAGTCGAAGGAGATCTTGCTGCTTAAAGATTTATACCCGTTCACATCGAAATGATCGTCAGGATTGGGTGTCTCAGTTTCCTCTTCAACCACAATATTTGGGGTTTGAGGGATGGGTTCCATTCCATCGTAAGTTTCGCTAAGCATCAAGATAAAAGCTTTATGCAACTTATCCTCATCCCAAGCGATGTAGTTTAAATCTGCACTGTTTTTTATCGTTAAAGGTTTGCCTGAAGCATCTATCGGATTTTTAAGGACATCAAAAATTTTATCTAAAAAACCAGGATTCTCTAATTGCAGCTCTTTGAAAAATGGTTCATTTCCATACATTTCGATGATCAAGTTACGCCCAATACTTTGTAAAGCCTCAGCGATTTGGGGTTGCGCCTCCCTTTTTTGTGGGGTCATAAACCAACCAAAATTGACGTAAGCAATTGCTTCAACCTTTTTTTGCGGATTCCCATTACCGCTTTTGACTTTGGTAAACTTATACAATTGAGTAGCTTCGAGATGCTGTGCTCCTCTTTCATCATTCTGCATGAACTCTTGCCACTGCTTTCTGGAAAGGGAAGTATTCAAATAGTTAGACAACCCTTCATAACTTAGAGTTGCAAGCAAAAGAATCAAGGTGACTGCAAAAATTAAAATATTCATTTTTTATACCCGATCACCTTTACACTATCTGTTAAAGGATATGCAAATGTTTTTGTCTTTTGTTTACCCTGCATATCCGTGTAAATAATCCCCACCCTCACTGCAGGAGGAATCGCTCCATATTCCCGCTGCCATTGGTTTGTCCACTCTCCCGGACGCAATTCCGGAAATTTGCTTTCACCTTTTTCTTGCTCTTGTTCTAGAGGTACATAAAAACTGAAAAACATAGAATCGACATTTTCTAAAAGGACTTCCAAGTTCATCGGTGGAAGCGTCGCTAGGCTCCAAAACTTAGGATGGGGCCAATAAGCCAAGCACAATCGATTTTGCTTATCGATAAAAAGCTTTACTAACACTTGATTTGCAAATGGAGTGTTCATTGTAGGCCCATTATCAAAAATAAATGTCAGAGAGGAGCTTCCGCTTTTTAGATACTTCCCTTCATCATCTCCGGTAAAAAAAACAAACGTTGTCAGCTTGTCTTTTTTGTTTTCTTGCGTAGGAGCTTCTTCAACAGGTTTTGGAGGTTCCGGCTTTTGTCGACCTCTTCTATTCTCTGGAGGTTTATCTGTAGCCGGATTTTTAGGGGGTTGAATTTTAAACGGTTCTCCTTTGTAAGGCTCTCCGACAATTGCGTAGAATACTTGAGCCAATCGGGTTTCAACTCTGCGAGCCTGAAAATTTTCGATTTCAATTTGATTTACAGCAAAAGACAGCTCGCTCAAATATCTATAGAAGAATAAAACGCTTGTCAAAAGAATGGCTGATAAACTTAGCGCAATGAGAACTTCAAGGAGTGTGAAATGGTATCTTTTTCTCATTATTTCGGCTGTTGCTCCTTAGGATTTGTTTCCTGAGTTTCCTCTTTTGGGATCTTCCCCTGTAGAGGAGGCCGACGCAAAACAGCCTGATAGACATAACCATAAACGTTATTTTGATTTTTCCTCTTTGAAATCTAAATGGGTCGCTACAAGATTAACTGTCACAATATCTTTTTCATCGAGAGGAGTGGTGGCATTGTTATTCGATTTCTGTTTAACAATTTCAAACCAATAGTGTCCATTCCAATTAAAAGGGTATTCAATCCCAGCTTTTTTAAGAAATTCATCATCCATTTCAAAAGGGGTGCTATCCTCTATTTGGTTCCATTCAAAATCGTTATTGTAAAGCCGTTCTAGAATAGTTGTGTAGATTAGCCCAGCTGTTCTATCTAAATCGACTTCATCCGCAAATTCTTTAGTCTCTTTGTAAATAAACGCATGGGGATAAATCAACGGAAGAGCACACGTAGCAATCAGAAAGAAAGCGATCAAGACTTCCAGCAAACTAAAATATCGTCTACTTAACTTCGTCTTTGATATTGTTCTGCGGTTGTGTTTCAGCAGGCTTTGACCGGAGAGGATCGCTTTCCGGAAACTGCAGCTGAATGTTTTGAGTAAGCCTTTCATAGAGCTCCACACCTTCTTGGGTGTTTTCTTTAAAATTTAGATCGCTTTTATGGGCGACAATGGGTTCAGGGGTCCCCGTCAAATCAATCTCCCGTACCCATGAGGCATCATCTTCAGCCCAAAGACGCAATGTCCCCCTACTCATATGGGTTCCACGAAAACCATATTCGATCTCGAATTGCGTAAGTGGAGTTCCATTTCTTTTAAAATCGTAGAATTCGATCTTCTTAAGTGTGGTAAATACTTGATGTGATAGCTTCACTTGCTTTTCTAAAAATGGAGGGATCTTGCTCTTTACCTCAATCCAAGAATTAAGTCTTCCTTCTGGATCCATGGCAAATTTTACGTAAGCCTCAGCGGAAGCGAACAGCATCAAATCCTGTGCAGTTCGCAATTGCTTCGTTACGGCATTGACTTCCGATCGGAATCTTTGATCTTTTAATGCTTGTTGGATGCTAAATCCTACAAGCACCGAAGCCACTGCCAAAATTGACAGTACCACCAAAAGCTCGATCATTGTAAAGTGGCGCTTAATGCGCATGGCACCGTCCCTTAACGCGATCCTTGAGTCTGGCTCAAGTATCGGTTATAGGCATCAGATGTCACCGTAATTTTGCCAGTTTCATCATAACCAACTCGGTAGTCATTGCCCCAACCATCTTTCACCAAAGATTCAGGATTTTGAACTAACGGTGATGTTTTAATGATGGCTTTCCAATTATCAGTGATGTTGCCTCCTAATTCGGGATCATTGGCTACGGCCAGATTTAGGATTGTTTCAACTTTTTCAATGCCAACTTTTGTCTTGAAGACTTTCCCTGATCCAAGCTTCCTTTGACGTTGTAAGCAATAACCCCTGTGATTAATGCAATCAGAAACATCACGATCATCATCTCGATCAGTGTGATGAACCTTCTTTTTTTGTTTTTCAAATGTTTCATAATACCCTCTTTTTTTTATTAATTTTATCCTCCAGAAGCAAATGAGGAAACATCTGTCAACGGTAGCAAGACCGCCAAAAGCACCATACCGATGACTAATCCCATGATAATCAATATGACCGGTTGTGCTAAAGCCATCACCCTCTCCAGGCTTTTCTCCATCTCTTCCTCATAGATCTCTGCAACCTTGTTCAGCATCGTCACTAAACTTCCCGCTTCTTCACCCACATACAGCATCCTAGGCACCATTTGGGGAAACCAACGTGATCTTCCCAATTCCCTGCTCAAGGAACTTCCTTCAATGATTTTTCCTTCTGCCAATTTGACCTCTTCTTCCAAGGTGGCATTTTGCATCACCTCTCGAGCAAGGCGGATTGAATCAATCATCGTTACTCCCCCCTGCTGCAGTGTCCCCATGGTCCGGCAAAAACGGGAAACCGCTGTCTGAATCATCAACGTTCGGATAAATGGGGTTTTCAGCAACATCTTCTCCAACCACAGTTTCCCCTCGGGCGATTTTAATTTAATGAATCCCCACACACCTAACCCTGCCATTAAAGGCATATACACCCACCACCAAGTCCGAACAAATCTACTGAGCCCTAAAACAAACTCTGTAAATCCGTTGAGTTGCCTTTCTGCAAAAATCGCTTCAATTGAGGGAACGACAAAACCCAACATCAAGGCGATTACCAACAAGGCAAAACTTCCCAAGATAATTGGATAAATCAAAGCCGTTCCAATTTTTTTTCTCAACTTGTTTTGCCGGGCCAATAATTGTGTTAATCGCTCTAAAATTACTGGAAGGGCACCTGCAGCTTCCCCAGCCTCAATCATCGAGCAATAGAGTTTGTCAAAGCTATGAGGAAAGTTCCCCATGGCTTGCGAAAGGGACAAGCCAGATTTGACTTGATCGCAAAGGGACATAATCACACGATGGTACGGTTCGTGCCTATACTCTTCTTCAATCGTCACCAAACTTTCGTATAAGGGGATGCCGGAATTCAAAAGTTGTCCTAATAGGATCGTGAAGCTTAACAAGTGTTCGCCACGTAAATTCTGCCTTGCGCTGATACTGCTTTTAGAGGTTAATTTTATAACCATTAACCCTTTTTCACGCAGTTTTTCCCGAACCTCCCGTTCGCTTTGCCCCTCGACCATCCCCGAACGTTTTTTACCTAGAGTGTCTAAACAAATATACTGATACAAAGCCATTGTCTACCCTTGCTCCTCCACTCCACGGGTCGCTCGCAATACTTCAGCGACAGTCGTTAAACCTTTACAAACCAAATCGGCTCCATGTTCAAGCAAGCTGACCATACCACTCTCAAGGGCGATGCGGCGCAATTCCACCGCGTCAGGGCTGCCAACAATCTGTTTTTTAATCGCATTATTGACCATCATCAATTCATAAAGACCATGTCTTCCACGGTATCCAGATCCATAACATGCTGCGCATCCAGTGCCTTGGAAAAATGTTCCCTCTGGAAGCATCTCCTTTTTGAGCCCCAAACTTTGCAGCTCTTTTTCAGAAGGTGTATAAGGTTGCCTGCACTGTTTACAAATAGTTCTCACTAGACGTTGGGCTAAAACGCCTACGATGCAAGATGAAAGAAGATAAGGTTCAATTCCCATATCGACAAGCCGGGTAACCGCAGAAGGTGCGTCATTTGTGTGAAGCGTACTTAAAACCAAGTGACCTGTCAAAGCAGACTGGATAGCAATGTCCGCCGTTTCTCGATCGCGGATCTCACCAATCATGATAATATCAGGGTCTTGTCGCAAAATATGACGTAAGCCTGTTGCAAAGTCGAGATTGATCTTAGGTTTAACACCGATCTGAGCAATCCCTTTTAGGTTATATTCGACAGGATCTTCAATTGTCATGATGTTCGTCTCATCATCATACATCTCGCAAATCGCGCTATACAAAGTAGTCGTTTTACCACTTCCTGTAGGCCCTGTCACCAATACAATCCCTTCCGGAAGTTCAATCAACTTGTTAAAATTTTCAAATACGCTAGGGAACATCCCCAGCTTATCCAAGCCTAAGATCACATTACCTTTGTCCAATATACGAAGTACGATCCTTTCGCCACCGGAACTGGAACCGTACTTACCCTGAAATCCACCTCACGTCGCCCCATTCTTAACTTAATCCTGACCGTCTTGAGGCAACCGGTGCTCTGCAATATCTAACTTTGACATCACCTTGATACGGGCCAGCAATTGTGATTGATATTCTGGGGCAGGGGCATGACGTGTCTGCAATACGCCATCAATACGGTAACGGATTCGTAACCCTCCTTCTTGTGGCTCAAAATGGATATCGGAAGCCCCTTGCTGAATCGCTTCCCCAATAATAAGATTCAACATTCTAATGGTCGGAGCAGTCTCTTGCGAATCATCTAAAAGATCATAAACTTCAACCTCGCCATCTCCCTTGGACTCATCTCCTTTATCAGCAAGATTGTTGATCAATTCAGCCGCAACCCCATGCTCTTTGTTATAGCATTCGTGGATAGCATTTTCGAGTGCGTCTTTTGGAGTATAAACGGGACGAACTTCAAGATCCAACATCAAGCGCAAATCTTCCAAGGGTTCGATGTTGAGCGGATCTGCCATCGCGACAACCATAACCCCTTGATCTTCTTGAATCGGAAGCACCAGATGTTTTTTTACAAAACCGTAAGGGATCTTGCGATAATGTTCTTTCTTCACCCTGAAACTTGTAATCTCAGGAAATATTGACATCCCTAGGCGTTTTGCCAATGTGCTGTTAGGATCATCACCTTCCATCATATTCCCCCTCAGTCATAATACAACGCTCCGGACGTGGTCCAAAGAGCATGGTCATCCAACCTTCAAACAAACGGTTTTTTTCGCACTCCCTCGCTGCATAGAGGTGGCAAAGGTATTCGGGAATATCTCCCGGACGCTTGCAAAGCTCTTCCATCCGAACCCGATATAAGTCTTCGACTGGGTCGTTGATGATCTTAGGAGTAATGAAGATGAACATTTCTGTACTATTTTCTCTGAGGGTAGTCGAACTAAACAGTTTTCCGATGCCCGGGATTTCTCCAATGAAAGGAATAGCCTCCCGGTTGTCTTCAGCAATTTTGCGTCTTAAGCCGCCCAGAATGACCGTTTGGCCATCGGGCACACGTGTTTCATTTTTTACTTTACGGCGAGTGACATCAGGACGGTTAGGTGTTCCTCCTGGCGTGAATGTATCGAATACAATATCTGAATCCAAAGTGACCGTGTCAATATCATTAGCATACTCCTCATCATCCTCATACGACTGATGGATGGTCGGGGTAATTTTCATCGTGATCCCATATTGAGAACGGACAAACGAATCTTTCAATGTGGCGCCACCTGTTGTCTCCACTTCAAAGATACCGGTATTGATCGAAATTTCTTCTTGGATGGCAATGTAAGCTGGTGTCTGATTTACCGTGATCACCGAAGGTGCAGAATTAATCGTGATATCATCTTGCGTCAGCAAGAAGTTATAGATAAAGTCATAAGCTGGAATACCGCAATGCTTCATCTGGCTAAATATAAATTGGGTCAGTCCCTTTGGATGTCCATTTTTTGGGAAGTCGCGGAAGATTAAACTTCCTTTGTCTGTGTTGGAGGCAGCGGAACCAATTTTTAACAGGTTTAGTCCAAACTCATTTACTTTGCGAAGCCGTTTTTCGAACAACAACACTTCCAACTGCACCATCTTCTTAGGTACATCCAAACGGCGAAGCAATTCTTTAATTTTCGGCAAAAGATCTGCCTCTACCACCATCACAATCGCCCCTGTCTTATAGTCGACAAGGAAATTAGCTCTATTAGATACTGGTCTTCTTACCTCTGAATTTGGAGGCTCAACTGGTGTCGGGTTAATCGGGAAGTTACCTTCTTGATAAAAACCATCGATGTATTGACGCTGTGGAGGTGGGAAAGGTATGACCGGTGGAGGTGCGATATTAACTCCAGCATTAGCTGTCGGCTGGATTTGGGGAGGCCCATTCATCGCAATCTCACCGGGCGTAGGCAGTGGCAGTCCAATTCCTGTTTGGATCATTAAGAGATAAACTCTTTGAAGGATATCAGCCAACTCCTCAGGATCTGAGTGTTTCGTTTGATACCAAAAAATGGTCTTTTCCCGAGCTTCGCCAATCTGTCCTTCCACCTGGGCGATAATCATTTCAGCTTTGCGGATCTCTTCTCGTGTCCCAATTAAAAACACCGCTTGGGCAATTTCCTCGAGGGTAATCACACGCAATCCATTGATATCGCCTTCATTGGAAGGCCTTGGAGCAGGCATTGGAAGAGGAGCGCCTGCCTTTCCAGTGGGTGCAGGAGGAACATAGTTTTCTTCCTGAGGCGAACCATTGAAAATGGCTTGCAAAATCATCGCCATTTCACCCGCCTGCACTTTTCCGAGCCCTACCGCCTTGTACTCTTTTTCACCCCGATTGGCTGCCACAAAGTCATAAAGTTTCAGTAAATCTTGAACTTCTCCTGCATCCCCAATCAGTAAAATATCCCTTCCTACTAACTGAACAACTGTTCTTTCAGAATCGACGAAATTCCCTAAAAAGAAACTAATTCGACGGGCATCTGTCGGGTCAGGTGTCAAAACGAAGCAAACACGAGCGTTGGAGGGATGCTTGCAGATCGTTGCGATTGTTTGTAATAAGTCGCAACCCAATATTTTTTTCCCGAAGTAAAAACAGTCGACGTAAGAAAGGGTTTAACTGTTCGATCCCAACCCCATTTTGAGTCAAGATGAGTTCTAACATCTGATTCCAAGCTGCTCTAGGAATAGGTAAATTTGAATCGACGCTAAACTGAATCGTCGCAATTTCAGGAGGAATCAAATACACGTAATCGTGCGAGCCGTAATCGATCACCAACTGTTCCAATGTCGTGTCGGGTTGGTGCATCAAGGCGTATCCTTCAGAACCTGTTGAGGAAACGATCATTTCACGCCATTCTCTTTCCAATGCAGTGATCGAGCCTTTCAAAGCCTGAATTTTCAATAAAAGATCCTGATAAGCACTATCAGGTGCATTGTCTTTATATAATTGGCCTGCTTGATGGTATAAATCGCGAAGCTCATGCTGTTTTTGCTCGAGCTGCCTATTCACATCGAAAAGAAACTTTTCAGCCTCCGGCGGAAGTTCGCCTCCACCCGTTTGTGAAATGCCCGCTTTTTTTTCCGCAATGGTTTGTGCCTCCACCCCTTTGATAACGCAAAGGGCAGCTAGAACAAAAAACCATTTCAGGAACAAGGGAGCCTTATTCGCGAAGTTGATGTGTAGCCAAAGGTGTTGAATCAGAGCTTTGCTCCTCACTGCTCCCGTCCTCATCTTCATTTAAGGGTTTATTAATCTTTTTCGCGGTCATCGTATGCGCTGTTACAGCTGCATTGGAAGACTGCATTGGGACTTCTATTGTCTCCATTTGGGAACGTGTAGGATTAAATACCGTTCCCACAAGCACCTGTTTCTCATCTTTGCGAGTGACCTCGTCGAATACAAACAGGATCCCTTGGGTTTTACGCGATACATAATCGTCGATTGCTTGAACAGTATCAAGCTTTTTCCATCCATCCTCTGTCAATAAAAGCCAATCATGAGGCTTCAGGGTTAGACGGTCATCTTTAATTTCAAAGATAAATTGTTTTCTCGTTCTAGCACCAACAAATTTAAAATCGTCTTGAATACTTTGCGCAACAAATGGATCGTTTGCTTTTAATAAATTCAAAGGCATTTTTCCACGCCCTTCTACATCCCAAAGTTCAAGATTCATCACCCTTTCGTCTACCTTTTTGACAATCAGCAATGGATATCCCAAAGTTTGCGAACCAGGCTCAGCAACATTCCAACGATCATCCTTCCAGATCATACATTCGCCCACCTTCACAAAAACAGAATAGTGGTTATCGGGTTCACCAAAATCGATCCCCTGCTTTCCTTGCAAGTCTTGATATTCATCCCCACCATGTCTGTCTAAGAAGAGATCTGGCCCAAACCAACGAGCTCGCTGCCTCGCGAGCAAGGTACCATCAACACGGGTCTTTCCAATCTCCCAAACTCCACCGCTAAAACGGGCATATTCCTTTTCCTGAACTGAAAATTGGGCATTGGCTTGAGGTTCGGTGACAGTTTCCCCTTTTTCGTTTTGCATCCCTATTTTCACAACTGCTTCGTTATTACGCGAGGATGCTTCCATCCACAGTGAAGTTTCCTCATTATTAGGACTAAATGCGTATTTCGCAACATTTGGAGGCTTCTTATCAAAGACCAAATACAGTTTTTCCCCGGCCCCGATCGACACTGTGGGTTTGGTTCCACTGACAGCAAAATGCAAAAGCTGTTTATCGGCTTCAGAATCAGGTCTTCCATTTTTGCCGTAGTAGACCAGATGATTGCGTAGATCAGGCAGTCGCATCGAAAGGTCCTTACAAAATTAAGTTCTAATAGTGGATTGCCGATCGCTTCATAAGATTTTTTATTCAATAGAAACGCACTTTTCGGCAAAAAAGTTTTTTGAACATTGAAGGAAGATTGCGTAATTGTGGAAGGACGAAGGGTGTAAAATGCAAAAGCAGCGAGTAACAAAATCCCAGCTCCACAAATCACGCCGATGTTAGCGCCCATAAGCCAACTCTTCTGCATAATTTCCTTTACAAAATCCTAAACTATTATAATTCAATATAATTTTAACAAAATCATTCTTAAATAGCAAGTTTCTCATCTCTATAAGATAAAGAAGTTTAATATAAGACAAGAGAAAAAACTCGAAAAAAGAATTCCTTCTTATTTTCTTGCGAGACTCTTTAATTTCAGCTATAGAAAGATTAAACCAAATTATTTAACAAGGATTGAAGTATGGCAAACACTCCTCCTCAGGAGCCGTCACCAAAGAAAGATTCAAAGGATAAATTTTCATCCACTTTTGAGAATCTCAAAAAGAATGAAAAACTTGAAGATCTTTACGGCTATGCACGCAATAACACCAGAGATACCGTTGCTTACATTTTAATGATTATCGGCATTGTTCTTCTTCTATTTCACCCATTCTATGGAGGATTACTAATCGGCTTGCTCGGAGGATTTTATTTTGCCGATGAAATCATTAGGCTTTTCCAAAATGCATCCCACTATCATCGATGATTATGGAATGGTGCGAAGCCTGATGGCCGGTGGAGTTTTTGTCGGATTATTCATTTGCGCACCCGCAATCTTTATTGGAATCGCAATTGCTGTTGCTCTAAAGCAAGTGATTTTTCCTGAAGATAAGAAGCTTCCATGAAGCCTAGGCTTTGCTAGCTTAAGTTAAGATTGTTGATTTGTACTCATTTTTACGGATCAAATATTTATGGGACACATCACAATAACAAAAGGGGTTAACCTTCCAATCAAAGGGAAACCGGAAGGAATCCCACATCCTCTTCAGCTGAGCGGTGAATCTTTCCCATTGGAGATTCCTACTCTTGCTGCTCTAGATCTATTTCCGTTTCACTTTATTAAATTCAAGCTCCTTGTAAAGGAAGGGGATAATGTCAAAATTGGCGAGCCGCTTGCCGAAGATAAAAACTGCCCTGGACGCAATTTTGTTTCCCCAGCTAGTGGCACTGTAAAAAAAATCCATTCAGGATTAAAAGGTCGCCCTTTATACATCTCCATCGAAACTGAAAACATCCGGAATACTTTTATTTTCAACCTCTTAACCCTAAAAATGCAAACCGAGAACAGTTGATTGCCCGATTTAAAGAAAGTGGACTTTTCTCAAAAATTCGGCAAAGGCCTTTTAATATCCTGGCAAATCCTGACAAAACACCTCGTTCTATCTTTGTAAAAGCTATTGAAACAGCCCCATTTGTTCCTCCAGCCGAAATGCAAGTCAAAGGAAATGAGCAAGCTTTTCAAACCGGTTTGGGTGCCCTAACCAAATTAACAGAAGGACCAGTCCATCTTGTCTATAAGCAAGATAGCGATTTTTCCTCCTTTATTCATGCCAAGGATGTCCAAAAGCATACCATTGAAGGCCCCCATCCGGCAGGCACACACTCTGTCCATATCCATTATTTAGACCCCATTAAATCCCCTCAAGACATTGTTTGGACACTTAATGCTCATGACGTTGTTGTCATTGGAAAGCTCCTTCTTGAAGGTCGATATTACAACGAAAGAGTGATCGGAATTGGAGGCCCAGGGATTCTCCAGGATCGAACAGGGTACTTTAAAGTTTTCGAAGGATTACCTATCAACACTTTAATTTCGGGTAGGCTCGAAAAAGGGCATTTTAGACTTATTTCTGGAGACCCTCTCACAGGTAAAAAGGTCTTTAGCAATGACTTTCTCGGCTTTGCCCATTATGCCTTCTCAGCTATTCCTGAGTATGAAGATAGGAAATTCCTTTATTTTATGCTACCGGGATTCAACCGATACTCTTTTAGCCGCGCATACCCTTCTGGTCATTTTAGCAATGCCAACAGCACTTACGATTTTACTACTAGCCTACATGGAGAACCCCGTCCATTTGTAGATGCTACCCTATATGACAAGGTGATGCCTATGCGGATTCCCACTATGCATTTAACCAAAGCGATTCTCGCAGAGGACTATCCCCTTGCAGAAACGTATGGCCTATTAGAAGTCGATAGCGAAGATTTCGCTTTGGCGACTTTTGTTTGTCCTTCAAAAATGGAGATGACAGAAATCATAAAAAACGGATTAAAAATAGACGCTGAGCATCACCAAAATTGAAACAATAAAGCAATTGCTTGGCGTACAAAAGGAGGTAATTTATGTCCACCAATGCTATAAATCCCATTTTTACTTGGGAAGATGACTATTTGGAAAATAATTTAAATGTGTTGAAAGGCTACGAAAAAGGAAAATCGTATATCAGCCATCGTAGCTATAAACATATCACCGAAGGTAAAACTCCATGGAATCCCTTTAGCAGATATGGCACATCTAATAACTGGGAAGTCATCGAGTGGACTTTAAAACGAGCTAACGAATTTAGAACTTTTAAACCCAGTGCACCCCCAACAGAAAATGACTTAAAAAGAGTTAAAACAATTAGAGAACTTTTCGCTGAAGCAAGAAATAAACTGCTAGAAATGCGACAAGATTTAGAGATCGAGCGCAAAGGAACCCTTGTTGGGATCATAGATAAAATTTTAGCGGACTCTATTCCAAGGCCTATTATTCCTTTTGCCCCTGTTTATATAATTACTGAAAAGAAATACAGAGGTGGGAATGATGGTTCTATAAAAAATGCCCCAAAAACATCAGAACAATCCAAAATGACTGGCTTAAAGCTCCCAATAAGCGATGCTGCAGACCTTGATCAAACTCGACTTAAACCTGTTGGTTTACGCGTTTTAAACGATCGGAAAGATGTTTCTTATCCCAAACAAGCCATTCAATCTCGCAAAGCACTTGCGCGCAGCATTTCAGAAAAAACATTACCTAAAGAAAATAACTCTGATAAACCTTTGAGCCGTTCTACACCTGTCGATCCAAAAGAAGTGCTCTTGGCAGCACGAGGAAATTTACGCAAAGTCGAATTCATGACAAAATTGACTTCTGAGACTACAGTGCCTGAAGTTGTTTCGAAAATGCTGGATCAAGCAGGACGACATTCTAATCCCAACGCTCAAACGGCAAAAATCGTTCAAGATTGGAACGATAACTCAGCAGTACCAGCTGTTCAAGTTTCTGAGACATCAAGCAAAACGAAAAAACTTGAAAGATCCAAAGCGAAAAAACTTGAAAGATCGACTTCTGTTAACTTCAAACCTGGTACTAAAGACTTCGATCCAACCCAACTGGAGCAGTTGAGACTTGACAAACGCGCGGCCATTTTTTCAGCTACAAGAAATCGAAGAACCAGCATCGATGGTGTAGAGAAATCTGTCTAAGCACTGAAAATTCAGAACTCAAAAATTTGGGTTCTGAATTCTCTGTTTAATTTTTCATCCATACCTGTTATCTATTTATCTCGACTTTGTCCCATTTTTGCTTTCCGCAAAAATGGGACAAAGTCGAATTTATTGCTTAATCATTCAAATGAACAGTCATGCATCACATTTGCAAAGCTCTTTTTTTCTTTACTCTTTCATTTCAACCAATTTACGCTCTTTACCAAAATAATCTGTTAAATGACCTCATCATCGTCGATTATTGGAACCAACACATCAACGACCGCTTCCCTGTAACATATAACAACTTCTTGCAAGGAGGTTATTTTATTATGCCTTCCGCAAGAATGGGAGAAGATGGAGAGATCGGGTCAGGCTATACGAACAATCCCCCTTACCGTTCTTGGAATTTAAGAGTGCAACTCACACGGTTCTTAGAGGTTACTGGGAATTACCGGATATTCACCGGAGTCGATGACCCTATACTATCTCCTTTAGGTTTCGGGGATTTTTCTGACAAAGGTGCCAATATTAAGATCTCCCTTTTTCGTCCCGAAGATAGTCAATATGAACTACCTGGGCTTGCCATTGGATTTGATGACATCATTGGAACCCGCAATTTTATGGCCCGTTATATCGTCGCAACAAAAGTCTTTCTTAAACAGAACATGGAACTCTCGATCGGGTATGGAGAACAAAGGATTCACGGTTTTTTTGGGGGATTTTCCTGGATGCCTTGGCGCAAATACAAGAAGATACCGTGGCTTCAAGGAGTAACCCTAGCGGTCGAATTTGACGCCACTCCTTACAAAAGTGAAAAAATAGAAAAGCACCCTGCTGGCCGCGTTAAGAAATCCCCTTTCAATTTGGGGCTTAAATACCGTTTATGGAACCATATTGACCTATCCGTTAGCTATATCAGGGGAAATGCTGTAGCATACTCTGCCTCTGGCTTTTATAATTTTGGACAGACAAAAGGGATTCTCCCTAAAATTGAAGATCCCCTCCCTTATAGTAGCCCTGTTAATTTGCAACCTCTATCCCCTTTGCGGTCTGAAAATGTCCTTGTACAGGACTTGCTTTACGCATTTAGAGATCAAGGAATTGAGTTTCTAGCGGCATGGACAGCTTACAACGACTGCTTAAAAAAAACTTTGCGACTTAGCATATATAACGGCTGCTATCGGCAAGAATGTGTGCTTCGTGAAAGGATCACCCATGTGCTCGCAGCTTTAGTTCCAAATGATTATGAAGAAGTAATCGTTATTATTGAATCTGAAGGTTTTCCGATACAAGAATATAAATTTTACACCACCTATCTTAGAGATTATCTGTACGATAATATGTGTGATGCTGAACTGGCTGTGTTATCCCCGTTACAAGAAGTCACTTTTAAAGAGCCTTATACTGAAACGCTCCTTTTCGAAATTGACCGAAGAGACTTATGCTTCGAATTCTATCCCCGCATTCACACCTTCTTCGGCAGCTCCAAAGGCAAATTCAAATACACTTTGGGAATAGGTGCAGCCATCAACGGCTATCTACCTTGGAATATTCTTTACTCCGTTAAATTTGGGATTTCACCATTTAACGATATCAACTTCCAAGATGTTGATCGACTAAACCCGTCACAGCTTATCAATGTGCGAACGGACGTTTTCCGTTATTACCGGCAAAAAAATCTTGCTTTAGATGAAGCCTACCTTCAAAAAAATTGGACGTTAGGCAAAGGATGGTATACGAAATTAGCCGCAGGCTATTTTGAAGAAGAGTATGCCGGCGCTGCAACAGAGATCCTCTATTATCCTCTTGACTGGAACTTTGCATGGGGTGTCGAAGGGGCTCTTTTTCTCAAAAGGAAATACACAGGGCTTGGATTCACCCGTAAAGTCCGGAAACTTCATGGCTTCATCCCTCATTACTATCACCATTTTATTGGTGCACAGTACTTTTTGGATCTTTATTTCGATTGGCGGTACACCGAGCTAACCCTAAAAGCTCAAGTGGGAAAGTTTCTTGCAAACGATTTTGGAGCCCGTTTTGAAATTTCACGCTATTTTCCCAGTGGACTGCAGATCAATATATGGTATACCGTCACTAATGGACATGACCACATCAATGGAAGAACCTATTATGACAAAGGGATAGGATTTTCGATGCCCTTGGATATGTTTCTGTGCTGTAGTGATAGAGATCGGTGGGGAAATAGCATGTCAGCTTGGTTAAGAGATGTCGGTGTGCAAGCCGAAACAGGGCTTCATCTTTATAACCTTATTCGAGAGCAGAGAGAATAAAAGATGAATCTTTTAAAATGGGCTTCCACATTTATCCTTGTGGGTGTTGGTCTCATCCTTTTGACGAAATGTGGTCCCCAAAATACCAAAAACAATCCTTCCCAACCTACATCTGAAAATAAAAAGAAAGAAGAACAGAAAGTTCGTCTATCTCCCCAAGAATCCAGCACATTCAGCCTTAACTTCGTTCATGCATCTGATAAGCCTATTTTGAAGACTTTAGAAATTCCCCTTGTTTTGATAAGAGATGAAACAAGAATTATTCCAATCACCTCCAATTTTCCAGGGAAAATTGAAGAAGTCTATGTCGATGGGATTGACTCTATAGTTAAGCAGGGCAGGCCCTCTTTAAAATTTCAAGCCCAGAGCTTGTAGACATTCAACAAAAGTATATCCTAACTCTCAATCAGCTTAATGATCCTACGATTGATCAAACCCAGCTGCAACAAGATATGGAGGGATTAAGAAAACAACTTTTAGGATTTGGTTTTCCACAAGAAGATATCGACTTGATTGCACAAAATCGGACTCCCTTTACCACATTTACCTATTATTCCAAGATGGGAGGATTGCTCAAATCTGAACATATCTCGGTTGGTATGACAGTCACTACCGACATGATGTTGATGAGTATTCAGGATGTTTCCCATGCGACAGGAATTGGCTATCTTACAGCAGATATCGCTGCAGCATCTGCACCGCGGTTTTCCAGCAAATCTATATTTAAAACAATATCCCACCCAATCATTTCTTGGATCAATCTCTAATGTAGCCCCTTCACAAAGGAATGAGAGTGGCCGAGTTCCTGTTTATTTTGCTTTTGATACATTATTTCCACAGAAGAACCTTGAAAAATATGGCTTTGCTGTTACAAAAGTTGATATGGGAACCTATCTTTCTATCCCAAAAGAAGCGGTGATCATCAAGAACGACCACAGTTTAGTTTACATGTTATTAAAAGATGGAGAAATAGAACTTCGCAAGATTCAAATAGGTTTGGAAGGAGATAATGCTGTTCAAATCAAAGCGGGATTGGAAAAGGGGGATACAGTGGTCACGAATCCCCAAACTTTGCTCAATGCGAAATAAGCCCATTTTCAGCAAGGATCTTGGTAGCATACGTGAGGATAAAGTCTGCTCCAGCTCTTTTGATCGAGAGTAGACATTCGTGCATGCAACGCACTGGATCAAGCCACCCTTTTTCACCAGCGGCCATCACCATAGCATATTCTCCGCTGACGTGGTAAGCGCCTAGAGGCAGATAAGTTTGTTCTCTTACTTTTGGTGATCACATCGAGGTAAGCTAATGCAGGTTTAATAAGGAGCATATCGGCTCCCTCTTTTTCATCCAAACTGCATTCTAAAAGTGCTTCACGGACATTAGCGGGGTCCATCTGGTACTGTTTTTTATCTCCAAATTTTGGTGCAGATCCTAAAGCCTCTCTGAAGGGTCCATAAAACGCTGAGGCGTATTTGGCAGCATAAGACTAAAATATTAACCTGATCAAAGCCTGCATCATCGAGTTCTTTACGAATGTGGGCGACTCTGCCATCCATCATATCGCTGGGGGCGATGACATCGGCTCCAGCTTCGGCTGCAAGCACTGACATCGCACCCAAAACTTCTAAAGTAGGATCGTTCAATACATAACCTGAGCCATCGATCAATCCATCATGACCGTGTGAGGTGTAGGGATCTAGGGCGACATCGACCATAACACAGAGTTCAGGAAATACCCTTTTCAATTCCTTGACAGCTCTACATACTAAATTATTTCCATTGACTGCTTCTGAGCCTTCCTGATCCTTTTTTTCTGCGGGTACGATAGGGAAGAGATCAACAGCCAAAATCCCATATTCCATTAATTTATCGACTTCTTTCAGATTAGAAGATCCAATGTCAAGCGATCAATCCCGGGCAAACTTCCAATCGGTTGTCTTCCTTTTTCTCCTTCAATCAAAAATAGTGGAGCCACTAAATCGGAAGCAGTCAGTTCATTTTCCTTCACAAGTTGTCGTATCGCATGACTTTTTCTATTTCTTCGCGGTCTTTTCAAAAGTTGCATATTCGTTCCTTTTTTTCACATCCTACCCTTTTGCCAAAAATCTTCAAAGCAAGTATCTTATTTTTGCCTGCTGCAAAACCGCAATTTTTGCAGGTAATACGCCTAAATAGCTCAGTTGGTAGAGCAGCGCATTCGTAATGCGAAGGTCGGGGGTTCGATTCCTCTTTTAGGCAATTCACTTTTAATTGTTGAGAGGTATGCCAGAAAGCGATTCATTTGGCCCTCCATTTTTGGACCAATCGGCTAAGCCGCTGCCGTGGACCAATGGTGGACCAAATGAAGACAGCAAGCCACTGGAACCTACAGCAAGTCACGTTAACAGTTCAGTAGCTGACCCAATTTTTACCATTAAAAATAGGGTCGTTACAATGAAAGATCTCGAAGCGCTTAAAAAGCGTCTGCCTTCGGGCGTTGACATCCGAATTACAAGTAAGAATGTTGTGAAGTTCCGAGCTCGATTTAGAAGAAAAGGGCATAAAGAAGTTTTCAAAACAACTTCAGATCTTAAATCAGCTAAGCAATGGTTAGCGGAACAAGAGCGCAATGCTTTGTTGGGGATTCATCTTCCCCTCAAGCAACAAAGCGCACATTTGTAGATGCATTCAAAAGGTACAGCTACGAAGAATTACCAAAAAAAGGAAATGATGCCAGAAATAGGCAGCATCATCTTGAGTGGTGGAATAAACATTTAGGGATTTTTGCTCTTGCTGCTGTGCGCCCTGTCCTTATCAAAGAGAAGCTTGTGATTTTGGAGAATGAAATTACTGTAAAAGGTGTTAAGCGAGCTCCTGCTACAGTGGTGAGATACCCTGCTTCTTTATCCCATCTTTTTGCTATTGCTTGGAAAGAGTGGGAGTGGATTTCTGAAAATCCCGTACTCAAAATCGGTAAGCCATCCATCTCTAATTCAAGGCAACGTTACCTTTCATTTTCCAAATACTAACTACATCGAAAGCGGAACACATAAAAATGTACATATGATTGGAATACCTATAAAAGCAGTTATGTTTGGACTATCAAATATCAAAATCCTCCACAGAGCCATCCAAAAAATCAAAGGAAAAAAAATAACGTATAAACAGGTCCAAACAGTCACAAAACGTCTTGCCTTTTTCTGTTCGAGTGATATTTCAGTCACAGGATCTCCAGCACTGTCGTTTTTAAGGTTCATAATTTTTAATTGGCTTTGGGATTTTTCAAAATATTTTGATATTCATCGATCTTTGATTTGACCTTTTTTTTGGTAAAGGGTGGTGACAATTTGTCCCCTCCCCTCGAAATGGATGGTTTCTGCAGTCGCATCTGATTGTAGTGCTTGTTATGGCTTTAACTTTGGTATTGCTCTGATCATGAACTCATCAAATAATGGAACAGTAAATGCCATGTCTCCATATGCAGGACTATAAATCATTCCTTTCTTGAGTAGTTTGGCCCTCAAAGGACCTAAAGATCCAACTTTAATATTTAAGATCTCGGCAATATCTCCTGTGCGTTGAGCATCAGGTCCAAGTTCAGCCATTGCTCTCAAAAAATGCTTTTCACTAGGTGTAAGTCGATCGAAACGAACTCGGAAAAAATTAGTATCCAGTCTTGAGATAACTGTAGCAGTAGTATCTTGAACAATTTGAAGTTTAATGGGACTAGAAATTGCATGATTCCAAGCCTGATAACCCCATTCTTGAAGAAAATATGGGTATCCTTTTGTTAAACGATATATTTCCTTTAGCGCAGAAGACTCAAAAATGACTCCCTGAGCTTGTGCAGGATCTCTTAAAGCTTTTTCAGCATCAAATTCGGATAAAGCGCCTATATTTGGATAGTTAAATAATCGCTCTGCATAAGACTTAGATGCTCCAGCTAATCCTGGAAGTATTGGTAGGCCTGCTCCAATAAGAACAATAGGAAGCTGGCGTTGCTGAACTTTGTGCATTGCCATAATAAGTGCACCAAGTTCTACTCTGTTAAAATATTGAATTTCATCAATCAAAATTACTACAACGCACTTTCTGTCTTCAGCTGCCTCGCCGATTGCCATAAATAGATTTGGCAAATCTATTTCCAAATCACCACTATCTGCTGTTCCTCTTTCAGGCTCAATGTCAAGTCCAAATGTTACATCCTGTACTGTGAGTTGAATAGCCCCAATGAAACTACGGAGAACGGCTAATCCTCGTTTGACTTTATCGCGGACCCCAGCCATTCGATCTAAGTCAAATAGCAAACTTCTTAAGTATGGAGCAATCATTGGTCCTAAGGCTTTATTTTCATGCGCTTCGATTGAAATTGTATGGCATCCACTTTCCTTAGCCATGCGATCAATTTCATTCAGTAATACAGTTTTTCCTACTCCACGTAGTCCTGTAAGGAGCATGCTTTTTTCAGAACGCTTATTTTTGATTCGACCAATGAGAATTCTGGCCTGTTCTAGAATGGGATCTCGACCAACAAGCTCGGGAGGAGGAGAGCCAGCGCCTGGGGAATAAGGATTTTTAATAAGATCCATTGCTATACTCAGTTATATAAGGTTATACATAGTTATACTCAAAACCGAGTATAACTTTATGAAAATTAAATGTGCAATGATTTTTTGTACAATCTGGCTAGAGCTCAAGAGATTCGGCGATGTACCGACTTCTACACACTTATATACAGTTATACCTAAATTTGAGTATAACTTGATATAACACATCCGCTAGAACTTTGAAAAGGGTTTGACAAGCCAACAAACCTCAGTCGCTGCATTCTTCTCAAAATGAATAGGGCTCAAAGATTCATAATGTCCATTTTCATGGACCAATGGTGGACCAAATAGGGACGACAAAGCAATTAAAATGGCATCAAATGGCGATAGACTCTTAAGAAAAGATGAGTTATCCTGCTCTCGTGTCAGCTACTGCAAAATGCTGTGACATTGCCTGGAGAGAGCAGCATTCGTAATGCGAAGGTCGAGGGTTCGATTCCTCTTTTAGGCAATTTATCTACACCATCATCATCATTAGCTTTTGATGGTTTTTGGCATTAATTTTCTCTGTATTCCGGCAACACAACTGCGTATTGTGTATGCGTCGTTGCTGTTTTCTGGCAAATATTTTACACTTCCACACGGATGAGAACGCCTACTTTGCATTCTAGAAACGGTCGAAGAAGAACAAACCATTATAGGAGCGAGCGCTCACATAATGGGAATAGTAAAAAAGATATCTAATGAGAGTGTCATGTAAGAATTGTTTCACTTTCTTAAGAGATTGTAGATGAATAATAACCCGATAATAAACTTGCAAAAAGCTAAAACAGCATATAAACAAGATGTTTTCCGATGGCTTGATGAACCTCATATCAAAGAATTTTGGGACAATAGCCAAAACCATCGCGATGACATTTCCATTTTTATGGATGGTAGAAAAGAGCCATCATCGTACTTTGAAGGGATTTTCGATTACTGGATTGGTTTAGTCAACAATGAGCCTTTTTGCCTCGTAATGACCTCTGAAATTCTCGCCTCTCAAACAGACCTTTCAGAGCTATGGAGAGACAATCTCTCAAAAAACGGAAAGACTTTCAGTTTAGATTTTATGATTGGTAATCCAAAATTCTTTGGCAAGAGAATAGCTTTGCCCACTTTGGAAGCTTTCACCAAATTCATACCAAAGGAAGTAGATCCAACCATCGAGACTTTTTTTATTGATCCAGAAGAATCTAATACACGAGCTAAACATGTCTATGAAAAGGTGGGTTTTCAGTGTGTATCTGATTTTTATAGAGACGGTCAAGATGAAAAAAATGTTAGATGAATCCACAGCTCATTTACATGAAATAATAGATGATGCTTCCAGATTGATGACTGGGATTTTTAAAACGACGGTCAAATTATCTAAAGTTATTCAACTTAGTGAACCTGACAGACGCAATGTGATTTTGAGGCTGATGATTGATAATCCCCAAAAAGATATGCCTCAAACTATAATTTTGAAAACAGACAGCCACCGAAACAAACAAATTTGATACTGCTAAAAATGAAACAGAAATAGAAAACTTAGCAGGTTGCTCACGACTGGGCAGGAATTGAGTTTCTGACAGAAATAGGGAGTGATCATGCACCACTTTTTTATGCTGGCAGCTTGGAATATAAATACATACTCATTGAAGATTTAGGTCTTTCGCATCCAAGTCTTGTGGGACCGTTGACTCGCGCACCTTCTGTTGTAAATGTTCAAGAGGCAGAATCAGCTTTAATCACTTATGTACGCCGCATTGCCAGAATGCAAGTTGATACCTTGAGGCAAATCCGCTCAGTTCACCTCCATTTTAAATCGAGTGTATCCACAAGCCTTACGCTTTAATTTTCTTTCGGAAGTTGACGTCTCTGACATGCTCCATCAATTTAAATTATTGATAGACCAGAGATCAAATGAATTAAGCAGAAATTTACAAAGTTCTTGAATTCTCTAAATCTTATGGAGATTTTCATGTTCTTCTACATGGCGATATTTGCCCTGACAACGTTTACTACCAAGGCCATGAAATTAAGTTGATCGACTTTGAATTTGGTGATTTTGGAAATGCGCTAATTGATGGTGTGTATTTGTGCATGAACATGCCAAGTTGCTGGTGCTCCAAAGCTGTGCCAGAGAGGGTGCTTTATAAAATGGAAGCTGCTTATAGAGAAGAATTAGAAAGATCTGAAGCAAACGACAGTACTGTTTACAACAAAATTTAACTTATGCTTGTGCCTATTGGTTGATTAGAACGATGAAGCGCAATGGATGTGAATCGTGAATGGATTTGTCCAAGCCGGCTGTCGATCCTGATTCAGTGGATCCTAGAGAAAATGGATTCAGACCAAGAATATTATCGAGGCTCAAAGCTTTTATAGATTGTTGAGAAATACAGGTCATCTCCCTAATATTCTGTGAAGCTTCAATCCAACTATTATCTCACTTAAAAAAAAACTGGCCCAGAATCACGACTATATTGACGTTTTTCCTGTTTTCAAGAAGCAAAATAATGAATATTAATTTCTTAAAATACCTGCTAGAGAGTCAATGCAATTTGCAACCTCTTCAAGATCCTCTCCATATTGTTCACTACGCGAATATTCAATGACTCCACTCAAAAGTGAAACCGCATACGTGAGAAAATCGATAGGACTTGGTATTGCACCATTGTAAATTCCAAAATCCATATATGCCTTTGAAGCAGCTAGCAATAGGTTTTCCTGAGAAGATTTTATCTTGAATCCTTTTTATATGTTTTTAGATGAAGATTCATTTTGTGAGATCATCCCATATATGTATTGTTTCCCTTCTTTCTCCCTCATTAATTGGCCCTTATCAGCCATACGACTCATAACTGTTAGTTGTATAACCGCCTTCGCTACCTAATTTTTCATAGACTTCGCGCACAGTTACTCGTCCACATTCTCGAATAATTTTGAGGATTGCTAATTCAAGTTCACCAAAGCTGAGTTTTGCCATCGTTATGCTCTTTTTTTGTCTCTAATTTCTGAGAAATGTACTACATTTGTAGTATTTTAGTCAAATGCTTAAACTGTCCTTTGCTAGCAAGGGACAGTTGATAAAATTGGATATGGCAGCAAAAGCTGCCACATCAAAACTATTTGTTTGTTTTCATATTGTGATTTTTTATTTGCTCAAGACACGTTTCAGAATTTCGCTACTCCGTAATCCGATCATCATAGCTGGTCCTGTCGTATTGATATCGGGAATCACCGGACAGATGGAGTAGTCCGTTACAAAAACGTTCTGTTGTGCCATAAACACGTGTGTCGCCATCTACCACACCTCCGGCGTCCAGAGGTGCCATTTTACAGTGCGATGTAAAGTGGCGTCCATCCCCAAAAGATTGGTGTTATTTCTCACATATTACTCAACCGACTGCATCGCCATAGCCAGAAACGATGACTGCGTTGATCGGGTCTCCTGAAACGGGTTTATAGAAAGGAATCGGGTTGACGAGGGCTAGTTGATCTAGCAGAGCGCGAATATAGACCTTGATGGCATTCTCCATATTCTGCAGGTCTACAGGATTTTGGTAAAAGCCGTCATTCACAGCGGCTATCTGAAAAGAGTTGTCACTTTGGATTGTTGACACTACCCTCACTCACTGGGTTCAAAAGCTCAAATCCAATGGCGACTAGCGGAAATGCCCGTACGGGGGTATGAATTCGAACAAAATCTGTAACATTCGTGGGTCGCTGGAAGTACCTCCCACTACTGGCAAGTAGATATTATGGATAGTAAATGCATACGGTGCTCCAGCTGGTATTCCATTATCTGCGGGATTTGCTAGCAAAAAAATGGCGATGAGCGGATGGTTTTGGAGATGTTTCCCTACGTTCTCATTGATGAACACGGGCTTGATCCCTGCATTCTTTAGCGTTTTCTTCGGACCTATGCCCGAAAGTTGTAGCAACTTGCTACTGTTGATGCCACCCGCCAAAACAACAGCTTTCCGAGCGCGTGCTTCAAAGAGTTGACCATCCTTTATAAATCGTACTTTTTTGGCACGCCCTTGTTTGTTAAATACTATTTTCACAACTACAGACTCGAAGATCACACGCAGTTTGTGTCCGTTAACTCCGTAACCCTCTGGCGTCATAACGTCGCTATTTAAAAACGCTGTCGCGCTACTCACTCGCTTGGTACCTGTAGGGTCAATTAACCACTGAGCACGAGGGTCTATGCAATTCTCAACACTCGGATCATTATAGTCCACCACCGTTGGAATTCCAGGAAACGCTGCCTGTGACGCGGGCAATAGTATGCTTGCTGTCATCTGCGATACCGTAGGCGTCTGTAGCACATTGACAGGACCTTTGTCTCCTCGTGCTCCTGGTGTGATTGTCAATCCTTGATAGTTCTCAAGAGCATTGAAGGTTGCCAGAATTTTGTCCAGACTCCAATTGTCGCTGCCCGAAACTTCTTCCCAACGCGAGTAGACGGCATTAGAGCCACGACCATAGTATAATCCGTTAACCGATGAGCCACCACCCAACATCATTCCTGTTATCCAATCACTACCTACTCGTCCATTGAGCGTTGGTTGTGGCTTGGTTTGCTTCCATCCCCACCAAAAATACTTGTACGCCTGCTATCCCAGGCAATAGGAATGCTGGGAGACCTACTGCCTCTATTGCTGGATCACTTGTTAAATTTGCACCGGCCTCTATTCCTAATACTGAATAACGACCGTTCTCCGATAGCTGGTTCATCAATATGCAACCTGCCGCTCCACCACCCACTACTATGACATCTGCCTCTAGGCATTTGAGTCTTTTTGAGAAATTGCAGATAAGGATTCTAGAGAATGTTGGTTGGCAAAAAGGCTTGCGGTAGCAGTCACTAAAGCGAAGATAATAAATTTGATTTTCATAGTTTTCCCTGTTGCAGAACAATCAATAATAAAGTTTTTATCAATAATATAATTTTTATTGTCAAGTTTTTACATAGAAACGCAACTTTGATTTAGAATTCGATATTTGTATAAGCCCTTTTACAACTGGATCAGTGGCCATTCATTAAGATTGAATTTAAAGAAAATATTTTGAATCATCAAAAAAACATTTTGTAGGAGGTTTTATGTACGTTTCCCGTTGTACTCCCTTTACTGGTGTACACCTTCCTATTCCATGTTCTGTCCGAAAGGCTACGATGCTAAATCTTCTCAAAAACTGCCTCAAGAAAGCTTGCCTTATCCTAGATTAATCTTAAGGCAATTTAATCAAAGGCCTGTTTTTCCATCACCAATGACAAATATCGCTAAATCCCGTATTTATGATGTAAAAAAAGTGAGCCGCATTCCTCTCCTAAGTAACCCTGAAAAACAAAATGTCAAAGGTTCAAGACTTCTTGATCTCTTATATTTTTACGATTGTAAGAAAATATCAAAATTACATGATCATCTTCAGAAAGATAAATCTAGCGTAAACATTAGAGACAAGGAAGGCTATAGTCCAGTATGGTATGCTGCCAATGCCAAGTGCAATTTAGAAGGTAGATACACTATCCTAAAACTTCTTTTTGAAAATGGAGCTTATGTTGATCATTCTGAATTTGAAGAGGGATCAGCTCTGCACCATATTGTACTTACACGTCCCCATTATGAAGTGGATACGGAAGATCTTTGCAATACATTGACAGCATTTCTTGCTTATGGAAGGGAACAAGATGGAAGTAAATTGGACGCCAATAAAAAGATAAAAGGAAAAACCGCACTAGAGGCGCTTCGCACAAGTCCTGTAAACTGTGGGGTATATGATCGCCTTTTTCATGAGTTTCAGGTATCGGCAACGCTTCTGCAATTTGGAACTAAAGTGGAACCTGACTTTTTTGAAAACACAACCGATTTGGAGATGATACAACTTTTTTACACCTATGCATCCCCTGAAGTGAGAAACCAATACATGTGGGATTTTTATTTAGGAAGACTTTTGCATTTTGCAAAAAAAGAAGAAGATCAAAAAACTATGAGCCTTTCATCGGGTTGAATATAGATCGTTCACCACTTGTTGCGGTGTATTCACATCTCCAAATTGAACCAGATTCGCTTTGCTTGGGTCTCCCCCTAAGTTTGTAAATGAACAGTTGTCAACAACCATCCCATTGATCTGTTGCACGAGGAGATTCGAAAATGCCACATCAGGAAAGTCACTGTTGATGACAGTGCAATCTTGGTTGGCTCCGGTGAAGAATAAGCCATTATTCGCACTACCGGAAAAAGTAAGCGTATATTGGTTGAAGGGGTTGATAGATGTTCTCTTTTTTACAATGATGTGTCCTTTATGATCGGCGATGTTATCTGAAACACAAACCGTTGGATCATAATGATTTATGGTACTTGTTGGCTTCAGTAACACCCCTCAGGTATCGTTCCTTCCTGTATAGCCGAATAATGCTTCCCAGATTTTGAACTCTCTAAGGCCATTCCACAATCGACATCGTTCACAAAAATATGTCCATAGACTTTTCTAATATTTTCTCCAGAAAGACCGACGACAATCTTTGCCAAATTAACCTTAGAAAGAGGATGTTTGAAGGAAACGCATATTGGAAATGTGACCTCTCAATTATTTGCAAACATCTATCTTCATGAATTGGATGATTTTATCAAACAAGAACTCCTAGAGAAATATTACCTAAGGTATAGTGACGACTTCATTATCTTATCTAACCAGGAACAGGATCTACAATTTTTGATCGGCTCCATTCGGGAATTTCTTATAAAAACATCTTCGGCTGGAGCTTCATCCCAAAAAAGTGATTATTAGAAAGTTGAGCCAAGGAATCGATTTTGTGGGCTATGTCCTTTTTTTGCACCATGCATTAGTGCGGACACGAACGAAACAACGCATGAAAAAGCGGTTAAAGGAAACGCACGAATCCTATCTAAAAGGTAAGATAAAGGCTGTCACTATGGATCAGGGCTGCAGTCCTATTTGGGTATTTTGTCCCATTCTCATCAGCACACTTTGTCTCAAGCCATTAAAAACGCATACTGGATACGCAATGAAATGGGAGTAAAGGATTTTTGCCAAACAGTCGAATTTTAAGGACTTATAGAGCTGCTTAAGGAGGAAAATCCCCCTTAAGAATCCTCCTCCAAGGGACACAAGACCTTTTTTCGCTTTGATTTTCAATAAGCTTTTAAAGGACAAAAAAACAAGAGCATTTTGGGGGCCAAGAACCAAGTCCCAAGTGCCTTAGAACTTCCGCAGAAGGCCGACGCCAACGCGCCCACGGCCCCAAAGGTGGGAAGTCGAGACGGAGACCGGCCGGGGAAAAACCCCCAACAATAGCGTGATAACCATCAACTATATCTAGGCTGCGTCCATAGGTCAAAGTGTTGCCATAGAGGAATTTTCCATATTTAGCATAGGCTGCAAACTCGAAAAAGGCATAATCTCTTGGAGAAGGAATTTCATGCGCAACTTTAGTTTGCTCACTATAGTCTAGAGCGAATTTTTCTTGTACCTCAGGGCTCTTCCATCTGGTTTCATCAACAACCTTTCTGATCAAAACCCAATAAGGTTTTTCAATAGGAGGCTTCAGTTTATCTGCAGCGATAATCGGTGGGTAAATATAATGATATCCTTTCTTAAGGATCTTTTTGGATGTTACAAGGGCTCCCAGCCCTTCCATGTCGAAAGGCTGCTCTTCATCAATCTTGGGAATCTTAAGCAAAAACATCCAGTTCTCGACCATCTTCTTTTCTGGGCAAACAGGGTCAGGACTTTTGAGGATCTCGTAATACTCTTTGGGGATAGGAGGAGCATTTTTAATGGTTATTCCAAATTTTTCTTTATGATCTTCTACTCCAAACGAGGCTGCTGCTAAATAAATGACCTTCCATAGGCTATCATCACTGGCTAAGGCGCACCATGCCTTGCTTACACGACAGCTTTTTGAAAGTTCAGCGCCTTTGAGATATGAAAATATTTTATGACTAAGCTCAACAGGGAGCAAGTCGACAGGATCTAGCCCATCATTAGCAGGCTGTAGCTGTTGGCGTACATTTTCAACTTTAGCAGGCTGTAGCTGTTGGCGTACATTTTCAACTTTATGCAAACCTAAGATTGTTACTCCTAAAAGTGTTGTAATTCCTGCAGCGCCTCCAAACAGTCCATATCCTAATGGTGTGTTCTGTAGGACATCCAAACCGTGAGCGCCTTTAAAGACAGCAACAGCTAAAAAAATGGCTCCAGCTACTCCAATTATCGTAGTGACGCCCATTGCTATTTCTGTTTTTCTGAGACCTGACATGGGAGCATGAACACGGAGATGACCTCCATCTCCTATTCCACCTACACGTTCCATATCCATTCCTTATTTGTTAATAATTAATTTATTATAAACAAATTAAACATTTATTTAAATAATTTAAGATAAGATTAATACATTGACGTTAACAATAATTAATGTTAAAATTATTATTGTTTTATTAATATTATTTGCAAGAAGGAGATTAATAATGTCACTAGAGTCTGAAATCAAAAGTCAATATTCTCAAACTGTTAAGTTTTATTCATTTGTAAACAATGATCGTTTATTTATTGGCAAGAGCCAAAATGAAAATGAGCTTCCAAAATTAGCTGGAAGAAGCGTTAAAGTTTATACCAATTCCGTATCTTGTTTCTTTATGAATCTATTCGGTTTTGCTGAAAAATTTGAAATTAATAACAAAATGTATCTAGTCAATAAGAAAAGTTTTAGATTACATTATGCAACTATGGAAGCTTATGATAATAGTGCTCCAAATTTTGGGGGACTGTCGTTCAAATAAAAAACAGGATGCAGCTATTCGAAAAAATGATCGCAGCCTTAGCCGTAAATAATACCGAAAGAGTAAAAAAATTGGTTTACAAAGGTGCGTATTATGATCGTAATTATTTTGAAACTAGATATCTAGCTCAGAGTACTCATACTTCCAAAGATAAAGTTCTATTAAGGATTAAACAATCCTACAGATCTACTTATTTTATTGAATATACTCCACTTGCAAAAGCTGTTGAAATTAGCAATCCAGACCTCATTGCGTTCTTCATAGGAATCAAGAAAGATAATGTATCTGGTGATAAGAGAGTGATATATAATTTTCAGAGACATGATTCAGCCTCGCCCCCATATACGAACCATTATATTTCTTCAAGTGAAGTAGTGAAAAAAGTCGAGCAAGGTATTAAATCAGCAAAATTCCAAACTGAGTTTGAAGGAGATCCGATCGCTAAAATGGAGCTAAGATAAGGGTTAAATCTTTTAATTTTTCAAAAGTTGTACTACATTCCTAAAGAAGAACAAAGTTGTGCTTCTTTAGGAATTCTTACTTTCAGTATTCGTAATATTTCTTTAGCTAGCCCATCTACAGGACTATGAACGGCACATTTAACTCCTACTACTTCTAAAATTGAGGCTTCAAGGCCATTAATCGCATCTCTGATTTTTTCAACATTGTGCTTTAACCCTTCTTTCATCAGCTCTAGCTCAAGATTTCTATGTAAAACAAAAGCAAAAAAGCAAAGCACTATATGCCCAATGACTCTTTTTGGGGTTGATAGATAAATCGGACGTATTTCCAAGGAATGTTTTATAATTCGGGAAGATTACTTCAATATTCCAGAGAGAAATGATAGGCATTCAGGATATCTTTTCTACCCATATCTTTCTTGCCTGTACAGCGTAGAATCCATCCCACTTTGCATTTTCTTTTATCTTTTCTAAATCAAGGGCTAAATCTTTAGTTCCTTTTTGCTCAGTTTTAGCTTTTAGATATTTTTTGGCTCCTTTCTTTGATTCTAAAGGAACTCCATTATCTAGCAGTTTTCGAGCTTTTAATATGAGCCTTTCTCTGTCTTTTCGATCTTTCTCTGCTCTTTTTGAACTCCATGTACAAGCAATTCTTTCTTTTAGAATTTCTGTATTTTTTTTGTCTTTTTCAACCTTAATAACGTTGTCGTATTCAATTTCTAAATATTTTAAAACCCTTTCATCCTTTTCATGAAAAATTTCATAGTTATTAAGATCTAAAGCTTTCTTTTGGATTGCCTTGGACAGATTTTTTAGGCGACATCCCACTACGTAATCATGTGAGTGATCTTTGATTTGCTTTAAGTTAAGTTTAGAATTGATTCCTGCATCTACAACAATCACAACTTGTTTTATTTGAAATCTTGTTCTTACAGATTCAAGAGCAGCCTCTAAGGTTTTACTCTCAAAAGTATTTCCAGGAAATATTCCACATGATATTGGTCTTCCTTTAATGATGCGTTTACAAACCTTTATTAAACTTTTTTATATTCAGCCAAGACTTACCGAATTTGATCATTTTCCCTTCGTAAACTGGGAATTCAATTTCAGTTATGTTCTTTTCATCTATCTCTAAGGCCGTTTTGCTTGATAAGATTCAACCACTTGCCGTTGATGAACCATACACCCATTTTTATAGGTTCTGCTCATCAATAATATCCTTCTCCTGCTCTTAGGACCATATCCTTCGTAATTGCCCAATGAGTAGAGCAATAACAGATTGTTTAAGCTCCTTAGGCTTACAATGGTTGCTTGTTTTTCCGCGATGTTTGGAAACTAATCCTTGGGGTCCTATTCTTTTTAATCTGGTTAAAAGATATCGGATTTGCCTTTCTTTGATCCCCAAAAGATGGACATTATTTTAAGTAAGTTGCCTATCTTTAACCTTTTGAAGAATATGGTAACGATCAAGTTCTTTCTTAGATATTGCTAACATTTCATCCATAAAAACCTCCATGTACGGAAGTTTTCTACCAAAACCGGAATTTCTTCTAATTCCGCGCCACAAACTTTTATTTGTTAACATTAAAATAATTAATTATAATATAAATTATAGTAATTTAACTAGGTAATTATATGGGATATATACCTGAACATCAAAATTATGTCGATAATCCTAATTTGTTGCCAAAAGAACAAAAACAGGAAAAATTTGTTAACAAAGCCTTAGGTTTCGCAAAAGCAATCCTAAAATCGAGCAATGATGGAACAATGGAACTGAATGTCGAAGGGGAAAGCAAATTTATTGAAATGCGGAATACCGCTCCACGTCGAGAAGTGCATAAGTGGGTCCCCATTAACATTAAACAAGAGGGATCGGAATCAGTTCGTAAAATCTGGTTAAATATTAATAATTTAGCCAAAGTTACAGGTCTAACAAAAGACAGTATTAAAAATCAAAGACTTGAACAACTTATTAATAAATATAAAAATCAATATGAACAACTAGAGATCTTTAAGACCAATTTGTCTGAAGCAACTAAAACGAATACAATTGTACAACATACTGAAAAACCGCAATATTCGAAAGATATCGATATTGATGAATTCCTAACTGCAGAACCTAATTATGAAGACGTTGCCAAGGGAGCCAATGAAGAAATGGCTCAAAATGCAACTGTTGTTCGACCTCAAAAAGTTACCTTGACCGGTGAGCAATTAAAGACTGCTAGAAACTGGTTAGATGATCCCCGCAATAAAATAGATTTAGAATTAGGTCTTCTAGAAGCGCAAACTCACGGTAATGCTTACTGTGTCATTAAAAAAGAAGTCTCTGGTTTACCTTTTAACATAGAATATCATGGAACAGGTGTGGCATTTTTGCGATATGAAAGTAATTTTAGTCGAGGAAGCTTTAAACAAGTCAGTAAAATGGTGCATCTTTATACAGGACAATTAATCGCAAAAACAAAAATAATTACAACTGATAGTTTTACTGCAGATGCCTACCACAGAAGTCTTAAGAAAGGGTCCTATCCTACTCGGCCAATGGAAAAGCAGGGAGCATTAGCTGAAGCAAATGCTAGCAATGATTTGAAGGGAGTTCTCCAAAACATAATCACAACGATTAATACCAAAGTAAGTCCAAAGAATCCAGCTTTCAGTGTGACAAAAGTCGTTAGCTACTTTCCACTTCAAAGAGGCACGATTCAACCCACTCATTTTACCGATCAAGAAAAAAAACAAGTGGCAAGATCCCTTGTTAACAATTTAGCAGATTTTCATAAGCAAGGCCTTTGTCACAACGACCTTAAAGATGAGAACTTTTTATGGAATCGCATTAAAAACAACGTAGTTACGAAAATTATTGACTTAGGGTTTATGACGCCTCTAAATAGCCTAACTAAATATACAAGTGGTACCGGATATTTTATGCCACCAGAACTTATAGATATTGTGTATGCTAATAATATTTTTCGCTTTCCGCCTAGTGGGCAAGCTGAACTCTATAATAAAGCGAAGGATGCTTTTGCGTTGGGCACAACCCTTTTAAAATTATATGGTATTAACCCTCAGTGGATTGCATATCTAGATCAAGCCAGTAATGGAGCGATTAGATGGAGTGAAGCGATAGAAAAAATGAAGTCACCAAATTCTTTTCCAGCAAATGTTCCTCCCGACATACAAGAAGTAATACGTGGCTTATTAAAGCCTGATCCCCTTACGCGGATGACCCCTGAGGAAGCACAAAAAATTCTAGAGACTTTATGAACAGGGTTTGAACACCCTGCCTCATTCAGGCATACCAGAAGTAATTACGTGCTTACTAGAGCCTGATCCCCTTACGCGCATAACCCTGAGGGAGCACAAAAAATTCTAGAGAATTTGTGAGCAAGGTTTGAACCCTGCTTCATTAGGCTACTACGGCTTGCTTTTGGGCATCTTCGAGTGGAAGCCATTTGTCTGTGATCAAGCCAGCCACTTTTTCCCAATATTTCACTTCTTTATTATTTTTATCTGCATCATCACCCGCTGCTTTCACAGCAAGGCCCCATAATGCCAGGGACGCTCCGAATGTCACAAATGCTAAAGCACCTGCGGGTATTCCACTAGCTACTGACGCACCTACTTCCGTGATGGTCTTGCTATTTAGATTAGCAATTTTTCGTTGAACGAATTCTAAATCATATTGTCTCAATCTGCTTTTTTCAGCATATAATTGCTGAGACAGGGTATCAATTATTTGCTGCTGAGCATTCAGTTTATTGCGGAGGTCTTGAATGTCTCTATCGAGCACATTGGCGTTTTGTTGAAGAACGTTTTTTGCATTTGTTAAGTCGCGGACATCGTTAACTAATTTTTGCAGTTCATTTGCCCTTACACGATTAGGATCCTGCAAAAGATGAAGATTTAATTGGATTAGACAAGCTCTTATGCGGTTTTTCCTTTCTGCAGGCTCATGGAGATTATCCAAGGCCTGATAAGCTTGCACAAGCACTGCGCGGTTGATTCCATCAATTGCATTATTTTCTACACAATTTAATAACGCTACCATATTTAGTCCTCAGTTAAAGATTGCGAAAATACTATCAAACTAAATTGTTGATTGTCAATCTATTTTGTTCTTTTATTTAATAAAGCTTAAATGCTAGAATTTTCGGCAAATGAAATATCAAAGGTGAAAATATGTGTGCAAATTGGGTCGATGGACTAGGAGATTATGAAAGCGGGATTGCTGCGATGTTCGCACGCAAACGTGAAACCACAACCGAACAGCTGGACACACTTAAAGTACAGACAGTTGCCTTAAAGAATGACTTTCGAACCATCAACACTTCTCATGCTAATACCCATCAGGAATTGACTCTTGTTAGTCAAAAATCCAATGAAAACCTACCGAAACTTAGTGGGTTGGCTTCAGATATAGAAAAGCATCACCAGGCGCTAACTAAATTTGAAGAGCAAAAAAATGCTTTAGAAATGACTGAAGAGAAGCTCAACGCTATCATAGACAAGACTGTTGCCATTCCTTTAGCTACAGGGCTTTCAGTTGCTGGTGTTGCAGCCATGCCTGTGGCTCCCATGGTCGGCCAAGGAATGCTTTGGAGCTGTTTCTGCAGCTGTTTATGCCGTTAAAGCTCCTATGACAGGAGATGCCCATTTTACCTTCAGACAATTTTTCAAACAGCTTGGCATGGGAATGAGCATGAATTCCTTAATTTCAGTCATCTCAATTCCTCTTATTCAAGCTATTGGAAAAAATGTCGCTGCTAAAATATGTTCACAAGGCTTCTTAAACGCCTTAGGCAGGATCATCAAAAAAAGGTGAACGGTGATCCTGTGGAAATGAAAAATATCCTGATTTCATTTTTTGCGGGGTGCGGAGGAGCTTTAGCAAGCGCCGGAATGG
>CAVPVT010000019.1:0-45806 GCA_963709145.1 Parachlamydiales bacterium
AATATCTGCCGTAGGAGAAACCGAAAGCGTTCAACTGGCTGGTTAGGTTAATTCTTCCTCCGCCTAAGGTAAGGGGAATGGAATTGTTAGACCCTTTGATGGTGCTTTTAAAATCGTGAGCATAGAAAGCCGACAGTTCATTAACTTCCCAGAAAGAGTAAGTTGCACCCAGTGTCAAACTGTTTCTAGTTGTCGCCAATGTAAGGATATTGATCGCTGTTTGATTTTTCCTGATCGGGCATACTTGGTAGATATATCCTGCTCGCAAGGTTATACTTGGGCAAAATTGCCAATCTAGACCCAGTCTGTAAATTGTAGAACTGCGCCAGCCGAATCCGGGACCATCCCTTTCGCCTAGGAAATAATGGGTATTGCCACCTAAGGCTTTATCTAAAGCTGGTTCAAGGTTATTTCCTACAGCTCTCAAACGGTGCCAGCTTCTGTATTCCACATCAAATCCAATGGTGGCTTCAGGAATAAAGCTCCAAGCGAGGCCTCCCATAATAGATTGTGGGGTATCGAAACGTCCATGTTCAGGAAGAAAGCCTGCATACTTTTTATATTTCTGAATATGAGTTTGAGGCTTGAAACGGAGTCCCACGAGGAATCCGTCAAAGACTTCCCACTGCCATCCGATGGTGGCACCCACACCATAAGCAGTTTCTCCACCATTGTTGGTCAGTTGAGCAGGTCTTGAGGAGATTACTGCTTGTCTTTGCAGTCCATCGATCTTAAAATGGTTCTGGTAAACATCGATAGATAGGCCAAAGGAGTGGCATCCTAATTGCATAGCAAGGGTGGGACTAAAAATGTAGTTGACAAACTCAAGTTCTGCATGTGTTGTACCTAAAAGTGGCAATGCAACTGGATAGTTTGGATGGGTAAAATCTTTTTCATAACAGACAAAGCTCGCCGCAAACGCACAGTCGCAAAGGCAGAAGTTTTTGATGATACCGAAATCGCCAGAATAGAAATTATGTCTGCGGAAGGCATTGAATTTTCCATTCACCTGAGGGATCGCGTTTCCTTCAGCCGAAGAAGTCCCGTCGAAATGAGCGACATAGGTTCCTAAGTCAAACCTGTCACAAACCCTTACAATCCCAGCCGGATTATAGGCCGCCGCAAGGGCGTCCTGAGGATAGGCGATTCCTACTTGACCCATGCCTGTAGCTTTAACGCTAGCAGCAAGCGCTTCGAGGGAGTCTGTACTGCAAATAAGGCTTAAAGCGCACATTGCAACTAGTTTCATACCTTTCTGAATAAAACGCATGGCTCTTCTCCAAAACAAAATTTAATAAAACCTGTTCATAGCATTGATGAATCAATTTTGTAAACTCATTTTTAAAAAGCGAGTAACACACTAAAGTTACAAAGGCTGCTATGGCTTTTATGGTCCCGATATTTATGGAGCTGGAAACCTAAGTCGGCACGAATTTCCAAGTGATCGTCGATGTAATACCGCAGACCCGGGCCTATGCCGATAAGATAGCGATTGAGTCGTTGATCGGGAATGACCCTATGGCAAACTGTGGCAGTGCCATAGTCGAAGAAGATAAGAAATTGCAAGATTTCGCAAAAGTCGCAGCCCCGTAAGCAGGGCAAATCGAGCCATTGTATGGGAGTTAGAGGAGGGGAGTAAAGTTCCAAATTCAAGATGGCGCCACTATCGCCGGCAAGAATCCTTTCATAGTAACCCCTGACGGTGTCAAAACCGCCAAGCCAAAATTCTTCACTAGGAAGCAAAGTAAAATCGGTCCACTGCCAATAGGCTCGCGCGACAAAAGTCATGTACCATGGCAGATTGTAAGTTCCTTCGACTTCTCCATTTAGATAGAGATAGCGTGGCTTAGCGCCTGGGCGAAGTGTATCGTACGCGGCCGATGTTTGGTGGTTTAAAATCCGGAAAGGGGAGAACACAAAATCGACATTCAGCCAGAGGTTACCCCAATCTCGTTCTGCATCTAACCAATATTCAAAGACACCTTGGGTCAGTTGCACTTCGTTGTCAAAGACAGGAGTATCGGAGAAATTAAGGGTGTTATTGGTTTTTTTGTAATCGAAACCGATTTGGAAACCGTGGTTCCATGTGGGATTATAGTCGATCAGGGGAATTTCGTAGCGTGTGCTGAACTCATAATTGCGCCCTTTATTCGTAAAATCATGGTCGATGTGTTTGAGTTTAACTTGGGCATACCCGGCATAGAAATAGAGGTTGTGATGCCAGGGAAGGGGTGCGTTATAAGAACCTGCGTATCCTTTCAGGGCGTCGAAATGCTCTGTTCCGGTGAATTGGAAAGAGAGAATATGGTCCAAACCAAAAGCATTACCCCAATTGAAGCCGACAAACCCTCTGTTGCGTCCAACGGGAATTGTGCCTCGGTTGTCAACACCTCCAAAAACACGAAGCGGGAATCTTTCTTCGGTTTTGAGTTCAATATCGGTTGTTCCAGGATGGGGACCGGGTTGAAGTACAATTGAAGCGCGACGGAATGGGTTGCGATTAATCCAATAGAGGTCCGATTCCAGTAATGGATAATCGATGATTTCCCCTTCTTCAACCCGTAGATATTGCCTAAGGCAACTTTGGCGAAACCAGTAGTTGCCGCTGATCCGGATCTCATTCAGTTTGCTTTCGATCACTCCGATGTGCAAAATACCGTCTGTAATATCTTGAGGAGGGATACAGATGTCAACGAGAGGATAACCATTGCGGACATATTCATCGATGATGATCTGTTTAAGATCTTCAATGTCGTTTTTGGTGAAAGGTTTATTGAGGAATCTTTTTTCCAAAGCTTCGTTTAAGGACTGTGTATCCCAGCAAACATCGATTTCATTGAAGGAGATTCCGGGATCCCAATCTTCGCTCATGCCTACAACGCCACCGTTTAGGACAATGCCGCGCAAGTCGGTGATCAACACAGGATTTGCGTGTTCAGGAAGGATGGGAGGACATTCGACATAACCTTCCTTAAGAGGTAAGGCATAGCAGGGAAGTCCACATACCAAGGTGACAAAACAAGTAATTTTTAATAGAGATGCTTTCATTTTATTCCTGGCTATCTATGTCTTGTTGTTTAGGGGAGCATTCCGAAATGCGAGCCACTGATAACAGGGGGCACGATTCTTGTTTATAATCGAAATAAATCGCAGGCTGGTAGTCGCAGGGATAGGGATAACCGTAATAGGGATATAAGAAATATTTTGGGGGTACATCTGTGCTAGCCCCGATCTCACTACTGATTTGTGGGGGAGTGGGGGGAGGCACAGGAGGGATAGGTCCTACAGATAGGCAAACTTTATACCATACACGCGGAGAAGTCCCGAAATTCCCGTCGCAAGGGACATAGTTTCTGCCGAAGCCAGGTCCATGAAAACGCCCTCCAAACTCATAGGAGGTGCAGTATTTAGTTCCTAGACCGAGCGGTAGGATGTTGTTATCCCAAGTTTCGATCGCTGGCCCTAAATTGCCGAACACCACCTGAACGGGTGGTGGGGTGATAGTTGGAGGAGCTTGTGGACCGCTGGCAGCATAAATATCGATTTGGTTGGTCGCCGATAGAATTGTCCCATTGTTGATGAAGAATCCTCCACCATTACCTGTGGGATCTTTTTCATCGACCACAAAGGTGAGTTTGCTTGCACCTATAAAAGTGTTGCCGGAGCTGATTGTAACGTTATTATTTGCGGCAACAATGGCACAGCCGCCGGTACGTACATTTCCAGCATTGGCGAAGGTGACGTTGGAGCCGCCGGTAACTGCCAAGAGAGTCATTGTGCCAGAAAATGTGCTTAAGGGTCCTTCAACTTCGAGGTCAAGGTTAGTGGCATTGAGTGTTAAATTCCCCGAACCTGTAATGGAGACAGAGGCTCCTCCTTGGATAAAAATGCCGTAAGGATTGCTGCCTGTCGGATTATTGCCGAATCCATTGACAACGATATTTCCATTGACAGCTGTAATGGAAGAAGAGGAGCCCGTCAAAAGAACCCCTTCTGCATCATTAGTTCCGGGTCCACCGGCGCCATCAATTAAGATATTACCTGTACTTGTTGCAGCAATATCGCTTCCATTTTCAATTTTAACTCCCTGATTTTGGCTGCCGGTTCCTCTTCCGGTTCCATTGATAGCAATGCCCCCACTGCCTGAAGAGACGTCGCTAGCGTTGATCACTACCCCTTCGTTGAAATCGGTTCCCGATCCACCGACCCCTTGGATAAGGACGTTGCCAGAGCCTAATGCTTCGACCGTTGATGGATCGATAAGGATCCCTTCGTTGTCGCTCCCTGTTCCGATGCTGGTCCCTTTGATAGTGAGGCTGCCATTAACGGTAGTGACATCGGAGTTAGAAATCAGTGTTCCGATGTTGTTATTGACGCCAGGTCCGCTGAGGCCGAGAATAAAGAGTGACCCGTCTCCATTAGCTGAAACAGTGGAGCCGGAGAGAGAAACACCATCATTGCCATTCCCGGTTCCCAAGCCTGTCCCGGAAATGTCGATATCTCCACCGACAGCTGCCACAATATTTGTTGCTGTGGCAACAATCCCTGAGTTGTTATCCGTTCCTGATCCTCCAGTACCTTGGAGATTGATTGAACCGGTTCCATTCGCCTTTAAGTTAGTGCCGGCGACAGAAATCCCGATGTTATTAATTCCGGAACCGTTTCCTTTACCTTGAATGTCGAGATCGCCAATAGTGGAAGAGACGTTGTTCCCAATTCCGGAAATAATGACACCATTATTATTATTGGTTCCGGAACCCCCTAAGCCAAAGATATCGACAGTGCCATTGCCAGTGTTAGAGATGGTGCTGCCAGAGTTGATATCGACACCATTATTGTTTGTGCCAAATCCATTGCCGGTACCATTTAAGATTAAGTTGCCATCCGCGTTGGTGATCGTAGAGGCGGATACCAGAATCCCTTCGTTGAAATTAGAACCAGAGCCACCAACACCTAACATTTTGATAAAACCGCCTCCTGAAGTCTGCACGGCGCCATTAGTGACGTTGATCCCTTGGTTTACAGTTCCGGTACAGTTGGTGAAACCAGAGATATTGATATTGCCCCCTGCAGAGCTGATTTTTGCGCCTGCACTGGTCACGAGAACACCCGAATTGTCAGAAGTTCCTGAACTTTCTGTCCCGAATACAAGAACATTTCCTGCACCTGTCGCTTGGATTGCGCCTCCATTGGTGACTCCGACGCCTGCATTGCTGAGACCTGATGCGCCATCGTTTCCGGTGACTTGCAGTGAACCCGTATTTGTTCCGATCAAAGCGCCTGGACCGGTGACTTCGACGCCGGCATTATTGTTAGTGCCAAAGCTGTTGTTACCGGAGACAGTGACATTTCCTGTGGTTGCCGCTTGAATAGCACCCCCGTTTTGAACTTCTACTCCGGAATTCGCAGTCAAGGTTGCTGCGTTATTTCCAGTCACTTCGGTATTGCCGCTTGTCGTGCCGATGAGTGATCCTGCGCCAGAAACTAAGACTCCGTTAGAGTTATTGCCTCCCTCACTGTTAGTCCCAGAGACAGTCACAGAGCCAGTCCCTGTCGCTTGGATGATCCCGCCGTTTATCAGGGCTACCCCTTCTCCACCATCCCCGGTGCCGGTGCTAATCCCTGTTGTTGCGATATTGCCATTGACACTTGAGACTGCCGCATTATTCAGTGTTATGCCGGTATTGTCACTACTACCTCCGCCTCCTTGACCTACCATCATGATGGTGCCCGTTCCATTTGTGGTTGCCGAAACCCCTCCAGTCATGAGGATCCCGTTATTGTCGATTCCTCCGCCGTTGCCGGTCCCGGAGAAGGATAAGTTGCCCCCTTGTGAAGATAGGGTTGTGCCGGTATTTTGGACGATAATCCCGTTGGTGCTGCCTGTGCCCCCTGTCGCATTTCCAATGACAGATATAGGACCTACACCCGTGGCCGCAACAGTCGCGCCATCTTGAATTGCTGTTCCTGTCGTGCCAGTGCCTGTGCCGGAAGCGGTTCCGCTAATTGAAAGATTTCCTGTGGCTGTTTGAGCGGTTGATGCATCGATAACAACACCTTCGTTATTGTTCGTGCCGATCCCCCCAAAGCCGATGATTTGCAATGTGCCGGTACCATTGGTTTCGGCTAAAGCACCAGCAATCATGTCAACGCCGATGTTATTTGTGCCGCTACCACTTCCCAAGCCTGTTAAAGAGACATTCCCACCTTGTGAGACTACTTCAGACCCCGCGCCATCGATTAAAATCCCATCGTTTAAGTTGACTCCTCCACTAGTTGTGCCAAAAAGGGCGATGGGTGCTGCACCCGTTGCGGTGACGGCTCCGGCATTTTCAAGGGCTATTCCGATATTTGAGCTTCCTGTACCTGTATTGGATCCGGTGAGTGAAAGAGCTCCAGTGCCACCTGTAACAGTGGAGGCGGAGACTTCAACTCCAAAGTTATTGTTTGTTCCCGAAGTTGTGCCGGAAACCATAATTGTTCCGGCGCCGGTGGTAGAAACCGCCGATGTTGCAACGATTTCTGTGCCGAAGTTACCGGCGCCTGTGCTCGTGTTGCTACCGGAAATAGCTACATTACCTCCACCGCCAGTGAGGGTGTCGCCACTCAGTAATGTTCCTGAATTTGCTCCTGTTCCTGAAGTGGAACCGGCGACTGTAATGGCACCCCCTGTCGTTGTCACCGAACTTGTAACGACCGCTGTGCCGGAATTCCCTGTTCCTGTTGCTGTGGTTACACCTGTGATTTGAACAAGGCTTGTTGTTCCTGCGACTGTACTTCCGTTAACTTGCACACCTGAATTATTATTAACGCCTCCATTTTCGGTTCCCTCGATGGAAACAGTTCCTGTGCCTATAGAATGGATCGTACTTCCTGCCTCTACCAGGACCCCATCGTTGGCGTTGCCGGTGCCGTTGCTTGTTCCAGTCACCGATAGATTTCCGGTATTGCCGCTAATTAAGGATTGATCAACAAGAACTCCAACAATGTTGGTGACCCCTGCACTCGCAGTTCCGGTAACATTCACGGTTCCCGACGTTGAGGCCTCAACTATACTGACAGGGGATAAATTGACACCCACGATATTTGTTCCGCTTCCTGCAGCCGTTCCTGTAACATTTAGATTACCTGAAGTTGTCAGGAATGAAGATCCCGTTGAAAGGACGCCATTATTCGTACTTGTCCCGTTCGTGGTCGTTCCTGTGACTGAAACGCCTCCGGTCCCGGTGGCCTGAATGGTCGCTGTCATAAGATTTACGCCATCATTGCCTGTCCCTGTACTTGTAGAGGTTCCTTCAATAGAGAGCTGCCCATTTAACGTTGTCACACTAGCTGAAGGTCCTTCGACGAAGACCCCATTGTTATCATCCGTCCCACCTGTCGAAGTTCCCGACACGGTCGCTGTCCCTGATCCGCCGGTGACGACAATGGCTCCATTGATCAGATCAACCCCATCATTGCCTGTCGTGGTTCCTTGTCCAGTTCCGGTAATAGTGACATTGCCGGAGGTAGATGCAGCAGCGGAATCGCTGAGTGAGACCCCAACGTTTCCACTTGATGTACCACTTCCATTTCCGATCACATTGACATAGCCTGTTCCGAAAGTTTCAAATACAGCAGATGCTTGTGCTGACACACCCACATTGGAGCCTCCCGTACCATTGCCATTGCCTTCAATGGTCAGATTGCCATTTTGTGAGGCCACTTGAACATTTGGTCCGACTGCTAAAACCCCTGTAGAATTGGTTGTACCATCTGCAGCTACCCCATCCAGAGTGACATTTCCTGTTCCAGTTGCTGTGAAAGTTGCAGCTGCTGTGAGTGCAATGCCGGTATTGTTGGCACCTGTGGCAGCATTGGTACCGTTGATAGTAGCATTTCCATTGACGCTGGAAGCGTTGGAAGCAGTAATTAAGACGCCTGTATTAGCATCTGTTCCCGCAGTCACATGTCCCGATATTGCGAGAGGGCCAGTGCCCGTCACTGCGACTGTAGCAGCATCTTGAATAAGGACGCCGGCATTAGTCGCGCCTGTTCCATTGGCTGTTCCAGTGATGTTTGTCCCTCCTGCAACGGCCTCCACTTGAGAACCATCAATGAGGACCCCATTATTATTTGTTGTGCCCCCGTTGCTATTTCCGATAATGGTCACGACTCCTGAGCCTGGGGTACCAACGACAGCAGAATTCTCGATGGCAACACCTAGTGTTCCGGTACCACTTCCGTTGCCGGTACCTTCAATGGTTAAGTTACCGCCGGTTGAAACCACATCTGTGCTTGTGTTTTGAATGGAAACACCGATGTCATTATTGACGCCCATAGTCACTGTGCCAAGAATCAAAACATTCCCTGTACTCGAGGATCCGACAGCACTGGCAGCAAGGATAGAAACCCCGGTTTGGCCATCTCCTGATCCAGCTGCCGTACCGTTGATAGTTAATACTCCGGTTGTTGACTCTACTGTTGCGGCATCGATGGTCACACCGGAATTTGTGGTTGTTCCACCGTTCCCATTGCCTGTAATGTCAACATTACCTGTTCCCGATGAACCAGCGATTGCTGCGCTTTCAATGAGTACACCGGTGTTGGTGGTGCCGCTTCCATTGGCTGTCCCTTCCATGGTTAAGATGCCATTGACAGTGGAAACTTGGGTATTCGTGTCGGTGACAATGATCCCATTATTATCATTTCCTGCCATGGTGACGGTGCCGACAAGAGTTACATTGCCAGATCCCAGTGCTGTAACTGTAGCTGCGTTGGTAATGCAGATCCCTCCATTGTCATCCCCAGTCGCATTACTTGTGCCGGTAATAGGGACATTCGCGGTTGTGCCACCCACGTTGGAAGCGTTAATGCTGACTCCACAGCTGGAATCGGTCCCACCATTATTGATCCCGTTGATGCAAGCTGTTCCTCCGGCGGCAGTGTAAACGGCCCCACTATTGATATCGACACCGGTGTTGCCGGTGCCAGATCCACTCCCAATTCCGAAAAGGCAAGCTCCTCCTGTTCCCGCAGTAATACTTGCTGCGGTCAGTAAGACCCCTTCATTATCGTTTGTGCCTCCTGTACCGGTTCCATTGACTGTAATCCCTCCAGTTCCAGTGGCATTTGAAAGAGCGCCTGCGGCAGATATTTGTACCCCGTCATTATTGGTGCCTGAGCCGGTGGCTGCCCCTGTTACAGTAATATTTCCATTGAGAGTATCCACAGCAGAGTTGGTGCCTGAGACTAAAACACCATTGTTTGTACTTGTTGCAGAGGAAACTGTTCCGGAGACAATCGCGGCTCCAGTGCCAGTCGAGACAAAGGTTCCTCCATCTGTAAAAGCAACCCCATTGTTGTTGCTGCCGGTCGCATTATTGATCCCGGTCATCGTCCCGTTGCCATTTGCTGTATTGACTGAGCTATTATCAACAACCAAACCATTATTGGTGTCGGTTCCATCGACTGTTCCAGTCAGTTCGATCGTTCCTGTTCCATTTGTAAATACGGTAGAGGTTGTATTGACTGTGATCCCAGCATTACCTGTCCCTGTGCCGTTGCCATTTCCTGTGAACTGAATATTGCCGCCCGTAGATGTAACGGTTCCTGCAGCGATGTCAACGCCTGCATTGCTATTAACTCCAGCACCTGTGCCTGTAAAATTGATATTACCGGTTCCGGTTGAATTTACTTCTGCTGCAGTTTGGACCAAAATACCTTCATTGCTGTCGCCGCTGCCTGAGCTACTTCCATTCAATGTGATCGTTCCGGTCGCTGTCGTGATGCTAGTATTTGTGCCTTGGACAACCACTCCTTGGTTTGATCCAGTAGCGGAAGTCACTGTCCCGGTGATATTGATCGGATTGGCTACTGAGGTTTGGACGAGAGCACCATCTTGAATGGCTGTTCCCGAGTTCATGCTGCCGGTTGCTTCGTTTGTTCCGGTGATATTAAGAGGACTTGTACTTTCTACAGCACTGTTATCAACAAGAACGCCTTGATTGCTATCTGTCCCACTCGTAAGCGTTCCTGTTACTATCAGGGGGAGTGCACCAGTGCTGGTGACGGAAGAGGAAGCTGTGATACTGACACCTGTGTTTCCTGTCGTTATACCGCCTCCGGTTCCAGTGACGATCACTTGAGAAGACGTGGAATTGACAATGGCTCCCGTCACGCTGACACCGGAATTATTGGTCGTTCCAAGATCGCTCGTTCCGGTGATACTAATGCTCCCAGTTCCAGCTGTTCCAATCGTTTCAACAGAAGTTCCCGCCCCAAGCGAGACACCGATATTTGTAGTTCCTGTTGAGTTAGAAGTGCCGGTCACAAAGATAGGACCGTCTGTGCTCGAAATATTGGATGAGCTTCCTGTTAAAGAAATTCCATTATTATTGTCGCTGCCGCTGGTGACGGTGCCACTCACAAAGATCGGTCCGCTAGTTGTGGTGGTGATGACTCCGGCATTTTCAACTAGGACTCCATTATTGTTACTTCCAGTTCCAGAATAAGTTCCTGAGACACTCACTCCTGCCGAGGTTCCAGAAACTGTAGTCGCATTGACAATCACTCCATTGCCCGAACCAGACCCTAAGGATGCAGTCCCTGTGATGAATAAGGGAGATGTTGTAGAAGAGGAGCTTACGGTTGACGCCGAATTGATATCGACACCCGCGCTACCTGTTCCGGAACCTCCTCCCGTCCCTGAAATCGATAACTGCCCCGTAGATGAGGTGACCGTTCCACCGGATATTTGAACACCCTCTGTTGCATTTGTCCCGTTCGTGGCTTGACCGGTGATATTGACATTACCCGTTCCAGAAGAAGTCACAGCTCCTTGTGTATTAATAAATACACCGTGATTTGTTGCCCCTGTCGCAAGGTTGCTGCCACCGATTGTTAGTGGGCCATTGACTGTGCTAACTGTTGATCCTGTGCCTGTGATTAACACCGCATCGTTCGTATTTGTTCCCGAATTGATGGTTCCACTGATATTAATAGGCCCTGTGGAAGTTGTTTCAACTGTCCCTGCAGCATTAATGGAGACACCTTGATTAGTTGCTCCTGATGAGGATATGGATCCGATCACATTGATTCCACCTGTCGTTGCACTGACAGAAGAATCTGCGATCTGAACACCGATATTGGTTGCCGTTCCTTGTGTGGCACTTCCATCGATGGTGACAATACCTCCTCCAGTACTGGTGACTGTTGAAGAGGCTAAGATTTCTACTCCATTATTGCTAGCGCCGGTGGCAAGACTCGTACCGTTGATTGTCAATGGTCCAGCTGAAGTTGAAACGGTGGCTCCTGTGATCTGCGCTCCATCATTCCCAGTTGTACCCGGTCCACTTGTACCGCTAATCGTTAAAGCACCCGCGGAACCTGTTGTGGCCTTTGCTGCATTTGAGATTAAGACTCCATGATCTCCTGTGGTTGTTCCACCACCGATTCCATTAATATTGATGCTACCGGAAGTCGAAGTGATACCGGTGTTGGTGCCATTCAGCATAACCCCCACATTGCCAGAAGTTCCCCCGCTTCCCCCTGTTCCGTTGACTGTGATCGAACCTGTAGTATTGGTGATCGCGGCAGCATTTGCTAGATTGACCCCTATATTAGTGGTGGTTCCAGCGCTCCCTCCAATACCATCGACAACTAGTGAACCACCAATCGCGGATATCGTGGAAGTCCCGGTAACGAAAACACCATGGTTATCAACTCCTCCCGAGCCTCCAATACCGTTGACAACAACGTTCGTGGTCGCAGCATTGCCTTTGATTGCCCCTTGGCTGGAAATAGAGACACCAATATTGCTGGCACTTCCAGAGAAGTTGCCTCCATTACCGGTCACCGAAACTAAAGATCCATTCCCTTCGATGATTGTTCCTAATCCTGTGAGAACGACTCCTGAATTCCCTGCGCCATTATTGGATCCGGTTCCAGTCACATTGACTTTCGAAGAGGCGCTTCCATTGACAACACTTGCGCCACTTAGGGTGACGCCAACATTGTTCCCTCCAATTGCCGAATTTGCGCCGGTGATATTAATCACTCCCCCTGAAGTCCCGGTCGTGGATATTGTTGACCCGCCAGCTAGCAAGACACCATTTTCGGTACCCCCAACGCCCGAGGCAGTGCCTAAAATATTAATCGCAGCTGTGTTTGCAGTGATTGTTGAACCAAATGTCTGAACTCCATTATTACCCCCTGCGGAACCATTTCCCGAGGCACCGTTAATGAATATGGAAGCTACTCCTGTTATGTCCGTGTTGCTTACTGTAGAACTAGTTGTAATGAAGACTCCGGTATTGCTTCCTCCGGTACCGCCTTGCCCTCCACTTCCATGGATTATAAGATTTCCGGTGTTAGAACTGACTGTTGAATCGCTAATGTTCACACCGATATTGGTCGAAGACGCCGACCCGGAGGCCCCGGTGCCAATGATTGTTAATGTAGCAGGACCGGACGCTGTCACCGAAGAAGCTGCTAAGATATTAACGCCATCGCTCGTACTTGCCCCTCCAGTACTTGATCCAGTGAGAGTAATATCTCCACCTACTGTGGTAGAAGTGGATGATACTGTTGAGCCATTATTGATCTGTATGCCTGAATTGCCCGACCCAGTTCCCAGACCTACGCCGGTAATGTCGAGTGCAGCTGTATTCACTGTGACCAGGGATGCTGTCGTTGTGTCGTCGATTAAAACCCCGATATTGTCATTCAATCCATTGCCAGCTGTACCGCTAATTGTCACAACTGCAACACCTGTGGTATCAGTATTTCTTACTACAGCACCGTTGGTAATCTGAACTCCGTTGTTGCCAACATCAGAAGATCCTCCGCTTCCCCCTAGACCGGTAATGGACAATGCTCCGCTGACCGTTTGCACTAACGTATTAGCCCCTGTAATATCTACCCCAATATTGCCACCACCCACTGTTGAGCCACCAGTCCCATTCAAGGTGATTGTCCCGGTGCCGGTCGCTGTGATTTGAGCGCCACTTGCAATGTCTATCCCGATGGAAGCAGGTCCCCCGAATCCATTAAGATTGATCGCTCCGCCGGCGGTCGAGACGGCAGTACCCGTACCACTGATTGACGTTTGACCGATTTGTGACCCTCCGAAAAAGCCCACATCGACCGCAAACGTTCCGGTACCCATGTTAATGACGGAACCACCATTCATCAGAAACTGGGCTGTCCCGGCTGTACGATCCGCTGCGACTGCCCCATCATCATTGATGATGCAGAATAAGCTTCCGGAAGATGCTGTGAAATCGATCGTATTCCCATTCGTGTGATCGATGCTCCTTCCCGATTGCAAGTAAAGGTCATTGGTTCCAGAAGCAGACACGGTAATATTGTCATCAATCACAATCAAATCATTCGCTTGCAAATACAAATTGGCAGTTGTCAAGGCAGTGGCAACGCTTGCACCGGTCACAGATACTGTAGTCGTTGGGTTGACTGCAAAAAATTGATCGGTCGCTGGAACGCCTACCGCACTGATATTGATTTGCATGGGATCAAGAAGAAGGTCACCTGTCTCACCCCATGGGGATGTTAAATCTGCAAGCCCATAGTATTGGATTGTTGATTTACTTGAGACCTCGGCAAAACCCCCGTTCCCCCCTTCAATGCCCCCTTTGGCACTAATGGTTCCACCAAAAGCGCTATGTTGGTCTCCCCAAATAATCGTGGAACCCCCATCGCCTTTGACATTAGCATCAGCATTAAATTGAGTTGTTGTATCCACGTATGTAAACTTAGAATTTTTAAGGCTGGGATTATTTCCTTGAAAATCTCCTCCTGCAAGAACTTTACCCCCTCCGAAATCTCCTGAGACATCAATCCATGCATTGTCGAAGACGACAGAGTCTCCTAAAACAACTATATCACCGCCGGTTTTGTCGCTGTTTTTTGCTGATATCGATCCGGATACTTGTGTTCGGCCTGTTTCTGCAACTAAATAAACTCGACCATTCCTTTTTTCAACCCCTGTAGCTTCAATCTTTCCTGTCTGATTGATAGCCATTTTGAAGGGGTTGCCATCCGCTTTCAATTCAGCTTCAAGTGCAGTAATAATGCCTGAATTTTGTAAAGCAGAGCCGTCAGCAGTATTAGAATTCACAGTGGCTTTGATAAAGATCCGTTCGGAGCCTGAAGGCTTGATTAACACTTCTTGTCCTGCCGCTAATCCTGCAAGCCCATTCGGAGCATCGATCGTTCCTTCGTTTTGCACCATATAACCGATCAATAAGACATCTCCATCGCGAGCGGTGATCGTCCCCAAATTGACAACTGAGGCTGTAGAATTCCCTTTAAAGGTCATCTCCAGACCATTTAAAAAGTCATCGTTGCTCAAGTCTAACGCCGAAGCGATAAATCCGCCTGTGTCAATGACTGCGCCTTCTCCAACTAAAATACCGTTAGGATTAATCAAAAACACTTTACCGTTAGATTGAAGCATCCCCATCAAACGGCTTGGATCGAGGCTGGTCACCCTGTTTAGAACCGCGGAAGCCTTGTCGGGCTGGATAAATTTCGTCAATTCTCCCTTGTTGATCGAAAACTTGTCCCAATTGATGATTGTCCCATGATCGGTCTTTACAAAAAGCTGATTAGCTTGAGAGGCATCAAATGTTGCTCCACCAGCAATGACAATAGGATTGGAAGGATTGGCATAAACAGCTGAAGAGTTGCAGATCAAAAGGGCCGCAAGAATATAAAATGGTTTGTTTTTGTGTGCTGATTTCTTCCGGTTCTTTTTCATCAAATATCCTTTTACCTATAAATTGTTCCTCTACCAATTCCAGCCATAAGACAATCCAACGAAATTAAAATGGCTGCTCAATTTAACACTGCCCGCTCCAAAAAATGGGGGGATCGATTCGATATTGCCATTGACATGGCCTTGGAATCCATGGGCATAGTAAAATGAGAGTTCATGGAAATCGGCAAATTCAAATGTTATCCCACACGTGACCGTATGGGAGACTGTTTCTAAAGTTAACATATTCAAAAAGGTTTGCGACGTGCGTATAGGTGTATTGCGATACCGATAACCAGCTCGCAAGGTAAAGCAGTCACAGAAGTTCCAGTCGAAACCGAATTTTAACGACGTTTGATTTTTCCAGCCAAAACCGGGTCCAAAAGGTTTTCCAAAGTCGAATGTAGTGTCTAAAATAATCGCTTCGATTAATGCGGCTTCCCCATTATTGGCCATTGAAGCTACATTATGCCAATTATAAAGCTCGTAATCGAAAGTAAATGTCACTTCTTCCCATGGCTTGAATGCGAAACCTGCAGAGAAAATTTGCGGAGAATTTAACTTCCCACGCTCCGCTAAGAAGCCAGCATAGCGGGTAAAGCTTTTGATGGGGGTTTGCGGTTGGAAAGCAATTCCTACCCAAAAAGAGTCGCAGACACGCCATTGCCATCCGATGCATCCAGTAATTCCCCAAGAATTGTCCCCACCGTGATCGGTAAAGTTTTTAGGACGAACACTTAAGTCCTCCATCGCAAGTTTTTCTAAACCCGCGATTTTGACGTAGCTATATTCAAAATTGATAGCTACACCGATTGTATGGTTATCGATTTTTAGGGCAAAAACAGGAGCTACAACATAGTTTTGGTAGGCAAACTCTACCGGCTTTGTTCCAAGGATAAAAAATCGATCCTTATAGGAAGTATGGAAAAAGTTGCGCTCATATCCCATGATTCCAATAGTGAAAGGGAAATCCCAGGCACTAAATTGCTGATTAAAGCCTGCATCTCCGATAACGAAATACTTTTGTTTAAAAGGATTGAAGGAACCATTTGTAGGTTCATTGGGATTGATAATCTGATTCCCGTTGATGTTGGTCTCCCCATCGTACCGTTTGACTGTGACTCCTATGTCAAAACGGTTACCGATCCAAGCCATGCCAGCGGGATTATAAGCTCCTGCAAGTGCATCTTGAGGATAGGCAACTCCGGTGTAGCCCATTCCCATGGCCTTAACACTGGCCACCTCCCCTTCAAGTTGGGATTGTCCAATAATAAATAGCGTCAGAAGAAAGAGGTTTTTCAATAAAAGTTTCATAAGACTTCGTTACAGTTATAGTTTGATCAAACAAAGTTTTACTCATAACAATAGAATTTGATTTTGACAACTTTTATTCGCTATTTTTGCGATGAATTTGATTATAGACGGACCTCTTGGGAAGTCCTCGCATTTCAGCGGCAGTTTTGACGGCTTCTTGCTTAGTCAATCCATAATCTTGGATTAACATATGGACATGCTCCTCGATCGTCAGTGATTCCCATTCCTGCCTTGGTTCAGCGGATCGCCCCTTTATTAATAGGATGGTTTCCCCTTTAATAGGGATATTTAACAACTGTTCGGCCGTTCCCCGTAGAATTTCTTCAAATTTCTTGGTCAGTTCTCTAGCGATGGCCAATTCCCTAGTCGGATCCAATCCTTGCAAAACTTTCAACGTGTCAGAGATTCGGTGCGGGGATTCATAACAAATTGTGGTCCCAGGAAATTGAAGAATGGATTGGAGTGTTTTCCTTTTTTGCTGTTCAGGGCGGGGGAGGAATCCTACGAATTGGAAATGGTGGGAATCGAAGCCAGAGCAAACCAAAGCTTGGATCAAAGCGCAAGGGCCAGGGATCAAGGTCCAGGGCAATTGCTCTTGAAAAAGTCTCTGGGTCAATGCATAACCTGGATCTGAAATTCCTGGAGTTCCAGCGTCTGTCACCAATCCGATAGTTTTACCTTCTCGCAAATCTTGCACAACCGCATCTTCCATTTTTAATTCATTGAATTGGTGGAAGCTTTTAAGCGGTTTTTTTACATTGTAATGTTTGAAAAGGGTGAGACTGTGACGCGTATCTTCACAAAGAATATAGTCGCAACTATTGAGGACTTCGACAGCTCGGTAAGAAAAATCACCAAGGTTGCCAATCGGAGTTGCGACTAAGTATAACATAGGTGGCACCCAGATTCGAACTGGGGAATGGAAGCTTTGCAGGCTTCTGCCTTACCACTTGGCCATGCCACCGAATAAATGAATGTTATACCGAATTTCCAATTCCACTGCTACAAGAATTTATGCTGAGGATTTCTCGCTGTGTAAATTTTTGAGCAAATGATCCTGATAAAGGTTTGTGCTGCTTTTTTCGGTCTCGGTCTCGGTTTGCGACACGAAGCTGTGTGGCAAAAGAGATCTTCAACGACACAGATAAAGTTGTCCTCGACTCTCTGGAATATGCTAAAAGGAAAGCACTCCAATAAAAACACCTGTTGGATCCGAGAAAAGTACTTCACTAAGAAAGGAAACTTTCAAGTACGGTTCTTAGAGGGTAATGTTATAGTAACATAACCTTCCTACTCTGCGGGAGCAAAGATCAAGATCAAGATCAAGATCAAGATCAAGATTAAGATCAAGATTAAGATCAAGATTAAGATTAAGATCAAGATCAAGATTAAGATCAAGATCAAGATCAAGATCAAGATCAAGATTAAGATCAAGATCAAGATCAAGATCAAGATCAAGATTAAGATCAAGATCAAGTTTAAGATCAAGATCAAGATCAAGATCAAGATTAAGATTAAGATTAAGAGATCAAGATTAAGATCAAGATCAAGATCAAGATCAAGATCAAGATTAAGATCAAGATCAAGATCAAGATCAAGATTAAGATCGAGATTAAGATCAAGATCAAGATTAAGATTAAGATCAAGATACCGAGACCGAAACCGAAAAAGCAGCACAAACCTTATCTACTCAAATCTCAGGATCATTCATTGCTCAAAAAATTAGCACAGCGAGGAATCCTCTACGCTATACCTCTTGTTCAAAAAATGGGGAAACGATAATCTGACCCTCTTTTGGTGAGGGGATAAAATGGGGTTTAAAAGCGTGGCGGTGATGGCTGCTCGGATGGGCCTGCAGTCAGAGTGCGGAATCTCCGTCAAGCAAATTTGCACCGATAGCAGGCTTGTGAAGGAGGGAGATGTCTTCTTTGCCCTTCCCGGAGATCGTGTCGATGGCCACACCTTTTTACAGGATGTCGCTGCCAAACATGCTGCTGCTGCTGTCGTGCACGCCTCCTATCAAGGACCCAATTATGGATTGTCGCTGATCAAATCAATAGATGTTCTTGACTCTCTGCAAAACTTAGCTAAATCGGTCATCGATGAACGTAAAAGCCGCATCGTCGCAATTACAGGGTCTGTAGGAAAAACGACAACCAAAGATTTTATCACCACTTTGTTGAGGCAAAAATTTAAAACCGCTTGCAACCCAGGCACTAGCAATTCTCAAGTGGGGCTGCCATTAACGATTCTTAACCACACAAGCCCCGATGCTGAAATTGTTGTTCTTGAAATGGGAATGACCCATCCAGGAAATATCAAAAAACTTCTTGCGATAGCCCCTCCAGAAATCTCCCTCATCACCACAGTCCAACTCGTTCACGCCGTTAACTTTAACTCTATTGATGAGATCGCTTCGGCAAAAGCTGAAATTTTAACCCATTCCACAACCCATCTTGGGATCATTCCTCTCGATATTCCCAACTTTAACGCAATCGCCAAAGTAGGGAAATGCTCTAAACAAACATTTTCTACACAGGATTCTAAGGCCGATTATTACCTACAGACGGTTGGAGAAACAATCTCTATCATCCATAAAAATGAAAGGCATGAGTTGGGGCAGCTCAATGTCCCTGGAACTCACTACCGACTCAATTTTTTGGCCGCTACAGCTGTAGCACGCAGCTTTGATGTGAGTTGGGAGCAAATTAGGCAAGCAATGCCCCTATTAACCTTACCGGCCTTACGCATGCAATTTGTTAATAAAAATGGGATTCAATTTGTTAACGATTCCTACAATGCCGCTGAAATATCTCTCAAAGCTGCCTTGAAAAGTCTTCCTTCTCCTAAAGCAGGAGGATGTAAAATCGGGGTTATTGGAGAAATGTTCGAATTAGGAAAATTTTCGGAAGGATGTCATCGGGCAGTAGGAGAATGCGCATTGGAGCATGTTGATCGTTTGCTTTGCATGGGAAAGGGATGCCAACCCATATATGATATGTGGAAAGGGGCAAATCGCTCGGTGGAATTGTATTTCAACCGACAAGATGTGATAGATGCCCTACGCAAAGCCGCTAAACCGGGTGATGTGGTCTTGTTGAAAGGCTCCCGAGGTAATGAACTTTGGAAAGTATTAGAGGAGTTTTAAACACATTAATCATGATTTTTTTCTTTGTCCATGCATTACGCGATTGGCTCGGTGTCAAAGTCCCAGGTGTTTTCACCTACTATTCCACACGGATGATTTTAGCCGCTTTGACAGCCCTACTCATTAGTCTTTTCTTAGGCCCTCAATTTATTCGCAAACTCTATGAACTTAAAATTGGACAACCGATACGGATGGAAGATTGTCCATTGCTCGGGCATTTACATTCGAAAAAGAAAGACACTCCAACAATGGGGGGGATCCTCATCCTTTTTTCCATGTCTGTTTCCCTTTTGTTATGGATGGACTTAACCCACGTGTTCACCTTGATCTTATTAGCCACAACTGTTTTTCTGGGATTGATCGGCGGATATGATGATTATTTAAAATTAAAGTACAAAAACACTAAAGGGTTGTCAGCTCGCAAAAAGATGGTATTTCAATTGCTTTTGGGAGCATTGATCGCGACATATATGCTTTATCCTCACGTATCCTCTTCTTCAGCAGACAATTCCTGGTTTGCACCCCCGGTCATCAAAGAGAATACATCTAAAGAGCCAGAAGAAATAACACTCCAAGATTATGCAGCTCGCATTTATGTCCCTTTCCTTAAGGAACCCATCTTGCAGTTTGGCGGGATAGGTTTGTTGCTCGCAGCTCTCTTCACAATGTTTGTCATTGCAGGTTCCTCTAATGCGGTCAACTTGACCGATGGTTTGGACGGTTTGGCTGCCGGATGTCTCATTATTGTTGCCAGCTCATTGGCTCTCTTCGCTTTTGTCTCCAATCACATAGATTTAGCTAGTTATCTGAATATCGTTTATGTCGAAGGCAGTGGAGAAATTGCCATTTATCTATGTGCCTTCGTCGGATCTTGCTTGGGATTTCTCTGGTATAATAGCCATCCGGCCCAAGTTTTTATGGGGGATACCGGATCTTTGACCTTGGGAGGAATTATTGGGGTTTCCGCTGTCTTGTTAAAAAGAGAATTGCTTTTAGGTCTGATTGGCGGTATCTTCGTGGCAGAAGCGGTGTCAGTAATTTTACAAGTCGCTAGTTTCCGTTATAGGAATAAAAAGCGTATTTTCTTGATCGCCCCCTTGCACCACCATTTTGAATACAAGGGATGGCCTGAGACCAAAGTTGTGATCCGATTTTGGATCGTGGGATTGCTCCTGGCAATCATTGGCGTCGCTTCCTTAAAGTTTCAATGAGGCATTAAGTGAAAAAGCAGCGCAAAAGTTTAATATTGGGTTTAGGCATTAGTGGAAAGGCTGCCGCGCGATTTTTACTAAGACGTGGAGAAGAAGTTTGGGGGTTTGAGAGCAATAGGGAAGTGATTGCGCAAGATCAGGATTTGCTTAAACTAGGAATAAAAGTTGTTCATGAAGAGGATCCGCTCGAAATTACCCAATTTAATCAATTGATCCTTTCACCGGGGTTTCCTCCAGACCATCGCCTCTGTTTAGAGGCACGCAAAGAACATATCGAAATTATCGGTGAAGTAGAACTAGCCTGTAGGCATATCACGCAACGAATGATAGGGATTACAGGCACAAACGGTAAAACAACGGTCACGCTTCTGGTCGCCCATGCTTTAAATAACTGTGGTATACCTGCCAAGGCATTGGGAAATGTAGGGGTCCCCTTAACTGATGAGGTTTTGCGTTTAAATGCTGACGATGTTGTTGTCGCAGAATTGAGCTCGTTTCAATTGGAAACATTGTCAACGAAAGTGCTGGATTGTGCGGTAGTTCTCAATATCACCCCGGATCATCTTGATCGCTACAAGACCATGGAAAATTATGTTAAAGCAAAGCTTTCTATTAGTCATAACCTTAAGAAAAATGCTCCACTTTATCTGTTTGAAGCAATCCCTCAGGAATTTCCAACGCTTGTTCGAAATATTGACTTCCAAAGCTATGGGTACCAAGCCCAAGCACCTCTTTGGACTGATTTACATTATTTATATGCATCCGGAGATATTCTTTGCCCTTTACCAAAACAACTTGTAGACCGTCGTAATCATGACCTTGAAAATTTCATGGCAGCCTACACACTGTGCTCGATACTTGGAGCGCCTGCCGATCAGTTCCTCAAAGCATTTGCAACATTTAAAAAACCGCATCATCGGATCGAGTTTGTGCGGAGCGTTGACAATGTTGATTATTACGATGACAGTAAAGGAACTAATATCGATGCTGTGATCCGTGCTGTCCAAACTCTCGATGGGCCTATCCACTTGATTGCAGGAGGTGTTGATAAAGGCGCTCCCTACACTCCGTGGATTGAAGCTTTTAAAGGGAAAGTTAAAAATATATACACAATCGGACAATCTGCTGAAGTTATCGAAAAACAATTGAGCCATTCGTACTACATAAAGCGGTGTGCCACATTGAACGAAGCTGTTATGGAAGCTTCAAAAGCGGCTGCAAGAGGAGATAAAGTGTTATTGTCTCCTGGCTGTTCTAGCTTTGACATGTTTAAAGATTATGCCCATCGTGGGCAAGAGTTCCAACGCTTGGTGAATCAAATTGATGTTTCAGGAGTCACCTCATGAATAGAAAAGATATCATTATTATATCTGTCCTAATCAATGCCGCTTTGTTAGCGGTCCTATTTATAACGGCAACTCATCCGGAAGACGAAGGCGCAGCAAGGCCTCAGCCCGTCAGAACAGCGATGAGTGAACCTGCCGTGCGGCAAGTTGAGCCTGAAACGCCTCTTATTATCCCACAACCTGATCTGGAGCCTTATTTAGCTGAAGCGCAAGTCCCCATGGATGAAGTGGATCATGTTTTGAGAGACTATGTTCCGCAAGAAGGATTGCCTTTTGAACATCATCAAGATCAATCATTATTGCCTGAGAGTCCTCCAGAGCCACAAAAACCAACCCCAGCGATCCCTCCTCAAAGCTATGTAGAAGTGACCGTCAAAAAAGGGGAATGCTTGAAAAGATCGCAAAGCTAATGGAACGACTGTACAGGCGATCAAAGAAGCCAATAAAATAAGTAGCGACAAACTCAGAATTGGTCAGGTCTTAAAAATTCCTACAACGGGGAACCTTCCAAAAGTTGCTGAAGCAGCTAAACCTGCGCGTGTACCCGAATCTGCAGTCGCTAGCGATCCAGTGTACTATATCGTGAAGAGCGGAGACAACCCTTGGAAAATCGCCAAACAGTTCAATGTTAAATTTGAAGACATCCTCAAACTGAACAACATGAGTGAAGAGCAAGCTCGCAAACTGAAGATTGGGGATAAAATTGCGGGTCAAATAGGAATATGCTAAAGCAGGCTCCAGCCATTCTAGGTCTAACCGCTTCGATGATCTTTGTCGTCGGCATGGTGATGATCTTCAGCACAACCTCTGCTGAAGTCTTGGACCATGGATTGGAGAGGAGCACCTATCAAGGGGTAATCAAACAGATCCTTTATGCATTGACTGGAATTGGGATTGGCTTTGCGGTATGGCGCTTTGGTTATAAAAACATTTTAGATGCTAGCCCGTATCTTTTAGCGCTGTTTACCCTCCTTTTGGTGTTGGTGTTAATTCCGGGGATTGGACGAGAAGCTAATGGATCGAAACGGTGGATCTCCATTTTAGGGTTATCGTTTCAACCTTCTGAATTTGTCAAATATTTGGTTCCAGCCTATTTTATTCACAGATATTTGCAATTTCCTAAGGGAGAAATTTCCTTTCGAGAATTTTTAAAATTGGCGGGAACCTTGGGGGTGCCGATCGGTCTTATCTTGATCGAACCCAATAATGGTACAGCTGCAGTCCTGGCAATGACCGTTCTAGTGTTGTGCTGGTTGACTTGTATTCCTTTCAAATATTGGGCATGGCCTCTTATGGGGTTTGTTTTATTAGGAGGCGCCTTTGCAGCCAATAGCAACTATGTTTCTGCACGCCTTAAAGTGTATCTAAATCCTGAACTAGACCTAAAAGGTAAAGGGCATCAACCCTATCAAGCAAAAATCGCAGCTGGTTCAGGAGGTCTTTTTGGGAAGGGACCTGGTAATAGTTTGCAAAAGCTGAGCTACTTACCCGAAGCGCAAAACGATTATATTGCGGCTATCTATGCCGAGGAATTTGGCTTTCAAGGGATTTTAGGGTTGATTCTTTTGTACATGGCTTTAGCCTTTGCGGGTTTTAAGATCGCTACTAATGCCCATGATCCGGCAGGATTTTACTATGCTGGAGCGGTGACTTTTCTAATCACATTTCAGGCTTTTCTAAACTTAGGTGTAGTTTCTGGATTGCTCCCCAGCACTGGTTTGAATCTACCATTATTCAGCCAGGGGGGCACATCGTTGTGGGCAAACATCGTTGGTTTGGTACTTCTATTTAGCATTAACAAGGAAGTTTTGAATGAAGCCTAGGCGCGTTTTAATCACCGCAGGAGGTACAGGAGGGCATATTTACCCAGCTGTAGGACTTGCCAATTTGTTAGAAGGGCATGAAATTTTGTTCGCGGGGGGTAAATTAAGCACGAACCGTTTTTTTGCAAATTCAGGATTTAACTTTGCAGAAGTTCCTTGTGCACCTCTTCCTTTACGCAAGCCTTGGAACATCCCTCAAAGCCTTTGGACCATTGGCTCTGGCGTACGCCATAGTGTGAACTTGCTTAATCAATTCAAACCCGACGTCGTAGTTGGCTTTGGAAGCTTCTACACCTTGCCGATTTTGATTGCATCAAAGCTTAAGAAAATCCCCATAGTTCTTCATGAACAAAATCGTCCTCTTGGCAAAGTGAACAAGCTGCTAGCCCCTTTTGTCGATGCACTTTGTGTACATTTTCCCGATACACGGTCTAATGGTCCTGCACACGTTGTTGGTCTTCCTTTAAGATCTGAGCTTAAAAAAGGGAGGCTTTCGAAAAAGGAGGCGGCTGCGCATTATGGGTTAGATCCCGATACATTGACCATCCTCACGTTTGGAGGTTCGCAAGGGGCAAAAAAATTGAATGAAACATTTGCGAAAGCCATTCCCCACCTCAAAAGCAAAATCGGCAAATTCCAAGTGATCCATTTGATCGGAGAAAAATCGACAATTGAAAAATCCTACTTCGAAGAGCAAAGTGTTCCCGTTTATATCGGATTGTTTGAAAGGCACATGGAGTATGCTTGGAGCTTGGCTGATATAGCCGTCTGCCGTTCTGGTGCAGGTACTGTGGCAGAATTGATCGAGTTTGAAGTCCCCGGTGTTCTTATTCCCTATCCTTATGCTGCAGAATTACATCAAGACCATAATGCTGACTTTGTCGTCGACAAGGTAGGATTGGGGGTAAAAATCCAAGAAGGCAATTTGACTCCGGAAAAGCTTGCAGAGACCATTTCCCTGTTAAAAAATAGCGATCAATTCCGTAGAAACGGACGACAATACAAGCAAACATTAAATAATAAAAATTTCGTTGAAATTGTTTTAGATTCTGCAGGAGTAAAATAATATGCTGACTAGATGCCATTTTATCGGAATCGGAGGCATCGGAATGAGTGGACTAGCAAAGTTGCTCATCAATAATCAGGTTCAGGTCAGTGGTAGTGATATCTCTGATAATGCTACAACACAGGAGTTATCCAAAGCGGGCGCCAAAATCTATTTAGGCCATTCTTCCGACAATATTCAAGATTGTATCCCTGTTGTTTATACCACAGATATTCCGCTTAATAATCCTGAACTTGAAGCTGCTAAAAAACTGAAATGCCCATTGTGGCATCGTTCCGATCTTCTCCATCAAATTATGCAAGGATACAAGCCTTTAGTGATCACAGGGACCCATGGGAAAACGACGACAACAGCTCTGCTTCTTGCCGTTTTGCACCATGCTGGTTTTGATCCCCCCTTTGCCGTTGGCGGAATCGTCAAACAATTTCAAACGAATGCCGGTCAAGGAAAAGGGGATTACTTCGTTGCTGAAGGTGATGAGAGTGATGGATCTTTCTTAAAATATTCCCCATTTGGGGCTATCGTCACAAATATCGATCTCGATCACATGAATTATTATCAAACTGAAGCAGCACTGACAGAGGCTTTCTCCCGTTTTATCAAGAATATATCCTCTACAAAAAATTTCTTTTGGTGCGGTGATGACCTTCGACTCTCAGCCTTAAATCCACTTGGCATTAGCTATGGCTTTGGCAATGCATGCACACTTAAGATCGAAAATTTTCAACAGCAAGGCTGGGGATCCAAATTTGATATTGTTTACGAAGGCAACAGGTATTCTGCCATTAGAACTCCAATGACAGGTCGCCACAATGCCCTTAATGCTGCCGCCGTTTTTGGTTTGGCGTTGAGCATTGGGGCTGCAGAAAATAAGATCAGGGAAGCTTTTGGACAATTTGGGGGGGTCAAACGGCGCTGTGACAAAAAAGGGGAGATCAACAATATTGAAGTTTATGATGACTATGCTCATCACCCCACTGAAATAGAAACGACGTTACAGGCCATTCGGCAAGCTGTTGCTGAAAAACGTCTCATCGCTGTACTTCAGCCCCATCGCTATACCCGCATGCAACATTGTTTAGGTGCCTTCGGACAATGTCTAAAAGATGCGGATGAGATCATTGTTACCGATCTCTACGAGGCCGGCGAAAGTCCAATTCCAGGAGTTACAACGCAAGCAATCTTTGAGGAGATCAAATCAAGCTACACAATTCCTACACATTATGTTGCGCGCAATCAGTTAAAACCTTTTCTTTTGAAATTTGCGCAGCCCAATGATGTCATCGTCACGCTCGGTGCCGGCGATATTACTAAGGTGGGGAGTGACCTCATTGCTGCTTGGCAGGAACATCCGCCACAAAAACTCAAAATCTGCATCTTCTTCGGTGGACAATCCGTCGAACATGAGATCTCCATCAATTCCGCACGATTCTTTTTAAGTTGTGTTAAGCCTAATATTTATGATGTGAGCGCCATTGCAATCACAAAACAGGGGCGTTGGATCTCCGGAGACTGGGCACTTACGTTCTTAAGAGGGGATCAAAAATCGGTGCCGGAACTTTCTTTACCCGAGAAAATTCCTGCAGAAGCATTGAATGCCTTACAAAAATGTGATCTGATTTTGCCCATTCTCCATGGTCCTTATGGTGAAGATGGGACAGTTCAAGGTTTATTTGAGATGATCGGTAAACCTTATATTGGAGCAGGGCATGAAGCGTCAGCAGTATTCATGAACAAAGCCCTTCTCAAAAAACTTTTGCAGTGGAAAGGAATCCCCACAATACCTTTCGTCGATTTTGCTGAATGGGAATGGAAAAAGGATCGAGATCAACTCCTCGATAAAATCCATGGAAGACTCCGTTATCCAGTTTTTGTAAAACCTGTCCACCTCGGATCTTCCATTGGGATCGCTAAAGCTAATGATCTAAAGATTCTCGTCGACGCGATAGAAAATGCATTAATCTATGATACCCATGTCATTGTTGAAAATGGGATGTTGGTTCGCGAAATCGATTTCGCAGTGTTGGGCAATGATGAATTTCTTCAAGTTTTTCCACCCGGTGAAATCTTAACGAAAGGGGAAATTTTTGATTATGAAAGAAAATATAGTACTAATGGCACCCCGAAGGATGTAATTGCAAAACTATCTGATGAGTTAGTAGAAAGGGGAATGAGGATCGTTAAAGAAGCGTTTTTGGCTGCAGGAGGACAAGGATTAGCTCGAGTCGATACGTTCCTCGATACCGACAATCAATTTTGGGTAAATGAGATTAATCCGATCCCAGGATGTACCCAAACCAGTATTTACCCTTCGATTTGCCGTCTTTACGGCATCGATGGGTCTAGTTTGTTAGATAAATTGGTCGTTTGTGGACTACAGCGGAAAAGAAAAAGAGACCGTTTGAAGGTATGACCCAAAAACAGTACCCCCTACGAAATGGGATCCGCTTTATCCTCTTAATCACGCTAGTAATCTCAGGACTCCCTTGGGCCGTCTGGGTAGGTTATGGATTGTATCTAGAATGGCGCGCCAAAGATCCCGCAAACCATATCGTTGCCATCGTTCAAAAAAGCTCCGAGCCAGGGATTCTAAAAAATGATTTTTTAGCCGAAGTCCTTGGACTTTCCTATGACAACCCCAACAATCTTTATGGATTTAACACCCCTTTAGCCGAAAAACGTCTTATGCATAGTCCAGTGATCAAATCAGCAAAAGTCAAAAAAATTCCACCAGGTACCATCTACGTCGATTATCAACCCCGTAAACCGATTGCTTTCTTAGGCGATCAAACTAACACAGCTTTAGATGAAGAGGGGATCCCATTCCCCTTTAAACCGTATTTCACCCCCAAGAAACTCCCCATTATTTTTATTGGACTTGCCCAAACCGATCATTATCCGGCTGACTGGGGGAAACCGATCCTAAGTCCCCATATGCATATTGCCCTTAAATTATTAAAAAATATAACTCAAGTAATTAAGAATAAAGGATATAAATTAATAGCGCTCGACTTGTCGAATTACACGGCGTCTAGCTTCGGGCAAAGAGAAATTGTTATAATTCTTGAAAATCAATTCCAAACTTCCGAAAATGAAACTCAAATGGTTCCTGCCAAACCACTTTATGTGCGTTTAAACGCAGAAAATTATGGGTTGGCATTTGGAAATTTTTTAGAATTGGATAAACTTTTAAAGTCGAGATCGGAAAAGCTTCCCAAAGTGGTCGACCTCAGAGTCCCCCATTACGCTTATCTGCTTTAAGGAGAAGGGCATGGAAAAGAGCGACAATAAAGAACACTTCATTGAAATCCAGTGGACTAGCGGAAGCATAGATGAAGCCCGAAAAATTTGCCGTTATCTTGTCCAAGAAAGACTTGTCGCCTGCGCACAGATTATCCCTTGGATCGAGAGCGTATTTATGTGGAATAACCAACTTGATACCGGCCAAGAAAGCAAAATCTCGCTCAAAACCCGCAAAGATAAATTTGACCAAATTAAGGACATTATTCTTAAGAATTGTAAATATGACATCCCTGAAATCACCTGGAAGACTATCGAAGGAGGCAACCAAGAATATTTAGATTGGATCACTCAAAGTACTTAAACTCGAGTTTATAACAAGATTGATGAACTGAAAAGTTTATTCTGTTAGCATACACATTAGAAATAATAGTAAACCATTGAGGTTTACGTACAAGCCGAGATAAACACATATGGCCTCATTAAATAAAGTCATTATAGCTGGGCGCCTAACACGGAAGCCCGAACTGCGCAAGACACCAAATGGCATTGCCGTTACTGATTTGCTCGTCGCCCTGAATAGGGAGTTTGTAACTCTCTCAGGAGAGCGTCAACAAGAAGTTTGCTTCGTCGACGTCGTTGTTTGGGGCAAACAAGCTGAAACCTGTTCCCAAGTCCTCGATTGCTCTTCGCCCGTTCTTGTAGAAGGTCGATTGCAGCTCGATGTATGGCATGGAAAAGACGGCGAGAAAAGATGTAAATTACGCGTAGCCGCCGAACGCGTGCAATTTTTGGAGAGAAAAGGACCTGCAGATAAAGTTCCAGAACCTATCTGCGCCCAAAGTTATGAAACCGAAGAATAATCGGAGAATCATATGAGCGAGGATATGGCAATCGACATCCAAGAAGAACAGCAAGGGGAAATTCTCATTTTGCATGTCAAAGGAAGACTCGATGCCATTTCCACGCCCAATGCTGAAAAAAAAGTGTTTGAGCATATTAATAAAGGACAAAATAATGTCCTTTTAGATATGGAAGGAGTCGATTACATTAGCAGCGCCGGCATGCGCATGCTCCTTTCCACCAGCAAAAAATTAAAAGCGCTTCTTGGAAAATTAGTCATTTGCTCTACAACCCCGCATGTGCTGGATGTCCTCAAAATGTCCGGTTTTGACCACGTATTGGACCTCGCTTCAAATGAAGATGAGGGACTAAGCCATTTTTAATCCCGTTATTTAGGGGAACTCTCCACGATGGGGGAATGAGTGTCTAAAGGTCCTGCATTAGGCGGTTGCGTTTCCGTCGAACAAGAGGTTATCGAAAGAATCTTTATCGGGCTTGCCGTTGAAGCTCAAAAACAGATCCCTAATATCCAAAAGAAAAAGAAAAAGGTCATTGTCATCTCAGGGCCTACTGCCGTAGGTAAATCCGCACTTGCAATGCATCTTGCCCAAGAAATTGATGGGGAAATCATCTCAGCTGATTCTATGCAAGTCTATCGGGGGATGGACATCGGAACGGCTAAACCGTCCCATAAAGAAAGGGAGCTTATCCCTCATCATCTTATCGATATTCGCAATGTTACAGAAATCTTTAATGTGGTCGATTTTTACTACGAAGCGCGACATTGCTGCCAGCTCATCCATGAAAGGGAAAAAGTGCCGATCATCGTAGGAGGGTCAGGATTTTACATCCATTCTCTCCTCTATGGTCCCCCTAGTGGTCCTCCTTCTGTGCCTGAACTCAGAAAAAAACTGGAAGAGGAATTTGATAAGTTGGGTTCTGACGCCCTCTATGAACGGCTAACACAGCTTGATTCTCAATATGCTTCGACAATCACTCGGAATGATAAACAAAAAATCGTTAGAGCTTTAGAAATTATCCAGCTTACAGGGAAAAAAGTGAGCAAATTGTCTTGGAAGGGGCGTCGTAAACCCCAAAATTTCGATTTCCATTGCTGGTTTCTCCATCGGCCTAAAAATAATCTTTATCATCGGATTGAAAAAAGATGTGATCGAATGCTAGAGGAAGGGTTAATTCAAGAGGTCATTAACCTTGAAAAACAAGGGATTATGGAGAATACTTCCGCTTCCCAGGCAATCGGCTATCGGCAAGTGCTCGATTATCTTAAAACAAAGTGCACCGAAGAAGACTATAAAAGGTTCGTGGATGTATTTAAACAAGCTTCCCGAAATTATGCCAAAAGGCAGTTTACCTGGTTTAGAAAAGAGCCAATGTTCAACTGGATCGATATGGATTTGCATGACCCTGAAGTCGTGATGGATATTATCAAACAAGAATTTGAAAGATCGATTTAGAAGAAAAATATTCCGAAAAATAGAGGTAAACTTTAGAATAAGACCCTTTAAAGCCTCGGCTCTTGAAGAATTTAAATCTTTTACCTAAGTCAGATTTATATGACTAATTTCAATGAGAATCAATCTGAACCCCAGAAACCCTCTATGGATGCAACAAGCGAAACTCAAGATGTGAAAATTGAACAGTGGAGTGTGGAAAATACGCCAAACGATACAGGCGAACTCCCACCCCATGAAAATCCTGAACATCGGGAAAACCATGGTCGTCTTTCCCAATTCAGACAAGAGCTTGAAAAGCTTGTCGACCCAGAAGCTAAACTCCATAAGAGTATTGAGTATATGGAGTCTGCTTTGGCTCTTAAAGGGAGTCCTGATTTTAGAAGTTTCTGGGATGTGCGCACTCAATGTTTGGAGCTTTTTAAAGAAAATGTGCCTCCACTTGTTCGACAACAGCTTTGGGTGAAATTCAGCGATCTCTCTAAAGAAGCACGCCACTTAAAGCAAATTTTAGATGAGCAAAGTGCTTTTGCCGCTGAGCAAATTGAAATAGCGATCCAGGCCCTTGAACATGATATTATCCATTGCGATGACTTAGTCAAAGAAGCCATGCTCCCTGAGTCGTTTCCAACAAGTCACACTTTGGATCCCCATCATTCCTATTTTGAGGAGGCACAAAAACAGCTCAACATCTTAAATGCACAAGCTTCGAGAATCAACGCGCTGCGCAAAGAGCTTTTAAAAACCGAAATGAGGATTCGCCATAAGAACAAATTCTTCCAACGCCTCTCGACAGCTGGGGATTCTGTTTTCCCAAAACGGAAACAAATTATTAAAGATGTCAGCGATCGGTTTATGGAGTCGGTAGAAATATTTATTTCCGAAAATTTTACCCAAGAAGAATATCAAGAACCTTTGTTCGCCTTAAGAGATGAGATCAAAACCCTGCAAGCAATGGCTAAAATCTTAACCTTGAATACGCAGACGTTTAACCAGTCCAGACTCCGCTTAAGTGAATGTTGGGATAAACTCAAGGCATTTGAAAAAGAGCGAAAAAAAACACGTGCTCAACAAAAAACAGCGTTTAAGCAGAATGCACAGGCCATTTTTGATACCATTCAAAAACTTTCAACAGATTTCCAAGAAGGCGCTGTATCAATTCAAAATGCCTACATTCAAATGGATGAAATTATCAATAAAATGCGTGCCACAGAGCTTGGTCGGGATGAACTGAAAAGTTTGCGTACAGAACTCAGCAACGTGAGAAAACTCGTACTAGAAAAATCGCAAGCCGAAGAAGAGCAAAGAAATCGTCTAGAAGCTGAAAAAGAACGTCAGAAGCGGGAAAAAGTGCAAGCTTTGCGTCAGAAACTCGAAGACTTAGTGGAGAAAGCCAATAGTTTGGAAGCGGATCAGATCCAAATTGAACGGGAAGAGATCTTCAAAGAGATTGCAGCCTGCGCAGCTACTAAAGCTGAGAAGCAAGAATTTGAGCGTATGTTGAAAAAATTAAGGGATTTGGTTGCTGAGAAAAAAGAGCAGGCTCTAATGGCTCTTCCGAGCGACAAGCGGCAAGCTTTGGAACAATTAAGAGAGCTGCTTAAACAACGTAAAGATAGACGCACTCAAATTAAACAACAATTGGAGCAATTCCGCAAATCGAGCGGCTCCTCTGGTCTTGATATTGAGCAAGCGATGAGCGTGAATGCCCAAGTCCAGACCGAAAAAGAAAACTTGGAAAAAGCTAACCAAGGAATCCGCGAAATTGAACAAAAGATTGAGGATTTAGAAGAGAATTCTGCAAATTAAACCTATCATGCCTTACGCTTCTGCTGCGTTGTTTGATTTGGACCATACTCTTCTTAAAGTAAACTGTAGCTTTGCATTTGGTATATACCTTTATCAGCGGGGTGTTCTGAAGACTCCCCGCATGATTTATCTTGCGGCCTCCTATCTTCAGCATAAGACTCATTTCATATCGACTCATCAATTGCATCTTCGCTCTTTTCGTTCCCTTTTCGAAGGGATGTATTCTGTAGACCTAGCTCTTTTAGTAGATCAATGGCTTGGACAGCAGTGGGAATCGCTACTCTACCGTCCTTTAATCGCAGAGCTCAAAAATTTTCAAAGCAAAGAAGTATTTACTGCGGTCCTTTCTAATTCACCCGACTTTATTGTGGAACCCATTGCTAGACTTTTGCAAGTAGATGATTGGATAGCAACTCATTATGGTAAAAACGTGGAAGGCAAACTTTGCAGGATTGAAAATCTAATTGAGGGGAAAGAAAAAGGGGAATATCTCGATTTACTTTCCGTCAATAAATCGATACCACGCAATTCGATCGCTGCATATAGTGATAGTTTCTTGGATGTTCCTTTTTTGGAAAAAGCTGGCAAGCCAATTGCAGTTCGTCCAGATAGAAAACTGAAAACGTTGTGTAAAAAAATGCATTGGGAGATCCGACTATGAACCCGCGTAGTTCCGCTATCCTGGAGCTAAGTAAACGTGCTCCAAAAGTACTCCCTGAAAATGAAAAAGGCGCCACTGCCGATATTTTCGGCAAATATGTTTTCAGTCGCGCGGTGATGAAGCGCGTTTTGCCTCCAGATGTTTACCAAAACGTGATCGATGCGATGGAAAATCGGAGAAGTATCAAACCCGAGTTCGCCGATATTATCGCCGAGGCCATGAAAGTATGGGCGATCGGCTTTGGGGCTACCCATTACACCCATTGGTTCCAGCCTTTAACAGGGATGTCCGCCGAAAAACATGATTCTTTTATCGAATGGAAAACGACAGATGAAATCATGGAAAAATTCTCTGGCAAGCAGTTGATCCAGGGAGAACCTGATGCCTCCTCATTTCCTTCTGGAGGATTAAGAAATACCTACGAAGCACGTGGCTACACTGGATGGGATCCCTCCTCACCAGTTTTTGTATGGAAGGCTGGAGATGGAATCACTTTGTGTATTCCCTCAGTCTTTTTTTCTTGGACCGGATATGTGCTCGATTCAAAGATCCCGCTGCTCCGTTCCGATGTCAAAATTAATGACGCTGTGATGCGACTCCTTAAACTCACAGGAATTAAAGCTGAACGGGTTTACTCCACTTTAGGCTTGGAGCAAGAATATTTCATCATCGACCGCGCCCTTAGGGATCTGCGCCCTGATCTTGTGCTCATTGGAAGGACCGTTTATGGGGCTTCATCTTCCAAAGGACAAGAACTGCAAGACCATTACTTTGGCGCTGTTAAGGATCGTGTTTTAAGATATATGCGTGATTTTGAAACGGAGGCCCTTAAGCTCGGTATCCCTGTCAAAACACGCCACAATGAAGTCGCCCCCTCTCAACATGAAGTTGCGCCCGTTTTTGAAAAAGCATCGGTCGCTATCGACCACAACATCCTTTTGATGGAGCTGATGCGACAAGTTGCCACACGCCATGGTCTTGCTTGTCTGCTCCACGAAAAGCCTTTTCAAGGATTGAACGGTTCAGGTAAACATAGCAATTGGTCTTTATCCACAGATACGGGGATTAACCTTCTCGATCCGACAGATACCCCAGGAAATAATTGGCATTTTTTAATCCTTATCACTGCAATACTTGAAGCAGTTTATGAACATTCAGCTTTACTCAGGGCCTCCATAGGATCAGCATCAAACGATTACCGTTTGGGCGGTCATGAGGCCCCCCCAGCCATAATCTCAGTGTACCTTGGACAAGAGATCGAAGCTATTTTGGATAATATTGAAGAAAAAGGTTCCCATCAAGGTTCAAGAAGGAAAGATATCTATGATTTGGGACTAGGTTCATTTCCCTCTCTTTCAAAAGACCATACAGATCGAAATAGGACCTCTCCATTTGCGTTTACTGGCAATAAGTTTGAATTCCGAGCCGTTGGCTCTTCGATGAATCCTTCCTTCCCAGCAACAGTCTTGAATGTGATTGTAGCAGATTCTTTAAGTCGTCTTTTAGATGAAATCGAACAACAAATGGGAAAAAAGAACGACGAAGCCGATTTTATTGAAGCCACCCTTCCTGTTTTGCGTAAGTCGATCAAAAATTCAAAAGGGATCCGATTTCACGGGGACAATTACAGTCACGAATGGGAAGCGGAAGCTAAAAAGCGGAAATTACCCAATTATAAAAAATCACCCCCGGCCTTTGAGGCTTTTAAAGATACGAAAACCATCGAAGCTTTTAAAGGAGTTCTGACTAAACAGGAATTGGAAAGTCGCTATGAAATCGTGGTTGAAAGTTACACAAACATCCTCAACATCGAAGCGAATTTGATGATCGATTTATTCCGAACTCAAGTGTATCCGGCTGCCATGCGTCATCAAGATCACATCGCACAAAGTATTGTAGTCTATAAGCAAGTCATGGAAAATAGCCTCTTTTTGTCTTCTCAAACAGAAAGACTTAAAATGCTCGCCTTTTTTCTTGGGGAGGCATCTAGACTTTGCGAAGAACTGGAACAAATGCGTCAAAAGCTAGTAGGTCTTTCTAGAATGGAAAAGGCTAAACTATTTGCCGAAAAAATTATCCATCATTGCCAGGAACTACGCGCTATCGTCGATCAGTTGGAAGGGACAGTGGAAGATTCCTTATGGCCATTGCCAAAATACCGTGAACTTTTATTTATGATTTGAGGGTGAATTGAAAAAAGGTTTTTACGGAGGGACATTTAATCCTATCCATTTTGGGCATATCAACCTCGCCCTCCAAATGAAGGAACAACACGGCTTAGACGAAATCTTGATTTGTCCCGCGGCACAAAGCCCTTTTAAAGAAGTCGAAGTGTCGGTCGAGCATCGTTTTGCGATGGCTAAACTTGCCATAGAAGGGATCCCAGGATTTAAAATTTTAGATTTGGAAGCCAAACGCCTTCCTCCCTCCTATACCATCGATACCCTTCGTCATTTAAAAGCGCAGGATCAAAATGGGGGAGCGCATAACGATTACTTTCTCATCATGGGAGGGGATAGTCCCGCCGAATTTCCCCGTTGGAAAGAGCCATTGGAAATCCTTAAAATCGCCCCATTGTTAATCGGAAAAAGAAAGATTGAACAAGATCTTCTACCCAAAGATGCCCCGCCATGGTTAAAAGAAGCAGTCAAAAAGGGGGAAACACCGATGCCAGTTTTCGAAATTTCAGGAACTGAAATTCGTAAACGATTAAAACATAAACTTTACTGTGGCCACCTTTTGCCACAAAAAGTATTGGACTACATTTTATACTCTCATTTATACTAATAGACATTAAATGTGAGATAGAATTCAGAATAATTAAAATCGCCAGATAGAAATAGATTTTATTACACATGCGAAATGAAGAATTACAATATCTCGATCTGATTGCCCAAACAATTTTTGATAAAAAAGGGGGCAATATTATCGCGATCGATGTCCGTAATTTTTCCACGATGACCGAATACTATATCATCGCCGAAGGAAATGTCGACCGCCATGTCTCATCGCTGAGTCATAATGTCATTAGTGCTATGCAGGACCTTGGACGTAAACCTTACCATATGGAAGGGGCTTTGTCCGGAGATTGGGTTGTCATCGATTATGGAGCGATCGTTGTTCATTTGCTAACACCCGATATGCGAGAAAAGTATGCCTTGGAAGAACTTTGGCGTCCAGGTAAAATTGTCTCTTTAAAAATAGATATTAGAGGCCATGATGAATAGGAAAAGAATCGTTGTTACTGGTTTAGGCACTGTTTCTTGCTTTGGGAATGATGTCGATCAGTTTTATAAATCCCTTCTTCAAGGAAAAAGTGGTGTTGTCCCCATCACCGAATTTTCGTGCGACGACTTTTCTACCCGTTTTGCTGCTTGCATCACCAATTTTGATCCGGGTGACTACCTCGACAAAAAACAAGCGCGTCGGGTTGACAAATACATTGCTTATGCTGTAGTCGCTGGCAAAAAAGCGCTTGAACACGCTGGCCTTGGAAATGAAAAAATGGGCGATGTAGATCTGCATAAATGTGGTGTTCTCATCGGGTCCGGGATGGGCGGTATGGGGATGTTTGTCGATGGAGTCCATACGATGTCCCAAAAAGGGCATCGAAAAGTTTCCCCCTTCTTCGTCCCTTATATTTTAAGCAATATGGGGGGAGCTATCCTCGCGATGGATATTGGATTCACCGGCCCCAACTATTCAATCTCCACTGCTTGTGCGACATCAAATAACTGTTTGATCGCTGCTGCCAACCATATCCGCAATGGAGAAGCAGAATTAATGATTTGTGGCGGAGTAGAAGCTGCTGTTATCCCTATGGGAGTAGCCGGTTTTATGGCTTGTAAAGCTTTATCCGAAAGAAATGAAGAACCTACAAAAGCGTCTCGCCCTTGGGATAAAAATAGGGATGGTTTTGTTATGGGGGAAGGATCGGGCGTTTTAGTGCTTGAAAGCTTGGATCATGCTCTGAAGAGAGGAGCAAAGATTTATGCTGAATACTTAGGAGGTGGTTTATCCTGCGATGCTCACCATATCACAGAACCTTCTCCTAATGGAGCAGGAGCTGTAAAATGCATGCGCATGGCACTCCAAGATGCGCGGATTGATGCTGCTCATGTCAATTATGTCAATGCTCATGCAACTTCGACGCCGGCGGGTGATATGGCGGAGATTGGTGCAATGAAACAAATTTTCCCCAATCCTAGCAAGGTTGCTATCAATGCGACAAAATCGATGATCGGTCATAGCCTTGGTGCTGCAGGGGGACTTGAAGCTGTAGCCACCGTCAAAGCAATCATAGATGGAGTTCTCCACCCCACCATTAACTTGGAAAATCCTGAGGCTGGATTGGAGTTTCATATCCCAACTTCTGCTGAAAAATGGCAAGTCAAAGTAGCGTTATCCAATTCCTTTGGTTTTGGCGGCCATAACGCATCGGTGATTTTTGCACCTTATATGGACTAACTCGACTATAGTCCCATATTTTGGTTTTTATTCTTTAATGCTATAGTATTAGTAGAGATATTAGCTAAAGGTGAAAAAATGAGGCGTGTATCCGACTGGTTCATTTTGCTATTTTTCAAATTTTTGTGTTGGTTTCGGTACAAAATCGAAGTTAAAGGGTTGGATAAGCTTAATCCTAAGGTTTTGAATAAGCCAGGCGGGATCCTTTTTTTGCCCAACCATAGCACTATTGTGGTCGATCCCGCTATTGTCGTGACAACAATCCTAAGAAAATTTTCGGTGTGTCCTATCATTGTAGAATACATGTATTATATGCCCGGCATCCACTTCGTCATGAAACTCTTGGATGCCATTCCAGTACCGGATTTCGACATCACTAGCAACAGTTTGAAAAAGAAAAAAATGGATAAAGTCCATAATGAAATGGTTCAGCAACTGCGTGATGGAAAAAAATTCGTCATTTATCCCGCAGGAAGGACTAAATATCAAAACCAAGAAATCATCGGCGGCGCCTCCGCTGTGCACCGTTTAATCCAAGAATGTCCAAGTGCCAACGTCGTTCTTGTCAGAACTAAAGGACTTTATGGTAGCCTCTTTTCTCGCGCCTATCCTACCCATCAACCGACCGTTTTCGGAACTTTATGGGAATGCTTCACAATTCTCTTAAAAAATCTTATTTTCTTTGCTCCTCGTCGACACGTCATCGTTGAATTTGAACCTGCACCTGCCGATTTTCCTTGGAAAGGTTCTCGCCAAGAAATGAACCGCTGGTTAGAGCATTGGTACAATAAACCGGATGGAATGACGAAACAGGAAGGGGAACATCCCGGAGATTCTCTTGTCCGTGTTCCCTATTACTTTTGGTCTAACAAGTTGCCCGATTACCAAGAGCGTGGACTGCAAGAAGCCGAAGTTTACGATCTCAAAGACATCCCCGAAAAAATCCGCGATAAAGTGATCGCTAAAATCGCTGAAATGGCCGAGATTTCCCCAGAAAAGATCAGACCTGATATGACCCTTGCTGCTGATCTTGGACTCGATTCTTTAGACACTTCCGAATTGATCGGATTCTTAAAGGATGAATTCGATGTCAGCGGTGTCCCTGTGATCCAACTGACTTCCGTAGGCAAACTGATGGCCATCGCTTCGGGTCAAATTGTGTGCAAGGAAGAAGTCGAACAAGAAGCGCATATCAGCAGCAAATGGTTTAAAACGATTCCCCATAAAAAAGTGTTTTTGGAAAAAGGGGAAACCTTTCCAGAGGTCTTTCTCAATATTGCTAAGCGGTTAAAACACCAAGCTGCGGTTGCTGATGACCGTTCTGGAGTACTGACCTATCACCAAGAGATGTTGCGCATTTTAGTTTTGGCCAACTACCTAAAAACCCTTCCTGGCGAATACATCGGCATCATGCTGCCTGAAAGTGTTGCTGTCAACGCCTTGATTTTGGCCACACAAATGGTAGGTAAAGTGCCTGTCATGATCAATTGGACCGTAGGACCGCGCCACTTGGAAACAGTTGTGCAACTCACCGATGTTAAAACTATATTTACCTCATGGGCCTTTACCGATCGTTTAGAAAATATAGACCTTACCCCTATTGAAGACCGAATTGTGATGTTGGAAGATATCAGACGTTATTTTGGACTGGTTGCAAAATTAAAAGCCTTATTCCTTTCGATGAAAAGCGCCAAAGGGATTTTAAATTCTTTATCAAAAAAAACTGTGACCAAGGATGACCGAGCTGTTGTCTTATTTACAAGCGGTACAGAAAGTATGCCCAAAGGGGTTCCATTGACCCACAAAAACGTTCTTAGCAATATGAGTTGCTATTACAAAGCGGTCGATTTATTCCAAGATGATATCTTCTTTGGGATCCTTCCCCCCTTCCACTCCTTTGGATTTACCGCTAGCGGTTTTTTAGGGATGTTTTGCGGAATGAGAACCGCCTATTATCCCAATCCTACTGAAGGAAAACGTTTAGCAGAAGGTGTTGAGAAATGGGGGATTACTCTAATTGCAGGAGCCCCTACTTTTATTAAGGGGATGTTTAAAGCATCTGAGCCTGGGCAAATGAAAACCATGCGTCTCTGCGTGACAGGGGCTGAAAAAGCACCGCCAGATCTTTATAAACTCGTCGAAGAAATGGCTCCAGGTTGTCATATCATGGAAGGCTATGGAATTACTGAATGTTCACCCGTGCTCACTTTAAATAGGATTGAAGAACCAAAAATTGGTGTAGGAAGACCATTGGAGAATGTTGAACTGAAGGTCATCCACCCTGAAACCCACGATCCCATTCCTTTGGGAGAGCGGGGACTTATACTGGCGCATGGTCCCAATATATTCTCTGGATATCTAAATCCAGGCATTGAGCCTCCATTTATCGACATGGATGGTAAACATTGGTATAAAACTGGTGATCTTGGATTTTTGGATGAAAAAGGGAATCTTACCCTTTCAGGTCGCATGAAACGGTTTATTAAAGTGGGACCAGAGATGATCAGCTTAGCTTCTATCGAAGATGCGCTTCTTCAGATTGCCCAAAAGAAAGGGTGGGGTCTCGCTCCTGAAGGTCCGAGCCTGGCAATCTGCGCGAAAGAACAAGAAGGGGGGCGTCCAAAAATTTCTCTCTTCAGCAAATTCCCAATCAGTGTCGATGAAGTCAATAAAAACCTGAAAGAGGCTGGCTTTAGCAACCTTGTTCGGGTTTCTTCTGTTCAGCAGTTGGAAGATATACCCATCATGGGAACTGGCAAAATCAATTATCGTGCTCTCGAATCGCAATACATGGCTTAAATTGTATACGGGAGCGGTCGTTGGGACCTAGGAACGTCCCAACGACCGCTCTCCTACTCCTGAATGGATACTTTAAATTCGAGTAAAAACTCACCTTGCGCAAAACAAGTTAAGAATCTAAAACAATCTTTTCAGAGTGTTTGGTTTTGGAGGCGAATGCCTTGTAAAGGCAAGGCAGCACAAAGAGAGTCAGCAATGTTGAGCTCAGTAGCCCCCCGATTACAACTGTTGCCAAAGGTTTTTGCACTTCGGCGCCCACTCCCATTGCAAGCGCCATCGGAATAAAACCTAGCGACGCCACAAGAGCAGTAATCAATACAGGTCTGAGTCGAGTCGTCGCCCCTCGAGTTAAAGCTTCATCAGGATCAACACCTTCATCGATCAACTGCTGAATATAGGTGATCATCACCAAACCATTTAATACGGCGATTCCGGACAAAGCAATAAGTCCAACTGCAGCCGATATAGAAAACGGCATTCCCCGGATCCATAAGGCTAAAAAGCCCCCTGTCAAAGCTAAGGGAACTCCGCTAAAGACCAGTAAAGCATTTCTTCCAGAATCGAGTGCACTATAAAGGAGCACAAAAATTAGGATAAAACTGAGAGGAACTACAATCATCAAATGGTTTCTGGCGGAAATCAAGTTTTCAAACTGCCCTCCCCATTGGATCCAATAACCAGGTGGAAGTACAACTTTTTGAGCGATCTCCTTTTTACTATGCTCTACAAATGTTCCAAGATCACTGCCTCTGACGTTAGCTTCTACCGCTACAAAACGTTTTCCATTTTCCCGGTGAATTTCATTTAAGCCTTCAGTCAGCTTAAGAGTAGCCACTTCGTTCAGCGGAACTGTCGATGTTTGCACAACATGTTTGTGGGGATGAACATGGATGGGAAGATTTTTCAAGGTTTCCACACTGTATCTTTGTTCTTCCGGCAGGCGGACAATAAGGTCGAACCTTCGATCCCCTTCATAAATTTGGCCCGCCTTCGTTCCCCCTACTGCTGTTGCCACAACATCTAAAACATCTTGAACATTGAGTCCTAACCGACTTAATGCATCTCTGTCCAGTTTGATATCAAGCAGAGGTAAACCTTCTGTTTGGTTGACTTTCACATCCGCAGCACCTTTGATTTGATTGATCACCGAAGCAATCTTATGGGCAGTGTCTTGCATTTTGGAAAAATCATCTCCATAGACTTTAACTGCCACATCGCTACGTACACCAGCAATCAATTCATTGAAACGCAATTCGATCGGTTGCGTAAATTCGTAGATGTTGCCGGGAAGTTTTTGCAATTCCTCCTCCATCCTTTCAATCAGAGTATTTTTGAGCAAATAGGGATCTGTCCATTGCGCACGGGGTTTCAACATCACAAAAGTATCGGATAGATTAGGAGGCATCGGATCGGAAGCAACTTCAGCTGTCCCGGTCTTAGAGAAGACGAAAGCAACTTCTGGGAATTGCTTCAAAGTTTTTTCCACTTCCATCTGCATTGTTGTCGATTGTGTCAAGGAAGTGCTTGGGATTCTTCCAGCCTGTAAAGCGATATCTTGCTCGTCCAAAGTGGGAACAAATTCTTCGCCCAGTCTAGAAAAGATAAATCCCGATCCTACGACTAATAAGGTCGCAAACCCAATGATTGCTAAAGGATGACGTAAAGCTCGATTTAAAAGATACGTATAGCTACTTCTAATCAAGCGAAGAACCACATTATCATGTTCATTGACTTTTCCAGTGACAAACACTCCAATCATCGCCGGCACAAAAGTGACCGAAAGGATGAATGCTGCGACCAAAGCAAAAATCACTGTCATCGCCATCGGATGGAACATTTTTCCTTCTACACCCGATAACGAGAGCAAAGGAATATAAACAATAATAATAATTGCTTGCCCAAACACTGTAGGTTGGATCATTTCTTTACTGGAAGCCATCACTTCAAGCAATCTTTCTTTGAGATTTAACATTCGACCTAATTCTTTCTGCTTCAAAGCAAGACGACGTAAACAATTTTCTGTGATGATCACCGCTCCATCGACAATTAAACCAAAGTCGATCGCTCCCAAACTCATCAAATTGCCGCTGATATGGGTTTGCACCATTCCGATGGCGGTCATTAACATCGATAATGGGATAACAAATGCAGCGATTAAAGCAGCTCTAAAGTAACCCAGTAATGCAAATAAAACCGCGATGACCAACAATGCTCCTTCCAAAAGATTTTTGGAAACTGTGTGGATCGTCTGATCGACAAGCTTGGTCCGATTTAAAACAATAGTTGCCTTAATGTCAGGAGGCAAAGCCTTATTGATCTGTTGCAGTTTTTCATCCACAACATGGGAAATCGTTCGGCTGTTTGCCCCAATCAACATAAGGGCGGTTCCAATCACCACCTCATGTCCATTTTCCGTCGCGCTGCCGCTGCGCATCTCTTTGCCGACGGTCACTTGAGCAATTTCATTCAATTTAATGGGAATTCCTTCACGGGAAGTAATCACAGTGTTAGCAATATGCTCAGGATCTTTGAGTTTGCCATCTGAAACAACTGAAAAGGCCTCTCCATTCTTTTCGATATAGCCTGGGCCAATACTGATATTATTCTTCTTCAGCCCATTCACAATATCTTCAAAGGTTAATCCCAGGGAAAGCATAGTATCTAGATTGGGTTCTATATGATATTGATGTACATAGCCCCCGATCGAATCTACTTCAGCAAGTCCTTGGATCACTTTTAGCTGAGGACGGATCACCCAGTCTTGAACTGTACGCAAATAGGCCTGTTGCGAGACATTGGTCTTTAGCAACTGTCCTTCAGGAGTCATGTAGGAACCATCCGATTGCCAGCCCGCTTCCCCATTATACTTCTCTGCGTCAACTCCACCGGGGTGTTCATAGTCAACGGTCCACATCGATACTTCTCCGAGTCCTGTGGAGATGGGCCCCATCTTGATTTCAGCATCATCAGGCAAGGTATCTTTGATAGTATTCAATCGTTCGTTCAATTGCTGCCGAGCAAAATAGATATTCACATGGTCATCAAAAATCGCTGTCACTTGAGAAAAGCCATTTCGTGAAAGGGAACGGGTCATTTGTAACCCAGGAATTCCCGATAATGCTGTTTCTATCGGATAGGTGATCTGTCGTTCCATTTGCTCAGGCGAAAACCCTGGCAATGTCGAATTGATCTGGACTTGATTGTTAGTGATATCGGGAACAGCGTCGATCGGCAATTGTGTAAAAGAATAGATCCCATACGCGCTAATCAAGACTGTCAAGACTATGACCACCAAGGGATGGGTGATCGAAAACCGCAAGATTTTTTCAATCATCGTCAGGTTCTATTGTTGATTTTCCAAGTTCTGCTTTAAAGAGGAATGTTTTATTGATGGGAATTGTTTCCCCTGCAACTAGACCTGAAACCACTTCCACTTTTGTGTCGTCTTTGCGGCCTAAGGTTACATTCCTTTTTTCAAATCCTTTTGGGGTCATTACAAACACATAATCATCCCCATCAATGTTTTGGATAGCACTAATCGGAATTGCAATTGGAACTTTAGGGGTTTCCGTGATCAATGTTGCATTGACAAAACTGCCGGGTAACCAATCTCCAGAAGAATTATCAATTTCGGCAATCACTTTAGATAAGATTGTATCCTCTTCAATAAGAGGATTGATTGTGACCATGTGTGCTGTCACGGGCTCTTTTGTATGAGGATGCTCAATAACGATTTTCTGTCCCGGTTTAACGGTAGCGGCATCTTTCGGATAAATCCCGATCTCAACCCAAACTGTAGTTAGATCTGCTAAGGTATAGACTTGGGGATTGCCATCTAAATATTGGCCTTTACTTAAATTTCTTTCTAACACTTTACCGCTGATGGGCGCATGAAGAGCATAGACTCCTAAAGTGCACACATTTTGATTAGGTAAATTCGCGATGTCTTCTTCAGTCATTCCAAGAGCGCGCATTTTTTGATTTAGGATTTGGGTGTTCAAATTCGCTTCTTTGAATGCAGCTTGCGAGTTAATGAAGTCTTCCTCAGAATTCAATTGCTTCTGATGTAAAACATTTTCTCTTGAGTATAAAGCTGAGGTCGCCTCTAATTTGTTTAAAGCTTGTAGATAGTTTGCTTCTATTTCTGCTAAGTCTTTACTTTGAAGCAGTGCCAGCACTTCTCCTGCTTTTGCAGAATCCCCAATATTCTTCTTAGCTTCCAATACAACACCGGAAACTTGGGGGATGACAAATGCGACATGATCGGGATGGATCGTCACTTTGCCCCTGCGAATTAACCCCAAGTTCAACATACCTTCTTGGGCTTTCTGCAGCTCAATGCCCCGATTGTTCGCTTGCTCTACCGTGATGGATACGATCTCCGGTTCAGGAGGGGAATCCTCTGCCGATAATGCAGTGAACAATCCTAAAACAGCGATCAAAATGATTTTGCGCATAGTTCTACATTACTCCTCTGGCGTGAGCATATAATCAAGGTCACTCCGGGCGTTATGGTATTCTGTCAAGGCTTCCGCATATTTATCTTTCACATTAAAAAATGCTTGTTTTGCATCAAGCAATGAGAGGTAATCAACCTTTCCTTCTTTATGAATCTCTTGCATTTGCTCATAAATATCTTTTGCATCTTTATCGACTAGCTCTTTTAAGGCAACCGCTTCTTCATAAGCATTTAAACAGACGGCGTACAACTGCCCCACAGCTCCTTTTAAATGGCAAAGAAGCTCAATGTACTCTCTTTCCGCTGTATTCACTGCGATGCAAGCAGCTCGAATATTTCCTTTATTTCTGTCAAAGAGGGGAATGGGAAGACTAACTCCGATCGAATAATCATTATCCTCTTTATCATTGGTTGCATTATAGCCTGCGGAAACTACGATGTCGGGAATAGCGTTAGCTTTCTCTAATTGCCAATTGCCATACGCGGCTTCAATCTCCCACTCCTTCTGAGCAACATCAGGTCGACTTTAGAGTTTTGAGAAATAATCTTCAAGGGTTCGCAAAGGGCTTAATTCATCAAAGGGATAATCTACTTCGTCAAAATCAAGCTCGGATGAGTGCCATTGAAAGGCGATCCCTCTGTATGCCTGCTCCAAATTTTTGCGCTGTTTTTTCAGCTCGATCTCAGAAGTGGCGAGCTCCAAGCGAGAACGTTTCACTTGTGTTTGGGTGGCCATTCCTGATTCAGCTTTGGCTTGCATCCCTTCGAAAATCTCTTTGGCGATGTTTAATTTCTCTTCTGCCAAACCCGCCTTGGCTTGGACACTGGCTGCATAGATTACTGCATGTGCGAGTTCATTAAGAAGATGGATTTTAGCAGCTTCTACCCCCCATCCCGCGATGTTGACTTCCGCGTCTGCAATCCGAAAACGGGCAGATCTTTTGCCTCCCAATTCAATTAACTGTTCAACTTCGATATCGACCTCATTGTCTTCATTGCAAGGTTCATGAGGATATCCTTCGTAGGCAATGGATAGTTCCGGGTTTGGCCACACTTGTGACTGTTCTTTTAAAGCTTGCGCAATATCGTAATGATCTTCAGCAATTTGGAGTAGGCAACAATGATTAAGGACCCGGTCGACAGCTGTTTGCCAATCGATGGGAGTACTTCCGAAGACTACTCCAGAAAAGACCATTGGAAATAACAAAATGAGAAATTTACGTCGCATGTTTTTATAAATTGTATAAAGTCGAGTTTCAAAGTAGCAATATCGCACATGACCGAATTAAGGTCACTTCAAATTTTTCTAAGAAAAAAAATCACAGTCGAGTATACTTGGCAGTCTTCACCTCGAGGATTATGATATGGATTTTCCGGCTCCTTCGATCCCCCT
>CAVPVT010000020.1:0-21919 GCA_963709145.1 Parachlamydiales bacterium
AACCCAACCAACTGGTCCCACCATAAATCAAAAACACTAATGGGATTAAACTGAGTAGAAAGGCAAACCGCTTCAAATTACGTCCAGGAAAGGGGGCACACAACACCACAATCGAAGCGAGTAGAGGAGCTAAGAATAACCACATCAATATAGGCATCTAAATTCTCTCCATTAATAAAACACTAAACAAGCCAGCAATACTACGGTTCCCACCACCATCCATGCCACGTACGATCTGATCTGTCCACTTTGAAACTTCTGCAATGCACGTGAGGTTTTTTGTGTTCCCTTTTCAGCTACTTCTACAATGCCATTGATCACTTTGGGCTCAAAAAATTTAACGATAAATTTTGATAGGGCACTTAAAGGGGTACCGAACAGAGTCCAATAGATCTCATTCACATAAAAGGAGTTTTTAAGCAAAGCGACGTTAGGTCCTAACTGATCCCTGTACTTTGTATACATGGTATAAGCGACGGCAACCCCTATGAGTGCCCCAAGGATTGAGACGACCGTATCTACGGATAAAAGGAATTCAGTGGCATTAACTGGTTTGTAAAGGGTAACACCCACTTCAGCTAAGAATCTTTCCAAGAAAGGGGATTTCACAAAAGAAAAGCCAAGAAATCCTCCAAATATCGTCAAAATGGCCAAGATGAAAAGGGGTATGACCATAATCTTGGGGGCTTCTTTGACAACCTTTAAAATTTTCTCATCTAAATTGTAGGGTCCTAAGAATGTTAAACAATAAGCTCTAATCAAATAAAAAGCGGTCAAAACGGCCGTGATGAGACCAATATAAAATAAGATGTCATGTGATGAAACATGCTCTTGTTCCAAAATCAAATCTTTGCTGAAAAAACCTGACAACGGGGGTATTCCCGCCATCGCCAACGCTCCCACAAGGAAAAGCCAATGGGTATAGGGAAATTTCTTATATAACCCTCCCATTTTTCCCATCTCCGTAGCTCCGTTCATCATGTGCACAACATTTCCTGCGGAAAGGAACAATAACGATTTCATAAACGCGTGAGTCGTCAAATGAAACATGGCAGCGTAAAAAGAGGCTACACCGCAAGCCAAAAACATATAGCCGAGTTGGCTTACAGTCGAATAGGCGAGCACCCTCTTAAGATCGGTCTGAGCCATCCCGCACAAAGCTGCAAATAATGCTGTAAGCCCTCCAATGATTCCTACTGTGTTGAGGGTAATAGGGGCCATTAAGAAGATAGGATGCAACCTAACAACTAGATAAACACCAGCTGTCACCATAGTGGCAGCGTGAATCAAAGCTGACACAGGTGTCGGACCTTCCATAGCATCAGGCAACCAAGTATACAATGGTAATTGCGCCGATTTACCCACAGCGCCCACAAAATAGAGCAAGGTGAGCACCACCAATATTCGGGGCACCTACACTGAAGTTTTGCTGGGCTTTCGCTGATATCGACTCAATGTTGGCTGTGCCGAATAAAACAAATGTCAATAGAAGACCCAACAAGAGTCCGTAATCCCCAATTCTGTTAACAACAAACGCTTTGGTGGCTGCTTGGGCCGCAGCAGGTCTACTATAGTAGTATCCGATCAAGAGATAGGAGGCTAAACCCACTCCTTCCCATCCCACAAAAAGCAATACTAAATCTCCTGCCAACACTAACAGCAGCATAGAAAAGACGAATAGATTCATGCAGGAAAAATATCGTGCGAAATCTTCATCATGTTCCATATAGCCGTTTGAGTAAACATGGATCAAGAAACCCACCCCCGTAATGATCAAAGTCATCAACAAGGACAAGGGATCCACCCCAAGGGTAAATTTAGCATTAATTTTATCGATCGGAATCCAATCGTATAAAGGTCATCGAGATCGGATGCAAATTGAGATGATTGTATTCAAATGTTACCCAAGCAAAACACAACAAACGAAATAAAAATGGTAAGGCAACCGATCCATCCTGTGAATTTGCGACTAATGATACTTGACAATGCGGTCAAAATTAAAAAACCAACTAAAGGTATAAAAAGGCCAAGATAGATGGCGTATGTCATATTATCCCCTCAACACATCGTATTGATCCACATCCACAACATGCTTGGATCGGAATAAGTTGATGATAATCGCTAAACCGACTGCAGCCTCAGCTGCTGCGACGACCAAAACAAAAAACACCCATATCAAGCCGATCTGGTTTCCCCATTGATTCGCAAATGCGACAAAAAGGAGATTGGCTGAATTCAGCATAAGCTCGATCGACAAAAAGAAAATTAAAGCGTTGCGGCGGATCAACACACCAAGGATTCCGATCGCAAACATCGCCATGCTAATATAAACGCTTAACGCAACGTCCATTAAGTTCCCTCCTTTTTGCCCACATAGAGAGCACCAATAATCGCTACTAAAAAAAGCAAGATAATCGCTTCAAATGGAAAGAAAAAATCGATGTATAGAAGTTTGCCAATCCCTTGTACAGTTCCGAAATCATCCGGTAGAGTTTTTGGGCTTTAGGCAGATCGATAAAATGTTTCCCCAAAAGCACTAAAGCACAAAAGAACGAAGCACCAGCAAGGATGAGTAAAATCGGAGAGCTTCTCATCTTGTGATGTTTTATATGCTGATAAGCATCCTGAAAAAGGATGATAACATACATAAAGATCACCAAGATTGCTCCTGCATAAACTAAAATTGCATGACAGCAATAAACTGCGCATGCAATCTGCAAGTAAAGGACCGACAGGGTGAAAAGGGTCATTAAAAATGAGAGCGCTGCATAAACAGGTTTGCGAGCAAAAACGACTCCTAAAGAAGATAGGATCAAAATAGCCCCCAAAATCCATTGCACGGCATTGGCGATCATCTAGATCTCCCTCCTAGGATCACGGCCTGAATCACCAGGGTTTTTCTCCGTTAACATATCCTTAGTATAAATTAAGCGATTCCCGGTTGTAGCCGGATAGCTCATACTCATTTCCTAAAATAATGGCACCTGTTGGACATGCTTCTTCACAATATCCGCAAAAAATGCAACGCAGCATGTTGATTTGAAAATCAGAAGCATACCGTTCTCCATGAGAATTAGGGTGTTCCGGATTATTTTGAGCTGGTTTGACATAGATTGCTTGAGAAGGACACACAATAGCGCATAACTCACAACCCACACAACGTTCGAGACCATCCTCCCATTTAGTTAAGTAGTGTCTTCCTCTAGAACGGGAGGGGAGCTTTCTTTTCTGCTCGGGATAACGTATTGTTACCGGTTTTTTGAAAAAGTATTTCAATACAATAAAAAGGCCCCAGAGATAGTTAAAAGCCCTGTATAATGATTGTTTCATTTGCTTCATATTACACCAAAATAAAATAGGCGGTAATGATTAAATTCAGAATCGCGATTGGAGTTAATATCTTCCATCCAAAACTCATCAGTTGATTGTAACGAAAGCGAGGTAGTGTCGCTCTTACCCACATAAAGAAAAATACAATGACTGCTACTTTAACTAAGAACCATACTACAGGAATATTGCCCGGTCCTAACCAACCTCCTAAAAATAAGGTTGTCGCTATTGCTGAAACTGCCAGAATGTTGACATACTCAGCTAGGAAGAACATCGCGAATTTCATTCCCCCATATTCAGTGTGGTATCCCGCCGTAAGTTCATGTTCAGCTTCTGGCAGATCAAACGGAGCCCGATTTGTTTCAGCAAATGCGGTAATTATGTAGATAATGAAGCCGACAGGATTAGACCACACAAACCAATGATTGCTCTGTTCGGCAACAATTTGCGGAAGACTCAAAGTTCCAGCCATCAAAGCGACTGTCAAAAGGGAAATTCCCATCGGAATTTCATAACTAATAATTTGAGCAGTGCCCCTGAGTCCCCCTAATAAGGAGTAGCGATTATTAGATGCCCAACCTGATAAGACAATGCCATAAACAGCCAATGAAGAGAACGCCAGGAGAAACAAAATTCCTGCATTGACGTCGGCTATCCATAAATTGATCTCATGTCCCCATAAAGTGACGGTCCCACCGATCGGTATCAAGACAAAGACGAAAAGTGCGGTAAATACAGAAATTCCCGGTGCAAGCCAATAAGTGAATTTCTCTACGTGGGCGGGCATGAAACTCTCTTTGCTCAACAACTTGATCCCGTCAGCAATAGGTTGTAAGAGACCAAAAGGTCCAACCCTATTAGGACCAATTCTTAATTGAAGTCGAGCCAAAACCACCCTTTCACAAAACGTCATATAGGCAGCAAAGCCCATCAATACCGCTGCCAAGACAATCCCTTTGATCAAAACAATTATCAAGGACATTCATTATTCCTTTTTTATTTCTATTTCCATCCCATTGATGAGGTTTATTGCCAATTCATGAGCCGGCAATTGTTCAAAGCCTAATGGGATGACTGCTGTGTTCATTGCAACTTTATCGTCTAATTTCACTTTTGCTGAAATAGAGTTTCCATTTGCGCTGATGCGAATTTTGTCATTTGTTTGGAGGCCACGTTTTGTTCCTTCTTGCGGATGAATCCGTACTTTTGGTTCCTTAGCTAACTGAATCACATGGGAATTGTGTTTCATACGGTTTCCATAATCAAATAGTGCTGGAGCAAATGTTGCTGAAAGAGGATGTATGGCGACGGACGAACTTGAAGCATCGATGCTTGTAGGACAAATTGCTTCAATATGCCCTCTCAAACTATCTGTAAATATAGGATCTAATGGTATAGAAATGCCTAATTTATTAGCGATTAACCCAAAAATTTCCCCGTCACTATAGATATCTGCAGGAATTTCTTTACCAGGTAATAATTTCTGAACACGCCCTTCAATATTGATGAAGCTTCCCCGCTTTTCCACATAAGAATGGGTTGGAAATACGACATCCGCCTGACGGGCCGTTTCAGTCATAAAGAGTTCATTGACGACCAAAAAGCCTAAATTTCTTCGAACTTCGTTCCATAATTTAGAAGGGTATTTCTTTAGCAGGATCAGCACCTGCAACATACAAGATGTTCCATTTATTCTTGGATGCTTCTTCAAGCATTTTTAATGCATTCAATCCCGGTTTTTGCAATTTGGCTCCCATCGGCCCAAAATCGGGTCTCATTCCTGCATAAGCAGCCCCAGCACTATTTTCATGCCCTTCCATTACATTTAACGATAAATTTGGATGAGCCATCTTGAATTTCAACAACTCGGCTAAAATTGCTTTTCGATTCCCTGTGTTCAAATACTGTCGTCCTACAAAAATTGCCCCTTTATTTCCTTTTTTGGCATATTTTGTGACTTAACTTCGGAAGATGCTGTTTTAGAGTTTCCAATTCTTTTCCGGGGGCATGCAGAATTGTTTTTCTCAATGTGGGAGAAATTTCAGGAGCATAATTGCCAAAGAAGAACACTTTGGCTTGTTTACGGTTGATTGCTTGGCTCAACCTTAGCCAAATCACAGGAAACTCTTCTGTGATATCTAGTCCACATAAAACCGCATAAGACAAATCTTCGCAGTCGCCGATAGCAATCTCCATTCCGGCCCATTAATCCTTCCTCAGATTCTCTAGAATAGGCATTCCTACTCGATGGTCAATATTGTTAACCCCTGCTCCATCGCGAATCAATTTTTGAAAGAGATAATTTTCCTCCACGGTCAATGTATTTCCCCCTAAAGCACCCAGTTTACCATTCGGCTTGAGCCTCTTTGAATTTTTCTGCGACCAGCGTAAACGCTTCTTCCCAATTCAGCGGGTTCCAATTTTCCATTTCGACGGATCATCGGTGTTGTTAATCGATCAGGGTGATAGGTAAATTCATAGCCGAAAAATCCTTTATCACACATCCAGATGTCGTTTACATCTTTATTTTCACACGAACGGGTACGAACGATCTCCCCATCTCGGGAATCTAAGATCATGCTGCATCCAACGGGACACAGAGTGCAAGTGCTTGAAGCAGAATCATTATCCCAAGGGCGAGCTCGAAATCGGTAGACTTGACTTGTCAATGCTCCGACAGGGCAAATCATAATCGTGTTGCCGATAAATTTCGATTCAGCTGGTTGACCGTCAGGCGTTCCAACTTCCGTTTTATAACCTCTCTCGATAAATTCTAAAGCATGGTCTCCGGCAACAATCTCTCCAAATCGCGTACAACGGGCACAGACAATGCAGCGTTCTCGATCAAGCATTAATACAGGTCCCAGTGGCAAAGGTTTTTTAAACCTCCGCTTATCTTCAAAAAAGCGGCTTTCGCCAGGACCACAGCTCATCGCGTTTTCTTGCAGGGGACATTCTCCACCTCTATCGCAAATCGGGCAATCCAATGGGTGGTTGATCAAGAGGAACTCAATTATCCCTTTTCGTCCATCGACTGCCAATTGACTTTGTGTTTTGACAATCATCCCTTCCGTTGCTTCTAGGGTGCACGAGGTCTGCAATTTAGACATTTTCTCCACTTCAACCAAACACATTCTGCATGCTCCAAACGGTGGCATCCGATCTTGATAGCAAAAAATCGGAATATCAATTCCAATTTCCCGTGCAGCTTGATAAACAGTTGTTCCTTTCCGAACTTTTACTGCCTTTCCGTCGATCGTCAGATTGATCAATTTCTTTCGCTCATAGTCCTCAATTATAAATAAGGATACGCCACTTTCATAGGAGGGCGTTTGTCCGCATTTGGATTATTTCGTATATAGTTTTCAAATTCCGATTTAAATTCTTGCATGGCGCTGACTATCGGAGGTGCGGCACCCACTGCTAGAGGGCAAAATGAATTCGCGGCCATATCGTTGCATGACCTGAACAATCGTATCTAAATCCATAAAAGTGCCTTCGCCAGCTTCGATCCTTCCAAGGACTTGCACCATCCACCGCGTTCCTTCACGGCAAGGGGTACATTTGCCGCACGATTCATTTTGATAAAATTGCATTAATCGATGTGCCACTTTGACCATATCAGCGGAATCATCCATCACAATAATGGAAGCAGTTCCTAAAGCGGATTTACGAGCCGTCAAACTTTCAAAATCCATCGAAATATCGATATCCTTCGCTGTCAAAAGTGCGCATGAAGATCCACCCGGATAACAGGCCTTAAATTTACGCCCCGGGGCCATCCCTCCAGCAATATCTAACACTTCCCTCAAAGAAACACCTAAAGGAAATTCGAAACAACCCGGTCTTTGAACTTGACCGCTGACTTGAAAAATTTTTGTGCCTGTATTTTTTGGCTTGCCTATCTTTTGATACCACTCCACTCCATTGTTAACGATATGGACGACATTGCATAAAGTTTCCACATTGTTGACAATGGTAGGCTTGCAATATAGCCCAGCCACAGCTGGAAAAGGGGGTTTAAGCCTTGGAGTCGCGCGATATCCTTCCAAAGAAGTCAGAAGAGCCGTTTCTTCTCCGGCTATATAGGCACCTGCTCCAGGATGAACAATAATTTCCAGTGAATAATTTGACCCCAAAATATTGCTGCCCAAGTAGCCTTTCTTTTTTGCTTCTTGAACTGCTCTAGTCAATCGCACTATTGCCTCAAAGTACTCACCACGGCAATAAATCACTGAAAACTGTGCACCGATGGCATAACTTGCCAAAATCATCCCTTCAATAAGTTGATGGGGATCTTTTTCAATCAATAACCTATCTTTAAACGTTCCAGGCTCGCTCTCATCGCAATTGCATACTAAATATTTTGGAAGGGAGGGATCTTTAGGAACAAAGCCCCACTTGTTTCCTGTGGGAAATCCGGCACCCCCTCTTCCGCGTAATCCTGACTGTTTCACCATATCGATTAACTGTTCAGGCTTAATATTGGAAATAGCTTTGCGGATCGCTTGATAACCGCCGTTGGCTTCATAGTTATCGATGACAAATTGCATCGGTTTGTCGGTATATTTCATCAAAACCCGCTGTTCAGGCATGAGATCCCTCCGGCCTTTCGACAGGGGCAGGATGTCCGCGCCCTTTTTTGGCTTCAGCCAAAATTCGATCTAAATCCCCTTCTTTAACAGGGCCCTCAACTTTTTCATCGACTAACATCATTGGAGCACGGTCACAGGCTCCTAAACACTCCGAAGCGATTACGGTAAATTCTTTGTCTTCGGTAGTGCCTCCAGGTTTGACATTGAGTTTTTGACATAGTTTGGCTAAAAGCTCATCACATCCCCGTAGCATGCATGACACATTCTTACATACATGCAGCATGTGTTTTCCTATAGGTTCTTCAAAAAACATATCGTAGAACGTGACAACAGCGTTCACTTCATTGGGAGAAATCCCGAACATCTCAGCGACTTCATTTTGAATATCGCGTGGCAAATAGCCTACTTCCGCTTGCGCTAAATGCAGGGCAGGGATTAAGGCAGAACGTTTTTCAGGATATCTTTTCTGTAAATCAAAAATAGCTTTTCTTGTTTGTTCACTCAGCATTACCTGTCCACATCCCCTAATATTGGATCTATACTTGCGATGGCCACAATCACATCGGAGAGTAAATGGCCTCTCATCACCTTCTTCAAAACTTCAACATGGGGAAATGACGGGGAACGCACACGTAACCTGTAAGGGCGATTACTGCCATCACTGATCAGATAATAGCCCAATTCACCCCGTGCAGATTCCACACATTGATAAATTTCCCCTACTGGAGGATGGATTCCTTCACTTACCAATTTAAATTGATGAATGACCGCCTCCATACTTCGCGGTAGTTCACTTCTTGGAGGTAACGCCACTTTCCGATCATTATTGATATAAGGTCCCGGTTTCAATCTATCCAATCCTTGCCTAATCAAGGAGGCGCTTTGCAACATTTCATCCATACGCACCAAATAGCGGGCGTAGGAATCTGCTTCATTTCGCGTCGGTATCTCAAAATCGTATGTTTCGTACCCTAAATACGGATATATTTTCCGAATATCATAAGGCACTCCTGCACCACGAATGACCGGACCTGTGCACATGTACTGGTGACATGTATCCACATCGATGATAGCGACATCCTGCAGCCTTTCACACCAAACGTAATTGTTCGTAAGTAAGTTATTAAGGTCTTTCCATGTGCTTGGAAAATCTTTCAAAAACTGACGTGTATTAGCCTCAAATTCAGGGTTAAGGTCGTAGGCCAACCCTCCAATTCGCCAGCACGATGGAAACATCCGGGCACCAGACATCTCCTCAAATAAATCTAAGATCTTTTCCCGTTCTGCAAAGCAGTACATGTAGACCGAAGACATATTCAATTCTAGTGCGCTTGTCCCCACCCAAATCAGATGGCTGGCAATCCTGGATAGTTCAAGTAAAATCAACCTAATTGTTTGGGCTCTCTCAGGAACACTTACATTCATTAATTTTTCAACCGTTTGAGCGAAGGCCTGCTCTTCTGCTGGCCCTGACAAATAATCTAAACGGTCAATCAAGGTAAAAATCTGCATGTAAGTGCGCGTCTCACACTCTTTCTCAACACCTGTGTGAAGATAGCCGATCACCGGCTCAGCAGAAAGGACAACTTCTCCATCTAAATGAAGCTTTATCCGTAAAACACCATGAGTAGAGGGATGTTGGGGCCCTAGATTAAGCTCCATGATATCGCCAGGATCGACCTGTTTTAGCTCATCCTCTGTCAGTGCTTTTGGCATATGTCCCAAGGAGGTTAAATTTTTCTCGGTTTTTTACATTAGGAATAATTTCAGAAGGAACCTTGGGTTTGACACCATGCTTAAATTCTACAGGTTCTTCCGTCAAAGCATAATCTTTCCTCAACGGATGACCTACCCAATCATCAGGCATCAAAATCCGTTTTAAATCAGGATGCCCATCAAAGACTACTCCCCACAAATCGAATAATTCCCTTTCATACCAATCTGCACCTTCCCAAAGATCTGTCACAGAAGGTAAAGAATCGTTACGTCTCGCATACGTTATGATGCGCACTCGTTCATATGTTAACGGATTGTGTAACCAATAGATGACTTTGGTCCGTTTTTCAGGTTCCAAATAGTCAACTCCTGTCAAATCCATGAGAACGACATAACCTGGCTCGGGCGTTTGCTTAAAGAATTTAAGAACATCTTTTAATTTCTCTTTAGCCACTTCCAGGGTCGTCTGACCATACAATTCCACTTCACTGAGAATAACATCAGAATAGGTTGACTTCAATTTTTGGATAGCTTCAGCGGTTTTCATGTTCCTCGAAATCTTGACCCAGAGGCTGATTATACTTGCTGGGATAGTTCATATAATCATGTTTCTTTTTAAACGGACGTTCATTTCTTATCTTTTTCTGCAGTAATAGAAGCCCATCAAGCAACGCTTCAGGTCTTGGAGGACATCCAGCAACATAAACATCGACAGGCACTATCTTATCTACCCCTTGAACGACTGCATAATTGTTGTAAATTCCACCACTTGATGAACAATCTCCCATAGCGATTACCCACTTAGGCTCCAACATTTGATCATAGATTGTCTTTAGGACTGGCGCCATCTTTTGACTCACTCTCCCAGCCACGATCATCACATCGCTCTGCCTGGGTGAGGCACGAAACACTTCCATACCAAATCGGGCCATATCGTAACGACTCGCTGCGGTCGACATCATCTCAATCGCGCAGCACGCCAGGCCGAACTGAAGGGGCCACATCGAATTACCGCGCGCCCATGTGACCAACATTTCTAGAGGTGCTACTAAAAAAGGTATCTTTTCTTGCTGTGTTAATCCCATTGCAACCCCTTTTTCTTCCAGACATAAGCGAATCCCACGAGTAAGGCTAACAAAAAGAACAGCATCTCATAAAATGCAAACGGTCCAATCTGCTTGCCAATGACCGCCCAAGGATACAGAAAAATGACCTCAATATCAAATACAAGAAACATTAAAGCTACAAGATAATGGCGCAAAGGAAACCGCTCGTGTAATAGATTCGTCTTGGTCAAAATTCCCGATTCATAAGGAAGAAATTTCTCTTTGGAAGTCTTCCGTGATGGAATAATCCCCGAAATAAACACAATGGCAAGAGTGATCAACGCAATGAGCGCAAAGTAAATGTAAACCGGATAATACTCAGACATGAGTCATCGCTTTTTTAAATATATTCATAGCAATTCCTCTAAGAGGCTGTCAAGTACAGGTTTTTAAACGATATACCGATCCCACATCCCATAAGATTCATAGATTTTACCTTTTGGGATGCTTAAGATAATTACCAATATCGCTGCAACCATATCATAGACATACTTTGGATCATGAATAGTCCCTAAAATTAATGCAGAGACAAGCACGACTCCTCCAAATAGAATATTAAAATAACGTACTGCCCTCATCACCTCAGCAAAGGCAACAACGGAAGCTGTCACGATCAATGCCCCAAAAATATGGTCTAAGTCTGCAAGCAGCTTAACCACCCCTAATTTTTCTGGGGAGAACATCAACCATCCCCCAATCAAGATCGTCAACAACAGATTCCAAGACACACGCATTCCCCACACCATCGCGTAAAAAACTTTACTTAAATTCCCGCTGATACTTGGGGTCCTTGTATCTAAAGCCCCTTCCGCGCTCGGATCCCCATGCCAAAATACCTTCCAAAAAGATTTTCCCGACTTTTTCGCATTAAAAAGAACTTGTAAAACCGCAAAGACCTCATCAATCGTCAATGTGACCATCAATAGCATCATCGCCGCCGTCAGCAAACACCAACCGCACCATGAACCTACCGCTAAAGGCTGCAGCATGATCAGTACAATACTAATGAGGCCCACTGGAACCACAAGGATTCCAAAGAAAATTACCATCCAAGGCATTGTATGCCAGCGACGTGCGCTTCCTTTGCACCCCATTAAAACCTCAATCGTGTAGGCAAATGCTCCTAATCCAGCATCTGAGACGGGAAAATCTTTCGAAATCTGAGACGTGATCACATTCATCGTCCCATTCCCAAAAATAGGATCATAAACATCGTGGATATAGCCAAGTTGTTCTTCCGCCATATAACGTGCACATAACCAACAGAAATAAGCTAAAGATATCACGGGAAGACGTTGTAGCCAGGAAGATGGATTGTAACTCCAGCCTTTAGGGATTTCAGGACCCATATCTTCGATCAATTTAGGCGTCCCCGGAATTAAAATTGCAAAAGCAATAGCGAAGACTCCTACGATTGTATCATTTAAATAAGCGGTAGAACTTCCAGCCCAAAAAACTAAAGGTGCTAGCTCAAGCCAGATTCCGACTCCTACTGTTCCCCAAGCTGGCCATGCTCTTTTTGGCGATAAAGCGAGTGCACCAAAGAGGATCAAAAGAATTCCACATACTAAATCATTGATTTTGATATTGCCTTGACGCAAACCAAAAGTATCTTGGTCGGTCAAAAGCCATATCCCTAAAGCGATGATTGCGAAACGGGTCCAGATTGTCCGCTCATGCTTCTCAATCCAACGGTCGTAAAGGACACCCGAGCCGCTTTCAACTTCCATAATCGCTTACTGCCCTTTTTCGAAAGATTTGAACCATCTGGGAGGTGTAAGTCCATTGTTTTCGTAAAATTGATGGGGATCATTTTTAAGCGAATCGATCATTTTTAGCAGTGTAGTTTGGATTGAATTCTTCGGATTCCAGCCGATCGTTTTTTTCAAACGGCTGCAATCGAGAATATAGTTATTATCAGCTAGGTCAATCATCCAGGGTTTGATGAATGAAGGGGGAAGGAAAGGAGTATGATCCTCAATCCATGCACCCATTTTTGCAAACCATTTGGGAATTCGGATTGTATGTATTTCCTTACCAAAGATTAACGTACTGATTCTTCTTTGCAACTGATCGTAGCTTAAGGTTTCTTCTTCACCTACAATCACGGTTAACTCTGGCCCTAATTGGGTCCTTTTCTGAACAGCATTCCAGATGACATCCACGAGATCATTTAAATGCAAGAAAGGGGCCCCATGAGTGATATTGCCGGGGAAGACACGGCTTGCAAATTGCTTTTCGTAGATCCGTTGAATTTGGTTGGAAATCGGAATAGAATGACATTCATCATCATAGCAACCAGCTATTTGCAAAATTACGATCGGGATTTTGTCATGCTCTTCCCGCATCACTTTTTCCGTTTCGATTTTGGAGCGTGGGTATTCCCAGCTAGCATCTAAAGGCCAATTTTCATTAATTTTTTGATTCAGTTCGCATGGAGCATAAATTAATTGGGTGCTCGAAAATATAAACTGTTCTGTTTTAAAAGTTTGACATGCCTTTAGAACTTTTCTTGTCCCTTCGATGGTGATTTTTTCATACATTTCCCATTTGCCGCCGGCAAAATTGTAATAAGCGGCTAAGTGAATAAAGGATGTGATCCGATCGCCAAACTGTTTTCTAACCTGTGCAAATGCGTTATCAACTCCTTCTTGCGAACCTAAGTCCATCGGAATATAGGCAAAGTTGTCAGCTTTGTATTTTGGTTCCACGATATCGAATCCAACAACTTGATACTCAGGCCCACTAAATTTTTTGGCGACTAGAGATCCGATCCTGCCGCTGACTCCTGTGACCAATATCAACTGCTTAGCCATCACTTTTCCTTTTTTCTACATCTATACCTATCTCTCTCATTAAAAAAAAGAGTTGAGAAAGAGATAGAGATGAAGATCAAGATCAAGATCAAGATCAAGATCAAGATCAAGATCAAGATCAAGATCAAGATCAAGATCAAGATCAAGATCAAGAACGAAAATGACAGAACGTATTAATAGTTACAGTAAAAGTTAACGTTTTCTGCTTTTTTTCAGTCTTGGTCTTAATCTTGGTCTTAGAGGATTTCTCGATGTTAATTTTTCCGAGAGAAATTCGATCCTTTAAAAAATGAAATTACCCCAAAACGCTTTTGCTATTTTTTTAATCTATTCGTCGAGTAATGATCCCGTGTCATGTCAGGAGTGTCGAGCACGGGATCATTATAGTAAAACCTTATTCTAGAAATTGAGGCTTCATAGTAAAACCTTATTCTAGAAATTGAGGCTTCAGGTTTGTATGAACAATTAAAAAGGTCTAAAGAATGGAAGTCGAAGCATCCTTCTGCAGGGTTCCATCTTTTTGCAAAAGACCCAAGTAGCATTAGAAAAGCCAAGTCCCAAATTTCGATATTTCCCTTACACCGATTTCTATCCTTTGGGGTTTATTGATTAGTGATCAATGCTCGCAAGGTAAAACAGAGTGTAGACGATACCGCTTGTCAAGGAGATCAAGAAAGGATTGGTCAGCCCCGAAAGAAGCCAAATAAAAAATAAAATCAAGAATGTGAAGCGCAAGAGGCTTACGGGAGGGACTAGCAATTTCCAGAAAATGATGGCTAAAGGAATACATAAAATAAACAGGCCTATACTTCCAAACTGCATCAAAAATGCAGCCCACTGCACTTCATAAGAGTAGCGCAGCTCCCCGTCCCTCACATTACCCTCAGCATAACTTCCCAATCCCTTGCCCAAAAATGGGTGTTGCTCAAACTCAGTCACTACATCCTCTAATTGCTCCATTCTAATTAAATCTGAAGCCGAAGTTTCATTACTAAAAAACCGTTTCTCAATCAGGATTTCGGTATTCTCCCAACCCACTATTCCAATTGCGATTATGACTATCGTTGCCCCAATGAGGAAAGCTTTAAAAAGCTTTGTCCCTCGCAACGTGACAAGATAAAGCAGATAACTGATCACTCCAACTCCAAGCAAGAACCTAGAAAAACTTAAAGCAATTGACATCCAGGCTACTAGACTGTAGAGGGCTTTAAACCCTTTTGGAAAAGTGAGATTGAAATACTCCGACTGCAAGACAAAATAAAATAAAAAGGGTGTCAATATATCCACAGAAGTTTGCAGACGGGAAAAATCTCCTAAAATTCCCATGCTCATAAATCGAAATCCCAATGTTTGCAAAACATCGAAGACATTGAACACTCCCAAAACATGACCTAAAAACAAAATCCCCTTTCCAGCACAGTAAATGAAATTGGCATAGATAACCGTCTTCATAATTCCTTGGACGGTAATTAAGCGTGCCGAAAGAAAATAGATGCTCACCGCCCAGACAAAACCAGTAATTAAAAAAATCTTAAACTGATCAAATTGACTTTCCCAAGGAATTCTATTGCTCATATCCCCCAAAAGCATCCACACACATAGAAAAGTCAAAAAAAGCAAAAAAGCGAACATCGCCTGAAATTGTTGATATACAAAATGGCGCTGGGTTAAAAGATGAAGGATCAGAGAACCTCCTGTTCCTAAAAATCCAAGACTTTTAAAGCTTAAAAGTCCGTGATTGCCATCGGAAGGAAGAATAACCCCAGTAATTAGCATAATGTAATAAGGTAAAACCCATAAGAATTTGAGCGAAAAAGGATAAATAGTTACCGATTGGCTATACATTGAAACACAACACCGCGACATATTTGATTAATGAATACATAACTCCGATCCATGAACCCATCCGCCAATGTACTCGCAATTCATTTTTTGCCGATAGCAGGCGCAATTGTCTTGACACCTTGGTCCTATCTGAGTTCCAACCTCTGCAATGGTAAGCCTTTAATTCAGGGGAGTAAACCAATTTCCAACCAACTTTTTTCAATCGGAAAGAAAGATCGATATCTTCTTTATACATGAAAAATTTGGAGTCATATATCTCTTTCCAAATCGATTGCACATCGACTAATGCTTTTGCGCGGCAAAATTGAGCAGCCCCACATAAAGCTTTAACTTCTTGCTGTTGGTTATATTTCCCTGGGGAAACATCTTCTCCTTGTCCCCGGTCATACCATTTTCCATACCAAGTTTGAAAAATCCCTGTGCTATCATATTTGCTAGTGGGCTGATTTTTATAAAAATCATAACCTAGTAACATTCCAGATACTACCCCCCAATCGGGATGGGCATTCATTAAAGCTACGCCCCTTTCTATAAAGTCGGGCTCTAAAAAAACATCGGGATTCATAAAGAATACGTAATCGATATCAGGTTCTAGACAAAGGTATCCAAAATTATTGGCACCGGCGAAACCAAGATTAGTTTTAGAAAACAGGGTGTCAATTCCTTCAACATCACTATATCGATTTAAAAAACTTGGATCTTTTGAGCCACTATCGACTAGCACTATCTGTTTTGGGATTAACGTTTGTTCTCGCAAAGTGGCAACGGCTTTATGCACCATGCCCACGTCGTTATGGGTCACAATAATGACAGAAACGGCTGACATCTTCTTCCATTATTATTTCGCTAATCCGATACTGGCTCTTTAGCTGGCTCAGTAGTTATTTAGAAACATCGCCATTATTTTAATCCATTGACGACAAAATTGGTAAGCGAAATGAAAGATGCCACAAATAAAAGTTTAGCTAAGGAATGGATATTGCGAGCTATGTCCTTTTTTTGCACCATAAGAATCCCTCTCCAAACAGCACAAGACCTTTTTTCGCTTTGATTTTCAATAAGCTTTTAACGGACACAAAAACAAGGGCACTTTTCCAAAAACCAAGTAACCGAGTCCCAAGTGCCTTAAAACTTCCGCAGAAGGCCGACACCAATTTCCTCAATGTTCCAAGAGCTGCGGTTGACATGGAGACCGACCGGGGAAAAACCCCCAACAACAGTGGGGCAGCCTTCAAATGTATCTAAGCTGCGTCCATAGGTCCAAGGATTATCGCCATAGGGCCGTTTTCCATATTTAGTAAAGGCTGCAAAATTGAAAAAAACATAATCTCTTGTTGAAGGAATTTCATGCGCAACTTTAGTTTGCTCACTATAGTCCAGAACGAATTTTTTTTGTTCCTCCAAATTCTTACTCCTGGTTCCATCAACAATCTTTCTGATCAAGATCCAATGAGTTTTTTCAACAGTCTTCAGTTTATCTGCAGCAATAATAGGTTGGAAAATATATTGATATCCTTTCTCATGGATCTTTTTGGATGTTACAAGGGCTTTCATGCCCTCCAGGTCGAAAGGCTGCTTTTCATCAATCATGGGAACTTTGAGTAAAAACATCCAGTTCTCGACCATCTTCTTTTCTGGGCAAACAGGGTCACGACTTTTGAGGATCTCATAATGATCTTTAGGGATAGGAGGAGCGTCTTGAATTGTTATTCCATATTTCTTTTCATAATCTTCTTTGCCAAACGAGGCTGCTGCTAAATACATGACCTTCCATAGGCTATCATCTCTGGCTAAGGCGCACCATGCGCTGCTTACACGACAGCTTTTTGAAAGCTCAGAGGCATTGAGATATGAAAATATTTTAAGAATTAACTCATCAGGAAGTAAGCTTATGGGATCTATCTTATTATTAGCATGCAATACATGAACCTGAAGATGACCTACATCTCCCATTCCACCTATATATTCCATATCTATCCTTAGTAATTGATTTATTAATGACCTTATAAATAAATTAAGCATTTATTTAAATAGTTAATTTTTGATAATTTCGGATAATTTTAATTTGATATTTTAATATAAATAGTTTATAATTAATTATATTTTATAAATAAACTATATGAAAAGCAAACCTATTATAGGAATTACTCCTACACTTCTTATCTCCGACGAAGATCCATTCCATGGCCAAGAACGATGCTGTTTAACGCAAGATTATGTTCAAGCAATTCATCAAGCTGGGGGGATTCCGATCGTTTTTGGGGTAGTGCAAGATGAAAACTCTATCCGCTCCCAAATCGCGCTATTAGACGGGGTGATGCTTTCGGGTGGATGGGATGTCAATCCGCTTCTTTATGATGAAGAGCCCTCCTCACTTTTGCAGTTCATTTATCCAGAAAGGGATACATTCGAACTCAAAGTCATCAAAATCGCGTATGAACTTCAAAAACCCATTCTAGGCATATGCAGAGGCATGCAAATTTTGAATGTCGCTTTTGGAGGAAGCTTATACCAAGACCTTTCTCATTATTCCACAAGTTCTATCCAGCATGTTCAAAAAGCAAAACGGTATGAAGAAGCCCATACAGTAGAAATTTCGCGCTCCACTTTACTGCACAAGATTTTCAAAACCGACATCATCATGACCAATAGTTTCCATCACCAAGCGATCAAAAATATCGCACCTGGTTTTCGGGTAAGTGCAAGAGCCCGGGATGGCATCATCGAAGCTTTTGAAAATCATCATGCAAACTTTTTGCTCGGAGTTCAATGGCATCCAGAAATGATGATCCGTCACCATCCAGAGATGCTTAAAATTTTCTCCGCCTTTGTTAAAGCCTCTCAAAAGAAGAAGAGGTCAAAGATTGAAACAAAATAAATCTTCCAAGTTTGGACTCTATAGCATCATTCTCCTCGGGATAAACAGTGTAATCGGGTCGGGAATTTTCCTTCTTCCAGGTCAAGTCATGTCACTCGTAGGGACAGGGAGTATCCTAGCGTACTTATTCGTCACTATAATCGTCGCCGCGATTGCCCTTTGCTTTGCAGAATGCGCAGGGATTTTTTCACGCAATGGCGCCGCCTACATCTATGCTAAAGAGGCATTTGGAGAATTCGTCGGTTTTGAGGTAGGCTTTATGCGATGGGCTGTCTCCATTATCGCCTGGGCTACATTGGTGATGGGATTTATTACCGGCTTAAGTGCGGTTTGGCCTGTAGCTATGGAAGACCCTTATAAAAGTATTTTAGTCGTATCAATTGTGGGTGGTTTGGGATTGATCAATATTTTAGGGATCAACGTCATGAAACATCTCAATAATATCATCACGATCGCTAAACTCATCCCTTTAATGCTCCTGATTGGTATAGGCGTATTTTTTATTAATAGTTCTAATTTAACCCCGGTCCTACCCACACACATTGAAATAAATGCATTTGGCGCAGCTGCCTTAGTGATCTTCTTTGCATTCAGCGGCTTTGAAACGTTAGCTGTGGCTGCGGAAGATATGGACAACCCCCGTAAAAATTTACCCATAGCGCTGATCGTTGTGATCGCATTTACTGCTGTTGTGTATTTTTTAATTCAAATGATCGCGATGGGAACTTTGGGAAGTTCACTCGCCAATAATGCAGCTCCCGTCGCCGAAGTCGCAAACTCTATCCTTGGCCCTACTGGAAAGTGGATTATCACAATAGGGACATTGATTTCGATTGGTGGAATTAACATTGCCCAATCGTTTACAAGCCCAAGGAGTGGCGTCGCTTTGGCCCAAGATCGGATGGTCCCAGCGATAATTGCGCAAAACAGTAGATTCGGAACCCCCTATCTCGCCATATTAATTACCGTACTGCTGACGATTCTTGTTGCTTTATCAGGCAGCTTTATGCAACTCGCTGTGATCAGCGTTATTTCCCGTTTTGCTGAATATATTCCCACATGCATGGCTGTGCTCGTTTTCCAAAAACGGAAAATGAATCCCAATAGTTTCTTAATCTTTCCATGGAATTATGTGGTACCGATGTTCGCGATCGTCTTTAGCGTCCTTCTCCTCATGGAAGCTTCCCCAGAACAACTTCTATGGGGGTTAGGCGCACTTATATTGGGAATTCCTCTCTATTTCTGGAGAAAATTCTGTCTGAAACGAGAGGTTATCGGCTCTTATGAATGTAAATAATGACCTTAATTTATCAGAAAGCATCCGAAATCAATCGTTTTATTTTCCAGATCCCAATGTCAATCCAAGCGGCGTTTTGAAAACTTCTCTGCTAAAAACGTTTTTCATCTACCCCGTAAAAGATGGGGGTGAAAAAATTAAATCTAATCAATATGTGCTTGCCATTAAAGGAATAACACGAGTTTCCGAATATTATATCACAATTAATAATGGCAAAATTATCGCAACCATCACTCAAACTAACAAAACAATTTCCTGCAATCCTTATCAAAAAATCTGCTACGCCCCTCAAAAATATGAGAGTGTTGAGGAATTTATTGAGGAAATGAAAACGAATTTACTCCTCCCCATCCCCCATCAACGATTGAAAAGGTTTTCTTTAGAAAGTGAAAATACCCCTGTCGGCTCTTATTATTTTGAAACTTCAAAAAACTCTTCTTATTATCGCCCTGTTTATATCTTAAGCGTCAAAACTCAAGCGGCTCAAATCGAAGAATTTCAAGTCATAAAAACCAATAATATTTATGAACTTACCGATAAAAATCTTCGAGCAAACACAATGCAAGTCCTCGTTCAATTGATTCTGCAAAATTATTAAGGATACTTATATTCCTGCGGATTTTGAGGAGGAGGCTCGGGTAGGGTGGTATTCGCCACTTTTTGCAATTCATGCCAATGGCCTGGATCTAAAAAGCCGTGACTTCCATTCCAATAGACATACATACCGATAATCCCTAAGACTGGCAAAATTAAATAAGTCAAAATTAACCAGCGCGGAATTGGGGAATCTTTTGAAGTAATTCCACTTGTTCCATACTCTTCGATTTCATCATTGTGGTTTGTCATCGTAATCCTCATTCATCATTTTATGCTTTGCTTCTTCATCCATTCCAAGCAGCCCTTTTCGCCAAAAATAAAAAAACAGAAGCGCTGCACTTCCTGATAACGTGATCATCGACCCGATGCACAAATAAAGACCTTGTACTCCAAAGCCATCGACACCCCCGTTCATTTGACCGTCTTCCGACCTTCGATAATATCAATTGTTTGTACAGGATCAAGTCCTAACCACCACGCCTGAGTTGGGGGAGTAATCCTAGTCCCTTTGGTCATTAAATATTGGTAAATCCCCTCAAACTGCCGATTAGGAACCCCCGGCACTGCTGGATTTGTTTCACGGGGATGAGCATCAAAGAAGTGCCTAAACGACGGCATGATTGAACCCGCACTTTGAGTCCTTGGTGCCCAGAAATGGGCCCTGTGCCAGTCACGACTTGGCCGTTTGATGGCGACTCGTGATAAATCGGGTCGATTCCGTTTTGTACCGGGAAAAGTGATATGTTGATAAATATATTCGTTTGGAGATGAAGGTGGGGCGGGAAAATTGGGAGCTCCGTTCAATACAACATCTTGAATTAATGTGCGTGTTTGATCCGTATGACAATACCAACATCCTTCTATCCGATACACATCTTCGCCTTCGCGAATCAAATCCTTCCGAGAGATAAATGCGAGTGGAGGAGAAGTCAACTCTTGGTAAGATTTAATCTCTTGGCCATCAGGGTCGTAAAACCAACTCGCTAGCCCATCATATTTCTTCACCTTATATCGATACAAAGTGGGATTGCTGACATAGATCACTCCATGCATGGTGTGATATTTTTGCTTGGGACCTTCAAGCAGTTCATATTTATCTTTGTCGATCCAATTATCTAAAATCCCATCTGTTTGTCCGACCGCAAAAGCTTCTTCCACTTTTGGATCGTAGATCTCCATGATAATGTAATTGATTGGAGTTAACTTTTTTTCTTTCCAGTTTGGGTGGGCTTGCTCCCATTTATTTTGCAAATCTTTGACCATTGTTTGCGCTTTTTCTTTATCAGCTGGTTTACGCAACATAAGCAGTCTAGAAGTCAATTTCAAATGAGGATCGTTTTGTCTAGTCACATATTTTTCAAGTTCAGGTGGCGCCAAGACCTTAACTGTAGCTGAATCCTGAAAAGCAAGCAGTGTGTAATCATTTTTCAAATGATAAACAAATTGGAGATCGTTCGCACCTTGCGATCCCGAACTGATATAAAAATTAGGGTCGGAAACTTCATACATTTGGACTTGATAAGGACTCGAAGGTTCGATCCATTCCCTCTCCACATAATTGGGTGCGATGACAGTCACAATGATAGATCCAGAAAATAATAGAATTATGCTGATAACGCTGACTAAAGCTGACCATTCTAGACGGTAGAAGAAATTCTTTGGTTTTTCCCCGCTCATGCAATAGCTTCTTCTTTGAATGGTTCCCTCACTTCAGACTTTTTTGTGGCCGGTAACAATAC
>CAVPVT010000021.1:0-14541 GCA_963709145.1 Parachlamydiales bacterium
TCAAGAAAATTTTATAACTCTGCGGCAGAACAAAAATGTGCAATTGAGCTCAAGAGCCGCAGATCTGGTGGGAGAATATTCTCCACCTCCCCGTGACGATGAAAAAAAACAATCTTTAGAGAAAAAAAAACAACAACTTATTAAAGAAATACAGGAACTTTATGTTGAAGAGAGCCCCTTAGTTACTCTACTTAGCAAACAACAAATTTTGGATTGTTTGAACGGTTTACAAATCTTGCCAGTGTCTTTACAGTAGTCAAATTCCCTATAGATTTCCGACCTCAAATTGGTTATACTTCCTGACTTGTGCCAATTAGTGCGACAAAGTTAGTTTAAACTACTAACTACCAAGAAAATTCAAAAGCGTCGTACAGCAATGATTTTTGGCCTTAATGAAAAAATGATATGATGATATGAATGATAAATTTTTTAAGAATTAAAACGGAACAGGTTCCTCAGACTGCATTTCCCCTAGCTCATCACAAATTTCTGCCCCATGCAGTCTCTTGTATTCCAATTTTCTTCGTCTAAAGTTTACCAATAGTCCCACATGAAGGTTCGAAACTCTTAAATAGTTGAACAATTGCGCTTGATGTTCGCTAACCAAACTCTCACAACATTTCAATTCAACAACAACTGTTCTTTCAACAATAAGGTCAGCTCTATATCGGCCAATCACTCGCCCCCGAAAAACCACCTTAAAAGACTGCTCAGTTTCTACTTGCAAACCCTGTTCTCTATTGCAATTAAAAGGGCGTTTTTGTAAACATTTTCTTGAAAACCAGGACCGAGCTCTTTCATCACTTCAAAGCAGCAGCCCAAAATTTCTCCAGTCAATGCGAAATGTGGCAACTCTTCTTCTTTATCATTCATATCATGAATCATTTCTTCATTACTTTGTCTGAAAATAGCACATTAGTGCGACAACGCGCACTAAATATTTTCTGCAACATCTTGTATTTCAGCAGCTTAAACAACAACTTATTAAAAAAATACAGGAACTTTATGTTGAAGAGAGCCCCTTAGTTACTCTACTTAGCAAACAACAAATTTTGGATTGTTTGAACGGTTTACAAATCTTGCCAGTGTTTTTACAGTTGTCAAACTCCCTATAGATTTCCGACTTCAAATTGGTTATACTTCTCTCTTAAAACTCCCATTCTTTATGGGTTATAAAACCAAAAATCTGAACTTCTATTCTAAATCGGGGATTCGTGATTGTAAGAAAAGAATTTTATTTCGTCCGTCATGGACAAACAGACTATAATATCTCAGGCTGTAAAGTAGATCATGAAGATATTTCACTAAATGCTACTGGCCATCGACAAGCCCAAGCGATAGAGTCAATAATCGCAACTCTTCCAATTAAATCTGTATGTTGTAGTCCATTGAAAAGAGCAAAGGAAACCAAAGAAACCATCACCCTACGTTTACAAGCGGATCATTACGAAATGCCAGATCTTGGCGAGTGTTCAATGCAAGTTTGGAATGATATGACCGCTTTGGGTACGAGGGCCTATCAAGGCCACCAGCCTCATGTAAAAAACTTTATGCAAAAAACCCTCAATGGAATCAACGGGGCTCTTTCTTATCAGGGGCCAACTTTAATAGTTGCGCACGGTGGAATTCATTGGGCGATCTGTTGTTTAATGGGCATATCCGATCATGATTGGGTCATTGATAATTGCCTTCCCGTTCATTTTTTTATAGGTAACAATGATCAATGGAAGGCAAAGAAAATTACATGAACGAAATTTTGAATCACGTTCGGTACTCGACTTTGTACAATTTTTGCCCTCGGCTTCAGAGAGAAGCAAACTGCAGCGTAATAAATTTTGAAGGAAAGGGTATTTTTACCCATTCCGAGAAATTTATTTAGCTGCGGGAAGCTTCTCTCCGAAGACGATGGCAAAAATTGTACAAAGTCGAGCGGTATAAATCCTTTTAATATAAAAGCTTTCAAGTATAATTAGTCAGATTATAATTGTAGCGATTTTTTATGCCTGTACTTTGGCTCTATGTATTAGGACAGTATTTTAAAGTATTGTTGTTAGCGCTATTTGCGTTTATCGCCGTGCTTTTGACTTCGAGATTGGATGAGATCGCCCATTTTGCTTCTTTGGGACCTCAATTGAAGTTTTTGGGACTTTTTATCCTTTATCAAATCCCTTTGATTTTGCCGATTGCAATCCCAGTCTCTTGTTTATTATCTTCGATCCTATTGTTTCAGCAATTATCGGCAACGCATGAGTTGACGGCTCTACGCGCCTCAGGCATGTCCTTAAAAACAATTTTGACCCCCCTTTTGATTGGCGCTGTGGGCCTGTCCGCACTGAATTTTTACTTTGTTTCCGAGGTGAGTACTCACTCCCATTTGCAAACAAATCAATTGAAAAATGAGCTTCGTTCGATCAATCCCCTGCTACTTTTACATCATAAACATCTGATGCGTCTTAAAGGAATCTATTTTGATACCTTTGGGCCTTCAAAGATGGGAGAGATTGCATCTGACGCTATTGTGGCAATGCCCAATCCCAATAGTGAACGGATGAATATCTTAGTCGCCAAAAATTTGGAGGCAGATCCAGAGATCTTTAGCGGCCGCCAATTGACTTTGATTACGAGTCTTGATGAAGGCACTCCAGATTTGATCATTGAGAATTTGGGATCAGCAAAGACTCCAATCGGTGAATTTTCTCCCCTTCTGCAAAAAAAAGTCCTGTCAGTAAACAATGACCAATTGCGTTTGGGTTTATTATGGGCACGTCTAGAAGATGACTACACACAATTGAAAGCCGCAGAAGATCGCAATGCGCCCATTAGCGAACTGAAACAGATTCAAAGAAGTATCAATCGAGTATACTCAGACATTGCCAGAAGAGCCTCTGCAGCATTGGCGGTATTTGCATTCACATTATTGGGAGCAGCCTTTGGGGTATCGATCAGTCGCATGAAAAGCCATTACAAGGTTGCGATTGTGATCGGTTTAGGAGCACTTTACTTAATCTGTTTCTTTGCAGGAAAAGGGATCGATCATTTATTAGAAGCCTCCGTAACCTTATACTTTGCGCCTTTGTTGGTCATGATGGGGGCCTCTTGGTGGAGTTTACGTCGAGTAAATCAGGGAGTTGGCTAAGATGAAGATCTGGCAACGTTATTTTTTAAGGCAGTGGCTAGGGGTCTTTTTCCTTTTCCTGTTTTGCTTTTATGGATTGTACATATTAATCGACTATGCGAGCCATACAGGGACATTTCATCATCAACATGTAAAGCTAACATGGGGGTCGATGGCGCTTTATTATGCAGCCGAGTTCGTGAAAAGGCTGGATATTATTCTTCCCTTTGGGATTCTGATCGCAACAGTTCGGACCTTATGTATGTTAAACAGCAGTCGCGAGTTAGTTGCTTTAATGGCTAGCGGGATTAAACTTAAGGTGTTACTTCGCCCTTTTGTGGTGCTCGGGTTGATTGGCGCAACAATCATCTTTTTGAATTCGCAGTTTTTACTCCCTTATGCTTTAGGGGAGCTAAAAATTTTCAATACCCAGCAAGCATTAAAGCATAGTGTTTCAAACAAATACCCAGAAGTGCGCCATTTGACTCTAGAGGATGGCACACCTTTACTTTTTTACCATTATGACAATGGAACTAAAAAATTCTTTGATGTGTATTGGATCCGATCTATCGATGAATTATACCGAATGAAAACTTTGGATCCACATGGGATTATTCCTGAAGGTGTACAGGTGGATCATATTGTCAGGAATGGTCAAGGTGAGTTAAAAGTTATAGAATCCCTACCCCGCGTATTATTTAAGGAAATGTTATTCAGTGAACAAGGTTTACTGGAAACGATAACCCCTCCTGAAGAGTTAGCCTTGAACGAATTGTGGGAAAAGCTTCCCTATGCAGAAGGAACCTTAAGTGAAAAAGATGCGCAGAAGTTAACGGTATTTTACCGGAAGTTGGCGATGCCCTGGTTGTGTTTGTTTGCAGTTTTGGGACCTGCGCCATTTTGCGTTCAATTTACGCGAAGGCTTCAAGCCTTTTTCATTTATGCTGGAAGCATTTTTGGATTGGTCGCTGCTTATTTGGTTATGAATGCGGCCACAGTGTTAGGAGAGAGGCAAGTTTTGCCTCCGGGATTAGCCATATGGACACCGTTTGCATTAATAGGCAGCATTCTCGTTTGGAGATATTATGGACAATTTCGATTTAAGGCTGTGGAGTGGTTTTGCAGCTGCAGGGGGTGATGTTTCAAAGCCCGCTGTCGTGAACCAAATCACAACTGATTCAAGACGGGTCGATTCCCCCTTATCTCTATTTGTAGCTCTCCCAGGACAGCAAAGTGATGGCCATCAATTTGTAGAGCGGGCAGCGAGCTTCGGAGCGCATTATGCTCTGGTCAAAAAGGGATGGAAGCCGCTGGAAGAATTAAAAGATACATGCCTATTGAAAGTCGATAATCCTTTGACAGCTTTCCAAGAAATTGCGGGTGCTTACCGGAAGGAAATGGGATGCAAGGTGATCGCCATCACAGGTTCTTACGGAAAAACCATGGTGAAAGACCTTCTATACACCCTTCTCAACACGTCAAAAAAAACAGTAGCCTCTCCTGAAAGCTTTAACAGCCAGATCGGAGTTCCTTTAAGTTTGCTTACAATACGAAAAGAGCATGAATTTGCAATCATTGAGGCTGGAATTTCCCAAAAGGAGGAAATGGATGTCTTGAAGAGGATTATTCAACCCGATTACGCCATTCTCACTCATTTGGGAAAGAAACATCGTGCGACTCTTGGAGATATGGCGACAGCCGCCCATGAAATGCTTAAATTGTTATCTCATCCAGGACAGGACGGGTGGGTATTGCTCCCGAAACATCCTCTTTTGGAAAGTTTTTTAGGAAAACTATATGCGTCTCCCTATTTCTGGAATCATCCGTATGGAGATTTACCCCACGCAACTGCACTACCCGGTTCAGAAAAATTGATTATTCCCTATCGGGTTGATTTTCCTGGAAGGGAACCTTTCCATGGACAGATGACAACAGGTTTTTATTATTACTTAGACTTGATCAACATGACTTGTAAGGCTGCTTGGAAGTTAGGAGTGCCTTATGAACAGATTTGCGCGACGTTAAAAAATCATTCCCCTGAACCTATGCGAACAGAGATTTGGAAAAGTTCGTTAGGGGCGACATTTATCAATGACATTTACTGTTCAGATCCCCAATCGATCGATCAAGCTTTGCGCAGCTTGATGAAATTATCGATTCCGGGAAGGAAAATTTTCCTGTTTGGTGGACTTCGAGGAGAAAATACCCATTTAGCAACCGACATGCGACGGATAGGGCAAGCGGTGAGTAGGGGTGGTATTGATTGTTTAATTGTGTATGGAAAACAAAATTATTCAGCCCTGATTAAAGAAGTGGATAAAAATTGTCCTCTGACCCAGATTTTTCAAACCGAAAACTTTAAAGAGGCTTTAGAGAAGTATAAGGAAGAGCTTCACACTGATGACGCAGTGCTCATAAAAGGAGCACGTAAAGAAAGTCTAGATGAAGTGATCGAAATGTTTCAAGATAGTGTCAGCACTAATCAGTGTATTGTGAACTTGGCCGCAATTCAGGAGAACATTGGATCGATTCGTAACAAACTCCCTCACAATACCCGTGTGATGGTGATGGTCAAAGCGATGGCTTATGGAACCGATGATATCCGAATTGCAAAATTCCTAAGCACCTGTGGGATCGATATCTTGGGAGTATCCTATGTAGACGAAGGGGTGGCTTTGCGAAGAGGCGGTGTCACCCAGGCAATTTTTGTGATCAATGCCGCCTCCTATGAAACCGCAAAGATCGTCAAATGGGAGCTGGAAGTTGGTGTAGGTGATGAGCGCATGATTTTAGCCCTAGATGAGGAAGCTCGAAAATATAACAAGGTTTTGAAAGTCCATCTCCATGTAGACACAGGGATGAGCCGCTTTGGATGCAGACCCGAAGACGCGGTTGAGCTAACTAGAATCATCGATCGCGCCTCTGGATTAAAGCTTGAAGGGATCATGACCCATTTTGCATGTGCGGACAATCCAGCCGAAGATAATTTTACCCTATACCAAGCAAGGCAATTGGAGGAGATCATCAGCGGTTTGAAAAAAGAAGGGATCGATCCTCCATGGAAGCATGCAGCGAATTCGAGTGCGGCAATCCGTTTTAATTTTCCCGCTTTCAACATGGTCCGGCTAGGGCTTGCGGTCTATGGTTTAGCGTCCTCTCCGGCTACACGAAGTACATTAGATCTCCGTTTAGCCGTATCTTTGATGTCGAGGATTGTGGGGATCAATCGATGCAAAACAGGTGATACGATCAGCTACGGACGGGGATATACTGTTCAACGGGATGAGCAAAGGATTGCTGTGTTGCCAATCGGCTACTTCGATGGACTTCATCGCAATTACAGTGGCAAAGGATTTGTAATGATCCGTGGACAAAAAGCACCGATGGTTGGCAAAATATGTATGGATTTTATGATGGTGGATGTTACCGATATATCATACGCTCAGGTGGGAGATCCAGTCTTAGTATTTGGAGAAGATGAATATGGCAATTATTTATCCCCCGAAGATTTAGCTTTGAAGGGTGATTCGATTGTCTATGAATTGATTACTTGCCTAGGCCCCAGGATCCAACGTTTGTTTGTCTATGAAGAGGCGAATAAAGAAGGAATTCAAACCTAAACATTGAGTCACTTATGCAACAAGGATTAAAGGATTACGAAGCAATGAAAGCTTTAAGCAAGCGGATTCATCTTCTTGGAGGAATCACTTCGCTACTGGATTGGGACCAAGAAACATACATGCCTAAAGAGGGCGCAGATAATCGTGGCGCCCAAAGTGAAATCTTGGCCGGAATTATCCATCGGGAAAAAACAGGTCGCAAATATACAAATGCATTATCAAAATTGGCTGATTTAAAGACTGGCAAAGTGATTGCAAAAGGGTTGGATGAAAGGCAAAAAGCGGCAGTCAGAGAATGGTATAAAGATTGGTGGAAAGACCATTCGCTCCCTCCTAAATTTGTTGAAGAAATGGCAAAACATGCTTCCCAGTCCATTGAAGTGTGGAAAAGTGCTCGTGAGGCCAATTCTTTTCAACAGTTTGCTCCCTATCTAGAAAAGACTGTCGAATTGAACAAGCGTAAAGCAGATTATCTTGGTTACAAGGAAAAGCCCTATGACGCTTTACTGGACTTGTTTGAACCCGAAATGACAACAAAAATCATCACTCCCCTATTTACAAAATTGAAAGAGTTTTTGATCAAACAGGTGAAAGAGATTAAATCCCGCAAAGTGATCGATGATTCCATCCTTTTGGGAACGTGGGAACATTCCAAACAATTAGCGCTTTCCCATGATATCCTGAAAGATATGGGTTACAACTTTAATAAAGGGCGTTTGGATCTATCAGCACATCCCTTTTCCTCATCGATTGGCCCCAATGACGATCGTATAACAACGAGACTGATTAACAACTCTATTATCTCTAATATTTCCACAAGTATGCATGAGGGTGGTCATAGTTTGTATTCAATGGGATTGCCTGTGGAGGAATTTGGCACACCTTTGGGTGACGCGATCTCGATGGGAATTCATGAAAGCCAATCCCGTTGGTGGGAAACCCGTATCGGGCTGAGCCAAGGTTTTTGGGAAGGCTATTTGCCGCTGCTTAAGAAACATTTCCCAGCTCTAGATAAATTGACAGTCGATTCATTTTATAAGGCGATCAACAAAGTTGAACCCACCATGATCCGGGTTGAGTCTGATGAAGTCACCTATTCGCTCCATGTGATTTTGCGATATGAGTTGGAAGAGGCCTTAATCCATGGCAAAATAAAGGTGAAAGATGTCCCTGAAGCTTGGAATGGGAAGATGGAGGAATTTCTTGGGATACGGCCCAAAACAAATGCTGAAGGTTGTCTGCAGGATATCCACTGGTCCATGGGCGCCTTTGGTTATTTTCCTAGCTATACCATAGGCAATATGTACGCAGCGCAGTTCTTTGAAACATTTGAGAAGGAACATCCAAATTGGGAAAAACGGATTGCAAAAAGGGATCTCCTTTTTATTAAAGAATGGCTGAACAATCATATCCATAGCCATGGAAGACGCTACAATAGTCAAGACCTGTTAAAAAAAGTGACTGGCAAGGAATTTACCGTACAGCCTTATTTGGACTATTTGGGTTCAAAATACAAGAAGATCTATAAGTAATTCAAGCTGCTAGCTTAGGCTGAGCGTGAATAATAGGAGTTTCATAAAGTGGACCAAAGCTTTCTTGAATGGCTTGTGGAAATTCGACAGAACCCAATTCATCGCGCACCCCTTCAGTCAGTCGGATGGCACTTACCATCCGATTAAACCTTTCTGGCAGAAGAAGCCGTTCCCTCACCATCATCGCTGGAGCATAAAGCATTGTATTGAGACCGTCTATCTCCTCACTATAAATGGTTTGTCCATTAATCAACTTTAGGAAGACATACAGCATAACAGAATTGATGACCCCAGCATCAATACAATCTTTGCAAGTAAGGCTAACGGAAGAGGGTTTAACAATCTCCATCATTTTTAGTTCGAGAAACAGATAGAAAATTTCGATGAAATCAAGCCTTCGTTCACGTGTAAGCACATTCTTGCCTGAGAAAAAAGTTTTATGAATCTTATCTATCGCCTGACCAAACCAGGTCATGGGAATTTTTTTAAATAACCTTTGGGGGAAATAAAAACCGCACATTTCATCCTTAACTTGTTCAAGCAGGTGAGCTTTAAAAACTTCAAACGTATTATCTTCATGATAAGGTGAAAGTTGATGGTAAAAATCGGAATCAATGGAAAGGGTTGATGTCATCAACATATCGGAAAATTCATCCACATTTTGTAATTCTTCCAAGGCTTTCGATCTAAAAAATTCCCTCCATGAAGAGCGGTCTTGCAGGTTTATCAGCAAATGCTTGGCGTCGGGAAGATCTTTATTCGAACGTAAAAATCCTTTAAACTCTTCAAAAATCTTAGCCTTGTGGATCGACTCTTGATGGGTGGGTGAAGGCAACCTTAAGATCCTAATCGTATTGTCAACGGTTTTTATATCATAGGCAACTTGCGGGATATTATCCTGCAGCAGCGAATCATACGCTTGGTAACTTGTATCTTCGATTACATCGAGCACTTTATTGAGGGGGCCATTAGGATGGCGCCTAATCAACCTGAGCATTGAGCTGTAATCTTTCAACATCCGTGTTGAAATCGAGTTATCGTCTTCTTTATGCACATTCGCCGAGGTTCTTGCGATTCAATCATGAGATGTTTAATCGAAGAGCCGATCGACTGGTACGAAGGAAGATTGAAGAACATTTCACGGCAAATATTATGGATTGTTTTTAGCAAAATCACTGGTACCCTATCACTTTCTTTAGGGGGATAAGCGATGAGCTTTTGATATTCCCGCATCTGCACCGATTCTCTCATGAAACGTTGAAAATCGTAAAAATAGTCGCGGCAATATTTTTTGGGAGCATGGTTCCATAGATGGGCAGAATTTCCTGCCATCATAAGAGCCATAATGCCATAAGTGACTTTAACAACAATGGGGTTATCTCGATAACTGGCAACTTCTTGATAAAATCGATCTAAAGTAGGTTTAAGAGATTTTACCATTTTCTTAGCGGCATTGTAGTAATAACGGTCCTGCCAGATATGAATATCGACGAGTGGATCTTCTTCTTTAGTTTGTCCAAAATAGGCACCAAAATCGCAAACAAGCTTAATATTTCTGATGAGCCTTGGATTAAAAAAGCGAGTGCCATCCTCTTTGCGGAGATAAAAAAGTTCATATTCGGTATCTTTTTTCACTGATTCAAGATCGACAAAGACCCGTGTGGCTTCTGGGCTTTTCCGTTCACCTGACAATTTAATGGAAGGTTTCTTTTGGACACTTCTTTTGCTCAAGGCTAATATCCACTGCCCCAAAATCCCCTCATCAATGGTACGCGATATTTTACGTAGGTAAAATTCTTGGAGGTCTCTGTATTCTTTGGTCTGCATAATGCTATGGGAATGGGTCTCCTTAAAGAGTGACGTGTATTTATCGAGTTTCCGAGCAGCTTCTCCAACCAAAACCATAATGGTTTTGATCCTTTCCAATGCGGATTGATCAGTGACGTGGGAATATTCTTTTTTGTAAAAGTTTTTTAAGTAACGTAAAATTACCTTAAAAGTTTCTCTCACATGGCTGACCGTAGATTCAGCATCTTCCTTATGTAGCCAGTGCACAGTGTGGAAGGTGGCTTTTTCTGCAAGAATCTCTAAATCATGCTCTTGTGTAACGCCGATTTGCCGGTCAAACTCTAAATCGGCGATATTAGAAAGGGTTCCTACAGCATCTACAAGGGATAATGCAGCGTCGCTGGTTTTATGATGAGTGGTCATAGCTAAACCATAATTTATTAAATTTTAGTTGTTAATAAACTATCTATAACTATTATTGCACTTTAGTATTATTTAATTCAAAAAAAATTAACGATCAATTTTTATTTTTATTTTGCAGGGGTGGGAACGACGGAGTGTTCGAAGAATGATTTGCTGATCAAAGGCCGCAAATCGGCTCTCTCCTTTATCGGCTGTTTGAGAGGGACGATTCCCACGCATAAGGTGACCGATAAAATCCCCTCCACCTTCAAGAAGAGAAAATGTCATTTGCAGGCGGATTGGGCCACTCTCAAAAAGAAGAGGTTCATTAAGGGTGAAAACTGTACCAGGCTTTCCCGAAATTGTGGTTTTTAGCTCAGGATGAAGGTCACAAAAGAATGTGATTTCCCGTTTTTTCTCTCGGTCATCGTCTCCGATGGGTTCATTGAGGGTAGCTATCAGCGCGATCTCATTCCCGTTTTTCTTGATATTCAAGAAAAGCGATGTTGCCTCCTTCCATAACGAATGTATGAAGCCTTTGTGCATTCCCCCAAATTAAGCGAAAAGGTCTACGTCCCCTATCTGCAGAAGGATGCAACGGCTGATTGTGAGGATAAAGGGTATAAGCATAATTGTGATCGATTTGAGCAAGCGTTCGATTTCCGTCTATAAGTGATTCATAACGTTGCGGATAGGATTTAAAATTGATAATATCCTCGCTTGAATGGATCAAAGCCCCTTGCAAAAGAAAAGGTTGTTTTTGCAGGATTCTTTTCGAAAATATTTTGGTGAAGTAACCCATCCATAAATCGAAAAAAGTCGCCGCGGGTTGCAAGCCCCATTGGAGCTCTTTCATTCCTGGGGCAATAAGTGCAGCTAGAGTAGGATGCCAGCTATCGGTAAGACTAATCAAAATATGTTTCCACGGACTTTTAGCGATCGAAGGGTAAATCATCTGCAAAGCAGTCAATAAATGGGCAACATGAATTGGGGACGACCAGACATTCGACTTCAAGTCTTTTGGAATCGAATCTAAAATCTCCTCGCCTACAATAACACTTTTTTCATCCTTCCACAATTTTCCAAGAGCAATCGAGGATGCCGCCAATAAAGCTCTGATATGTGCAGGACATTCATGCGTAGCATTGATGTCAAGCGTATATCTAAGCAAATTTCGTGCACTGGCTTCCAAACGTTTGGTGAAATCTTGTCCAAGGACTGTATGGAACTGCATGAGGATCCAGTAAAACGGTGGAAGAAGGTAAGCTCCAAGGAATTTATCTCGACTATGGGGATATTCATGGATATAGATGGGAAAATTCCCTTCTTCAGCTTGAAAAGCGAGCATTCTTTCAAGAATTGCTTTAGCTTCCATGACAGCATCTGTGGTTCGAGAACGCATCAGAGCAAGGCTAAAGAGAATATTTTCGTAAACTGGGATCGTTTGCGCAGGTTCTTTAGGTAAGGCCGTGTAGCAATAGTGGATCAAACCTGTTTGGGAGCTTTGCATTTCTTTTCCGGTGGCAACGGCCCAATCGTTAATCTGTTTCCATTCCTCTTTAATTTCCATGTTCATAGGCGAACCGCTCCGGCAACTTCAATATTTTGACCTGTGATATACCCACTCGCCGGATCAAGTAAAAAGAGAACCACTCGCGCAACCTCTTCCAATTTTCCGGGACGCTGCATCGGAATTTTTGAAAGGTTTTGTTGCAAATCGACAGCGTTTTCCAACAGACCTGGAGAGACCATATTCACTCTAACTTGTTTGGCAGCGAGTTCTTTAGCAAGCGATTTGGTTAGTAACCAAAGGCCAAACTTGGTGATTGTATAAGCTGGGCTGTAAGTATCTGCATATGGGGTTTCAATCCCTGTAACTCCAATATTGATGATATTCCCCTTATGTTTTGCAATGGAAGGGATTAAAGCATTGATCAATGCCGCAGGTGCATTAAGGTTAGTTTGAAACAGATCAAGCCATTCCCCCTGATCCGTTTGTAGAGCTGATTTGATCAAATAATTGCCGACATTGTTAATTAGATTTTGAGTATCTGGAAAACGTTGTGTATACCGTTCGATAAACTCTTGAACTGATTGAGGTGTAGAAAAATCCCCTTGAATACACTCCGCCTTAGCACCTAACCGGCGCAAACCTGTGACGGCAGCTTCTGCCTCCACTTGACTTGTATTGTAATGGATAACCACCGGATAGCCCTGTGCGGCAATTTGACCGCAAATTTCAGCGCCCAGTCTCTTCGCTGCACCGGTGACTAAGGTCCAGGGCATAGGATGCTCCTCGTTTAAGTTCAACAATGGCATAATTGGCATGAGCCAGTGCCAGAGGTTTTTTAACTTGAATTTCGATTCTGAAAGGATTGTATAACTGATCGATAGCATCGATCACAGCGTATGCATAGCTTTCGAGCAGTTTGTATTGCCCTTTTTGCGCAATTTCTGAACAAAGTTCAGCAATTTTGACATAATCGATGGTATCATTCAGATTGTCTGTAGCAATGCAGGCGGACATGTCAAATTCGATTTTCAAGTCGATATAGATGTGTTGGAGTGAAAGCCTTTCATGGGGATTGACACCAATGATACAGGGGACTTTTAAGTGCTCAATGGTAACATTTCCGAAAACATTCATAAAATGTCCTTGGTCAAGGCGATAGCAACAGCGTGTTTTAAGCCGGTCAAAATCCCTTGTTGAGACGCGGGGGGTGCAATCACATCAGCGATAGCAAGAAGAGGCTTAGGAGCATTAGCCATAACGATTTTGATATGGGCGTGTTCAAGCATACTAAGATCGTTATTATCATCACCTGCTGCGATGATTGTTTCAGCTTCTGGAAATAATGCTGCAAAATCCCTTAAGGCTAAACCCTTATTGACTTGAGCATGGGTGGCCTGTGCAACGTAGTAATTTTCTTTGAAGGGGTCTCGGATTGGAGGGGCATGGAGACCGATCTCACCTTCCATACGGGAAGCGATCCGTTCTATAGAGGGAAGCAGACCAAAGCACTTCACAGAGGCAAACGAGCTTGAAAAGAAAGGTTCAAACGAAGGAACAGCAACCCAGTCTTCTTCCAGGTACTTACAGCGAGCTTCCACATAGTGCCTAAGGTCAGGAGCAAATTTTTCAGGTCTATAGTAGCAACGATCATTTTCTTCCATACCACAATAGATGACAAAATCTGTCGGTTCCCCTTCGCAAACATGTTCCATCGGCTTTATGATTTTTCCATCCAAATACTTTCGTTTAATAATCTTGACTTTGGGCATCTCAAGGAGAATTGCCCCGTTTTGGACGCTGAGATAATAAGGGAAATTAAGGACATGCAAAGAACGGTATCCCCATGCGTAAGGGCGGCCGGTAATAAAAATCAAAAGCCACCCATCTTGATGAAGCTTAGTGAGATATTCCACAATTACAGGTTCAATCCGATGAGTCTCATCGGTTAAAGTCCCATCGATATCAAGAGCTATGATGCCACGATATTGCATAAGTTTGATTTGCTATTTGAAATTAAAATCTAAACTCTCAAAATACGAACATTCGACATTGTCGAAGAACATCCATCTTAACACGGGAAAACCATGATGACAAAGTTTTTTCGCCCTTTATTGGCGATTTACCTCCTCTTCTCCCCTTTAGGTTATTTGTATTCCGCGATGACAGGAGTTGAGCCAGAAAAAGGGGGACCCGTAAAACCGGGCGATGCTTATAATTCTCCGATGCCATTGGATAGCAGTCGATTTTACGGGGAATTTATGTATACAATGTTTGTTTTGGGATGTGTCATTGCCGCAATGTTGTTGGCAAGTTGGTTTATTCGAAGGATGATGCAGACCAAAGTCCATCAATTGAATCAGACGAGTGATATCAAAATTAAGGAAACACGATTGTTGGGTCATAAATCACTGCTCCACCTTATCGAAGTCAAAGGCATGACGATTTTGATCTCCGAAACCCCAGCGGGGGTGACATCGCTTTTGAAGTACCAAAGCGACGAAAAATCTGAATCCTGAATTATTAACCTGAGTTTAGTTTTTTTGCCCTTTCGGCTGCGCCAAAGCCTCGGGA
>CAVPVT010000022.1:0-13287 GCA_963709145.1 Parachlamydiales bacterium
CAGACGGCCAGCGACAGCGGCGCCTGATCCTCCTGAAGATCCTCCTGGAGTGCATTTCAAATTCCAGGGATTACGCGTTTTTTGCAATGCGGAGTTTTCGGTGGAGGAACCCATAGCAAACTCGTCCATGTTTGTTTTACCGATGATGATTGCATCTTCCGCTTCTAATAATTCTGTGACTGTGGCATCGAAGGGAGCTTTATAATTGGTTAAAAACTTTGATCCGCAGGTAGAGATCACCCCATTGACATGCATATTATCTTTGAGAGCAACAGGAACCGCAGCGAGTTTGCCGAGTTTATCCCCTTTAGCTTTCTTTTGATCGAGTTCTTTTGCTTTTTGTCTAGCCCTATCGGGGAGAACAGTTAAAAAGGCTCCAATTTCTGGGTTCAGTTTGTCGATTCTTTTGAGAAAATGTTCAACAATTGCGGTCGCAGTCAGATCCCCTTTAATAAATTTGTCGCGCAGTTGTATAGCGGATAGTGCATGCATAAGGAAAAGCCTTTAGTTTTGTTTAAAGACGGGAGGAACACGAATCATACCCCCAATATGGGAAGGCGCATTGGCTAAAAATGACTCTCTTGACAAGGTTTTGCCGACTTTATCTTCTCGCATCACATTATTGATATCTTCCAAAACATGATTGCAGGGAGGGACATTTTCTGTATCGAGCTCATTGAGCAGGTCTATATAAGCTAAAATGTTTTGAAGGTCTTTTAACAGTTTATCTTGTTCAGCTTCTGAGCATTGAATTCTACTCAATTGAGTTAGCGTTTTGATTGTTTCTTTATTAAATTTTGCCATATTTTCCTGCCCAAAACATAAATTTACTATAGCTTGACTTTGTACAATTTTTGCCATCGTCTTCGGAGAGAAACTTCCCCAGCGTAATAAATTTCTTGGAAGGGGTAAAAATACCCCTTCCTTCAAAATTTATTACGCTGCACTTTGCTTCTCTCGAAGTCGAAGGCAAAAATTGTACGTCGAGTATAGAATACACAAATCTGATTTCCAAAGCGAGAAATCTGGATTGGGAATTAGTGATTTATTATAAGGTAGTAGCGTTGGCTGATTTAACAAAAAACAATGGAGAAAAACTATGCCTTTTACGTTAGATTTAGGAACTCCTGCTCCTGACTTTTCATTACCCGCAACTGATGGAAAGACCTATTCCCTAAAAGATTTTGCTAAAGCCAAGGTATTGGTCATCTTTTTCACTTGTAATCATTGTCCATACGTCAAAAATTCCAATCCCATTACACAAAAGACAGCCGAGAAATTTAAAGATAAAGGGGTGGTTTTTGTTGGGATCAATTCTAATAATGAAAACGCTTATCCTGAAGATTCTTTTGAAGTTATGCAAGAAAAATGAACGAATTTCACTTTCCTTGGGTATATTTGCGCGATAAATCCCAGCATGTGGCAAAAATTTATGGCGCGTTGCGCACCCCTCATTTTTATGTTTTTGATCAAAATCGGAATCTGGTCTACACAGGCAGAGGAATCGATTCTCCTAGAGATCCCTCTCAAATGAAGGTCAATGATCTTGATCGTGTTCTCACTGAGCTTCTTGCAGGAAAGCCGCAGTCAATTCCTTTGACAAATCCGATTGGTTGCAATGTCAAATGGGAGGGGAAGGATAAACATTGGATTCCAGATGATGCTTGTGATCTTGTTTAATATTTTTTTCGCCGATAAATAAAAAAAAGTGTTTACTTGTTTACACGACTTTTAGTCAGCTTTGGAGGTGCCTATGAAAGTTCTTGTCACAGGTTCTTCAGGTTTAATCGGTTCTGCATTGGTGAACTTCCTCCATACGGGAGGACACACCGTCAGAAAATTGGTTCGTGGTGAATGGTCTAAAGATCCTGAAGGGATTATCTGGGAGCCGGAACATGGCGTCTATGACGCTGAAGAGCTCGAAGGCCTCGATGGAATTGTCAATCTAGCTGGAGAAAACGTGTCTATAGGGCGTTGGAATCCAGCTAAAAAAGAGAGAATTAGTCGTAGTCGAATCGATGGCACGCACAATTTATGCACTGTTTTAAAGACCTTAAAAAATCCTCCAAAGGTTCTTGTGAATGCATCCGCTGTCGGATTTTATGGAAATCGGGGCGACGAAATTTTGGACGAAAATAGCCCGGCAGGACAAGGATTTTTAGCAAAAGTGTGTCAAGAATGGGAAAAAGCAGCTCAGGAAGCAAGGACTGCAGAGACAAGGGTTGTACTTTTGCGGACGGGTGTTGTGTTGAGTGGGAGAGGAGGGGCTCTACAAAAAATGCTTTTTCCTTTTCAACTTGGCTTGGGAGGTGTGATTGGTGATGGAAAACAGTACATGAGTTGGATTTCGATTAATGATGTCATAGGGATCATTTACCATGCTTTGACACATCAAGAAATAAACGGGCCCATCAATGTTGTTTCCCCAAATCCTGTCACTAATCAAGAATTTACCAAAACCTTAGGTAAGGTGTTACACCGTCCCACATCTATTTCCTGTCCCAACCTTTGCAGCACGCTTGGTTTTTGGAGAAATGGCCGATGAAATGCTCCTTGCTAGTGCTCGAGCGGTTCCTCGAAGGATGCAAAGCACCGATTACCATTTCCTTTATCCAGAACTTGAAGGAGCATTCAGGCATCATCTAGGTAAACGCACATAAAGCTTGCAGACAAATCACTGACTTACTTAGACTTTTTTCTTTTAAATCTATAAAATCCTTATGAGAAAAGTTTTAGTTACTGGTCATCAAGGTTATATTGGAGTCCATCTCGTAGATCTCCTTAGACAAGCTGGGTATCATGTAACTGGTTGTGATTTACAGCTTTTTGCTGGATGTGAGTGGGAGAATTTCGTCCCCCCCATCAGTCATGGCATTGTGACTATCGAAAATTAACCGTCCATGACTTAGAAGGCTACGACTGTATCATGCACCTCGCAGCCATCTCTAACGATCCGATGGGAGATTTAGATCCAGCAATCACTTACGGCATCAATCGGGAAGGAACAATTTCCTTAGCTCAGAATGGCAAGCAAGCCGGAGTTTCCCGCTTTTTGTTTGCCAGTAGCTGCTCGATTTATGGGAAGGGGACAGAATTAACAGTCGATGAAAATGGAAAAACAGAACCGCTGACAGCTTATGCCTCTTCAAAAATTGAAGCAGAAAAGGCCATTCATGCGTTAGCAGATCAAAATTTTACCCCCATTAGCCTTCGCAATGCGACTGCTTATGGGCATTCTCCCATGCTGAGGGTGGATCTGGTCGTGAATAACTTGCTCGCCTGTGGTTTGTCACGCGGTGACATCCGCGTCATGAGTGATGGCTCCCCCTGGAGACCACTCATTCACTGTAAAGATATTGCTAGGGCATTTATTGCATTTATGAATGCTCCAAAAGAAAAGGTCCATAATCAAATTGTGAATGTGGGTGGCAATCACCAAAATTTTCAAGTACGGGATGTGTTGAATAAAGTCAAAGAGCTTATTCCTCAGGCTCATATAGTTTATACAGGAGAAGTGGGTGCTGACCCTCGCAATTACAGGGTCAATTTCGATAAACTAGAGGAGCTTTTGCCGGACTTTTCTTTGGAGTATACCCTTGAAAAAGGGATGGAAGAGCTGTTGAAAAAGTATAAGCAGAATAAATTTAGTTTACAAGATTTTGAAGGTCCCAAGTTTGTCCGTTTGCGTACATTGAAAACTAACCTCCATAAGATAGGGAATCACCATGCAATTTCATAAAACACCTCTTCGAGGAGCCTATGTCATCGATTTGGATAAAAGAGAGGATGAAAGAGGTTTTTTCGCTCGCTTTTATTGTACAAGTGAATTTGCAAAGCTGGGTTTAGAAAGTGATTTTATCCAAGTCAATAATTCTTTAAGTGTTAAGCAGGGTACTCTTAGAGGATTGCATTATCAAGTCGCTCCAAGAGAAGAAGCAAAGCTCGTGAGGTGTATTCGAGGTGCACTGTGGGATGTGATTTTGGATCTTCGTCCCGACTCAGAAACCTTTGGAAAATGGTATGGACAAGAGTTGACAGCGGACAATCGAAGGATGATGTATGTTCCGAAAGGATTCGGTCACGGCTTCGTTACATTAGAAGATAATACCGAAGCTCTTTACATGGTTTCTGAAGTCTATTCTTCAACACATGAGAGAGGGATTCGATGGAACGACCCACGCTTCAAGATAGAGTGGCCATTCCAACCCATCGTCATTTCAGACAAGGATAAGGAACATCCAAATTTTAACTCAGGTTAATCTCGACTTTGTACAATTTTTGCGTTCGGCTTCAGAGAGAAGCAAACTGCGTGTAATATATTTTGAAGGAAGGGGTATTTTTGACCCTTCCGAGAAATTTATTTAGCTGGGGGAAGTTTCTCTCCGAAGACGATGGGAAAAATTGTACAAAGTTAATATGTTTTAAAAGACTCGGCAATAGCTTGATTTGCTCGGCTGGACTTTTCCATTAATGCCTTATAAGCAAGATCATTTTGTATGTCTGAAGATGACAACAACAATCCTAAGGCGAATACCTTTTCCTTTGAAAAAGTTAAAGGATAAGCTTCAAAACCTGATTTTTTTAAAGTGTCTGCGATCATCAATATAGCTTGAGGATTTTTTAAGGGTAAGCCACATATATATATACTGGGATTTTCCGTGATATAAACTGTCCAACCAGTCGCTGAACTGGGTTTTCGAATCGATTGGGTCAAAAACTCATCCTGAGCAATCGCTCCTTTTGACAAATTTTCTAATACAGCCCAAATTTTAGGACGAGGAGCACCAGATAATGTTCTCAGGACTTTTGGAATGGTGATAGTAGGAGTTGATTGTGGTTCTGAAGAATAAATGGGTGGAGAATTTTTACCTATTGTTAATTTATTGAGATGCTCTGCAATTTCAACAAAACGTTTTGCTTGCTGATAATCAATAGCATAAAATGTATCAGGGGTTATACTGGCATTGTAAGATTCTGTGAAGGGACAGGGAAGAGAATGATTCAATTTTTTAAATACATTGTGGACAACATTGGCAATATTTCTTTCTTCAGGTGTAAATTGATCTAATTTTACAGCTGAAAAAACACTATTAAACGCTTTTTCGATAATCCCTCTAAACATAAGTAAATAAATGGCGTTTTTTTCTGTTCCAGGAGGGGTTCCTTTTAAGTCGTCTTTTAGACAAGGGGTTGCCAATCGAATATAAATATTTTCCGGAAGAGTAAAAGAGAGTTCACGTCCTTCAGAAATCCTTTTCTGAACAGATAAAGGTAATTCAGCCGTTGTGTATCCTTGAGCGGAGATAACTCCTGTTCTTGGTGCTTCCATCATATTTGTCCTTATTTTAGGAAAATATTATAGCATGTAGGTTTTATTAATGCAAGATAAAATGGGGACGCGGCTGCCTGATTACGAAGGATGCGACATCGATCGCATCTTCTTCAGATAAAGTCGGTTCCTGATAAGGCATGTTCAGATGGACAAAGGGTGCCATCATCCAAGGTGATTCATTCCAGCCCCATCATTATAAGCGCCATTGCCCCAAAGAGGAGGAATTAATTTGGCCACTTGCCCATCGCCATCATATCCATGGCAAGTCGCACACTTCTGCTCATAAATCGTTCTGCCATGAAGTGGATCTGGAGTGTGCTTGACAGTAATATCTGGCAATCCTAACCAAGGAGGATTTTTAACCGTCGCCACAGGTTTTGAAATCCACTCCAAATAGGCGACCAAGGCCTCCATGATCGGATGGTTATCGGGAACTCTTTTTCCATCCATGCTTCTCATAAAACAATTGTTAAGACGGTCTTTTAAATTGATCATTTTTTTATCCCGTTTGGAATAGGAGGGATAGGTATTGACAACACCGACGAGCGAGATTCCTCCCCCAGGGCCACCAAATGTGTTTCCCGCAGCGAAATGGCAATTTGTACAGTTAATTCGTCCGACTACAAATTCCTTGGCATACGTTGTGGTCTCACACATAATTTTAAAACCATACATCACTTTTTCATGGATTTCAGCAGGAGCAAGTTCAGGATCAACAAGATCAAAATGCAATGTCCCTTCCGGCTCCTCCAGCTCATAATAGTGGGGCCCTAGAAGTTTAGTGCTTGGTAAATTTACAGCCGGGTCTGTTAAAGAAATAAGTTGTTTATACCCTGCATAATACGCAATTCCTGCAGTGATAGCGATAATTCCTATCAAACTTAAAATATTTTTTAACATGCTCTCTGACCGATTATTTTTCTTTGTACATTAATATTTAGTGAAATTTTGAAATAGATTAAACCTTTTTATAGAGATGAATGAGGGAATACGATGAATCCAGCGATTGCACCGGGAAAACCAGGCGTTCTTCCTAGATGGAATTCAGGCTATAAAAGCGGCATAGGAACATCCACCCAACATTTTAACTGTGTCTGGTTTACTCTTGCCGATGGGATTCTCACCGAAGTGTATTATCCCAGTGTCGATCAAGCGACTATCCGTTCCTTAGAATTTTACGTGACTTGCGGATCCGATTACTTTTCTTCAGAACAACAGGATACCACGCATACAACCACCTATACTGAGCCCGGAATCCCTGCCTACAAAATTATCAATACCGCTAAAGATGAACGGTACAGAATCATTAAAACTGTTTACTGCGATCCTGATAGAGAAGCCTTATTATTAAATGTGGAATTTGAATCTTTAAAAGGAAAACTTGAAGATTACCATCTTTACCTTTATTTAAACCCCCATCTCGATAATTCCAAGGAAGGCAACGATGCTTGGATCGGACACTATAAGACTCTTCCTGTTTTTTATGCTAAAGGGGAAAAACATGCTTTGGCTTTAGCGTCCTCAGTTCCCTTTAAAATCAGAACTTGCGGATATGTAGGCTTTAGCGATGGCTTAAAAGACATTCAAACACACAAACGGTTAACGTCATCCTACATACGTGCTGAGGATGGGAATGTCGGCATGATGGGCGAGATAGACCTCCATGAAAGTCATGGCCGTTTCACCATTTCACTAGGTTTTGGCACAAATCCAGCTGAAGCTGGTTTAATCACAACGCAAGTTCTTTTAGGTAATCCCAAAAAAGCTTTTGATTGTTTTGTGACCAGTTGGAAAGAAGCTCAAAGCATATACAAAGAATTAGGTCGAGAGGATGAGGCTTTGTCTGATCTTTATCGGTCGAGCATTATTGTCCTTCAAACCCAGATGACAAAACGTTTTCAAGGAGCGATCATTCCTAGTTTATCTATCCCATGGGGTGAATCCAAAGCAGGCGTAGATATTAGTGGCTACCACTTAGTCAGGACACGAGACCTTGTTGAATGCGCTTGGGGCTTTATGGCTGGCGACGATCTGCAAAATGCACGCACAGTCCTTCTCTATTTAATCAGCACTCAAGAGTCAGAAGGGTATTGGTTTCAAAGTATGCAGGCGGATGGCACCCCTTACGGGAATACTGTAAGACTGGAAGATGTCTCCCTTCCTATTCTCCTGGCCGATCGACTAAAACGTTTGAATGCCCTTCAAGACCTCGATCCTTGGCCGATGATTAAAAAGGCAACCTCTTATTTAATTGCAAATGGCCCCATTAGTCACGCAAATTGCAACCCTTTCAACATAGCCACACAAATTGCTGCACTTCTTACCGCTGCCGATTATTTTGAATCCCAAAATTATGGAAATAGTGCCCAATTTATTCGGGAAACCGCTGATCTTTGGTATGACTATATCGACACTTGGCTATACCTTAAAGGGTCAGAGTTGGGTGCGCAAGGAAATGTTGAGGGATATTACATCCGTGCTCAAGGTGCTGAAGAAAAAGCGGTGACTACTGAAACTTTAGCTCTCGTCCGTTATGGCTTAAGATCTCCGAATGACCCACGAATCTTAAATAGCATCAAAATGATCGACGCTACTCTAAAAACAGACACCAGAACAGGTCCAGTCTGGCATCGCTATTCGGGGGATGGTTATGGAGAACACCGAGATGGCTCTCCTTTTGATGGGATCGGCATCGGCAGGGGATGGCCCCTGCTTGCCGGTAAACGAGGGCATTACGAACTGGCCAAAGGCGATAAGGAAGCAGCTGAAGAATTGTTGAAAGTGATTTGCAAACAGGCGGGTGAAACCCAATTGATCCCAGAACAAATTTGGGATGATCTCGATATTCCCGAAAAACATCTTTATAATGGCCTACCAACAGGGGCAGCTATGCCTTTGGCTGCAGCTCACGCTGAATATATTCAACTGCTCCGGTCGATTGCCGATCAACAGGTGTTTGACCAACCCGTACAACCAATCCAAAGATATCAAAACGTAAAATCTGCTTCTCCGTATGCTTTGTGGAGATTTAACCATAAGATCGCTAAAATTCCCAAAGGAAAGTCGCTGCGGATCGAAACCTTGGCCGAGACTTCAGTAAGATGGAGTGCTGATGAATGGAAAACTTGGCAAGATGCTCATTCTGCCGATACCGATTTGGGCATTCATCATGTCGATATACCCACAAGCAAATTAGAGAAAGGTGCACACGTTGTTTTCACCTTCCATTGGATCGACTCTGATTCTTGGGAAGGAACTGATTTTACATTAGGTGTAGATAGTTGAGGAAGTCATCACGGTGAGTCAATAATTTCATGCCTCTTAGATTTTTTAATTAAAAAGGAAGAATTTTTTTGGGCGGCAGAGCGTTTTATTCTCGTGCTAATTAAACTTTTTTTTTGAGCTTCTCCATAAATTTCTTTGGATATGTTATAGGCTTTCTCGATAGACATCCTATCGGCAGGGAGTTGGCGTAAAAAACCTCTATAAATCTTTTCAAAACCTTCAAACTTATCAGTAAAAGAGTTCTCCAATTCATACACACATTTGAAAAATGGCTCAAAATTAATCTCTTCCGTTGCGTCGTTGTAGACATCTACTTGGGCAAAAGTAAAGTCTGGCATGATGCCGTTGATTACAATGTATAAGACTACTCCTAAAGACCAACGATCCCATGCCCTAGTATCGTAAATGAATGGTTTTTCAGGATCGACTTCATAGCACTCTGGAGGTACATAACCCGGTGTACCATTGGGAACATCTATGGAGATTTTTCCTGCTAATTTTGCAAAACCCCAATCGAACACTTTAGGATTTCCAAAATCGTCTAACATAATATTGTCTATTTTCAAATCCCCGTGAGCAATGCTGGGAATGTCAAGATCAGGAAACAATTTCTTTAAATTATGAATTGTGCAAACTACTTTAATCAACTTATGGCAAATATTGCTCTTTTCATATTCGCTTAATGAGCCATCATTTACTTTATCAATCAGTTCAGTAAAAAGCCTTGGACACATTATTTGAAAACGATTTTCTTCCGTTTGATCCTTGGTCTTTTTGTACTCCTGAAGATCAAGTGGAATGACTATTTCAGATAGGTCAGCGTTTGCATTTGCAGCTTTCATCAACAGTTTTAAAACAAAAACTTCAGTTTCCATGTATTTTTTTACTACAGGGTCAGTGTCTTTGATCTTAAGGCGAACAATGGGAATGGAGTGTGTAACACTATAACCTCCCATAACAATTTTGCAGGAGGCTTGGGAAACAAGTTCATGAGAGTGGATAAAAAGGCCTTTAGGAGTGTAAGAGATTGTATACGGTGCTGTTTCTGGACTATGTTTAATTTTGACTTGCCTACAGACTGAATCTAAGAGGGGATTCCATTTGTAATTATTTTTCTCAATGAACGCTAAAGTTTGAAAATAATTTTCTTGCCAGGCGGGATCATATTGAAGTCCCCGTTCAGCACTCATTTGTGTTTTAAGAAAATTGATCGCCAGTTGCGAAATCCTCTCTTTTAGTGCGTCCCCTCGCTTAAGTTGAATTTTTTTGAGATCTGGTGTTTGACCAGGTGAAAGATCAACAGCTTCAAAATTGCAAAACCTTTCATACTGTTCTCTTGGACAAAAATAGGTTTCATTATTGAAAATCAATAAAGCAGCCTCCAAAGGAACTTCTGATGGATTAGCCGCCTTTTGAAGAGGAACTCGCGCACTTTTTAAATAATTTACTTCTTTGAAACTAAGAATATGTTGATCATTTTCTTTGAAAAAATAAGCTGGATTAATTTCTTGCATAAATAATAGTAAATGTTAATTTTAACATAAAACAATAACAAAAAAATAAGTAATTTTTCAACTAAGATTTCTTGGGGAAATCTGAAATATCCTCTTTGCTTAAAATTTGTTGCAAATAAGGGCTAGCAGCCCTTGCTGTCATCCTATCATCGACGTCTTTTAGCAATAGAGATCGGATAACCCACTTTAAACTTTCTTTTTCAGGCATAGGAACAGCGTGAAATTGCCTAAGCGCCTTATTCTGGTCTTGTAAATTTTGGGCATAGTAAATTTCGGAACCTTGCTCGTTTAAAAGGATATCTAACGTAATCCCCAAAGTCCATGCGTCAATTTTTTCTCCAGAGACTTTTGTCTGAGCATAGATCTCAGGAGGGACATACCCTTGGGTGCCTCTTAGTTCTTTCGATGGTTCAGATAACAGCTCACCATAGGCAAAATCCAAAATGACTGCTTGGTTTTCATCGGTAATCATGACATTTTCTAATTTTAGGTCGTGATGACTGAAACCTAACTCATTTATTTTCGCCAAACCTTTAGTTATTTGAACCATATACTTAAGTCTTTGAAGAGGACTCAGTGGTTCAGAGGATTTCGAAAAAATTTTTTCCCATAAATCTGAAGTGTAAAATGGAAGGTAAATCGTATTGGGTGTGATATCCAATGGTACAGAAACTCCTTCCATATCCTCTTCTCTTTTCGCTGCTTTTTTGATCGCCGTTTGAATCCGCACTTCCATATCCCATCGCGGCTCGACATTTACAAATTTTTTATTTTTTTTAAGTCTGACAATTTTCCTTCCCTCGGTTGCCTCAATTGCCCCCTTAATTAGCTTTTCACGACATTTTTCTTTGGGAAAAATCCATTCTCCCAAATGGATATAAATACAGTTTTTTCTGGGCGCAAAGATTGTAAAAAAACAAGTCTTATCATTTCTTTTATAAAAAAGAGGTTTGTCAGGGTCTTTATCCAACGCTTGATTCCACGTTGAAATACTGTTGAAAATTGCTTTGATCGTTAGATAATAGGCGCACTCCCAATCCCTTACGTTGCGTAAAGAATGCTGTGCTAGAGGTTTAGATTTATTTAAGAACTTAGCAAATGTGCGGACCTTTCCCAAAAGATGGGCTCCTAAAAATTGATTAGGGGTGGGCTGTCCAGTGATGAATTCTTTAATTTTCCTAGAATCATAGTCGAAAATACGGGAATAGTCCTTAATCTCACTGCACAATAAATCTGAACCACATCTAAAAACTGCTGAAGTCTCCAGAATGAAGTTAATATCCACCTCTCTAATTTTTTGAACCCTTAAGAAAGCGTTTGTGATGTTCTCAAGACATTTAAATTCAAAAAAAAGATCTTTACTGCCATGAACCTTTATAAGAGTTCCTTTAGCTGTCGGGATAGGTATTTTTTTGACCGGAGTGAGATCCGCTGTATCGGGAAGAAAGGTGATTGCATTTAGTTCCATAATAACATCTCACATTTGTGTTAAAGCTTGAACATGTGTCACTGAGGCGGTTTTCAACGCCTGAAGGTCATAACCTCCTTCTAAGACCGATATGACATTTCCTTTCGCATACAGATCAGCAATATCGGTGATTACGGTCGTTAAGCGTCCAAAATCGGGATCGGTTAAAGTAAATCCCCCTAAAGGATCCCGCTCATGAGCGTCAAATCCTGAGGATATCAGGATTAATTCTGGCCGAAATTTATCCATTAATGGCGGGAGCTTTTTTTCGAAGGCTTTCAATACTTCCAGTCTAGAATGTGCCCCTCTCAAAATTGGCACATTAACGATATTACCAACCCCCTTTTCATTCTCTGCACCTGTCAGCGGATAAATTCCCGATTGATGAGTGCTAAAATAAAAGACGCTGGGATCCTCATAAAAAATAGCTTGGGTTCCATTTCCATGATGTACATCCCAATCGACAATCAAAATACGCTCAAGCCCATACTTTTGTTGGGCATAACGTGCCGCTATGGCAACATTATTAAATAAGCAAAAACCCATCCCGATCGCTGCTAAAGCATGATGACCCGGCGGTCTTACCACGCAAAACACACGTTTATAGCTTCCTAGCATAACTGCATCTATAGCCTCTAACACCCCGCCCACTGCTAAACAAGCGATCTCAAATGAATTTGGGCAAAGGGGCGCATCTCCAGTACTAATGAAAGTGTTCCCGTGCGGATCGCTATGCAGACTTTCATTTTTGACCTTTTGAATGTAAGGCCATTCATGACATAAGGCAATCTCTTCCTGTGTCGCTACCCTAGGTTTTATGGTATTCTGATTTTTTAGTAAACCCGCTCGTTTTAAAGCTTCTGCAATCACAACAGTGCGCGCCGGTTGCTCAGGATGTCCCTCCCCAGTCAAATGGTTAACGTATCTATTATCATGGACAATGCCGATATAAGTACTTCGGAATTTCTGTTTTCTAATTCTTAAATTTTATTTGCAATAAAATAACCAATTTAATACACTAAGAATTTAGAGATAAAGAGGATAGGATTTTATAGAAATCCCGTTTTTCTGTTAACTTTACCCTAAAAAAGAGCGCCTTCATTTTCTGAAGATACGCTCGAGCCAGTTTGTTTTCCCGCTAAAGTTGCCGAAGATTTTTCATTAGGCAAATTCTTGCGAAAAAAAATGTTTTTTTGGCATATGCTTAAGGGCATAATGCACTTTTTTTACAAAAAGACGTTGCGGAAAAACTCGCCGGTTTAGTATGTTGTGAACTTCTCGCAAACGAAATGCGTGCAAATAAACGCAAATCAAAGCGAAAAATGCAGTGCCTACGAGCACTGGCTTAGCTGTTTCGACAAATACAAACAAGGTAATGTGCAAGCCAAATTGGTAAAATAGGGCTTGTGCGATGGAACCTAAGAAGATTAGGATCAGCGCAATTTTATGAGTAGCTGAGGCGAAAGCCAAAGCAAAAGACAATCAAATCCAGATTTTTTTTTCTGAGAATTTGATCTTGGTTCAGATTGAATGCTGACGGCGTGGATGAGGCATGCAAGTCGAACGAAAGTAGCAATACTTTAGTGGCGGAAGGGTTATAATACATAGGTAACTTGCCTTTAACATTGGAATAACGTTTGGAAACGAACGCTAATACCAAATGTGGAGATAATGGGACATCTATTATC
>CAVPVT010000023.1:0-52756 GCA_963709145.1 Parachlamydiales bacterium
CTTTACGTTCGCAATGCGACTCTGACTGAGTTCGCAAGCGTCATGCAGGCACAGTTCATGGACCAGCCCGTCGTCGATCAGACGGGCCTTGGGGATGTCCGCTACACTTTCGTTCTGAAGTTCACCCCCATCTGGATGCGGCCCTTCGGCGGCGACGCTCTCCCAGCCCCGCCGCCAGCGGACGCCGATGCCCCGCCAGACCTCTACCTGGCTATGGAGCAGCAACTCGGATTACGCATGCAGAAAACGAAAACACCAGTCGACGTGATGGTGATCGACAAGATCGAAAAGCCATCCGCGAATTGATCTGGGCAAGGCGCTCAGGCATGATTGCACCGGCGTGGCCACAGTCGCAGCTGGGTGGACCCTGCGAAGATCGAGCGGCGTTACGGCTTACCCCGGCTTCCGCGATTGCGGCTTGTTTGAAATGATCCTTTTGGGAGATCGTGGCTTACCTGGCCGATGATTCCCGTCGCGAGCTTGCTTTCAACGCGCTGTCGGATCGGGTCGGGCTGACTCCGCCCCAGATCCTCGCTGCCCCCGCAAAGGTCCTTGGCGAGATTACCCGAATGGGCGGCTTCATCGCCGCGGAGGACCGCGCGCCGCGTCTGCGTACCGCCGCCCGCATCGTAATGGAAGACTTCGACGGCGATCTCTCCGCCGTTCTGACCCTCCCCACGCAAAAGACAAAGAAGTTTCTGAGGTGACCTTCGATGATCGGCGAACCCGGCGCGGAAAAGATTCTTATGCTCTCGGGAATCCTCGGCGTCCTGGCGCTCGAATCGAACGGTGCGCGTGTCCTTACGCGGCTTGGAATCGGAGAAAACCGCAAGAGCTACGCCGCCACGTACAAGTCAATCCGCGACAAGGTTACCGTCGAACAACTACCCGCCGATTCCGCATTGCTGACGAAAGCCCATCTGCTCCTTCGCCACCACGGCCAGACTTTATGCCTGCGGAACGGGCCAGCCTGCCACGCCTGCCCGGTCAGTTCCGATTGCCCGGCCGCTCAAGCAGGCGCGTGACTTCTTCGCGAAGCAGCGGCAGCGGAATGGGCTTGCTGACATAGCTATCGAATCCGGCGACTATGGCCCGCTCGCGATCGCCCTGCATTGCGCTCGCCGTGAGCGCCATGATCGGAGTGGCGGCAAAGTTACGATCGTGGCGCAGTTCAGCGAGGACGCCGAAACCATCGAGACCCGGCATATGCAGATCGAGGATGATGAGATCGGGCGAAGTTCCCGCGCCGACTGCACAGCTTCAATACCGTCGGTCGCCTCGTTTACCGGTAACCCGAACTCTCGAGCACTGTCCGGATCAGTTCGCGGCTGGTTGCCTTATCGTCCGCTACCAACACTTTTTTCATTCGTATGTCCTAAAGGAACAGTGAATGTGAAACGGCTGCCTTTGCCGGGTTCACTCTCGAGCCAGATGCGGCCGCCGTGCTCTTCGACGAGCCGCTTTGTAATAGGCAAGCCCAATCCCGTGCCTTCGCGCATCCCGCTCGTCGTTTCGACCACCTGGTGGAACTTATCGAAGATCGATTCGTGCTCATGGGGCGGGATCCGATACCGGTATCGGTCACGGAGATTTCCGCGAATCCGTCGGGGCATGATACGTCAACGCGGACGCGACCACCCTCAGGCGTAAATTTAACCGCATTACTGAGCAGGTTGTAAAGGATTTGCCTGGTGCGAACACGATCGCCATCGACGGATATGGATTCCGGGATATAGGTATCGACCGCTATCGATTTGGCAACGCATTGCGGACGGAAGAAGCAAGCGCGTCCTCCAGAATGCCGCTCAGATCCAGATTTTCGCGGCGCAGTTCCACCTTCCCCGCCTCAATCTTGCTCAAATCGAGAATCTCGTTGATGAGGCTTAGCAGATGCTGCGCGTCCTTATGAATGTGATTGACGAAGCGCTTCTGATCCACATTGAGCGGCCCCTTCATCTCTTCGCTGAGCAGTTCGGAAAACCCGATCACCGTGTGGAGAGGCGTCCGCAGCTCGTGGCTCATATTAGCCAGAAACTCGCTCTTCAGCCGGTTAGCCCGCTCAATCTCCTGATTGCGCAACTCGAGTTCCCGTGTGTACTCTTCCCGCAGCGCCTTCAATCGATCCTCTATCTGCCTGCGATCGGTGACGTCACGAATGATGGCGGTAACGCGAAAGCCCTCGTCGGCTTTCACCGGGGCTGAGGCTGATCTCGACGGGGAAAGTGGAGCCATCTTCCGCCGGCCGTGAAGCACCAGCCCCATGCCCATTGGGCGCGTGACCGGGTGCGACCAGAAATGTGCGCGATGGGCGGCGTGGTCGCCCGCAAGTTATCCGGCAATAAAATGTCCATGGATTGTCCCAGGAACTCTTGGCGGCTATAGCCGAAGATTTTTTCGGTGACCAGGTTCATCAGCACGATACGGCCTTCGTGGTCCATTCGATGATGGCGTCCGGCGCGGCTTCGAGCAATTCGCGAAAGCGCCGGTCCGCCTCGCCTGGGCTCTGGCGGCCTGTTCCCTTTCCGTCAGGTTCCGAATTTCGCGTTCCGCAACGACGGTGCCCGCTGATATCGGTAAGGATAGCGAGTTTCCCGCCTGCCAGGAACGGTACGCATCTCGACATAGATCGAGGCGCCATTGCTGCGGACGAGACACAATGGCATGATGGTCGGGAAGAATATGCAGATCCGGTTTCCACGGAAGTGCATTCCCGATGCGTCTTCTTCCGGCCATCCGAGAATTCTCTGCGCGCCACTGCTCCATAGCCTGACGCGGCCCCAGCCATCGTCCAGGACGAATCGCCCACTGGAGATGCGTCGAGCAGTGCGCGCAGGAACTCGGCGGGGTGTTCCTGCGGCACTGCCGTTCATTATAGGCACGGGAAAGCCCTCACCTTATACCCCCTGCTTCACTCCCGGGGTTACCAATGCATCAGTTATGCACGGGCAGAACCGTCATGTTGCTCGCGCCGCCGGTCTGCGTCAACACCAGCTGCAGATCGCCGTTCGGCGTATTCGCCGGCAGCTGGACGTTTACCTGGTACAGACCCACCAGTGTCGGTGTCAGGCCGGCGAAATACGATCGGAATATTCGTTCCATTCAGCGTCAGCGTCGGGGAATCCGTAGGCCGCGCAAGGTTCGCGACTTCCCGGCGACGGCTGTCCGCTCGCCACGGGATTATCCGTCGGCCCATCCCGGATACATAGAACACGATGTACTCCCCAGGCGCGGCCGGTGCCGCTTCCGTACCAGACTGCCGTCTCCGTGCTAGCGTATTCCCCGCTCGAAAACGCCGCGATACCCGGCGCGTCCGCGGCCAGCTGGATAGGATTCGGCGTACTCAACGCGCCGTTGGCGCTCACGATTAGCTGATACGACGGCCCCGACTTCAACTCGAACGGCACCTGCGCGTTGATCTGCCCGGGGCTCACAAAGTAGAACGGGGCCGCGATACCGCCGATGATCACAGCACGTATCGTCCACGATTGGTCATCAGTGGAATGATCGTGCCGCTCGCGGTCTGCCCCGCCAGTCCGAGCCGTAGATGGCACAATGCATGCCCGGCGCCACGGACGCTGGTCGGCCGCCACCGCAAAACGCATCCAGCGTGCCTTCACGGGTTCAGCGCCGGCGCCACCATTGGCGCCACCTGCCCCGTATCCGGACCGTGCCGCTTTGAACCCGGGAGCCGAAGCCTGTCGCCGAGACCGCTACCTGCGAGCGCGGTGGCGCGCGGCGTCCACGTTCCCGAATACAATCGCCGCTTCCGCCCATCCCGGGTTCAGCGCCAGGGCGGATCCCCGTTCGAGAACGTCGCCGCCACCTGCCCGTTCGTTACCGGGTTTCCGCAGTCGTCGCTCACCGTGATTTCGAGCGGCGTCGGCCAGGACGCGGAGCGGAGAAGTTGTTCACCAGGCGCCGTCTGCGTCGGAATGATCTGCGTCGGGGTGCAGCCCGGCGAGGTGGCATTCCCCTTGGTGCCGGAATGATCCCGAAATCGAAGAAGCTCCGGACCGCGCTCCGCCACCATCAGCGTCACGTTCACCGTGGGCACCTGGCCGCGGCGAGCGAATAGTTCACGCTCCGCCATACACGCGGTTGCCAGACCCGCCGTGTTCGCCGATATGTTCGATTGCGCCCCCGCTCCGAAGCCGACGTTATCCCCGTCGCCGGATCTCACTGACAGCCACGACGAAGCTCCGCTCGTCGTTTGCGCCGAACGACTCAAGTCACTGCCGTCAACCCAACCGTCGACATACTTTATCGGTCTGGTAACGCGGACGTTCCCGGTCGAGATGAAGATCAGACCCTGCCGGCGGGGTCCGGGTCGTGCCGCGGGTTGCCTCGCCGCCGTCACGTTCAGCACCACCTGAAATCCTGCACCGGATCGGTTACGCCGCCCGCCGCCGTGACTTCGATGGTCGCGTAGTACGGCTGCGCCGTCAGCGACGCCGATCCTCCGTTGACCGAAAAGGTGATCAGTCCCGGGCTTGCCGATGTCGATTGCCCGCTCCCCGTGTTCAACGTCAGCCATGTGGGTGCGGGTGACGTCGGCAGTATCGCCGCCGTCCAGTTCACAGTTGAACTCCCCGATACGTTCACCGAGAACGATCCGTTCGGAACCCCCGGCGCGTTTCCGGCCACGGTATTGTACTGCGATCCGGCCGGGCCCAGCGTCATCGTCGCATTCGCGGCGATCAGCAGCGTGACCGGAACAACGGCCAACCCGGCATCGGTAGTGACCGTGATGGTGCTCTGGTAATAACCGGGTCTGGAGAGAACCGTGGTGTCCGCGAATACATTGACCTGCAGCGTCTGTCCCGCCGAAAGCAGAACGGGAGGCGGCGGGATCGTGGCCGGGTCGAACTTGACCCAGCTGTCAGCCGCGGTTACCGATTGAACCGTGACTACTCCACCGCCGCTGTTCTGCAGGCTCAACGGTTGCGCCATCGTTTGCGAACTGTTGCCCGCGGCGGAGAACGAAATGAGATTCGCTCCCAAAGTTAACTGCGGCGCCGGCGCGCTTACCGTCACCGTTACGGCGATGTTATGCGACGGTGCGGAACAACTGAACGGCAGGCACGCAACGGAAAGCGTTGTCGTGTAAATTCCTGCGCCCAACTGCGGTGCGTTCGCCGGATCGAGCTGGATCACGATCGTCCCGGAGCATTTCCGCTTTGTGTGAAGTCCAGCCAGGGAGCGGCGGGATTCGCCAGAACGTTAAAGGCGAGCGACGCGGCCACACTCGAGCCCACGGCGACATTCGCCGCTGCCGGCAGAAACCCACCGGGTCGGTGGCGATGGAGAACGATACCGACGCCTGGGAGAGAACCAGATCCGGCCCGGTTGGCTCGACTACCAGCGTGAACGGACCGCTCGCCGTGTTGCCGACGGCATCCGTCACCGTGACCGTGAAACTCGACGACCCGGTCGCTGCGGGGACGCCACTGTTGATCTGCCCGTTGCTGAAGGTCAGCGGTGAAGGCAGCGCGCCTTGCGTGATCGCATAGGTGTAAGGCGCAAAACCGCCGGATGCGTTGACGGGCTGGGCTCCCTAAGCAGCTGGCGATGGCGTTTGGCAACGCCGTGGATATGACCTCCAGCGGTGTCGGGTCGATAGTGATTGTAAACACGCCCGCCGCGAAGCCGCCGGCGGAATCCGTCGCCCGCGCGGTAAACGTTGCCATACCGGTCGCCGTCGGCGTGCCCGAGATGGTGCCCGCGCTTGTCAGTTGGAGGCCCAGAGGTAATGCGCCACCGATTACCGTCCACATATAAGGCGGCTTGCCTGCCTGGGCTTCGAGCGTCTGCGAGTATGACGTCGTTGCCGTGCCGTCGGGCAGGGCGAGGCCTGTGACCTGGATCGGCTGCGGGCCGGACCCGACCGTCAGGCTGAAGGTACCGGGGACTGATATTCCATTCGCGTCCGTGATCTGGACGGTAAAGCTGAAGTCCCGGCTTTCGATGGCGTGCCGCTCAATAGTCCCGCACTAGAGACCCCAAGTCCGGCCGGGGCACTCGCCGATGAGAAGGAGTACGGAGGCGTTCCGCCCGCACCGATGAAATGCAGCGAATAAGGAGTAGACGTCGAACCCGCGGGCAGCGTGGGCGGATTCCTGAACCCGATGACAGAGTATGTAACCGTGGTGCTATCGCTCCCCGCCGGTTTCTGCGAATCGGTTACCGTAAGTGAGAATGAGTAGTTGCCCTGGGGTTCCCGGAGCGGTTCCCGCCAGTTTCCCGGTCGTCGGATCGAAGGCCAGGCTCACGGGCAGAAGGTTGAGCGCGACCCACGTATAAGGCGGGCTTCCGCCGCTCGCGGAAAAGGTTGCGGAGACCGCCCGCACCTGGCGCGAAACCTCCCAGCGCCCCCGAACTCGTAATGCTCAGGGGAGCGAAAGTGATTGCGACCGTAAACGGCTTCGTAGCAGGCGTCGTCGAAGGATTCAGCGTGTCCGCCAGCGTCACGTTCAACGTGAGGCTCCCGCCAACCGATGGGCTTCCGCTGATTGCGCCGCTGGTCGATTCACCACGAGGCCGGTAATTCCGCTGATCGCCCACGTGTAGCTTCCCGACCCGCCGGCTCCCGCGAGCCTCGACGGAGTAAGGCTGGCCCTGGATTCCGCCAGGCAGGCTAGTAGTCGTAATCACCAGCGGCTGCGCCGGCGATGTTGACGGTGTAATTCTGCGAAACTGAGAAATGTGTGGTGGTGTCTGTCACCGTAAGTACTCAACGTTTGGCCGGAACCCAGCGTTGTCGGCGCCGTTCAGCGCACCCGTACCGCCGCCGATGGTCACTCCCGCAATACCGCTCGCCGACCACAAATAGCTGCCGGAGCCTCCTGCGGCCGTCGCCGTGAATGGCCCGTACGGCAGACCAACCGTCCCGTTTGCCGGCGGCGCGCCACTTGTGATCGCCAGGATATTTACCGGATAATGCTGCGAAATAGACTGAGTGAGGTTGTTGGCGTTGGTCAACGTAACCGTCAGAGTAAGGTTTCCGCTCGCTGTCGGCGTTCCGCTCAGAACACCGGTCGCGCTGTTGACGGTCAAGCCGGTGACGCCGCTCGCCGACCAAAGGAAGCTGCCCGAACCACCGGAACCGTGAACGTGAAGGGAGTATAGGCTTGGCCCAGGGCCCCGTATACGGGCGGTGCGGCGCTCGTAATCGTCAACGCCGGGGAGCCGATAGTGACCGGATAAGTCTGCGAAACCGTCGAGCTGAGGTTATTGGCGTCGGTCGCCGTGACCGTCAGCGTGTCGGACCCAGCCGTTGTCGGTGTTCCACTCACGAACGCCGGTTGGCTGTTTACCGTCACGCCCGGAACGCCGCCCACCGACCACTGAAAGGTGCCCGATCCTCCGGAAGCGGTCAGCGTAACGGGCCGTACGGAAGCCCACCGTCCCCGCCGCTGGCGGCGCACCGCTCGTGATCGTCAGCGCCGACCCGCCGCCGGACGTAACACCAATCAGCCGGGATACCAGGGCGGGCCCGAAGCAATTGGCGCATCCTGCATGGTTTAGCCCCAGAAAATTAGTGCTCTGGACCGCTGCATCGTTGGAAGGACCCGCCGTACACGCCGGAGTGAAGTTCGGCGCCGCAGAACCGCACACGTCAAGGGATTGGACCAGCGAGCCGTTTTGCTGTCCCGTGAACGTGAACTGCGTAGTACTCGTGTTCGGTCCCAGGTCGCCTGATGCGTAAGGTCTACCCGTCACAGCGAAGAAACCTCCATTCGGGTGCTCCTGGTCGTCGTTGGACAGGCCAGGCTGCACAATCAGGAAAGAGTTAGCGGGGATTGTTCCAACCTGGTACGAGTCCCCACCAATCAGCGACAGCACGCCACTTGTGATGGCTGCGCTGCCGTCATTCGCCAATACGAAGGTAGGGGCGTTCACAACCCCAACCGTGCTGTTTGCGGAGCACGCGTCGGATAAGCCGTTCGGGCAGGTTACCGGCGCCGTGCTCTGATAGAACGCTCCAATGTAACTGCCGGGGCCCGTCGCCTCGACATCGATGGCGTCGAGGTAGAGGATAGCGGGATCCTGTCTTCCGGTGAATTCAAGCACCGTTCCCGAACCGCCCGGGACCAGGCCGGTCAACGTATACACATGGTAGCCCGGCGCTATGTTCACCAGCGATTGGACCAGTGCGCCATTCCAGTAGACATTCACCGCGGTGCCCGCGCCGGGACCGGAATCGGGACCGGCGTTGAAGGCGAAGCTCAGGGAATAGAGCTGTGAAGGGTTCGTGGCGAGGGTCTGCTTAATCGAGTCGCCGAGGACCGGATCGGTGCAGAGCATTAACGCATTCGGTCGCCGCAGCGTAACTACCGGAGAAGGCGTTCCCGCCGCCCTGGATGCTCCATCCTTGTGCCTCGCAGCCCTCGCCGCAGGTGTGGGTGGTCCAGCCCGTAAAATCTCCGGTCTCGAAGCCCGCGTTGACCACGAGGTTGCCCCCGGCAACTTGACCGTTCAATGACGTTAAAGATAGGGCAAACAGCGATAGAAGTAAAAATTTTCGCATTGTATTCTCCGGACCGGAATCTCCATCTCAAACAATCTCTGCTCGCCGATCGGTCGGGCATATTGACTGCGGCGCATTGACCCAATTATTGATGTGACGGTAAGGCGTGCCGGTCTGCGCCTCGGCTGCGGTCACGAAAATAAACGGCGAGACCGCTATTAACGCACGTGCCGACAGGCGCCTGGCCAACAATGAGTGACCTTGCTATCCTGAGCGTAACCCGGTTTTCTATATCCCCAATCACGTACGGTTAAGTACTATTTCCTCGCCACGAGCGCCGCGGAACCACGCCCTGCGGGTCAGCAGATTCTCGTCTGCAAATCCGGGGTTGAAGCGCGATGAGCGCCATCTTCCCGATCAATTGTGTACCGCGAGAATCGTCGCGTTGCTCTGACCGCCGGTTTGCGTCAGCACCAGTTGCAGATCGCCATTCGGCGTCTCCGCCGGTAACTGCAAATCCACCTGGTACAAACCCACCAGCGTCGGCGTCAAACCCGCGAACGCGATCGGCAGATTGGCACTCCGTTCAACGTCAGGGCTGGCGGGCTCCGTCGGCCGCGCCAGATTCGGGCTCCCCGGCGACGCCGCTCCGCTGGCCACCTGGTTATCCGTCTGGCCCATCCCCGACACATAGAACACGATGAACTGCCGGGCGCCGGCGCCGCTTCCGTCACCAGGCTTCCATCGAGGTGTTGCGCTATGATGCCTCCGCTCGGCGAACGCCGCGATACCCGGCGCGTCCGCGGCCAGCTGGATCGGATTCGGCGTACTCAACGCTCCGTTCGCGTTCACGATTACCTGGTATGACGCACCCGGGGTCAATTCGAACGGTACCTGCGCGTTGATCTGCCCCGGACTCACAAAGTAGAGCGGCGCCGCGATTCCTCCGATGATCACAGAGGTGTTGTTCAGCGATGTGGTCAACGGAATGACCGATGACACCGCCACCTGCGACGCCAGGTTGAGCCATAGATCTGCACGATCATTCCCGGCGCCAGCGGCGATCCCACCACCGGCACGAAGGCGTTCAGCGATCCCCCAGGTTCAGCACCGGCGCACCATTGCGCGTCACCTGCCCCGTGATCTGGACCGATGCCGCTTTGAAGCCCTGCGCCGAAGCCTGCGCCGAGATGGTTACCTGCGACGCCGTGGCGCGAGGAGTCCACGTTCCGGAATAAACACCGGCGCTTCCGCCCACACCCGGCAGCACCAGCGGCGGATCGCCGTTGGAGAAAGTGGCCACCACCTGCCCTGTCGTAACCGCATTTCCGCAGTCGTTGACCACGTTAATCCTGAGCGGAGTTGGCCACGCTGTTGGCAGCGAGAAGTTGTTCACGAGACCCGTTTGGGTCGGAATGATCTGCGTCGCGGTACATCCCGGCGGAGTTGCCTTTCCGGAAATGCCGGAAATTGCCGGTCCCGCTGAGGGTGCGGCCACGATCAGCGTCACGTTCACCGTGCGCACCTGGCCCGCAATCGCATAGTTTATGCCACCGTGATACGCGCCATTGGCCAGACCTGCTGTGTTCACCGATACGCTCGATTGACCCGGCGCTGCCGATGACGCGTTCCCGGACCCCGGGGTGACGGACAACCACGGGCTGTCCGATTGGGCCGTGTAACCGACGCCGCCCGAACTCGAACCTACCTGCACCACCTGCGCCGGCAGCGCGGCCGGCCCTGTTGAAATGAAGATCAGGCCGGAGGGATCCCTATCGGCGCCGCGATGTTGCCCGCCGGCGCCACGTTCAGCACCACCTGATAATCCTGCACCGGATCGGTTACGGAACTGCCCGTCGCGGTGATTTCGATGGTTGCGTAATAGGGCTGCGCGGCCAGGCCGGCAGCGCTCCCGTTGATCGAGAAACCGACCGCTCCGGCTTGTCGATGTCGACGATCCGCTCGGCGTGTTGAGCGTTAGCCACGTGACTGCGGGCGAAGTCGGCAGAATCGCTGCCGTCCAGCTCACCGTCGAGTTCCCCGACACCGTCACAAGGAACGATCCTTTGGAACTGCTGGGCGCGTTTCCGGAAACCGTGTTGTACTGCGATCCGGCTGGGGCCAGCGTCATCGTTCCATTTGCGGCGATCAGCAGCGTAACCGGAACGGTCGCCGATCCGGCGTCGGTAGTCACGGTAATCGTGCTCTGGTAATAGCCCGGACCAGATAGAACCGTCGTGTCCGCGAACACATTCACCTGCAGCGTTTGCCCGCCGGGAGCGGGACCGAAGGCGGGGGAATCGTGGCTGGGTCGAACTTGACCCAGCTGTCCACGGCGGATACCGATTGGATCGTGACCACGCCGCCGCCGCTGTTCTGCAGATTCAGCGGTTGCGCCAGTGTCTGCTGAATATTGCCGCGGCGGAGAACGAAAGCAGATTGGTCCCCACCGACAACTGAGGTGCTGGCGAGGTCACCGTGAGCGCAACGGTGATGTCATGACTTCCCGAGCAGCCGCCGGACGGCAGGCAGGCGACCGTAACCGTTGTTTGATGAATACCAACGCCCAGCGCCGGCGCGTTCACCGCGTCCAGCCCGATGATCACAGTCCCCGGCGTATTGCCGCTGGGAGTGACATTCAGCCAGGGTCCGCGGGATTTACACGAACGTTGTAGCCGAGCGATGCCGCCACGCTCGATCCCACCGTCACATTGGCGGCGGCCGGCAGAGTCACGGCGCCGTTCACCAGAGAGAACGATACCGATCCCGGGAAAGAATCAGGTCGGGATGAGTCGGTTCGACCACGAGTGTGAACGATCCGCTGGCTGTGTCTCCGCTCGAATCCGTCACCGTAACAGTGAAGATCGAGGTCCCGGCCGCGGTGGGGACTCCGTTATTGATCTGCCCGCTGCCGAAGGTGAGCGGCGACGGCAGCGATCCCGTGTAATCGCGAATTTATAAGGCGGAAAGCCCCCCGTGGGTGTTTGATGGGTTGGGGCCCGTAAAGGCAGGGCGGCAATGGCGTTCGGCAGAGCCGCGGCGGTAATCTGCAGGGCCGATGGGTTAGTTTAGTTATAAAGAAGGTAATAAAGGAATATCCAGGCAAGGTGTACAAAAAGATTGCCTGCCATCAAGGTTACACATGACAAAAGCATTAATTATTGTAGAGTCGCCAGCAAAAATCAAGACACTCAAGAAATTTTTAGGTTCCAATTTTTTGCTTGAGTCCTCTATCGGGCATATCCGTGATCTTCCGACAAAAGAATTTGGGATCGACGTCGAGCATAATTTTGAACCCACCTACGTCATTATGCCCGATAAAGAGCAAGTGATCGCCAAGCTGAAAAAAGCAGCTGCTCAAGTTGACACTGTCTACTTGTCACCTGATCCAGACCGAGAAGGGGAAGCGATCGCTTGGCATATTAGCCAAATTCTTCCCTCAAAGACAAAAATCAAGCGGGTTTCGTTTAACTCGATCACAAAAGATGCAGTGTTGAATGCTCTTAAAGATCCACGTGAAATCGATAAAGCCTTAGTTGATGCCCAACAGGCGCGTCGTTTATTGGATAGGATTGTCGGTTACAAGATATCCCCTCTTGTCAACCGGCGCATTCAAGGAAGAAGGGACAGTAATCTCTCCGCCGGACGAGTCCAATCGGTTGCGCTCAAGATGGTAGTTGTCCGGGAAAAAGAAATTGAAGCTTTTAAGCCCGTAGAATATTGGAATTTAGGAGCACGCTTCCAAGCCCCACCCGATGAAAAGACTTTTAGTGCTTATCTCTACTCTGTCGATGGAAGACGGGTTGAAAAAGAAGCCGTAGAAGGGAAAGACTTTTATTTGGTCCCCGACAAAATTACAGCAGATCAACTTCTCGAACGATTAAAAAAAGGCCCCTATACTGTCCAATCCGTTGAGAAGAAAGAGAAAAAACGGCATCCAGTTCCCCCCTTTATTACTTCCACACTGCAGCAAGAAGCAAGCCGCCATTTCGGATTTTCTTCCGCTAAAACAATGAGCATCGCTCAAGGATTATATGAAGGGGTTGATCTCGGCAATGAAGGCACGGAAGGATTAATCACCTATATGCGTACAGACTCTGTGCGCGTAGCTCCCGAAGCGCTACGTGATGCACGGGATTACATTGCGAATCGGTATGGAAAAGAATATTTGCCCGATGAACCCAAAGTGTATTCCAGCAAGAAAACTGCGCAAGATGCCCACGAAGCCATCCGTCCCGCCCACGTTCGTCATACCCCAGAAAGTCTACAAAAGCATCTGACACGTGAACAGTTCATGCTTTATCAATTGATTTGGCGCCGATTTGTCGCGTCCCAAATGATGCCTGCAGTTTACGACACAGTGACAGCTGATATTAACGCAGGCCTCGGCTTAGTTTTAAGGGCGACAGGATCGATCATTAAGTTTCAAGGGTTTCTCATCGCCTATGAAGAAAAGCAAGATGATGATGAGAGTAGTGACGAAGGAAAAATGTTGCCTCCGCTTGAAGAGAAGCAGGTTTTAAAACTGTTTGATCTTACCTCTGAACAGGCTTTCACAAGACCTCCACCCCGTTTTACAGAGGCATCGCTTGTGAAGGAATTGGAAAAATCGGGCATTGGACGTCCTTCGACTTATGCATCGATTATGAACAAGATCCAAAGCCGCGAATACACGATTAAAGAAAGCGGTCGCTTAAAGCCGACCGAATTGGGATGTGTTGTAGTTGCATTGCTGGAAAATAATTTCCAGAAGATCATGAACATCGGTTTTACTGCCGAAATGGAAGACAGTCTTGAACTGATAGCTGAAAATCGGAAAGATTGGAAAACCCTGCTGAAAGAATTTTGGAGCGACTTTATCCCGACAGTTGAATTAGCTGAAAAAGAAGCGTTTGTTCCCAAGGTGATGACCGATATCGATTGTCCAAAATGTGGTGCGAAACTACAAAAAATCTGGTTTAAATCGAAATATTTTTATGGGTGTTCCCGTTATCCTGATTGTGATTATTCTGCACAAGCTGAGGAGATCACTTTCAACAAGGAAGATTACGATCCTGATTTCGATTGGGAACAAAAATGTCCGATCTGCGCTGCAGACATGAAAGTGCGCCACGGACGTTTTGGAGCTTTTTTAGGGTGCACCCGTTATCCTGATTGCAAAGGGATCGTCAATATTCTTAAGAAAGGGGAAAAGAAAGGTCCTGCTGGCGATACCGACGTGGCTTGTCCAGCCATCGGATGCACAGGTCACATGGTTGCTAGGCGTTCCCGGTATGGTAAAACATTTTATTCCTGTTCTACTTTCCCTGAATGTAATGTGATCGTGAACGATTTAGATCAGCTTGAGAGCAAATATCAAGATTATCCGCGAACTCCTTATGAAAAGAAAGTGAAGAAGGGAAGCGGCAAAACTAAGACGAAAGAGAGAAAAGAAGAAACAAAATCAAAAAAGAAAACGACTACCCGTAAATCGACGCCCAATATGAAAGCTTCTCCGAACTTGTTGCGGTCATCGGTATAGAAGAGGTTTCGCGCGGTGATGCGACCAAAAAAATCTGGGATTATATTAAAGCCCATCAGCTGCAAGATCCGGAGAATAAGAGGCTCATTCGTCCCGATGCTGCATTGGCTAAAGTGTTTGGGTCAAAAGAGCCACTCGATATGTTTAAAATTGCGGGTTGTTTAAATAAGCACCTTAAAAAGTAAAAAGAGGATTTCTCGTCAGGGTAATGATCCCGTGTCCGATACTCTTGGCATGACACGGTTTTTTGAATTACACGGAGTAGATTGAGGCGCAGAGGTCACTGAGAGAACGACCTCAGATCGCCCTTTTGCTATCGCAAAAGCCTATAAGTACGCACTGGTTTTTCTGAACAAATGAATCCATACCTGCATAAAATTGTGTTGGCTTCTTGTTCAGAAAACCAGGGCGCACTTATAGGGGACTTTGAGATCAACTCAAAGGGGCGATCTTAAAATTTCTAATTTCATATCGATTTTTCTAGTCCTGATATCAGCACATCGGATAGATTATACGTTACAATAGTCTGGGCATCAGCCTTGTCGAGCAGACATAACTAAATTTCAATTTTCTTTATTTTCATTAAAATCATAACCTTTCTGTATTGGACTGAACACCTCAATGATTTCTTCAATTAATAATCTGAATTATGACGTAAAATAACTATGGCAGTGTTATTGGCCAAGGATAATTCATTATTTCGTTTATTTGCAGCTTTTCTACAATTTCATCCATAGCATCAACAATCAGAATTTCAGTGTTCAAGCCAGAACGCACATAACTCTCCCATAAAAGCTGTTTACATAAATGACAAGGGTATATTTTACCGCCACTAAGACGATAAGCAGCTTCGTTTCCTACGCAAGTAATGACAGCAATGTCATACTCACCATGTGCAGCAGCATGCGCAACAGCAGCCTGTTCTGCATGTAATGTGAGGGATAGTGTGTCAGAAAAGTATTGTCCCGCAGAATAAATATTGCCTTTTTTTGTCATTAAAGCTGCCCCAAACCTTACTGCATCGTTTTGATGTGTTCCTGTAAAGGCTGATTTCATTCCTATTTTAGCAGCCTCAATTAAATTAATTGTTATCTCTTTTGTAATCACAGTTACTTCACCTTCATACATCTCTTGCCATTGGTACTAAACTCGAACTTTGTACAGATTTTGCCTTCGTCTTCGAGAGAGAAGCTACCAAATTTCTCGGAAGGATAAAAATACCCCTTCCTTCAAAATTTTTACGCTGCAGTTTACTTCTCTTTCGAAACCGAAGGCAAAAATTGTACGTGCTAAAGAGCTATTTTACCATTACTAATCTTGATAAGGTAAATCCAAAAAATACTAAGAGTCAAGATTTTTCAGGTTGTTTTCATAGATAGACCATTAAGCAATTAAAATTTCTAAAGTGTCACCCATGTCGATGAATTGGATCGACATAGACTTCTTTGTGCCTTAGAATCTTTGTATCTTTGTGTTTAATTTCATTTTGTTCTAGATTGAAATTAATTGTTAATTAATGTATTGTGTTCATAATTAATATTAAATAGAGGTAATAAATGGATTTATCAGCATCTTCTATCGATTCTCCCTCTGCTTCTGCTTTAGATAATTGGAAAAACCATCAACCCTCTATCCGAAATGAAAGGATAAAAAGTATTGTCAAGGTTACATTAGCAGTTAGCTGTGGTTTAGCAATCACTGCCGGTGCCTTTTATTTTAGTGGTCGCTTAATTTACTCTCCCGATATTACGACAGGGTTTTATGGGATGTTCTCATTGATACTCACCGTTCCCATCGGAGTTGCAGCTCCTTTAGTGTTGGGGATTAAAGTTTATAAAAAGCAAGATTGGACACGCTATGATGACGAGAAAACTGCTGAACTGAAAATGGGCCAATTTTATAACGCTCAGCCGCATGAAATTAAAACAATTCCTTTAGAAAGATATGAAAAAGTAGGGCTTTTAACGAAAGAAATTCGTAAAAAAGCCGAAGAGTTCAAAGCTCGGTATGAGACCTTGGAAAAACAGAAAATGATATCCCAGGATATTGATAAAATAGGAACAGAATTATCCAAATTGAGATGGGAACTCCGTAGTTGGCTAAACGAGATAATGATAAACAAGGATATACCTTTCACTGGAAGGTTAACCTCCATTAATTTTTAAGGCTTTATACCGTTCTACGAAAGGGCAACCGATACAGCTGGCTTCGTAGTGGCGGCAAAAATCGTAATGGAGTTGATAGGCACCCTGCTCACAATCGATTTTAGACAAACAACTTCCTTTTGTAGTGTCCCCAAAAAATCGATGTATTAAGTATTGGGTCTTACTGTTGCCATTCGAAGGGATCCAGTGGTACAAAGTGTAAAAAACCCTTTGTTCTTTCCAATTGTGCCTAGGCAGAATTTTCCTATACAAATAGGGAAGAATCGTATTCACCAAAATTTCTTTTTTAATATCTCTCCCAATTAGAGGAAGATATTTCGGCTGGGCTGTAGTTTCAAAAATATAATGAGAATTCCAATAAGGATCGGTATACGTAGGTATTAACCCTATTAATGCCATGTAGATCTCTTTTATTTTTTTTGTAGGCCACACTTGATTCCACTGGTCCTCGAAAGAAGTGGCTAAAGTATCGGTCTTCGAATCTGCAAGCATATAAGCAAGATTAGCAAGCCTTCTCACCGGGTGGTTAAAGGGACGGGCTTGATGCACAATGAGATTGGCCTGATGATCAGCAATGGGGCGAAGTCCTCCCCACAAGAGGTTGAGCATGTTGAATTTCTCCGATTCTCCCCATTGGGTTTGATACTTTTCTTCAAAAAATCCTGCCATTCCCAAGGTCAAAGAGATTAATTCCTCAATCGGAAGATCACGATGTTTTTTAAGGGCATTGTAGAGTTGAAAAAATTGGTCAGTATTATGCTTGTAACCTAGTGCCATGGCGTAACCAGAGGGAATAAAATCGTTGTCACTTTCAATCTTATAGGCAAGGAACTCCCATTTCTTACGCAACCTCCAACGGGCGGCATCGTGAAAAAAATTTTCGATTAAATTGGGCTTAAGATGCCGAAACAGAGCGTGTGCACAGCGGCCCGCACCTAAAAATTGTTTATAGGGATAAAGGTCTAGGTCGATGAGTTTATAAATTTGGCTCAAGGAAACGGTTAAAAATGGTTCTAAAATAACACGTAGAACAGGTTCGTTGTTTTGTTTGAAGAGGGTTGCACTATAGCCTTTGTTCCATAAAGCGATGTGCAAAATCACTTCGTTATAATTGGGATCATTTCGATGCCCGTGCTGCGCCCACCCAGCTTCATGGAGATGGAGCTCAATATCGCCACGGATTTCTCTATCGTCGATCTTAAGATGGGCTTTTGTAAAGTCGGGGCCGGCCCCGGTATTCCAAATGCCTGGAGATAGAACCTCAATTTTCTTCCCATCAGTAGTTTCAAGGGGGCGAAAATATTTTTGTTCGAACCAGACAACTTGCAGGTGCCTTTCGGTGAAGACTTCATAGGCTGTTGTGCTTTCAGCGGCAACAAGGAGGGAACGGGATAAGAGGTTCTCATAAAAAGTCATAGGTAAGCCCTTGGTATTGCGTAATGTGAAAAAGCGGAAGGTTATAGAATGGTGCTGATTTAGTAAAGCAGGAATTCTGGATCATTTGTAATTGCTTTAAAACAGGAACCTCAATAAAATCGGGCGTCTGATCTTTGGAAAGGTGGCTGAGTGGCCGAAAGCACGTCCCTGCTAAGGACGCATACCCCTAAAGGGTATCGAGGGTTCAAATCCCTCCCTTTCCGCACAAGGCTATGCATGATGAATGCATAGCCTTATTTTTTACCAAACAGTATGATGGGTCTCAAAAGGATATTAGGAATGAGCGTTACTAAAACCCCTAAATTAATTTTGATGCGTCATGGGCAATCCCGTTGGAATGAGTTGAATCTTTTTACCGGCTGGGTAGATATCCCTTTGTCTAAGAAGGGGATAGAAGAAGCCATTACAGGTGGAGAGCAGATCAAAGATATTCCTATCGATATCATCTTTACCTCCAGCTTAGTTCGCGCACAAATGACAGCGATGCTCGTAATGGCACACCACTCTTCGGGTAAGGTGCCTTTGATTTTGCATCCTGGGGAAGGAAAACTGGAAGATTGGGCAAAAATTTATTCGAAACAGGCTGAAGAAAGCTGCGTACCTGTAGTCCGTTCCTGGCATTTGAACGAGCGGATGTATGGGGACCTTCAAGGATTAAATAAGGCGGAAACAGCCGAGAAATATGGGGCTGAGCAAGTGCATATATGGCGCCGCAGTTATGATGTGGCGCCTCCCAATGGAGAGAGCTTAAAAATGACGGCGGCGAGAACAATCCCCTATTTTATTGAAAAAATTGTTCCTCAGCTGGAAAAAGGAAAAAATATTTTTGTTTCCGCGCATGGCAACTCGCTCCGTTCTATCATCATGCATCTCGATCAATTATCTCCAGAGCAGGTCGTTAAATTGGAATTGGCCACTGGAGAACCGATCCTTTATGAATATCAGGATGGAGCGATCAAGAAATGCGTAAAGAGATAAAAAAAAGCATTTATCTTGATAATAGCTCTGTCACCAAGCCTTCTGGCCAGGCGGTCAGCCAAATGCTCCCATTTCTCACCGATATGTGGGGAACACCTACTGCGCCTCATCAAAAAGGGCAGGAGGTCTATGCTGCGCTGACAACAAGTTTAAGGGCTATCTACACGATGTTGGGAGCAGAGGATGGGGATGAGTTTGTGTATACCTCTTCTGCTGCGGAAGGGGTAAATCAAGTGATTTTTTCAGAGTATTTCAATGAAAGCCTCGTGCAGGGCAAAAATCATTTTATCACTTCATCCATTGATGAGGCTCCTGCCATGATGGCAATGGGTCGTTTGGATAAATTGGGATGTGTCAGTTCCTTGGTCCCTGCATCTTCTTTAGGTCATGTTGAATCTGCCGTCTTAGCAGAAACGATTTCACCTCGCACAGCTTTGATTTCACTGTCTTGGGCCAATGGAATGACCGGAGTGATCCAACCCGTGGCGGAGATCGCAAAGCTTTGCCATCTCAGAGGGATCCACCTCCATTTAGACGCGACCCACGTCCTTGGCAAATTGTTTTTCGACCTGCAAAATCTTAAGCCTTCATTTATTACCTTTGATGGCGATCGAATCCATGCTCCTCAAGGGACTGGGGGTCTTTGGATCAAGTCTGGAGTTAAATGCACCCCTTTAATCACTGGTGGCATTGAGCAAGCAGGGTTGCGAGCAGGACCTATGAATGTCGCAGGATGTGTTGCCCTGGGTGTTGCTGCACAAGAGGCGCACGAACAACGGGATTTGTTATGCACTGAAACCGCCCGGTTGCGCGACCGTTTAGAAAAGGAAATTCTGAGTGCGGTTCAAGATGTGCAGGTATTATTCTCAGATCAAGAAAGGGTTCCCCATATCACCGCGATAGCCTTTCCTGGGATAGCTAATGAGGCGCTCCTCTATGCATTAAACCGAAAAGGGGTCTACGCCTCCATTGGAGGAGGGAGCTTTCAGCAGATCGGCTATATTCTAAAAGCCTGCGGCATCCCTGAAACTGTGGGACACACAGCAATAAGTTTTAGTTTGTCTAGGGAAAATACTGATGAAGATATTGATAGAGTGTTAGAGATTGTGAGCGATTGTGTCAAACAGTTAAGAAAAGTTTCGCGAGGGTTAAGAGGGTAAGATGGGATTTGCAGCATTAACAACCCCTTTTCCTTGGAATCGGTATAGTCGAAAGTTAAGTGGTAAGATCGACAATCCTCGTTCGGCCGGTATTTTCACGAAAGCGGAAGCAGATGATCGCAATGTCAGGCTTGCAGAAGGGATTGAGGGGCGCATCGAAGATGGAAATTGTGTGCAAATGTATTGGCTAGTCGATAAAGAAGATGGGGGGATTATCGATGCCCGGTTTCAGGCTTATGGGCAAACGGCTCTGATCGGAGCCGCTGAGGTCGCTTGTGAACTTTTGATTGGCAAGAACTATGACCAGGCAAAGCGGATTACGGCTGATCTGATCGATAAACAGGTTAGGGATAAACCAGATGATCCCTCATTTCCTAAAGAGACCTACCCCCATTTAAACTTAGTTCTAGGAGCTATTGAAAATGCTTCGGAAAAATGCAGTGATCTACCATTGCCAGATTCCTATGTGGCTCCTCCGGTCCCGATGGAGATTGGAGAAGTCTTAGAGGGGGGGTATCCGGGTTGGATAGAGCTACCCTTGAAAAAGAAGATCGCCGTTATCGAAGAAGTTCTTGATAGAGATATCCGTCCCTACATTGCTTTGGACGCAGGAGGGGTGGAAGTTCTGAATCTTCTCAACGATAAAGAGCTAATCATTGGCTACCAAGGTTCTTGTACTTCGTGCTATTCTTCCATAGGCACGACCCTCTCCTACATCCAGCAAATATTGCGTGCACGGGTACATCCCGACATCGTTGTTGTTCCCGATCTTGAGTTCAAAACTTCATAAAAGAAAAGAATTGTTTTGTCATAAAACTTGTTTTCGACAATGATGTTTGGAAAACGACAAGGTTTTGATGCTATGCAAACGAAACCCGCTCAGCTGATTCTTAAAAACGGAATGAGATTTAACGGGTTTTCCCCTTTAGGGCAAACGGAAGAAGCTGAAGGGGAGGTAGTTTTCAACACTGGTATGGCAGGTTATCCAGAGTCGTTAACCGATCCTTCCTACACAGGTCAAATCTTAGTATTTACCTATCCGCTCATTGGTAATTATGGAGTTCCAGCAAAAAAAGATTGGGAATCTGTTCAAATCCATGTCAAAGGCGTTGTGGTTTCCGATTTGTGCAAGGATTGGAGCTCATATACTGGCCAAGAAGCGCTTTTGGATTGGTTTCAATCCCAAAATATTCCTATTCTAATTGGATTGGATACTCGGGCCTTAACAAAATTACTTCGTTCATCAGGCACTATCTACGGCAAAATCATAAATTGTGGAAAGACAGCCCAAACCCATTTTCAGGAAGAGTGTCATTCCCACGTGGCCAAGGTTTCGATCAAAGAAAGGCAGACTTTGCAAAGAGGAGCCAAAACTGTGATTGCAGTGGATTGTGGCATGAAAGAGAATATCATCAGGATGCTCTCTCCCTATTCATTAACTGTTCACTGTGTTCCGTATGATTACGATTTTATCCATGAAGATTATGATGGGATTATTTTATCCAATGGCCCAGGTGATCCATCCCACTGTAGCGCAACGGTCAATATCATCCAAAAAGCTTTACAAAAGCAAAAACCGATATTTGGGATTTGCCTAGGGGCGCAACTTTTGGCGCTTGCAGCTGGAGCTAAGACTTATAAGCTCCGCTTTGGACACCGTGGGCAGAATCAACCTTGCATCGACTTAAGGAATAAACGTTGCTATATGACCAGTCAAAACCACGGTTATGCCATCGATGCTACGTCATTGCCCTCTGACTGGCACGTGACTTTTGAAAATTTGAATGATGGATCGGTAGAAGGGATTTCTCATGCTTCCGGGAGATATTCAGCGGTGCAATTTCATCCAGAAGGCGCTCCAGGCCCCTCTGATACACAATGGCTTTTTGAGGAGTTTTATCAACGCCTATGAATAAGTCAAAAATCATTATCCTCGGATCGGGTGGTCTCAGAATTGGGCAAGCTGGGGAATTTGATTATTCAGGCTCACAATCGATCAAAGCGTTGAAAGAAGAGGGTGTTTTTACAATCCTTGTCAATCCCAATATAGCGACTGTACAAACAGATGCGGATATGGCGGATCGCCTTTATTTGCAGCCATTAAACTTAGCCACAGTCTCAAAAATTATCGATAAAGAACAGCCTGATGGGATTTTATTGAGTGTCGGCGGACAAACAGCACTGAATTTAGGGTTAGAACTTGAAAGAGCAGGGATCCTAAAAAAATATGGGGTAAAAGTTCTAGGAACATCGACAGATGTGATACGGATTACAGAAGATCGGGAGGAATTTAAAGAGGCTTTAAGTCAGATTGGTATTAAATCTCCACGCAGCATTGCTGCTACAACACCTGAAGAAGCACTTATAGCGGCCAAGACCATCGGTTTTCCCGTCATGCTTCGAGCCGGGTTTTCTCTAGGTGGATTAGGTTCAGGTTGTTTTCAAAATGAGAAAGATCTTTATAAACGAGCAGCAGAAGTGTTGAATTCAGTTCCTCAAATTCTAATTGAGGAGTATCTCACAGGTTGGAAAGAATTAGAATACGAGATTGTCAGGGATGCTTATAACAATACAATCGTTGTTTGCAATATGGAAAATTTGGATCCGATGGGTATCCATACGGGTGAAAGTATCGTTGTCGCGCCTTCTCAGACTTTAACCAATTCCGAATACCATCTCCTGCGTGAGATTGCGATCAAAGTAGCATGTCATTTAGGGATTGTAGGTGAATGCAACATACAATATGCCCTCAATCCCAAAAACGGTGATTATCGAGTGATCGAATTAAACGCGCGACTATCCCGTTCAAGTGCATTAGCGTCGAAGGCTACCGGATATCCTTTGGCCTATGTTGCGACAAAATTGGCCCTAGGCAAGCGTTTGAATGAGATTAAAAACCAGGTCACAAAAAAAACAACAGCTTTTTTTGAACCCGCCCTTGATTATTTGGTCGTAAAAATCCCTCGGTGGGATACCGCCAAAATAAAATATGCAGATCGAGGGATCGGATCCGAAATGAAGAGCGTTGGGGAAGTGATGGGGATCGGACGCTCTTTCCCAGAGGCTTTGCAAAAGGCGATCCGAATGTTGAATATCGGAGCGAACGGTCTAACCGATTACCCCTATCTCATCCAGAATACAATGCAAGAGATTCAACAGCCGACAGATAGAAGACTTTTTGCCCTTTATCAATTTTTCCAAGAGGGCGGAAGTGTGGATGAAGTCCATCAAATGTCCCATATCGACAAATGGTTCCTACATCATCTCAAACGTATTTCAGACTTTGAAAAGGAGATCGTTAATTCAGAACTTACTCACGATTTGTTAATGAATGCTAAGAAGATGGGTTTCTCTGATAGGCAGATCGGGAAATTGACCCACACACTGGAGGAGACGGTCCGACAAAAAAGAATCAGTTACGGATTAACACCCTGCATTAAACAGATCGATACACTTGCAGGGGAATTTGATGCTGAAACTAACTATTTATACATGACATATCATGGGCATGAGAATGATGTGGAGCCTGCTATACAACCTCCTGTTACGATTATTGGGGCTGGGCCTTACTGCATTGGATCCTCCGTTGAATTTGATTGGTGTGCTGTCAATACAGCTAAAACTTTGCGTCAACTAGGCGAAGTGACAATTGTGATTAATTCCAATCCAGAAACAGTTTCCACCGATTTCGATACCTCCGATCGCCTATACTTTGAAGAACTCAGTTTAGAAAGGGTACGCGATATTGCCGATTTTGAAAAACCAAAAGGTATTGTAGTATCAGTTGGAGGGCAAATCGCTAATAATTTGGCGATTCCACTTCACAAAAATGGGTATCCGATTTTAGGAACCTCACCGCTTGCGATCGATAAAGCGGAAAATAGACATGAATTTTCTAATTTATTGCATCAATTGGAAGTGGACCAACCGCCATGGCAGGAAGCTGGAACTTATGAGAAGGCCAAAGAATTTTGTGAGGATGTAGGATATCCAGTTTTGATCCGTCCATCCTATGTCCTTTCCGGAGCAGCGATGAATGTGATTTTCGATGAAGTTGGGCTGCAGAAATTCCTCAACGAGGCCAAAGAGATTTCTCCCGATCATCCTGTAGTGATTAGCAAGTTTATCGATAACGCCAAAGAACTAGAAATCGATGGGGTCGCAGAAAATGGGACAGTGGTGATCCAAGCGATTTTGGAACACATTGAGAATGCGGGCATCCATTCCGGTGACGCCACTTTAGTTCTTCCTCCGCAAAGACTGACGATCGAAACAATCCGAAGAGCCAAGATCATTACCCGAAAAATTGTGAAGTCATTAGGATTACACGGCCCCTTTAACATCCAATTCCTTGCAGTGGACAATGCGATCAAAGTGATCGAATGCAATGTGCGTGCCTCACGATCATTCCCTTTTGTTTCCAAAGTCACCAATCACAACTTTATCGAAATTGCAACTCAGGTGATGCTTGGGGTGTACAAACCTGCGCATTATGAAACTTTAGAATTAGATTTTGTAGGGGTAAAATCTCCACAGTTTTCATATCATCGTCTTAAAGGTTCCAATCCCGTCGCGCATGTTGAAATGGCATCGACGGGGGAAGTTGCCTGTTTAGGAGATAGTTTATTAGAAGCATTTTTAATGTCGTGGATGGCCACTGAGCAGCAGGTCAGGGGAAAAAGGATCTTAGTGAGCGTTGGGGATGAGAAAAAAATTAAGTTATTGCAACCACTACAAATTCTGTATGAGCAAGGTTGGGAAATCTATGCCACTGAACACACACACGACTTCCTAGCAAAGAAAGGGATTAAGTCTCACTTTATCTACAAGGGAAGTCAACAAAATGAACCCAATGCCCTGACGCTCATTGAGAAAAAGAACATTGATTTGATAGTGAACATTCCAAGGAGCTCTCCAACTGGAACACATTTATCGGATGGATATGTTATCCGTCGTTTAGCCATCGACCATCACATCCCACTTGTTACCAATCTTCAACTAGCCCATTTATTCCTTCATTGTTTGTCTGAAATCAATCCTGAACAAATCACAATTAAATCATGGAATGATTATGTCAACATTAATCAGTGAGCCCAAGAAAAGAAGTTCCTTTAAAGGGATAGACTTGATCTCTATCAAGGATATGACAAGGGATGATATTGAGCATGTGCTGAAATGTGCAAACGACATTAAGGATTATCCTCGGCCGGATCTATTGCGTGGATATGTTTTAGGCAATTGTTTTTTTGAGGCATCCACAAGGACACGTCTCTCTTTTGAAGCGGCAATGGTGCGCCTTGGTGGTGCGGTGATCGGCTTTAGCGATAGTCAAAATTTGTCGATTCAAAAGGGAGAAAGCTTCAAGGATACCATCAAAATGATGGATAATTATGTCGATGTTATAGCTTTGCGTCATTTTCAGGAAGGCAGCTGCCGTTATGCAGCGGAGATTTTGGATATTCCAGTGATCAACGCCGGCGATGGAGCAGGAGAACACCCAACCCAAACTCTGCTTGATCTTTTTACTATTAAAGAGAGCTTAAAAAATATCGACAAAATCAATATTGGCATTGCAGGAGATCTTGAACATGGAAGGACCGCCCATTCATTGGCTTTGGCATCGGTCCATTTCAACTGGAGAATTTTTCGTATTTCTCCCTTTCAAATGGACTTGCCTGTCAAAATTCAGGATACATTGAACGAAAAAGGGATCAAACACTCGTTTCATAAAACTTTGAAAGAAGTTTTGCCGGAACTAGACATTTTGTATATGACCCGTTTACAGCAAGAGCGATTCAAGGAAAGGATTGGGATGGAATTTATTCAAGATAAATATGAGCTTAAAAAGGAGGATCTCAAAAATGCCAAAAAGCATTTGAAGATTCTCCATCCTTTGCCAAGAGTGAAGGAAATCCATCCCGATGTTGATGAAACACCGCATGCGTATTACTTTCGGCAAGCACAAAACGGATTATACGTGCGGCAAGCACTTTTAGGACTTATTCTTGGGAAATTGTAATGATCACCATTAAAAATGTTCTCAATCTTGCGGGTCAAAAAGAGGACTTGACAATTCCAGGAAATAAGACGGTCTCAATTGACGCTCAAGGCAAACTCACCGCTCTTCCCGGCGTTATTGACGCTCATGTCCACGCACGTGTGCCTGGAGCAGAACATAAAGAGGATTGGAAAACCTTTGCGAAGGCGGCAATCAAAGGGGGGGTTACGACTGTTTTTGATATGCCCAATAATAACCCTCCATGCTTATCTGTGGATGCTTTGGATGCAAAAAAAATACTGATTGATAAGCAATTAGAAGAAGTAAAAATCCCTTTACGCTACCACCTTTATTTAGGTGGTGATGAGCATCATTTGGAACAGATCGGACTTGCAAAAGAGAAATGTATTGGAATCAAAATTTTCATGGGTTGCAGCACAGGAAATCTATGCCTGGAAAATGATCAGGCGTTGGAAGAGGCTTTCAAATTAGCTGCTAAAGCTGATATTCTTGTTGCCGTACATGCGGAAGACCGTGAGATTTTGAGAAAAAATGAAAAGAAATATCGAGGGATTTCAGATCCTTCAATCCATTCTAAAATCAGAAACCCATATGCAGCAGCAGAGGCGATCAAAAAGGCGCTCACCTTAGCGGAGCGATATCGTAGCCGATTATATATATTACATGTCTCAAGCCAAGAAGAACTCAATTTGATCCGAAAAGCTAAAGCACGAGGCGTACAAGTGTATGCAGAGGCAACTCCTCATCATCTCTATTTAACGGAGAATGAATATGCGAAACAAGGGACAAAAGTACAAATCAATCCACCTTTGAGGAGTGAAGAAGATCGTCAAGCTTTGTGGGAAGGGCTTATTGATGGCACCATTGATAATGTTGCCACCGATCACGCTCCCCATACACTTGAAGAGAAAAATCTTCCATACCCAAGTTCCCCCTCAGGAGTTCCAGGAGTTGAAATGTTGCTTCCTTTGTTACTTAATGCAGTCAATGAAGGAAAACTAAACCTTTATCAACTTGTGAAATTGCTGAGGACTAATGTCGAAACGATTTTTAGACTTTCAAAAAATAACGATATTGTGTTGGTGGATTTAAACCAAAGGAATACCGTTAATGAAGCAGCTCTTAAGTCAAAATGTGGATGGTCACCTTATCACGGAATGACATTAACAGGATGGCCAGTGTATACGATTTTAAAAGGAGAAGTGTATGGGCCTTTATGAGATCGATAAATCATATCTGCATAATGCCGAACAAGGACCATTCTTTACAGGTGAAATTCCGGAAAGGGATTGGCCTTCCCTTGAAAAGTATGTGGACTTCTTAGGATTTAAAGTAGCTTCTCGCATTGGTGTTCCTGCGGGACCACTCCTAAATGAGCGCTGGATTAAACTTGCAGGTCAGTTAGGTTATGATCTTCCTGTGTATAAAACGATTCGTAGCCAACCGTATCCCGGTCATCCTGTCCCCAACATTCTTTGTGTCAAGGTTGAGCAGCCCTTAGATTTAAGTCGTTCGGTCTATCCAGCCTTTGACCAAAGGCCCATCAATGATACAGTTGGAATTACCAACTCCTTCGGCATGCCTTCAAGGGACCATGATTATCTAAGAAAAGACATTCCTGCAGCCAATCAAACGTTGCAATCCGGGCAGTTGATGATCGTGTCGGTGGTTGGGACACCTAAGGCAGGCGGAACTTTTGCTGATCTGATTCAGGATTATTCTGAGGCTGCCCAATTTGCGAAAGAATGTGGCGCAAAAGTGGTTGAAGCGAATTTATCTTGCCCTAACGTCTCAAGGGAGGAAGGATCAATATACACCAATCCTGAAGCCATTTATTCGATCACTTCAACGCTTTATAAAGCTTTAAGGGGAACCCCTTTGGTCTTAAAAGTGGGCAATTATACAGACCAAAATCAATTAAAAAGATGTCTTCTGTCTGCCGCTAAAGGCGGAGCACAAGGCTTTAGTGGTTTCAATTCCGTCAGTATGAGGGCCTTGGATCAGAGTGGACTTCCTTTGCTTGGAAAAGGAAGGGAGACAAGCGGGATTTGTGGAGGTCCGATTAGACAGATGGCTCTCGATTTTATTCGTCAAGCACGCACAATCATCGATTTAGAGCGTTTAGGTTTAACCTTAATTGGAGTAGGTGGGATTGTACGACCTGAACATTTCGACGATTTTTTTAATGCAGGAGCAGATTTTGCGATGACTGCGACAGGGATGATGTGGGATCCCTTTTTAGCGATGAAATACCATAATCAGGAAACCCTATGCACGCAGATACATTGATTGAAAAATTTAACCAAGTCAGTGGAATTCAGTATGGAGACTTTTTGTTAAAGAGTGGACAAAGATCGCCTATCTATATCGATTTAAGAGTGATTGTCTCCTATCCCGATTTGCTTCATGCAGTCTCTGAAAAAATCTGGGAAAAAATGAAACATCATTCATTTGATAAAATTTGTGGAGTTCCCTATACCGCTCTACCTATCGCCACAGCGATTTCCCTCAAATATCATTGCTCCATGGTGTTATGTCGCAAAGAAGTCAAAGAACATGGTTTAAAGAAAAAGGTTGAGGGACATTTTCACCCTGGACAAGAGTGTTTAATGATTGAAGATGTGGTAACCACTGGGGGCAGTATTCTTGAAACGATTGCTGTTTTGGAAAATGAAGGGCTTAAAGTGAAACATATTGTCACCTTTATCGATAGGGAGCAAGGTGGAAGCGACAATCTTAAGGCGAAAGGGTATAACCTCCATTCTGTTTACACCCTTTCACAACTATTGGGAAAGGTATGAAATCGATTTCTTATGGACAAAGAGTTTCCTTTTGCAAAAATCCTACTGCAAAAAGTCTTCTCAATTTAATGGAGACCAAGAAATCTAATCTCTGTGTCGCTGCCGATGTTGTTAAAAAGGATGAACTCATCGATTTGATCCATCAGATCGGGCCTGAAATTTGTGTGCTCAAAACACATATCGATATCCTCGAAGATTTTGATCAAAAATTACCCAATAAAATCACAGAATTGGCGTGTGAATATCAGTTCATTGTATTTGAAGACCGTAAGTTTACCGATATCGGCAATACTGTCGTGCAACAATATGAAGGAGGAATTTACAAAATCAAAGATTGGGCACAAATTGTAAATGCCAATGCTTTACCAGGTCCTGGGACCATTCAAGGGCTTCAAAAGGGAGGATTGCCAAAAGGACATGGTTTGTTGCTTATCGCTGAAATGAGCAGCCAAGACAATTTGTTGACACAAGAGTATACTCAAGCTTCGATAGAGATGGCCAAAGCTTATCCTGAATTTGTGATCGGATTTGTCAGCCAAAGAAAGTTGACGAACAATCCTGCATACATTTATTTTACCCCTGGAGTTAGCCTAGATACCAATAGGGATAATTTGGGTCAACGTTATCGAACTCCCCATCAAGTGATCCTAGAGGACAAGAGTGACATCCTTATTGTCGGAAGAAATATCATAAAAGCCCGTGATCCTGCTAACGAAGCTCACAAGTACCGCCAGGAAGGATGGAAGGCATATGAAACCGCTCTGTTGTAGCGAACTTACTCTAAGATTTCGCCGGAGTGAAAGGTTTTGAGTGAACCATCAGGGTCGCTCATGATCAACGAACCATCATTCCGAAGACTATGAAAAAAGCCTGTATACTTTTGTGGGTGGATGTTAACGACGATCGGTTTACCTTTTTTTAAGCTGGATAAATCGATATATTTTTTATGGAAGTTTTGAAATCCATTTTGTAGAAAATTTTTTAAGTCGATTTGAAATTGTGCTGTCAAGGCTGTCAAAACATCATTTATCATTAGGCGTTTTCCTGCAGCAGAGTAAAGAGAAATGGCAGGCCTATCAATGCTTTCTAAGATTTTTTGATCCATATTGACATTGATTCCAATTCCTACAACGACACCTATACTATTTTCACACATTCCGGTCTCACACAAAATTCCCCCCAATTTTTTTCCCTGTAAAATCAGATCATTCGGCCATTTAATTAAGACAGGAAAGCCTTGGTGGCGCAAAACTTCTGCTGCGGAAAGAGAGAGAACTTGCGGGATGTTGCCAAGATCGGGACGGATCGTATCCAAGAAAAAGCAATAACTGGCGATCAGATTTTCTCCATTGCCTGAAACCCAACTCCGCTTCCATCGGCCACGACCAGCCGTTTGTTCATCAGCCGTAATCAGTGTGAGCTGATCCTTATTTAAGTCCTCAAGATGGATTTTTGCCCATGTGTTGGTGGAATCGATTGTTTTAAAATGGATCTGTTTCAATTGCATATTAATACATAAACCTTAAGAATTTCCATTTTGGAGCAAATATGTGGAATGTGCAAGCCCTATCCCGTATGGATTTCAGGGTTATCCCTGTCCTCCTAGGATTAATGATGATCAGTCTTTTGGTTATCTCCTCTTATTCTATTGAAATCGGTCATGAGATCTCTGACGAATCGTTCTTCACCCCAATGGTTCGTATGCAAATCCAGTGGTTTTTCATCGGGAGCTTTGTTTTTATTTTCTTTACCTGTTTTGACTATAACCGTTTGCGCGATTGGAGTTGGTTTCTTTATCCCTTCATGATCTTGTCTTTGATAGGTTTATTTTTTACCGATTCGATCCAACGTGTCCACCGATGGTACCGTATTCCTTTCATTAACTTCAATTTACAACCTTCAGAGTTGGCTAAGCTGATAGTGATTATCACTTTAAGTTGGTTTTTGGAAAAACGGCGGTCCGACGCATCTGACTGGAGTACAGCTATTTACGGATCATTAATTGCGGGGATACCTTTTCTACTGATCCTAAAGCAGCCTGATCTAGGAACGGCTATGGTCTTATTTCCCATTACTTTGGTCATTTTTTATCTTGGGGGGATCAATTCAAAAGTCGTCAAATTTTTGACTTGGTTGGGAGGGATTGCCTTAATTATCATTGCGCTTATTTTTACAGGGATAATTTCTCATGAATCGTTGCGTCCTTACGCGACACTTGTCCTCAAAGAATATCAGTTTGATCGTCTTGATCCTCATACCCATCATCAAAAAGCAAGCTTAATGGCCATCGCCGTTGGAGGTTTAACTGGAATGGGATGGCGTAAAAGTGAGTATACTGCGGGTGGTTGGCTTCCTGCACCTAACACTGACTCTGTGTTTCCAGCTTTTGGTGAGGAGTATGGTTTTTTGGGGTTGTTTTTACTATTGGTGCTTTTTTATGCTCTGATTTATTTTAGTTATCAGGTGACCTTGGCAGCAAAAGATGAATTTGGCCGTCTGTTGGCAGCGGGCATATCGACCTATTTGGCGATGCACATCTTGGTCAATATTGGTATGATGACGGGGTTTTTGCCCATTACGGGGGTTCCGTTAGTCATGGTTACTTATGGTGGGTCTTCAGTCCTATCGACAATGATGGCTTTGGGAATATTGCAAAGCATTTATAGCCGGAGGTTCATGTTTTAAATGGAATCACATGAATTTATCTTCTTGCCTGGCACATGGATTGGGGAGGGGAAAATCACATTTAGTGCTTCACCGGACGAGGTAAAATTTTATACCCGTTGGAAGGTGAGTCATCCGAAAGATACGGGCATTTCATGCACTCAGCTTGTGGAATTGCATGGTGTTGAAGATCAAGTCAGCAATTATTTTCATATTAAAGATGTCTCACAGAAAAATTTTCTCGTTGATTTAGAGAATGAATTGATCGGGAAGGCCCAAGGCAAAGGAGTGATTGACGAAAACACAATCGCTTGGGAAGTCCGTGGCCCCGATAATTTTGAGGGGTATGAAGTTTATGAAAGACAGCCCAATGGGGAATACTTCATGCATGCGGAATACACTTCCGATGATCAATTCCGCACGATCATCGATGGCCGTATCTGGAAAAAATCAGAGTAATAAACGATTACCGAGAGTCGTTGTTTTTTTTAAGGTTGAGAATGTACCACTTTAATATTGATTGGACCTGTTCGAGAAGTGTGAGACTTTACCTCAATAATGATATCCATTCCCAATGCCATTAAAAAACGAAACAAGCGATCAATAGTAAATCCTGAGAGTTGACCTCTAATGATTGCAGAAATCTTTGGTTGATCAATGCCAATGAGCTCAGCTGCTTGTTTTTGTGTTAATTTCTTTCTCTTGATTGCAGCAGAAATCAGTATTGCAAGTTCCGCTTTGGCTAGAGCCTCTTCTGAATTGGGATGACCTGTATCAGCATATACGTTGCCAGAACTTGCGGTAACTTTGAACTCTTTTTGCTCTTTAGGTACTTTTTTAGACATATTAAACTCGGTCATAAATATATTGCTTAAATATTCCATATTTGGCATATTTCAAGCAATGCATTTTCAACTTTCAAATGTTCGGGTGGACGGCGATGACGAAGAGAATTTTTATGATTGCTGGGCCAAATGGTGCAGGTAAAACAACTACAGCAATGTCATTCATATCCAGTGAAATGATAGATGAATTTCTTAATGCGGATGAGATTGCACGAGGACTTGCTCCATTACATCCAGAAAGTATGTCTTTAACGGCTAGTAAATTAATGTTAAAGAGACTGAAGGAATTGCTTGATGCAAACAAGACTTTTGCTTTTGAAACTACGGGTGCCGGAACAAATTATATCAAACATCTTAAGGAAGCCCAATCAAAAAATTATGAAGTTCATCTCATGTTTTTATGGCTTCCTAGTCCAAATTTAGCTGTTAAACGGGTTGCCAAAAGAGTTGAACAAGGTGGTCATCATATTCCAGAAGACACAGTAAGAAGGCGTTATTACTTAGGAATAAAAAATCTTATCATCCACTACCTGCCTCTTGTAGATAGGGCACTTATTTTAGATAACTCAGTGACAGGATCAACAAAAATAATCGCCAAGAAGCATGCAAAAGATGACCTGAAAGTGGAAGAATTAATTATTTGGAAAGAAATACAAGAGGTGGCGCATGCCAAGTAAACATAAAAGAGATATTGAGGAGCTTTTATTAGAAGCTCACCAAAAAGGTGTAGAGCAGGCAATAGACCTTTCTATTCGTACAGGGGTACCACTGGTTGTGGAGGAAAATGGCAAAATCAAAGAGATCAAGCCCCAATACAAATATGTCCGAGTTCCAATTCACCCCAAAAAAGTCAAATCGACTTAACGTAAAAGTAAGTGAATTCAGGGGCAATGGTGGGACAGCGACAGGTTAAAATTGATTCAGTAGAGTGAAGTAATTGAATCTGTATTTTCTCGTAATAGACAGTCAAAACAGGCTCGTTTTCAAGAAGAAGCTTAAGAAGAGAACCGAAGCAGAAAATCTTGATGATAGAGTATCGAAAGCTTGATTTCGTTTTTTATACTTTGGAAGGAAAAACATTCGCAGTAGCTCTATCTAATTATGGGCTGGAATTAGCTGAGGAAAGTGCTTTTTTGACCAAGAAAGAGCTCAAAGAAACGTTGTACTTCACTGATAAAAAAATAAAGGAATTTCTGGGACAGCCGGACCAGATCGTGAAGTTAAAAGGCTCTAGAGAAAAATTTGCCCATCTTTATTCCAAAACTAGAGTTCAGGGTGTTCTCGAAAGCTCTAACTATAAGGCTCATGCAGAGAAGATAAGAGAAAAAAGAGAAAAAAGGAAGGAGCTGATTCAGCCGTCTCTTGAGGCTTCGTCGAAATGTTCGGAAAAGTGGACTCAGATGGCAATACATTCCTACCAAGCAGATAAAGACAGATTAAAGCATCTTGTCAGTAAGATGAGAAAGGATTGGGATTTAAACGAGTATAAGGACTTTTTTTCCGTTGCACGTGAGCAAAGACGAAAGCATGTCTTTTTTGTCGGTCCCGCCAATAGTGGAAAGAGCTATCGTGGATTTAACGAGCTAGTTCTGGGCAAATCAGGAGCTTATCTTTCCCCTTTACGACTTCTAGCACTAGAAGGACAAGAGGAAATTGAAAAGAGAGGAAAGGAATGCTCGCTTCTGACAGGTGAGGAAGTAGAGATCAAAGCTGGTGCTGGGTTTGTGGCTTCTACAATCGAAATGGCCAATTTGGATAAGTGGATTGACTGCGTCCTAATTGACGAGGTTCAAATCATTTTAGATAAGAATCGCGGATGGGCATGGTCGCAGGCTATTGTTGGGATTCCGGCGAAGAAGTTGATCATGACAGGCAGTGAGGAGTGTATCCCCACGTTGAAGCGACTCATTGAAGATTATCTAGGTGAGGAGCTAGAAATCATTCCCTCGTATCGGATCGGAAAACTTGAAGTTCATAAAAAACCAGTTCATAATTTTGCTCACATCGAGACTGGAACAGCGATTATCGCGTTTTCAAGGCGGAGCGTTCTTGCTTACAAGAAAGAACTAGAAGACGCGGGGAGAAAAGTTTCTGTACTTTATGGCAATCTCAGCCCAGGTGTTCGGAGGGAGGAAGCCAGGAGATTTAGATCCGGAGAAACTGATATCCTTGTAGCTACTGATTGCATTGGAATGGGCCTGAATCTTCCGATCAAGACCGTGTTGTTTTCGCGAACCACCAAGTTTGATGGGAGAGATTCCAGAGATCTGACTCCACAAGAGGTAAAACAGATCGCAGGTCGTGCGGGAAGGCATGGTATGTTTGAATGTGGTTATGTTGGTGCCATCAACAAGTCGATCCTCACTCTCGTCAGTCAGCATATCCAGTCGCAACAATCGCATTTTTTGGAGTCTTGTGTTGTTAGACCCACTGAAACACAGCTTTCATTGCTTCGAGAACAAATTGGATGTGACTGTATAAAAAGTACACTCTCCTTATTTGTTCAGCTGAGCAAACCAAATTCCATTCTCGTTTGTTCTGACTTGACGGAGATGTTGAAATTAGCGGAGCAAATTGAAATGCGGGCCCAGCTCAAAAGCCTTTCATTTTCTGATAAATATGTATTTATCACAGCTCCCATTCCTTCATCGGAAATGTTGATTAAAATTTATATTTCATGGCTCACGTCCTATTCCAGAGGAATTCCAGTCACTTTTCAGAAAGGTGCTTTCAACGAATATCCTCGGCATTCCAGTACCAATAATGACTGCATTTTAAATGAAGCGGAAGATTGCGTTAAGATACTAATGCTCTATCATTGGCTTGCAAGGAGGAAATCGGAGCACTTTCCAAGTCTAATAATTTGTGAGGAGCTGTGTGAACAGGTAAATATTTTTATTGAAAATTCCCTCAAAAAGAAAGGGCTTCATAGGAAGTGTCCTTCCTGTTCAAAGAGGCTACCAGCTCACCATGTGCATAAGATTTGTGATAAGTGTTTTTGCAATAAACGAAATGACTACTTATGGTTTGATTAATTATAAGAAAAAACTAAACACCTCAGTTCTCTCTTTTTTTGAGAATTAATTTCACGATCCGCTACTCTGAAAAAATTGAAAATGACTGTTGTAATGGGAAAACAAAAAACTCCGTTGATGATCAAAAGCAAACCTAAATTTTTAAGCCAGTTTAACAAATTGATTCTGCCTTACAAACGTGTATCGTAATTGGTTTCGAACCTTTGATGAAGAAAGAACTCCAGCTTCAGCAAGGCCTTCCAAAATTGCTGCAAGGCGTCGTTTGGAATATCCTATTTCCATTAAATCCGACGCGACAAAATCTCCTCGTTCTTCTCCTAATAGAAAAGAAAGAACATCCGCTTTGGCGCCAACTACTAAAAATGACCTCAAACGGAAATTGATCATTGAAGACATTTCAAAACTCCTAAGAATCGATTTGCCACTAGGCTGAAATTTGAGAGGAGGAGTTTCTTTTAAAACGATCCATTTTGTTCGGAAACTTGCAACGGCGTTTTCGATAATACCTGCACGATAAAAGACGCTGGCGATGATTGGATTCCAGGGCTTAGATTCATGTGGTTTCATCAACTTTGCAGGCGTATGTGATCTAAGTCAATCTTTGGATTACGATCCTAGTGAGTTTCATCAAATCCGCTGGTTTGAGATTGACGAAATTCTATTCGAAAAAACAGATCCTCACATGAAACGATTTATTCATAAAATGTTAATTCTAAAAAAATTGCTTGAAATCAAGTGAAAGAACAAGATCCTCTCCAAAATTAATTTTTCTCACTGGAATCAGTCTAAAAAAATTCAACGCCTGAATTTCGGCGGCGGCTTTTTATCAATTCCTTATAATGGGTACAAAACTGAGATCTGCTGAGTTTAACGTGATGGAGAGAGGGATGATTACCGCTGCAAATAAAAAGGAATATTATGAGGCTTTCCTAGCTAAAAAAACGGAATATGAAGGTGTTTTTTTTGTAGGAGTCAAAACTACAGGTGTGTTCTGTCGTCCCACATGCCATGCAAGAAAGCCAAAATTGGAAAATTGTGAATTTTTCGAGACTGCACAACAAGCTTTATTGGCTTCATTTCGCCCGTGTAAACGTTGTAGGCCTCTTTCTCACCCTAATCATGTCTCAAAGCTTATACAAAAGTTAGTAGAAGCTGTTGAAGAAAATCCTGAAAAAAGATGGAGAGATAAAGATTTTGAAGAATTAGCAGTTGATGCCTCGACTGCGCGCCGTCAATTCAAGAAACGATTTGGTATGACTTTCGTTGAATATGCACGAGCGCGTCGGATGGGATTAGCTATGAAACAAATCAGAGGAGGTGAAGCAGTTATCGAAGCGCAACTTTCAACCGGATATGATTCAAGTAGTGGTTTCAGAGATGCCTTTTCACGCATCATGGGAGCTGCTCCTACCAAACTAGGAAATAGTAACATTTTAAAAGCTTCATGGGTGGACACTCCGCTTGGTCCGATGTTAGCGATAGCAAATGATGAAGCTCTTTATTTGTTAGAGTTTGTAGACCGTCGTGGTTTGGAGCGTGAGATTGAACGCTTACGAAAGAAAACTAAATCCGCAATTATTCCTGGTCATACAAAAACGATAAATTCTATCGAAAGAGAATTGAATCTTTATTTTAAAGGTCAATTAAAAGAATTCAAAACGCCAAAATGTTTATTAGGATCGACTTTTCAAAAACATGTTTGGGCGGAATTAGTAAAAATCCCACCAGGTGAAACACGTTCTTATTTCGAAATAGCTGTTGCGATTGGAAGACCAACAGCCTTTCGTGCCGTTGCTCAAGCAAATGGTGCAAATCAGTTCGCTATTATCATTCCATGTCATCGGGTCATCAATACAAATGGTGAGTTAGGAGGTTATAGTGGCGGCCTAACACGTAAAAAATGGTTAATCAATCACGAGAGGAAAATAATCTGAATCAGATAGAAGCGCATTTTTATTAAAAAAACTCCTCCTGAAAGAAGATTCTTAATATTTGAAATACATGCAGCATAGCAATGGCTCTTCCTTAAATTTTATTGTATAAACAGCTCGATAATTGCCTCCAGAATCGCTTTCTACAATTTCCAAGACTGCAGTACTTCAAAATCTTTTAAAAGGTTTGGCCTTCTTTTTTCTCCTTTCTGAGCTTGATAAAGTGCATGTCCAATTTCGTCTTGTACTTCATCAGGAAGAGAAAAGCGCTTCCCCATTTTCCCCAATATCGCTGAATCCATTCTGCGCGACTTATGTCTTTTTGATGACGGTGGTCTCAATGATGCCGCTGTTGCACTAAAATAAGCAGATGTTGAAAAACTCTATGTTGCCGTCATTGGAATAGAATGTAGGATATCAGATTCACCTGAAGCAGATAGTTCCTGTCATCTTTAACATGAAGATGGTATAACTTGCGGAAATTGCTTTTTTTTCAAAAATAAATCTTTTAAATAGCTGCTAATTCTAACTATAGTTGTCAAAAATTTTCGTGGAATCCATATTCTGTCCCATGATTTTCTATAATAGTCTGTATGGGATGAATCTTTAATTTGACTCCAATATATTTCAAAATCGTTTGACTGATGTCGATAAATATCTAATGTCTCGTTCCAATTCATCTCCTTGATAGCTTTACTCATCACGGAATGATGTACCAATGTGCCTATATACTCAATACGTTCAGTTTCTTTGGCATAGTTTTCACGATCAATTTCGCCCCATTTAGCTTTTTTAAATAATATGGAATGTTCATTCGCATAAATTCCATTGATTAATTCAAAAACAAAGAAAGACAGAGCCTCTTCATCTGAAAGACTTTTGCGCAAAATAATTTTTCTATCCCAGTAACAACATCCTGCTTTGAATACACAAAAAATACTCTCAACAAATTGAACTTTCCATGTGCCCGATTTACTATTGCCTATCGATGTTCCATTTGCTCTTTCATATAGCGCTTGGATGGATTTACTCATTAAAGCTTTTTCGATTATTCTTTCACTCCTAGATGAAAGATTCCGATGATTTATGATCGATCTTTCAAAAATCGAAACAATTTGACTAATGATAGGTGGGAATTCAAGAATTGCAATAAACACATGGACAATGCGATTGCTTAAGCTTCCTTCGGATACCTTTTTGCAATGCCCAATAAAATTTCCCCATAGCAAGGCATTTCTCAAGGAATAATCTTTTTCATTAAGGTAATAATAATAATTTGTAATATATAACCTATGATATTTAATTTACTTTATTAAAATTTTACAAAAAAAATATTTAAAAGTAAATAATTTAAAAATCCAACACTTGGTTTTGACAATTTAATATAAAAGAATTATTATGATTATTAGGAAGGTTGTTTATGGAACCAATTTATATTTATAACGATCAGTTTCCTGTTTATATTAGTAAGTTTGTTTATCAGCAGCCTAATGAAAGAGTTGTCAATGTTGAATATAAACCACCTAAACCCTTCGAATTAACTGCACCCGATGAATCGAAACGTTCAAAAAAAGATTTAAAAAAGAGAAAGGAAGAAGAGTTAAAACAGAAAAAAGAAAGGCCTTTTAATCTTTAGATTTATATAGCTTAAAATGAAAATATAATATATAATAATTGAAAAATTATTATATATTTATGATCCCTGTAGATAATCCATCTTTATTACCTACTCAGCCATTAAAAAGAACTCGTTCTTTTTCAATTGAAAAGGATCAACCTCTTCTTATCAACATCTATTCCAATCCCCCTCGCCCTTATTGGTATTTACCAGATCAAAAGCCGAAATTGAGCGAGGCGGATGATGGCCGCTATTCTGTACTGCATCGATCAGATCCTTCTCCCTCTTTGGGCGGTAGTTTTGATGATCAGCTTCGTCTTTTTGCCCACATCCATTCCGACACTTTAATTGCGGGTGCTACCGATATTGAGGGCAATAGCGTTGAAAATACTTCAAGTTATATGGCTAAGATCCTTCCAATGATTGACCCGCGGTATGAAGTTTTAGAGTTCATTATTATGTCCGATAGTCAAAATGTTGTTGAAGATGGAAAAAAACTAACGGAAAAGTTGATTCAGCTTCCTTCAGGCAGCTCTATTTTGGTTGCAGGTGGATGGAAAGGGATAAAAGGAAAAAGTGGTCATGCTATTCTTTATGAATTTGTTAAAAACAGCCATGGGACCTATTCAATCTTCATCTACAATACAGGCGATGGCACTGAAGATCATCAAAATATCCGCTACAAGAACAAAACATTAATTGAACCTTTGATCAGTTACATCGATGTCCCCGGAGAAGAGATATTTTTTAATTTAAATCCCACTAAAGAGGATTGCTCCTTCTTACAATATCTGCTGAGGTTGCGTGCATTGCCGGAGCTTCAGCCTCAAATTACGATCAATGGCAGAGTTATTTATAAGGCCTTTTATCATTTGCGCAATTATAAGGCAGTCTCTGATCAAGTGACACTGGGTTACATGACGGCCCAGCGCAGCGGCACCTGTACATGGAAAGTGATCACAGCTTATCTTCTGAACAAGTTAGGTTTGCTATTTAATGATCCAAAAGAACGTCTATCACACTATAAGAAAATCAAATGTCTTATTAAGTTGAAATCGATTCAAAAATTCTATCAGACGAATCAAAAAGAGATCCTAGACAATACTCCAAAAGCCTCGAGGGCCCGGGAAATATTGCGCAATGCAGCCTGCAAACTCATGAGAAACGCAGTAAAGCTTTACTCTCCGAATTTTTCTGCAGGTATTTTCAGTTTGGATGAGGCTCAAACCATCTATGCGACAGGGGATGAGCTGATTTCTATTCTCGATAAGAGAGAAAGAGATATTGATAATCAGCGTCGTTCAAAAAGAAAAATGTTAAATTTTGAGGAAGTGTTTTCGGTGGCAACGCCGACACCAAACTTAAAAGTTTCTTTAGATGCAGCCGCCAAAAAACACACGGTTACCCTCGATTTCTACTCAAACAAAGCTTACGTCTCCTTTATTGACCTATTATTCAAGTCCCGATCCCAATGATCTTAGATTTATGCTTGAACATGTTGAGAGCATACTAAAAAAAAATACGGTTAACCAATCATGTTGTTTGCAAATTGATGAAGCGATAAAAAACATTCCGATTCCGAATCCAAATAATCTTCAAGATTATTGGAATAGAATTCCTGAGAAAGACTTGCAGAGATGTTGTGAAATCTTGAGTTATCTTCTAAGAACTTATTCAGAAAAATTGGAATCATCCAGCCATTTCCCGGAACAAAGAAATACAATTTTTGCAATTTATGCATTCTTACATGCGCTTGCAATAAGAATTGACTCAGCAAGGAGCGATATCCCAGAAGAGTGTCGTCTAGTTAAATTCGGGATTGCCTTTCCTTTTGATAGTCTTAATAATGATGGATATCAGGTGTTTTTTGCGATTCAAAATTTTGATCGACGTCAACAGATCCTCAATTATTTCGAATGTTGGCGAAAAAAGGTGAATTTTCCCTATTTTGTTTTAACGACTATAGAGAGATTACCAATGACAGCTTTAAAAGAATCGGGGAATGCCAATATTTTGAAAAGCTATATATCCATAATCCAAAATTAAAAGAAAAGATAGAAAATCAGAAATCTCTTAAGAAAACTACGATTCCATTTAATAATTATAAAAATATTTCAGATCATGACCTATCTGTTGCAGAATTAGTCACTAGTTTTCCTGGAATTGAATGTCCCTATTTTGATCACACATGGCTATATTTGGGAGCGCTTAAACAAGCGGCTCTATTAACCCATATAAAAGTGGGCCTTAAAATAGATTGCAAGAAGCATGACAAGCATTTTTCCATTAAATGTCTACCATCAAAACCTTCGAGTTTATGTTTAAGTGCGTCGATTGACAAGGAACAATACTATTACATTTTTTATAATCCTGTTTCCAAAGTGATGCATAGGCCATTGAGTGAAGAATTCGAACTGTTTTTTAAAATTGACTGGCATCGAAGGGCATACTCTGATGAAACTTTATTCACTAAAGAAGCGACCTTTTTAATTGCGAATGGAGCAAACAACAAAAAATTCTTACCTTTAGCGAGAACAAATTCCGAGCCTTCCTTACAACCAAAATGTCTCATAAATTACTTCAAACAAAATCTTTCACTTCTGCAGGATCCAAATTATCAAACTCTGTTTGAACTTTATTTTTTCAAAGAAATTGTCTTGGAATCGAAGAAAAAGAATTTTGTGCCTCTATATATGGATTTGAGACAAAATCGTGAATTTTTTACCCACATCGAAAAATTTATCAAGGACGGGTTAAATTTTTATTATTTGCAGCAACCGGGAAAGCGTCCCGATGTTCAAGCTTGCCTTTTTTTTACGCGACTTCTGATTAGATGTGCAACAATGGCGAAAGTTAATGAACTCAATGAATATCACGGATTCATTCGGGGAATGGCTTAAATGTCCTGATCTGACCAATGATGAAAAAGGATTAATTCATCTTCACGCTCTAGGTGTTTATAGTTTATATCCTCTAGAAAGTATTCAAGAAAATGAACTCGAAGACATTGTTCAAAATTGGATTTTCTATAAGCAAAATAGCATTTCCAAAGAAATGGCTCAACCTGCACTTAGTGAATCAATTTTGAGATGGTACAACTTTGTCTGTATCAATAAAAAAGATTTTTTCAGAAACAATCCTGTAAAAATAAACAATCTTCTAAATTCAGTTCTGGAAGGGCTTGCTGTCAATAAAGGAAACTTGAGTTGGAACGTTTCAGATTTTCCCTGCTTCAGCACACCCAAGGGACGTTCTCATTATTGGGAAGTCAATCTCCTTACAGCAGAAATTAGCAATGAAGTTGGTCTCATTAGAAATATTCAACATCCAGACTTTAGAAGTAACGAGGACTATGTGCATTTATTTGGACTGCAATTGTATTCCATGCGTTCTATTGGTACTGATTTCTATTTTTACCATACTTTGTACAGGCAAATGCGAATCATTCCCTATGAAAAATTACTGATTATTCAAAAGCAAGATGACGAAGGGAACTGGTGGCAATACCATAATTCATTAGATTTCTTGCCGATGAGCTTACAAGCCGACCATTCCCATTGGATGAGGCTAAAAAATCAAAATGTCCTGCACGAAAGAGATAGGATTGAAATCATCGACAAAAAAAGCGGTGTTGTAAGGGGTATTATTGATTCTGAAGTTAATTTAAAAATGTTGGGTATGGATAAGAGAGGAGAACAAGTCTATGAAGATGTTTACCATCTTGCGGATCAATCTTGGGGTAATCTCATAATTTTAGAAAAATTTGAAAGACGAAAATATATCACATTAAGCCAAAGCATGGCTGGACCCCGAATAAGTTTTACCCGTTATCGCAGTATTGACGGGATTCCTTTAATGTTTGAATCAAAGAAAAATCAATACGGATTATTCTGGAAAGAAAATTCAACCTACTGCCTTTCTGAAAAACGACCAAAAGGTCTTCTAGGCACCATCCCCAATTATCTTTTTTTAGAAAGTAGTGAGAGGAAAAATCACAAAATTCTCGTTCCTTTCCAAATGATCCTACAGTCTGCACAACTTTCTACCCATGTTTCATTGGATGTCAAAGATAAATGCCGGGAAGAAGAGTATTCAAAAATTGAGGAGAAATATTGTCCGCAGGCTTGTGTCTATCAATTTATAGAATATGATGAGAGGGGTGGTGAACTTCAGGCTTTAAATACAGAAGGTTGGATTTACCTAGCGTATTTGTATTTGGCGCAAAGGCAATATGACAAAGCACTGAATGGAATGCGAAATGTCACAAAAAATGACCCGTTAACTCCCATGTGTTTTGATTGCCTGAAACTTATCATGGAATCAAAAGAGACGCTACCGGATCGCTCGCCAAATGCTTGTGCAGTGCGACTTCAGCTTGTTTATCTATTTATAAAAATTTTAGATTTGCCAAATAACCCCATTGAGGACAAAGAAAAATATTATTCAAAAATAATTTTAAAGGCTAAAGACGACTACCGTATTTATTTGGATGGATTAAACAATGTGGATCAAATGTTTGCGCTGGACCGGGATCAGGAAGAATTTTTAGTCAAAAAATGCAATATGGTGCACTACGAAAAGAGGAAATTCGTTCAGAAAGGGTTCGATTGGCGAGTCTTACCCATGAGGTTTAAATTTAAAAATAGTTCTTTTGAAACAAACGAGATATTAAATAAAAAGTTTAATCTTTCATTCTTAGTTAAAAAAATTGAAGATTTTCGGAGTTGGGAAATTGTTCCAGACCTCAAGTTTAATGATAACAAGTTTTATGAAAGATTTTCGACTTTATACTCGATGGCAATATCTAAAAATGCGGAAGAACGAAAATTTGTGAATTGGTATCTGGATCAGATGGAATGGAATGAAGAAGATTTCTCTTCTCCATTTCCTTACATTTTGTATTTAGCCTTGTATAAACAAAATGTCGCTTTGCAACTGCCTAAAGAAGGGGAAGATCAAGCGGCTTGGATACGCAACATGTTGAATAGCTACAAGGAAAAAATAGCAGAGATTCAAAAATCGCTTTCAAACAATCTTACGACAGCTAACAAGGCACCGGTTCCTTTTAAAAGGATTTCATTTACTGAGGAGCCTGCATTAATAATTGAGAAACCTTCACTGAAGACATTTATAAATCCAATCTTATATGTGGATCAATATAATGCGATCTTAAATTACATTCAGCCGGTTCAAAAAAGTTTTAAAAATTTACCTGAAGATGATGGGGTATTGCCTCCGAATATCCCTATTAGCAAAGAGGAAATTTATTTCAAAGATTGTATTGATGCTGAATATGCGGAATTTAGAAAAGACTACTTGGATGGCCGCAAAAAGAATTTGGAGCGCACATATTACAATTTGGTTGGCGACATAGACCGTTTGATCGTGGATTTAGAAGGCAATCTTAAATTGATGCAACAAGGCAAAATTCCAACGATTATTGATAATCCCAATTCAAAGGTTGTGACAGATGAGTTCATTCTTTACATGGCAAATCGAAGAACTGGTTTGCAGAGTGATATTCGAATTTTTGAACTATTAAAACTAACGGGGGGAATGAGTCAAACACTGACCATGCCTAGGCTGATCCACTTATTTTTGAAAAGGGATTATGAAGGGATTAGTAAATGCAATCCCCATTTGAAAAAAATGGACATTGAACTGATCTACAAAGCCGTGGGTGAATACCTGCAACATCAAACTGAAATGCAGTGGCTCGAACGGATTTTAGAGTTAGCAAGAGATTATAAAACTGAGAAAAATCGCATTTCACGCGCTTCTTTACTCCAAAAATTAGGAAACGAAATCGCAAGCAAAAGAGCCTATGAACCTAATAAAGAACCTGATTGTCTTGTGTTTGAATACCAAAGCAATATGCGAATACGGCAAGAGCAATATGTGTCGGTGTGCAATCTGGATAAACAAAATGGTTTGGGGCGTTTCAACAACTTGGTGATCCAATTAAAAATGGGTGGGGGCAAGACTAGTGTTTTGGCCTCTCTACTTTGTTACAGAGCTGCAAGACCTAATCGTTTAAGCTTATTTATCGTCCCGGCAGCGCAATTTGAAAATGTAAAAAATAACATCAAAGTAACTCAAAGACAAAATTATGGCCAAGAGATCAATGACATTGATTTGAATCGAAAACAGTTTACTAATATGAACATCAAATGGGTTAGAGAAACACTTGAGATGGCCATAAAAAATGGTGAAATGGTCATTGTTAAGCCAGAATTGGTCCAATCGCTTGGCCTAGAATTTGTTCATTGTGTGGATCGGTTGACGCATGTCGTCGGTGAAAAAGAAATTGCTGAACTCATAGAAAAAATTGATGACCTGAATGAGATTATAGACATTTTTACGCACCGAACGGACGCCATCGGTGACGAAATTGAACAGCTTTTGAGTATCATTCGAGAGGTGAATTTTCCTGAAGGGATACCTTCAAAAATTAAGGCAGAAAGAATTGAGGCCGTCAAAGACATCTATGAGGTTCTTCAAAATAATGAGGTCCCATCAGGTAAACCCAATCTCTCCCTTAAACAATTTGTTGGTTTAAAAGAAAATCAGCAATCTTTAATTAGCTCTGCTGATTACCAACTTTATGTCCGTTCAAAACTTGCAAAACACCTTGCCAAACGTTCTGAAAAACTCTTTATTGAAAGCGACGACCTAAAGACAAGTTATGAGAGATATCTTAATGGGCAGATGAACCCTAACTTGCAAGAAATTTTGTCAGATCCAAGCAAAAAACCAGAAGCAAAAGATGTTCGTGATTTGCAGTTTCTCATCCATATGAAAGAACTTTATGAATCCAAAGATCCAAACCTGCACGAGAAACATCGAGAAGCGGCTAATGTTATGGCTTTGACCAAGCAAATGCTTAAAAGTGTTTTGTGCAGTACTTTGACAAAAAATGGAAATCGTCATTACGGAAGAGCTCATAAAGGGGAAAAAAGTAAAGTTGTTCCTTATCTAGGAGTTGGAACGCCAGCGACAACCAACTTTGGATTGGATTTAGAAGCTATGGCTTACCACTTTCAAACAGCGATTACTTTCGGGATAGAGTCAGATCAAATATTAGAGCTTTCTAAAGCGTTGAAAGAATCTGCGACTTATTATTCCATTAAAAACCAAGAGCAATTTGACCAGACCCCTGAAGCGATTGAATTCCACAAGTTGACTGGAGTCAGTTTGCATTCGGTAGAGAACCCAGGAGAACTCGAAAAAGCTGTGAAGCATGTCAATCAAGATATCGCTAGAGTCTTAGAGTTGGAGATCAATACGATAGCTCAAGTGGTTACTTTTTATCAGGAACGGTATACAAGCAGTTCCTTAACGCTTGTTTCTCTTATTGATACTTGGAGAGCTTTTTCAGGGACACCTTCTAATATTTCGATTTCACCCCTTGCAGGTAGCTGTGTGCTAACTTCGGGGACAGAAGGCTCTTTTGCACATTGTATGATTGAAAGGAACAATCAACATCCAGAATATGTCCATCTTGTTGAGTCTTCTGATCCTCAAGGTGTTTTAGCTGAAGCAATAGCTGAAAATCCGCGGGCTTCTCAAATTAAAGCAATTATTGATAGTGGAGGTCTGTTTAAGAGTTTTGATAATTTAAGTGTCGCACATGAAATTCTCAAATTTTACGAAAATAATGATGACGTTCGAGCTGTGGCCTTTTTTTATAAACAACCGGGTAAGGAGAGCGCAAATACGCCCGCATTTTTAAAGAAAGAAGCTGAAAAAAAATGGAGTATTAAAATTCCCCGAACTACTCAGAAGAAAGACATCAAAGCTCTAGGAATACCCTTAGATAAGATTTTTTATTTTTATGATGAATGGCACAGCTTTGGAACAGATTTTCCCACGTTGCCCTCCGATGCTGTTTGCCTGCAAACGATCGATGAAAATATTCTGAGACGGAATTTGTTTCAAGGTTCAGCTAGACCACGTGAGCTATTTGATGGCCAAGATTTGGAGTATGTTGTCCCTAAAAGAGCTGCTGCTTGTATGCATGGGGGTGGTAAAGAGGTCAGGGATTTTATACTCACGGGGGTGAAAAACCAGGCGATTGCAAAATCTCATCACGCTTACCGTTATTTCCGAACTAAAATTGAACATGCTGTTCGCATGCAAGCATGGCTCGACTTAATTCAGACAATTAAGAAAGCTAAGATGGAGCAGGATATTAGGGTTAAAAGAGATATGCTGGTAAAAGGGTATATAACCCATTCATCAATTTTAAAGACTATTACCAATAAGACTCCTTACGAACTTTATGGGGCATTAGAGGAGGATATTCCGACACTTAAATCTATAACCCGAATGGCTGAAGGGTACAAATATCAGTTTCCCCATCTCAAAGATATCCTAAAAACAGAATTTGATGTGATTCTTAAAGAAGCGTCGACTAGTCCCTATCTTCCAAAGATGGTTCCGAGCCCTTCCAATCACGATGTTGGCAGTCAACACGAAATAGCCTTAGATATAGAATTGAATGATAATCGAGATCTTCAATCGGATTTAGAGTTAGACCTAAGGGAAGAATTGGAATTGCATTCCGACCAAAGCTTAAGCGTGCCAAAAATGGAGATTTATTGGAGTGAGGCTTATTGCATGCAATATTTAAGCCGATCTTTAAAAGATAAATCAAACCAGTTTTTTGGCTTTAGATCTTTAAAGAGTCTTCTAACTTCAGAACTTGGCTATAAGGCAAAATATGATCGGATATTTGATGATAATATTTACCTGACAGATAATGTTGCATTTACAATTCCTCGCTTATTGCCTGTTTACCATAAATTCCAAAAACCTTTGGATCATCTGTTGGTAATCCAAAGGGATAATCAAATTGAAGTCCTTGCCTTATCTTTAAAAGAGGCTGCTTTTTTTAAGGAATTTTTAGAGGAAAAATATAAGGATGGTGCCTATAAAAATTTTTGGTTGGTACAACCCGATCATACCCTTGTGGTCTATAACAAAAATCCCTTTCCTGTCGAAGGTGAACTCGGTGCTAAGATTAAAAGGGCGATTCTTCAGATCAACTTTTTTAATGGGAATGTCCAAGCTTTAGATGCGGATCACGATGCAAGTATTGAATGGCTGAATGAGAATGCCAAAGAAGAAAAGCTTCGCTTTCTGAAACTTAAAGTCGAACATGACCGTACTCAAAAGGCGATGTTTAATCGGAGCGATCTTTTTAAGACATATACAAAAAAACCTGAATCGCTTGTGGAGTTTCAGGCTCGGATGCAAGCTGAAGAGGTCAAACGCAAGAAAATATCGAATTATAGTGCTGAAGAAATTAGCAGAATTGATCCTTCTAAAGTGAATTTTGTTCCTAATAACAAAGTGAAATATTTAATAAAAATTGAACAGATTCGGAATTTAAATTCAGATCAAATTCCTCATGTCGATCCAAAACAGGTTCCTCTCTTAGAGAGGTCTCAAATTCCATTTTTGGTTTCATCAGCGCAAATTCAGGCGGTACACAACGATAATCTAGACAAATTAGAACCAGATCAAATTCCTCTGCTGGATCTTGATAGAGTCAATTTGATTGATTCTAAGAAGCAGTTTTATCTTAAAGGCGAGCAGATAAGAAAAATTGATCCTAAAAACGTTGTTAATCTGAATAATAATGAACTTAAGTATTTAGATCCGATTCATGTGCCCTATTTGCAAGAAGATAAGATAAAGACTCTTGTGACTCCACTTCAGATTAAGGGAATTCCTGATGATAAGGTTCATTATATTGTTCCTGAACAAGTTTGTCACCTGACATCCAATCAGGTGGTCCATATAAAAGGTGAAGAGCAATTTGTAGAACGTGTAGCTGCGGATAAGGTGAGAAGTTTAGCCAAAGATTATTTCAAATGGCTTAAAAACGCCTGCTCAGATTGATGAAATTCCTATTGAGCATTTACAACCCGATCAAGTTCCCTCATTAATAGAATGAAAAGTGATGCAGCTTTCTGCTCCCAATCTTATTCAGGCAATTCCCGCTGATAAGGTTCGTTATATCGTTCCTGAACAAGTTTGTCACCTGACATCCAATCAGGTGGTCCGTATAAAAGGTGAAGAGCAATTTGTAGAACGTGTAGCTGCGGATAAGGTGAGAAGTTTAGCCAAAGATTATTTCAAATGGCTTAAAACGCCTGCTCAGATTAATGAAATTCCTATTGAGCATTTACAGCCTGTTCAAGTTCCCTCATTAAAGAATGAAAAGTTGATGCAGCTTACCGCTCCCAATCTTATTCAGGCAATTCCCGTTGATAAGGTTCGTTATATCGTTCCTGAACAAGTTTGTCACCTGACATCCAGTCAGGTGGTCCATATAAAAGGTGAAGAGCAATTTGTAGAACGTGTGGCTGCGGATAAGGTGAAAAGTTTAGCCAAAGATTATTTCAAATGGCTTAAAACGCCTGCCCAGATCAATGAAATTCCTATTGAGCATTTACAGCCTGATCAAGTTCCCTCATTAAAGAATGAAAAGTTGATGCAGCTAACCGCTCCTAATCTTATTCAGGCTGTCCCTACAAATAAAGTTTCCACTTTGGAGCCCAAACAAGTCCCCCATTTCAGCAATCTACAGCTTGGGGTATTAGAGGAGTCTCAATTGATTGAAGCGGTTTCTCTAGATAAGATCAGGTTTTTGAATCATGTAGAAACACTCCCGATTGATAAAATTTGGTATATCAATGCGGAAGCCCACAGGGATTTAAGCTTTGGGAAAAAACTCTATGCTGCACTATATTTTCCAGTGGCTGTTCTGCATGCCACCCTTGCAGCCGTTTGCACTGCTCTTTTATGTATGATTGGTATCTTTTTCTATCTTAGTCAAAATGCCCGTGCGTCTTTGACCCGTCCTATTTCTCATCCTAAACATCTAGTCAAATGGTACTTTGGAACCACTTGGCCAATTGTAAAATAGAAATGACCCTCGCGATATACAAGCGTGATTCAAATTTTGAATCCCGTTTGTATATCGCGAGGTCAATGAATTAGGCTTTGATTTTGATATCAATACCGGCAGGAAGAGTCAACGTCTTCAACGCATCAATCGTCTTTCCGGTCGGATTCAAAATGTGCAATAGCCTCTTATGAGTACGGATCTCGAACTGCTCGCGTGATTTACGGTCTACGTTCGGAGAACGGAGTACTGTGTAAATCTCACGTCTTGTCGGTAATGGAATCGGTCCCGCAACACCAGCGCCCGTGCGCTTCGCTGTCTCCACGATATCAGCCGTGGAACGGTCTAGCAAACGTTGATCATACCCTTTCAAACGGATACGGATCTTCTGTTTTGCCTGTTTAGGCTGCTTTTCTTGCTTAGCCTGTGGTTTTTCTTGCTTTGCCATATTTTCCTATCAACTGATAAACGTTATTTTTTTGCATTGACTACTTTATCTAACAAGTTCTTCGGCAACTCAGCGAAGTGGCTTGGTTCCATCACATAGGTTGCACGTCCAGAAGACATGGACCGCAAATCTGTGGAATAGCCGAACATCTCACTCAACGGGATCTCCGCATGTACAATGACCGCGCCTTTATGTGTCTCTTGACCCATAATTTGACCGCGTCGCCGGTTAATGTCGCCGATCACATCTCCCATGCAAAGTTCAGGAGTTGTGACGTCTACCTTCATAATCGGTTCTAGCAAGATCGGCTTCGATTTGCGCGCGGCATCTTTCACAGCCATCGATCCGCAAATTTTGAACGCCATCTCGTTAGAGTCCACTTCATGGTAGGAACCAAAGACGATCTTCACTTTGACATCGACAAGATTGTATCCGGCTAAAACGCCAGTGGCCAAGCCTTCCTCGACACCCGCAATTACTGCAGGGATATATTCTTTCGGAATGACACCGCCGACAATCTTACTGAGAACTTCGTTCCCTTTCCCTTTCTCGTTAGGTTCAATCTCAAGCTCGACGTGTGCGTATTGTCCGCGGCCACCTGACTGCTTGACGAACTTAGTTTGGGAAGAACCTGGGACTGTGATCGTTTCTTTGTACGAAACTTGAGGTTTACCGACATTAGCTTCAACGTTGAATTCACGTTTCATCCTGTCATGGAGAATCTCTAAGTGTAATTCACCCATCCCGGCAATGATTGTTTGCCCTGTCTCTTCGTTAGTATAGACACGGAAGGTGGGATCTTCTTCTGAGAGTGATGAAAGAGCTTGCGCCAGCTTTTCCCGGTCAGCTTTCGATTTTGGTTCGATCGCCATCGAAATCACAGGTTCTGGAAATTCCATCTTCTCCAACAAGATTGGATTGTTAGGTTCGCAAAGAGTATCCCCCGTGCTTGCTTTCTTCAATCCAATACAAGCACCGATGTTTCCTGCTCCAATGAAGTCAATCTCTTTCCGCTGGTTAGCATGCATCTCCAATAATCTTGAGATCCTTTCTTTGGAATCTTTTGTGCTGTTGATCAAACTCATCCCTTTTTTCATGACTCCGGAGTAGACCCTCACGAATGTCAAACGGCCTACATAAGGGTCGGTCATGATTTTAAATGCGAGCGCTGAAAGAGGGGAATCATCAGCAGGTTTGTAGATCACTTCTTCACCCGAACTGATCACATGGGCTCTGATCACGCCACGGTCGAGGGGGGAAGGCATCCAGTTGACAACCGCATCTAAAAGCTGTTGCACACCTTTATTCTTGAAAGCGGAACCACATAAGACGGGATTGAATTTGTTTGCGACAACCCCTTTGCGGATCGCAGCATTGATTTCTTCAACAGACAAAGAGTCTGGATCTTCTAACACTTTTGTCATAAATGCTTCGTTCGACTCATCAATGGTGGCGAGTTCTTCCAATAACTCTGCGCGCATTTTTTTGCACTGCTCGAGCATTTCGGCAGGGATCTCTGTCTCTTCCCAGTCTGCTCCCAGTGTTTCGTCGTGGAAGAAATAAGCGCGCATTTTTACTAGGTCGACCATCCCTTTAAATTGGGACTCCGCGCCAATGGGGCAGTGGACAGCAATTGCGTTAGCGTGCAGCTTTTCCCGCATTGTCTTGATCGCATCAAAAAAGTCAGCGCCGGTGCGGTCCATTTTGTTGACAAATGCGATACGGGGTACCCCATAACGGTCTGCTTGACGCCATACTGTTTCCGATTGAGGTTCTACTCCTGAAACGGAGCAGAATACAGCGACTGCGCCATCGAGAACCCGTAAGGAACGTTCCACCTCAATGGTGAAATCGACGTGTCCCGGGGTGTCGATGATGTTGATTTTACAATCTTTCCAAAATACGGTGGTTGCAGCGGAGGTGATCGTGATCCCACGCTCCCGCTCTTGCTCCATGAAGTCCATCGTGGCGGCCCCTTCATGCACTTCACCCATCCTGTGGACGCGACCAGTGTAATAAAGGATCCGTTCCGTTGTAGTCGTTTTACCGGCGTCGATGTGGGCCATAATGCCGATATTACGAATCTTTTTTAGGTCTTCATGTGTCATATGTTGTTGCGGAGTTGACATACGTTTTCACCTACCATTTATAGTGAGCGAACGCTTTATTGGCCTCAGCCATACGGTGCGTATCGTCTTTTTTCTTAATGGTCGTGCCTTGATTGTTAAAACAATCCGTGAGTTCGCTAGAAAGGCCATCTTCCATGGAGCGGCCGGCTTTAGAGCGGGAAAAATTGATAATCCAGCCCATCGCCATTGAAACGCGCCTGTTGTGGGGGATTTCAATGGGTACTTGGTAAGTTGCACCTCCGATACGGCGGGATTTTACTTCCAAAGAGGGCTTTGCGTTTTCCAAAGCCTGTTCGAATGCCATCAGGGGATCATCAGCTTTGATCCGTTTGGCGAACTTTTCGAGGGCGTTGTAAACGACCCGGCGAGCAACAGATTTTTTGCCCTGTTCCATCACTTTATTGATAAATTTAGCGAGCAGCAGGCTTCCGTAGATTGGATCCGGAGGGGTTACCCGCTTTACTGCGCGACGTCTTCTTGACATGTTTTCCTCTATTGTATGGTCTACATTTTCATTATTTTTGAAGATCCAGAGTATTCACCTGGCTTCCAGTGTATTATGCTGGAGTCTGCGCGGGATTTAAGTTTTGGTTAAAAAACGTAAATCGCGCACCAGGATGCTC
>CAVPVT010000024.1:0-65647 GCA_963709145.1 Parachlamydiales bacterium
TCTCATTGTTTTCGTGACCACTCATCATTAGTATTGCTAATCTCCCTGCAGAATTTTCTTTTTGATCTATTCCGATCGCATAACGGCGAAGACTTAAGGAGGTATAGTCAAAAGTTCCCCAGAGGGGTTGTATAGCATTTTGATCTCTCGAGAGCCGCACTTGTCACAACATAGACCCCTTCGGGAATCATTCCGTAGTGCGATAGTGCCCATTCAAAACTGATGTACGAAGGTCCGTAGAGCAAGTTTGCAATTTGCTCAAAGGGGATTGTAGCATTTTCGATTTTTTCATTGATGATAAAGAAGCCGTTTTTCAAGCGGGTCAAGTCCCCTTTTTTGACCAGTCGGGAAATACACGCGCGGGGATTTGTGTAGTCGGAAAGCAAAGGCATTAGGTTCTGTGCCTCGATGTAGGCTGTTTGGGCAAAACGTAAAATTCTATCCATTTGCAATTTGCCTCCTTTGACAAAATTTTACCAGAATCCCCAATTATTTTGAAAATTGTGGAAAGAAAAATTAAATATTTTACCAAAATATGCAATAAAATTGGATATTAGTCCAAATAAGGATTACTCCCTGAAGGAATAATGCATAAAGGCCTCTTGCGCCAAGCAAAAATTGATAGAAATGATCTAATGAGTCAGTTGATTGCCGTAGGTGCAGATCTTGTTGGCAATGTTACTGTTGAGGCCATTCATGAATAGATGCCCAATTACTTATGAAGTAGTAGAAGGCGAAAGATACTCCAGAAAAGAGCTCAAGCTGAAGTATTTCCTTACAAAGGCGTGGTTCTTTAAAGTGGTGATATTTGGATTAGTCATAGAGGTTTATAAATGAATCTACGTAATTACAGGAACAGAAAACATTCCTACTTATTTAGCAATAATTGGGTTTACTTTTCTTTTTTCATTCTTTACTTGGTTATGTTTGTTTAAAGAGTTAGACATTCATGAAGTCAAGTACACAAAAAAACTCAAAACGGAGGTCTCTATGGTTAATTTTCTCAAATCTACTATTCCTAATTCTTTGGTGGCGGGTATTACAGCTTTTACTTTTACGACTGCAGTAATGGCTCCGTCTCCTGCTAATGCAGTAGCTTTTGTCCTAGCAAAAGACAAGGTGAATGCTTCGATGAAAGCGTTTATTGATCTCCTCTATTCAGAGGATAGAGAGATGCTGTATTTTGAATGTTATGGCCGTTTTTATTCAGGTTAGCTTCAACCTTATGCCACGCATCCACGGATTTATAGTAAACTATTTAAAATTCACTACCGGAGCATATGTTTGGAATCACGGCCCACCCTCAATAACGGGAGTGATATACCGAAATTATTCGTTAAGAAATTTGTTATTAAAATGTTTGGTGCCATTCCATCGAAGCATTGAGAAATCTCGTTTATCACAGCTTAAGATATCGCCATGATTAAGAAATTCGGCAAGAATAATAAGCGAAATATCAGCAAGATCAATTTCATGCTCTTGATATTTTTCCATTAATTCAAGAACTCTGGGATAATCTGATTCTTTGAGGGAAAAAATAGTAAATAATCCTTTTTGGTGATCACGTAATAATTCAATCACATTTTTTTGGGGAAGCATATGACAAATCTCTGTAAGCACAGGCAAAGTTGTGATCCATTCTCTTTCACTCAATAATATTCCAATCTTTTTAGCTTTCTTATGTAGCGGATCTTTTTTGTCTGATAGAGCTAAAAAAAAACCTGTATCGATAAGAAGACTATTTCTTGAATGCACGTTTATACTTTTGCTTTAAGGATTCTTTTATTTTCTTTTTATAATTTGTTCTAATTGATTCAGTGCTTTCCATACATCCAACGAAATTAGATGTTTCTAAAACTTCTTTTCTTGACAACACGTGCTTGTTACAAGCTATTGCAGCAGCTTCCGCTAAAGCTCTACGTGCCACTTCAGATCGATCCAAGCCCCAGATTTGCTTTAGCAATGTGATATGCTGTTCGTCTTCTGGACGTGTTCTTAAATTAAGGTGCGACATAAAGACTCCACTTTGTTACACAAAATGTAACACAAATAAATTTTCGTGTCAAAAAACTCAAGTATGCGTTTCTTTGCAAGATGAGTTACAGCCGGAAACAAGCCACTCACTTGGCGCGGAATTTGCGGGCGTAATAACGGGAGTGATAATAAGCTTCAAGTTCATGGACTAGCTCTGCTAAGGCTGGTTTTATTTCATCAAACGATTTGCATTTAAATAATTTGATCTCTTCGCTTATTTGATCATGAATCCTCTTCATCATCGTCTTGATGATATGTTCATTTTCTAAGTCTTCATTGCCATACAGTTCATCTTGAAAATCGACCATCTGCTTATGCACGCATGCCTGCAATTTTTGTTCAAAATCATTGAGCATAGGGGGTTTAAATCCAATAATTTCCGAGTATTGCTGCAACAAAATATTCTTGATCGGCTCTTCGAGCAAAGCCCCCATTGCACAAATATAATCGACGGAAGCTCCTTCCGAGACTTGTTGAGCCTCTGGTTTTTTGTTCTGGATCTCCTGTAAACCGCTTAACATTTCATCTTTAAGAATCGATTCCGCCTCATTATATTTTAGATCGGGATCATCCACTTGAAGATCTAGATGACTTCTTTCCAAATAAGCCTCTTTCAATTTCTCATTAGGTTGAATGATCACAGCATTGTTGAGTTTTTGATAGGTGTCCGCCAAGTAATCGACAAGTTGCAAATGATTTTTGGCAGAATCAAAAAAACGGTGCAAAACAAGTTCAGCAGCCTCTGAAAGATGAGTTGAAGGGGAAGCATCAATAATCGCACGGTTTAAAAGTACATGCAATTTTAAAAGCGCATCCCGATCTAGCTCGAATACTTTCCTCTTCAAGGCATATAATTGGCGCGCCCGATTGTTCAAACGCCCTTTGGGTAATAAAGCCACAGCACATTCATTTTTGCGGCGGTAGACAGGCTGAAGTAAAGGAAGTTGATGGGGGCGCAATGGAAAAGAAGGGATCAAAGAATGAGGGAGAGCCCAGCCTGTATGTTGACGCGGATCGGGATGACCGGTCTGGGTCGAAGAGGAAGACAGGCGAAAAGTCTCTAAAAGGGGAATACTGTGCGTTGACTTGGGATCAATCCGCTGAAATGCTCCTGATAATTCGATCACTTCCCCTGGTAAAAAACAAAGCGTCTGTCGAAGTGATATTATTGAATCGTGTGTTTTATCTTCCGGATCTGCTCTATTGAGTTCCGCTTCGATTGGAGCATGCTTAATCACGTGTAGAGCTTCCCGAATCGATTCCAAGGAAAGACCGTGTTCAGAAATAAGCGAGTAGACCTTGACTTGGAAAGCATTGATTTCGTGAATCGATGGAGCAGCTTCTTTTGAACCTAATGCAGCACTCGTTTGTAAAGGTCGTACTACTGTAGAAATTTTCGGAAATGCGCCGGTTTTTACTGGAGAAACGGAAACATTTCGCCCCTTTAATGCGAGTCGAGATTTTGGTTGTGTAATTCTTTCATCATGTTGGTGCACAATCGGTTTAGGAACTTCGATCGGATTTTGATAAATTTCATCATCTTTCAGACCTGCTTGTTCTGTAATAAAACGAGTTAAGTGTTCTCTCCAACTTTTAGGGGGTTCCCGCTTCTTATTGAGAACCTCATTATAGCGTTGTATCGTTGTGAGTGCGTAAGAGGCTATTTTTTTTTGCTCTTCATCTTCTGCAGCTTTGTATTTTTCAATAAGAAAATAGTTTTTCTTTAACCAGTCAATTGCATTGAATAATTGCTGCTGGATATTCTGCTGTCTATCTTGTAGTCGTTTACGAAAACCTTGGGAAAGAAAACAACGGATTAAATCAACAGATTTATGCCAATGGATTTTATTGCTCTCCAATTCATCGACATACATATCCAATTTTTGCAAAACGGATTTTAATTCATCCTGTGGATCTATGGTCTGAGCTGGAATTGGATTATTTTTATCCATAATACATTTTTAACGCCTACCTATCCCCTTAAATAATACCTTTTTCTTTGTTATGTGTCTATGCTGTGGGAATAGTTATAATGATTACACAAAGATAGCATATCTCTGTGTTTAACTATCGTTTAAAGTGGGGAGTGGTTTGCCACAAGCGGCTTCAACAATGACCGATGTATCCTTGACGATTTCGATTGTTGAGTCTGATTCTAAAGCATTTTCAAAAGAGAGCAGCTCTCCGCGCCGCAAATAATCGAAAGCGCGCGATTGCTTAGGCTGTTCTTTGAGATGGGATTCTAGACGTTTGCCCCCATCAGTTCCACATAAATAAAAACGTTTGCCATGGTAGGTTTCCACTGGAGGACTGATCACTCGATACAGCTTTCGGTCAGGGAGACTTGGAAAGCTAGATTCAGGGTTTCTAAGGATTAAATAACTCATTTTTAATGAACTTAAGTTGATTGAAGCAGCCCTTTGGATCTCTTTGATCAAATAGGGTTTTTCCATTTCACGCTGCGCAAAGCAAAGACTTTGGGCGGCAAGGGCTGGACATTCCCCACGCCATACGCAAGGGGCTTGTACAGGAAATCCCTCTTTCACAGCATAGTCGCGTAGACGGAGTATTGCGCGGTTGACCTCCATAACAGAACTATCCACAATCAAAATTTGTCCTTTTGGCGTTAGATAATGGGTTAGTTTTTTGAGAAATTCATATCTTTTCGCAATCGAGTCTGATGGAAACAACTCATCCAAGCAATAGCCTATGATGATGAGATCAAATTTACCTTCGACTGGTAACTTGCCGGATTGAAAATCCCACTTTCTAACCGTTAAAGGGTAACCCCAACGACCACACACATCCGCTCCTAGCTGTAGTGCGGTCATATTTCGATCAATGGCTGTGACATCAGAGGCCCCACAACGTAAAGCCGCAAATGCAAAGGCACACGGACCCGACGCAATATCTAACACGCGAGAGGGAAGAAAAGGAAGTTCTTGGATTAAGCTCAAACCTTCCTGATAATGTAAAACCCATGAATAGAGTAAGTAAGCTCCAAGATAATCCCTGTCTTCAAAAGGATCTTGCTCAGTAGGAGCCGCTTGATAGATTTTGATCACATCTTCAACGACTTTTCTAAATTCTCGAGTTTGCAATTTGTCGGGAGGTCCGGCAAGCTTGTGGAAGCGACGCCAGACAGAGATTAGATGCGGAATGACCTCATCGAGGTCTGGTGCGATCGTTTTTTTACTTTTCATAGCTTACTCAAAAATGAGTTCCATTTCTTTAGGGGACAGCATGCGCCAACTTCCTACTGGAAGGTTGCCGAGGTTGAGATTACCGATGCGGATCCTAGTTAATTCTAAAACATTAAGACCGGCAGCTTCTAAAAGAACACGAACTTCTCTTTTTTTACCTTCTGTGATGGCGATTTTCAGATTGCCCCTACGAATTTTTGTCACACTTTTGGGTTTTACAAAGATCCCTTCAACTTGAGCACCATTGCCGATGGCAATGAGATGTTCGTGTGAAATCTCCTGGTCGGTTTTGGCTACGTACTCTTTAATGATATTGGAAGAAGGATGGATCACACGGTTGGCAAAATGGCCATCATTAGTAACGATTAAAAGTCCTTCCGTATCTTTATCAAGTCTACCAACTGTGAATAAACGGTTTGATTCACCTTCGAAAAGATCTAAAATGGTTTTGGTGTCGGGAAAACGTTTGGTCGTACAAACATAACCACGGGGTTTATTAAGGATGTAGTAGACTTTGGATTCGGCCTGAGAAATCGATTTTCCATTAACAACGATTTTATCAATATCGATATCCACCTGAGTTTGGGGGAGCAAAACGATTTCCTCATTAACTTGGACTTTTCCGGCAAAAATCAATTCTTCGCAAGCTCGCCTTGAAGCAACCCCTGCACTTGCCATTACCTTACTTAATCGATTTTTTCCCATAAACCCCCGAATCAAAGGATATGAGTATAAAGATTTTTCAATAGCTTGGGAAGGTCTATTTATATTCACTTAGTTTTCTTGAAAAAAATCGCAAATGTATTTGATCAAAAGACCAGCAATTCCCGCTGAAACTTTCTTGACCCTTTAAAGTATACAGGTATGGTGTGCCGAATAAATCTTTTCGTAAACTTTTTCAATAAAGCCTTTTAAGATATATTCTGAGATGTTGGCATGTTTTTTAGCCATCTACAATATATCTAAAAAATAGTTAGACAATCTATGTATATATCAAAATAGATTAAATAAATTTCTAATCTCCTACAATTTATCCAAGCGCGTAAATCGATTTATATTCATATAAGTTAATGTCGTAAACATTTTGTCATTAGTACTTTAAAAAATAATCATCAGATTTTATGTTTATCGCTGGAAAAATATCGTGAAAATAAACACTTGTATATAAATGATATACGATCAAATGTTCTTCTATAAAGCAAAGTCAGTCTTCATTAGGCTAATCAGGTAAATGGTCCTTTCTCCGCGTCCCTGCGTCTCCAGCGTCTCCGCGTTAAAAATGCGAGTGTAAAAGAAATAAAGATTCCTACTTCCTCAATTACTTCTTTACGTAAAGAAGTAATTTGCAGCCATGGCCCTGATGTTTTTTTTGCACTCGCATTTTTAACGCGGAGACACTGGGACGCAGAGATCGGACCCAGGTCCTCATTTATCGGATGAACTCTTCATTATCAAAATTAAATATTGAAATTTCTTCCATTCTTCTATAAACACAATGGAAACTCCTACCAAATCCACTTTTATACTATGCCGACGAAACCATCTCCATTAGCTGAATGCCTATTGTCAGAAACACGTAAAGTTTTTGAATCTATCAAAGTTCCATTAAACCTTAATGAGGAAAGCTTTTACTGCTATTTTTGCAAAGGCTCAGCGCAGTAAAGTATTGGAGGACTATCAATATATTAATGATTATTAATGAGAGATAATTTTTAGCTGTCCAAGACCGGTGTCGATTAATTCATCTATAGTTTTGCTTATTGATTTGTGTGTTGCATTGGCCAATTTTGCCACGTAATAATGACGTTCACTGGTAGTTCGATACGCAATATTGCCTTTATAATTTTCTCTTTTGATGGGCTCTGGTACAGACTCACCATTTTTTAAATACAACGTAACAGCACCTTCTATTGCTTCTTTAACAAGCTCCATACCCTCTTCAATGGTTTCAGCATCTGTGCAAATTCCTGGGAGTTCATTTACGAGAATAATAAAATATTGCTTTCCATCATAGGTCTCTTGTTCAACGGTGTAAGACCAAGGAAGATTCAAATAATGATCTATCTGTTTCTTAGTAACCATGATTCTTTTCGGCTTCTACCTTGCAAAATTTCCTCAATAAGCTTCTGTTGCTTAATCATATTTACATGATACCAAACCTGATCTCAATGAAATTTATTACGCTGCAGTTTGCTTCTCTCTCGAAGCCGAAGGCAAAAATTGTACAAAGTCGAGTTCACTAACCTTAATAAAACATTAATAATTAATTAAACATTAATTAATATGAAAAAGTTATACTATGATCATTCTTTTTATTAGGGGGTTTAGGATTATGTTTAAAGATATTAAAAAATCTGGTGAAGAATTTTATAATGATGCAAATGCGGCAATGCATACCTATTGTAATGCAATAGGTCAGTTTTATGGAATACTCAGGGGGCACGACGTTCATGTGACAAAAGAAAGTCGTTTTTCTGATTTGAACGACGGGGATCTTGATGCTAAAAAAGCTAAAGCGGAAAAGATTCTGAACATTATCGTAAGTATTGGAACAGTTCTGGCTCTAGCTTCCCTTGCATTAACTATTGCTAGCATTGTACCCGGAACTTTGCCGATATTAGGAACTGTTGGGTTGGCCTGCTGGGGTGGTAGTATGCTATTAATGCTCATTGGCGGGATATATGTGCATAAAATGCGAGAACTGCGAGAAGAGATTGACAGGCGGAAATCAACCATCAAAGCAGATCCATTCTCAGTGCCGGCTAAAGCCTAATGCCAGGTTTACCCGGGCATTTAGCATGCATTTTTTGAATGACCCGATCATATCAATGATTATTCAGGACACGCGAAGCCGTTAGCGCTTTCAGAGACATTATCTTGGGTGAGCCTGTAAAGAACTGTGTTTTGATCTACCTTAATAAAACATTGATAATTAATTAAAAATTAATTACTGTAAAAAAGTTTGAATTTTTTTATGTGGGTAATTATGAATATATTTAATGATATTAAAAAAGCTGGTGAAGAATTTTATAATGATGCAAATGCGGCGATGCATACCTATTGTAATGCAATAGGTCAGTTTTATGGAATACTCAGGGGGCACGACGTTCATGTGACAAAAGAAAGTCGTTTTTCTGATTTGAACGACAGGGATCTTGATGCTAAAAAAGCTAAAGCGGAAAAGATTCTGAGTATTATCGGAAGTATTGGAGCAGTTCTTGCACTAGCTTCCCTTGCATTAACTATTGCTAGCATTGTACCCGGAACTGTGCCGATATTAGGGACAGTTGGGTTGGCCTGCTTGGGTGGTAGTATGCTATTAAAGCTCATTGGCGGGATATATGCGCATAAAATGCGAGAACTGCAAGAAGAGATTGACAGGCGTGAATCAACCATCAAAGTAGACCCATTCTCAGTGCCGGCTAAAGCCTAATGCCAGGTTTACCCGGGCATTTAGCATGCATTTTTTGAATGACCCGATCATATCAATGATTATTCAGGACATGCGAAGCCGTTAGCGCTTTCAGAGACATTATCTTTCAGAGACATTATCTTGAGAGAGCCTCTAAAGAACTGTGATCTACCTTGACTTTTAGGGAATTGCTATGGTACAATTTTTTAGATACTTGTATTAATAATAAAGGAATTGTTATGAGGCTGCTCCCCAAGATTTTTTGTATCAGCTTTTTTTTAATCTCCTCCTTTTCTTATGCAGCTCCAGACTTAGCCCCCAATGATCAAGATAGACAATCTCTCGAAAAACAGATGGTGACCAATCTTGATTTCATCAAGGGTATCCTCGATAGCTATTACGCACCCGCCTATTGGAAAAAAACGTCTCAAAGCTGGGATTTAGAGGATGAATTCAATAAAGCCAAAAATTTAATCCAACAAAATCCTAAAATCAGCGTCAAAGAATTTCAAAGGATCTTAAAAAAATTTTTGAGCACCACCCACGATTACCACGTGGCAATCACCTTTGAATCTACAGAAGTCGCTTCGCTCCCATTTATAATTAAAGGCGCTGAAGGGCGTTATTTTGTGGTTGACGTGGATCGTGCCCGCCTTTCTCAAACCATTTATCCGATTGAAGTTGGAGATGAGTTGATCACATTTAACGGAAAAAGTGTCGAAAAAGAGATCGAAAAAATCTTAAGTGATGAATTCTCACACCCTTTTTCTAAAACAGATGAAGCTCTAGCAGAAATGCTATTGACCTTCCATGCAGGAAAAAAAGGAGATATTGTTCCACGTGATCCTGTGCTTGTTACTTTTAAACACGCTGCAAGCGGGCAAGAAAAAAGTTATCAGCTGATCTGGGATTACAAACCAGAAAAAATTAAAGACATCAACTCCAAAAAACCAATGACAGCTGTTAATAAAATCGGAAAAAAAGCTGTCAACAAAGAACCCTCAAACTTAAGTGATGATCCCTTTTTCAGAAAAATGCTCTCTCCCATCGAAGATAAGTTTATTGCTGAATACTCCAAAAAGAAAGTCCATGGCCATGATATCGGTGCTAGGGAAAGTTTCGTTCCACCTTTAGGGCGTATTGTTTGGAGAAGTGATCCAACAAGTCCTTTTTTCGCCTACATATTCATGACTAATGAAGACAAAATTGTGGGCTATGTACGCATAGCCACTTATAAAGCTGGTGTCGATGAATCCCAAGAATTTAATGATCTGATGGAATTGATGCAAAATGAGACCGATGCTCTCGTGATCGATCAGATCAACAATCCAGGTGGGTCGCTGTTTTTCCTCTACTCCCTTCTTTCCTATCTGACCGATAAACCTTTGTATACACCTAAGCACCGGATCTCCTTAAACCAAAAAGATATTAGTTTCGTCCTCAAATACATCCCTTTATTTGAATTGATTGAAAATGACGATGATGCGAAAGCCGTTATTGGTCAGTCGTTTGACGGGATGCCAGTGACTTATCAATTAGCACAGTTCATGTTGAACTACTTCCGCTTTATTATTGAACAATGGGAAATTGGCAACACCTTAACCGAGCCTTCCTATGTCTATGGTGTCGATTTCATTAATCCTTCTCCTTATGTGAACTTTACAAAACCAATCTTATTGCTTGTTAATGAATTAGATTTTTCAGGCGGGGACTTCTTCCCAGCTATTTTGCAAGACAATCAACGGGCAGTGTTGCTGGGAACGAAAACTGCAGGTGCCGGTGGGATGGTCGATAAAGTCAACTATATCAATTTGCTCGGGATCGAACAGATCAGCTTGACAGCCTCCATTGCGGCACGCGTTGATCAGAATCCCATTGAAAATCTTGGGGTAACACCGGACATTAAGTATGAGCTCACTGCCGATGACCTGCAAAACGGGTACCAAGGTTATGTTGAAGCGATCAATAATGCCTTGGATGCTCTAATGCATTAATCTCGATTTTGTACAATTTTTGTAGCAAATTATTGCATAAACGACTAGTTTTTGATGAGGTATGGAAATCCTACTCCTCAAAGATGTCGTTATCATTTTCGCCTTGTCGATCGCAGTATTATTGCTGTGCCATCAACTGCGTATTCCCTCCATTGTCGGTTTTATTTTTACTGGTGTTTTAAGTGGTCCACATGGATTTGGATTGATCAGCAGTATTGAAGCGGTCGATGTCTTATCAAATCTCGGCATCATGCTTCTACTCTTTATTATCGGGATGGAGCTTTCGATAAAAAAGATGATCCAATTCAAACGTTATTTCGTGACTGGCGGTGTTTTCCAAGTGCTGTTAACGACAGCTGCCGGATTCTTGATCGGCTTTTTTTTAGGAAGGCCCGTAGGGGAGTCGATCTTCTTGGGATTTTTACTCTCTATGAGCAGCACAGCCATCGTTATGAGAATTCTACAAGACAGAAATGAAACGCCAAGTCCACAAGGGCATATGTCGATTGGGATTTTGATATTTCAAGATGTTGTCGCAGTCCCCATCATGCTCATGGTTCCCGTGCTTGCAGGTGCTGAAACTACTCATTTAGACGATTTCATCTTTGGCCTGCTTGGGAAAGGGGTACTTCTCCTTGCCATTGTTTTCTTCTGTGCCTACTACATCGTCCCCAAACTTCTTTACTACATCACGAAGACAAGGATGAGGGAGCTTTTTTTAATCACTGTTTTGACACTTTGCTTTTCAGTAGGTTTTTTAGCCTATGAAATGGGACTCTCAATCACCATTGGAGCCTTTTTAGCTGGACTGATCATTTCCGAATCGGAATATAGCAACGAAGCAGTGGGAAACATTTTGCCTATCCAAGACCTGTTCACAAGCTTCTTCTTTGTTTCAATAGGCATGCTGCTGGATGTCAACTTTGTAGCTTCCCAACCCCTTTTACTGGGCGGTGCTGCATTGGGGATCATCTTGATGAAAACCCTCACAGGGGTTGCTACAGGAGCAATCATTGGAATGCCTTTGCGGACAGCAATTCTTGGAGGATTAGCCTTAAGTCAAATCGGGGAGTTTTCCTTCGTATTGGCAAAATCGGGGATTACCTATGGAATGGGTACCGAATATTACTACCAGTTTTTCTTAGCCGTCGCTTTATTTACGATGGCTTTTGCTCCATTGGTTATCAACCTATCGCCAAAAATATCACAGTGGCTTCTCAAGTTGCCCATTCCGGCAACAATCAAAACAGGCTTAAGACCTTTGGAAGAGGTCAAAGAAGATGCGAAATCTGAACATGTGATTATTGTAGGTTTTGGTGTAAGGGGTCGTAACTTGACCCAATCCCTTAAAGAAGCCAAAATCCCTTACTCCATATTGGAGCTAAATCCGGACACTGTGAGAAAAGAACGACAGAAAGGAGAGCCGATTTACTTTGGCGATGCTACCCATCCTCATGTGTTAAACTATGTTAATATTAGTCGCGCAGCCGGTGTGGCTGTTTTGATCAATGATCCTTTAGCCTCCTATAGGGTCGTTGAAACTGTCCGCAAAATGAATCCAAATGTCTATATTGTTGTGCGAGTACGCTATTTGCAAGAACTTGAAAATATGTACAAATTAGGTGCCGACGATGTAGTTCCCGATGAATTTGGGACATCAATAGAGATTTTGAATCTTGTCTTGCGTAAATGCAGCATTCCCGTCCCGAGTATTGAAAAAATTATGGCCTCTATGCGATTTGATGGTTATCAAATGATTCGTCACATTTACAAAGATCCCAGTTTTTTTGCTTCCATGAAACTCTTTAAACCTGAAGAAAAAAATGAAACAAGCACTGCTGACAACCCTGCGAAATCGGAAAACTAGTCGTCCCCAATTTCGGATTGCCACTGAGCAGATTGGAATGATTCTTGCCACAGAAGCTTCAGAGTATGTGCCGATGCATTCCGTTGCCATCCAAACTCCACTGACAGATACCACAGGCAGCAGCATTCAAGGGGGAATTGTTATTATCCCCATTTTAAGGGCAGGACTAGCTTTGCTCCCTCCGTTCATGGAAATGTATCCTTACGCCAAAGTGGGCTTTATTGGGATTAAACGGAATGAAGAGAATGCTGAGCCTCATCTTTATTACCAAAATATTCCTATCATAAACGAAACAGATACTGTCATCGTGATCGACCCGATGATTGCGACAGGAGGAAGTGGGGAAATGGCGATCCAAATGTTGAAACAAACCGGGGCTAGTTACGAGCGGCTCATTTATGTCGGCATTGTCGCCACCAAAGAGGGGATTTCGAAGATCCATGCCTTAAGTTCTTCCATTAAAATTGTTGTTGCCCAGGTGGACCCCATCCTCAACGAAATGAAATATATTGTGCCTGGCTTAGGGGATTTTGGAGACCGTTTCTTCGGAACAGAAGGGGAATATGTATGAAACATTTTCCCGAGCCTGTCGAACTTACTGATACAATTCGAGAGACAAGGGAAAATCGATCTAAGGCGTTAATCCGGTTCTCAATTTATGGGATCATTGCCAGGATAGGGATCATCGGCATGGAAGTCGCAGGGGTAGTTCTTTATGGAAGTTCTTCGCTGCTGATGGATGCAATTGCCACCGGCCTTGACGTCATCGCGAGTATTTTGCTCATTATTTGTATTTTCATCGCCTCTAAGCCGCCCGACGAAAACCATCCTTTCGGTCATGGACGGATAGAGCCATTGGCTGGTTTGCAAATGGGGATTTTTTTAATTGCTACCTCTCTAGGCGCCTTGTTGATGCAAATTTTCGAATTCAGTTCTTTTAAACATGAACAGCCTATCGCTGGATTTCTTTGGCTGATTCCATTAGCTGCAGTTATCCTATTAGAACTGATCTATAGGTTATTGCGTCGGACCGCAAAAAAATTTGATAGTCCCGCTCTTGCGGCGGATGCTTCACATTTTAGGATCGATAGCCTTTCCAGTTTATTTGCATTAATTGCCCTATTTTTAGGAGCTCTATTTCCTTCTATTAGCCATATATTTGACCATGCGGGCGCCTTTGCGATTATTGGAGCTATGTTTATCATGGGATTCCTCGCCTCACGTGAAAATATGCATCAATTAGTTGACCGAGTACCCTCAAGTGATTTATTTATGAAAGTGCGGAATGCTGCTAAAAGAGTTAAAGGTGTGCTAGAAACTGAGAAGATTCGCATTCAGCTTTATGGTCCAGATGCGCATGTCGATATTGACATTGAAGTGGATCCCGAACTGAGTGTAGAAAAAGCACATAAGATCAGCCAAAAAACAAGAGCTGCAATCCAAGAAGATTGGCCCTTTGTAAGGGATGTTACAGTCCATATTGAACCTTTCTACCCCAACGATCATTAGGTGTTTTGATGTTTATATTGAGATGGATAGATAAAATGATCGACCGGATCTTTGTGGTCTTAGGCGCTCTGATTTTGATGCAGATGCCGTTGTTTATGCTTCAGTACCATCTCTCCTTACAAGGACATATTAAAGAACTTGAATATCAAATCGATAAGATGAAAGATATTGCGGATTCCCGGGGAAAAACTTTGCAGGAATGGATCCAGAAATTTATTGTGAGTAGTGATCCTGATTTCTCCCAGCAAGGAAAATTAATGCAGGAGATGATTACAAGACAAAGCGATTTGTCTACCGCAATGCAAACTTGGCAAAAAGCGTCTGTCTTCCAACGTCCATTTGTTTTTTTACATCATTATCAGAACGATATTGTACAAGAGACCTGGAAGTTGTTTCAATTAGGGATTCCAATCAATCTAGAAGGTTTATCGTATGGCTTAATTGGAATTTTTCTTGGCTACATGTTGTATTGTACTCTTTCTCTGACGTTCCGATTGTTGTTTGGACTGTTTCGACGTAAACCTAAGTCAGTTCAAAAAACTGCATGAATCATTGGATTAAATACCTTTTCAAATCTGCCTTGTTTTATGAAGGCTGGGTATTTTGTATCCAATGTGCCGCGAGGTGTCATCCAGCCGCAGGTGTATATGTGATTGGATTAATAATTCTTTTACTGTTTCTTATGAGTGAAAACAAGCTTGCTGACTTAGTGATTGTGATCACAATTTCTTTTGTGGGCTCTCTTACGGATACCATTTATGCAATGAGTGGTATACTTAAATACAATTGCCCTTTCAAAGCATTTCCTCTGATTGCGCCCTACTGGGTGATCAGCCTGTGGGCTTTATTTGCGACACTATTAAGGGAAGGTTTTGGTTGGCTCTACGGAAAATGGGGTCGAGCGCTACTATTAGGTGCGATTGGGGGGACCAGTAGTTACCTTGCCTCTGTACGTCTTGGGGCTGCCGAATGGGGAATTTCTGTGCATTTGGGCATGCTCATTCTGGCAATCGTCTGGAGCCTACTTATGCCTTTCTGCGTCTGGTTTAGTCAATACGTCGGCAAAAAAATTTAAAGGCGAACATGGACATTTTATCCATGTTCGCACTCATGTTTAGTAGATTGCTTTAGTAGAAAATGCAATAAACCTCTTATTCCCTTCTTTATCTACCCCTTCAAATTCAGATTTAAAGTGATCTCCACCATAATACCACCCAGTGACTCTGGCCATTCTTCCAGGTTGAGAAGGTATACCCTTATTGTCAGCTGCCATGCCAACAGCAAGACATTCTCCGAGATACGATATCTCAAATAATAAAGGGATTAAATTATTCCATTTTATGGCGACTTCTGCATATAAATCGCAACGCTTACTGAACGTATCATCATAGGGTTTTGTCCATTTTTTGTTATACTCTTCTACAGTGAGATCTTGTTCTTTGGCTGCTCTAGGCAAGTATATTGCTGGTAAGGCCAGTTCATTTTGATCTTTAATATCAATCCTAAGTTGGTTTAGGAATGTTTCAAGCGGCACTTTAAGTGTCATTACTTTCTTATCTAATTCTGAAAAATCCTTTTGGAAATCTTCAACGTCTTTTTTAACTGCGCTGCAACTTGGCGTTCTCGTACTTGAATGAACATCTATTTGATCTTTAATTTTCCTTTTTAAGCTTGCAGCCTCTTCAATATACTCCTTAAGAAAGGTGACTTCTGCAGGAGCATTTACAACGCGATAAACTCTCGCATCTTCCGTTTTGGTTTGTCTCAGTTCCTGAGAGACGGCTTTTTGTAGCAATTGATCTTGTAATTCTAGTGCTTGCAAATTTGAATTTAGTTCAACACTTAACCCTGAAGCTGGCCACAATTGGCGCAATTTATTGATTAAGGTGTGCAGCGCTAGATGTTGACGCTTGACCTCCTCACGATATTGACTAATGGCTGCTGGATCTGCCTCAATTGAAACTTTAATCGCTTCAACTTTTTTTTCTGTTATAGGAGACGGTGATTCAGTTCGGGGTTCCACAAGGGCGGAAGGGGAGGATGCAACGTTATCTGTTTTCGTTGCAACAGCTTCTTGCTTAGGTGTCGGACATGGAGTACCAGGTCTTGTTTGGATTTCGCCTTTCTTGTGTTGATTTTTTTTCTCTTTGTGAGCGACTGCTTCCGCGGGTGTCGGAAAAGCGTTTACTCCTGGGGCTACTGCTGGAACTTGAGCCATAAAAACCTCCTGTAAGTAAATGATAATTAAGACCTTTCACAGTAATATGTGAGAGGGATTAGAATTAATCTACTAACCCAAGAGATTTTTTGATATAAAATTTTTATTTATTTTGGGGTCCCCCAATACGGATCAACATTCGCCAATAATTTTGATTGGTTGGGCTTAAACACTTACTAAATTTCTCGAAGGGAACTGGCCAAACATGATGGACTTCGGTATCGATAACAGCAATATAACCCTCATGATCAAATGGAATATTAAACGCGAATGTGGAATCCGCAAGACCTTGATCTTCAAACAACGTATAAACAGCATCCAGGACTGAATGCTCAATATTGGGTCCCTTCCATTGCTTTCTATTTGTTTTACTGGAAAGGATGTTCATATTCTGGACTAATAATACAAATTTCTTCCTATCAACACCCGTTTTGGGATTGGGTTCATCAGGAAGAGGATACAGCCATTTTTTAGGAACTTTGAACAGCTGCTCATAACCCAGTCTCTGCACGGCTTCTTTTACAGATTCAGCACCCACAACTCTTCTGGTCAATCTTGAAGTATCATTGATCCCTTTTTGTGTATCTAAGAACAACTTTACAAGATATCCACCCAAAATACTATGTCCGGTGACTACGGGTCTATGAAGTCCACGTGGCTCAGGAATTAAGAATCCGGCCATTCTCATTGACTTAGCATCTTGACTTGCGCGTCTTTTGCTAAAAATCCGATCCATCCTTGCTTTCATGGGATGATTTTCAGGCAAAAGGTAAGGCTTTGCTTTTGACCACTCGTGATCGGTGATGTGCTTTCCCTTGTTTAACGATTTGCTTGAGGAAAGAGTATTGGAAAAACCAGTTTGTTCTAGTGAACGGCGCGTTGAAGAAGCGCTTGTTTCATCATAAGCTAAAACATCCCTAGATTGAGGTAATTCATTGTCATAAACATAGATAAGCTCTGAAGGATTGCCAAAGCTGCCATTTTTTTCCGGAATAATCCTGTAATACGCATATTTCCCATCAATGGCAATATGCTGATCTTTAGTTTCAGCCACTAAATTTTTATTAAGATCAAATTTAGACACAACTCCGTTAGAGATACCCTTAACATGCTTTTCGTAGTATAGCGATGGGATAAAGTCGATCGAATTTGAAGCATAAATCAGATAGCGAATGTCTTTGTCATCATCTCCGGTCCAGCTGATCTCATATTGCCCTTTAGAAACCTTGTTGAAGTCAACTTTGCTGATTCTATTAGGTTTGCTCACCTTAAAAATAAATGGTTCCGACCAAGTGGCCCACTCCCCATATACTTCGATTTGGTATTGGAAGACATATTCCTTCATCGGCTCTAACGAAGTCTCTTGAAGGCTTGTCAACTCAATGTGAGGGGAATTTAACGAAATGCCCTGCAATACAACTACAGAATCCCTCGTATCATTTTTCACACTGATTTTCCAAAATACTTTGTTGGGGGTATACCCTTCCGTATCGATGGTGAAGAGGGGAGTAAAGCCATCAAATAGATCATATTGATTGATCACTTTGCCCGATGAAAATGTTCCACTGCCATCGTTGATCTGATATTTATCGTAAAATAGTTTTAAAGTGGAAAACTCCGCCTTTTCTTCTGTCGGGAAGTTGTCCTTTGTTTTCATTTTTGCCGCGAAATCCCAAGCCATTAAAATACGCTCTTCTTCTTCAAAGGCAGGAAATTGTGCTCGCAACAGAAGAAAAGGATCATCTAATAGATCGTTGATATCTGCATAAAAAGAGTTATCGATTCTAATAAAGGTCGATTTTGGAAAGTCCAAAGGGCCATCTTGAAGAAGATCAGGCTGTACTTTTGTTTTTTTAAAAGGGGCGGAAAGGACAGCGGCGTTGATAGGGGAGGCAATAGCGCCAAAAATCAGTGGAATTACAATGAGTAAGGTCCGCGCTTTCATTCTTTTTTCACCTTTCGATTGAGTTAAAGGTCATTTCAAAGCTAAAAAAATCCATCTAAAAGCTACATAGGCAACCCATACAAGTCCTGCACAGATTAATGCAGCACCCGCACTTTTTAAGAACAGTCCGGTTTCAATGAAAAATAGCAGCGTGCTGACGACAAAGACACATGCAGCAACCAGATAACTTGTCCTATCGATCTCCATAAGGTGTTCCAAAACAGACAGAATTTACTACTTACTTCGCAAAACCGCAGAATATCTGATTTATTCTTTTCCCTCAAGCGCTGCGATCCTTTTCGCGAGTGGGGGATGGGTTGCAAATAGATTAGAAAAGAAAGAATAGTTATTGAAGTACATATGCGCGAATTTACTTCCTTCAACAGGCATATCACCCGTCTGAGTATCTTTACCGATCTTGATTAAGGCTCCGATGATCCCATCAGGATTACGGGTGTATTGCACAGATGAGGCATCCGCCAAATACTCTCGCTGCCGACTTATCGCAAGGCGGAACAATGTCCCCACAAACCAAGCGACGAGTCCAGCAATCAGCAAGATAATCGCAGCCACGAGGACGGGGTTGCCTTGCTTACCATCCCCATCACGGCGATAGCTCGAGAATTGCATAATCCGAAGACCGGCAATAAACAAAACATAAAAGCCTGCCACCATGGCAGCGATATGCAATCCAATACGCATATCCCCATTGTGGATGTGACCCACTTCATGAGCAATAACTCCTTGTAGCTCATTCCTATTTAATTTCATTAATGCTCCTCTGGTCACAGTGATGGCAGCATTATCTTTACTCATCCCTGCGGCAAACGCATTTATTTCCATCGCATTTAGCACATACACCTTCGGCATAGGCACCGCAGCTGCAATGCACATCTCTTGGATAATATTGTTTAATTGCCTCTCTTGAAGATCTTGAGTGTAGGGGAGGACCGGGCGTGCGCCTACCGACTCAGCCACATAACTTCCCCCTTGAGTTCTGTACATCAACCAGTTATACCCAGCAACCACAAAAGTAATCCCGCAAAATAAGATTGCGATCCAAGGAAAATTCTCGTCATAATCGGGGCCGGCGAAATTTTGAAATGTGACTTGAGAACCTAACGCCAAGCTGATTGTTAAGACGATAAATAATAGCAAATAAATCGTCGTGATCAGCTTAGCTTTTCTTTGTGCGCTCCAAAAGTCCATCGCCATGATTATGAGAAGCTCACTTTAACAGGTTTTTTTGCTTCCTGATCACTGACTTCGAACAAGTCTGCAGGATGGTGTCCAAAGAGCGCAGCTACTAAAACTGTCGGGAAAGTTTGCTGCGCCGTGTTGTATTGCAATACTTGATCGTTGTAGGCTTGCCTCGCGAAAGCTACTTTATTTTCAGTGGAGCTTAATTCCTCTTGTAAATTTTGCATCGTTTCGCTGGCTTTCAGTTGTGGATAGTTTTCTGCTAACGCAAAGAAGTTGCCAAGGGCGCCTCTTAAGGCACCTTCGGCCTTCAAAAGATCTCCCATGGGAGCATTTGTGGGACCACCACTTTGAGCCAATTGGTTTCTGGCATTGACCGCTTGGGACCGCGCATTGACAACTGCCTCAAGTGTTCCCTTTTCATATCCCATGTACCCTTTAACAGTTTCAATAAGATTGGGGATAAGATCATAACGTCTTTGCAATTGAACATCGATCTGACTCCAGGCATTTTTAACCTGATTACGCAATCTCACGAGATTGTTGTACATCCCGATCAGGATCAACGCAAGAACAACAAGAATAATCACAATAATAAGAGCAATGCTCATAGAAATCCTCCTTATGAGAGATACTTCCCATATACAATACGTGAATTATATTTTATGCAGGAATTTTATTTAATAATCTGAGTTAATAGGAAGGTGACCTAGGGCATCAAGCTGTCCAAAGAGGATTTTAGCACATCCCATCTGAGCGTCTGGATCGTCTTCATAGCCCATTACAACTACATCAGCTTCAGGTATTAACGACAAACTATATGGCGTTCCAAAAACGACTGCAATTAGACAATGGGTCTTGAACAATTCTTTAACGCAGTCTAAAGCTTTGAACGACAAACCGTAATTTTGCTCCCGAAACTTGTTCATTCCCAAGTAGCAAACTATTAACGTCTGATAATCTTGCAGTTCAACTAAGCTTTGTTCATCATACATGTAGAGTTGCACATTTTGATCGAATTCACAAATGGCTTGATAAAAAGGGCTCGGAGTGTTGGATCCAATTTGCAGAACAGCAATTCTAGATTGATAAGGTTTTAGGGGGAGGACACCTTCTTTACTTTTGACTAAGGTTAACGAAGACTCATAAAGTTTCTTTTTTAAAAACAGTGCATCCTTTGAAAAAAGTGCAGAGTTATCTAAACGAGGCTGATTAAGTATCCAAGCTTTAGCACGCAAGATTTTTGCGACACGCCGATCGATCTCATCTTCGTTAATCAAACCATCAGTCACAGCTTGTTTGATTCTGTGGATCCCTTCAATAGCTGTGGTAGCTGTCAAAATAAGATCATTTCCTGCAAGAAATGCTTGGAGACATGCTTCTGCTTCTCCATAACGTTCAGAAACTGGTTTCATCAGTAAGTCATCCGTCACAACTAATCCTTGAAAACCAAGTTCATCCTGTAAAAGATCTCTATTTATTGTCTTAGATAGGCTGGAGGGGCGATCAAGTTCTATTTCAAATGCTGGAACACAAAGATGTCCAACCATCACACTCATGACCCCGTTCGCGATGAGATTTCGGAAAGGCTCAAGTTCAATTGAATAGAGCCGTTCCTTTGAAAAGGAAAGCATAGGAAGTGCAAAATGGGAATCAGCAGCTGTGTCGCCATGCCCTGGAAAATGTTTTGCGCAGGCAATGACCCCAGATTTTTGCAACCCTTTCATCATCGCAACTCCTCTTTTAGAGACTTCTACAGGGTTGTCTCCAAAACTGCGAAGGTGGATCACAGGATTTAATGGATTATTGTTCACATCTACGCACGGAGCAAGGTTATAGTTCACGCCAATAGCACGGCACTGCCGTCCAACTTCACAGCCCATCTGTTCGATTAAATTTACATCTTGGATAGCTCCTAAAGTCATATTTTGGGGAAAACGAAGCGTATTCGGAAGTCGTTGAGTTAAACCCCATTCAAAGTCTTGGCATATAAAAAGGGGAATCTGACTTTTAGATTGATATTCTTGAATTTTAATAACTTCTTCTTCAACAGTCCAATGAAGCTTCAATATTAAACCCCCAATGTGGTAATCCATTACTAATGACTCCGCATAATTCACAAATGCGACTTTCAATCCTTCAAGATTTGCGTCTTCAGGATTTGAATAAGCAGCCGCAATAAATAATTGGCCGATTTTCTGATCGAGGGTCATGGATTTAACATCCGGTAAGATAGCATCTACACCGGACAGATAAGTGGTTAAAAAGATGAAAAATTTTAGATAGTTGGTATTATACATAGCCTTTCAGAGTAAGAGAAAAGAGCTTTTTAAGAAACATATTATAAATCAAAAGGAGTAGTTTTTATGGCCGCTGTTCCTCCTCCTAGTCACCCTGTCTCCGCAATGCCGCCTGTTGAAGTCTCTCGACCCCCTTTGCAAAAACAGACTTCTGGCGGTACACTGCAAGGGCGAAAACTATCGCTACACAAAGAAGAACAAACCCCAAGAATAACCCGAGAGCGCCCATCTTCTACACCGCGTGATGATGGTCGAATAGATCCCCGAAAAATATCTTCCAATCAAGATCCAGGCTCAAAACCGACATCTCCCAGAGAAGCGACATCTCCCAGAGAAAATGAGTCTGAACGAAGAACTTTACGTAACTATGAAGAGTATAAGACCCGTGCTGGTGCGACTCTATCACCTTCTCCTCGAAGACCCCCTGATACACCATCACCAAGAAGTCATGGTTTAAACAATTCCCTTCAAAATATCCTTAGTGATGTTCATGAAGCTCCAAAACCAAAGTTGTTATCTCGTTCAGCAACAAATCATTACTCATTTGGAACTTTTCGCAAATTAAATTTAGATAACCTTCCTCAATTTATTTCGCCGCCAACAACGCCAGCAAAGAGTAAATTGGATGAATTTATGGAATTAGCCGTTTTAACTAAGACGGATCAATCCATTGAAGAAAATGTCAGAAAGTTAAAAGCAGAGAGTTCCATCTCAAGCGAACAAGTGATTAGCCGCTTAGAGAAAATTTGCAGCCGAATTCATAGCCCACGCATTTATATAAATGCCGGAGATTTTATCATTGGGTATATACAGCTTTGCCTTCCAAGTGAAATTTTCTCAAGTCGAGAGATACTCCAAAAAATTATCATGCATTTAAATGAAATCAATAATGATACGATTAAACAGCAGATTAAAAATGTAAGTTGTTTACTAACAAATATTAAGAAGGAGTGCTTTGCGGATCTTTTCATTCGATTGCTCGGCGACAAAAAAGGGGATGAACCATTTGGTGTGTTTTGTTCGAACATTTTGACTGCGTATGAGTGGTATACAACGACAAAACTCTTATTTGAATATGCTTTTAAAACTATTACGAGTTTTAGCAATGATGAAAAGTTTTACCCCTTTATAATCACTATTTTGAACTTTATTGTAGCTGCGCTTGATCAGCTATCTTTTACATCTCTCGATGAACATTGCCGTCAACTTATCAGGAAGTTCATACAGTACTGTGCACAACATGACGACATCAATATCAATTTATCAGGGAGAACAATTGAGGACCTTTTTGAAGAAAAATTATTGTATGAAATGGTTGCTAAACACGCTTTGTCTACCCGTAGTGAAAATTGTGTCCCTAAATTAAAAGCAATTTTGCAGTGGAAAGAAATTAGAGAACGGATTCTGCAAGGCGAAATTGATCATCAAGACCTATTACAAGTCTTAAAAGATATTATAGAGGAAGATGCTGCAGTTTTTAAAAGAATACCTTCTAGTGAATTAGTAAAAGCCCGGTGGTCAACAAATCAGTGTATTCATACCCCAAATATTAAAGAACACATAGTTTTCTTTAATAGCTTCTCTAACTTTTGCTCTTCTCATATTCTAAAATGTGACAGTAGGGTGAAAGCAGCGCACATGATTCACTTTTTTATCTTTTTGGCAGATCAATGTTTAAACGATATTGATTTTGCTAATTTGGAGAACATGGATGTTAGCAACCTGTTTTTTGATTTCAACGTTGCCTACAGCATTTTTGCAAGCTTGGAAAGTGTTCCTGTATCCCGCTTAAAAGCGACATTCAGATCGCTTTCTAAAGACTGCCTATTAAAGCATGCTAAACTTATTCATCTATTTGATTCTGCCGATAATTATAAAATTCTTAGAGAGACCTGCAAAAGCATTGAATCTAGATATATTGAAGGGGTCAAAGTCGTTCCCGTTATGCCGATGTTATTAAAAGACATCCTTTTCATTGATCAAGGAAATCCTGATCTAATAAAAGGGAAGATTAATGAAGGAAAAATGATGATGCTTGGAGAGTCCTTATCAAATTTTACCCGTTATCAACAGCGGTTACCAATCATTCGAGAAATTCGGACCGATATTTTTAGAGCAATCCATGAAAATTTTGTGCCGGAAGAAACACTTTACGAACTTTCGCATAAACTTGAACCTTCCGAAAATAAGCACTAAAAATGAGTTAGTTTGCATATATAAGCTGTCCTTTTCTTGCATGTAAAAAAGGTGTAAGTTCATGAAGTTTAGTGTTTTTTCCACTCAAAATATGAAATACTTTCCATTTGTGTAAAGTCAGAGCATCTGCAATAAGAGACCGATGACAGCGCCAAGGTAGAGCCTCTGCGCACATGATGACAGCATTATATTCTTTTCCAAACGTTTCCAATTCTTCAATTCCTTCTTTAAAATTAGTCGTTTGCATGTAGTCTGCAAAACCACGAAAAGAAAGATTTCGCCATCCAGTATTAACAGAGTCCTTGATCGTATGTCGCAATCCTCCTAATTTTGTAAGATGCTGATAACAAATGCCTGAAGATTTTAAAGCGGAATGTAAATCTTCTTCATTATATTGAGGATTGAATTTGGATCTAGGAATTGTTCTAACATCTATAAGTAAATCTATCTTATAGATTTTTAACAAATTAATAAAATCTTCTATCGATCTAGTCGAGTGACCAATTGTATAGATGATTTTTTTCTTCATTATCATCATCGCATATTGTAGTTCAGATGGTCGATGATCCAGATAGAAAAGTAGATAATGATGAATATGATGGAAGCGGTGGAAATAAAAACACCCAAATTCCAAAGAGGCCCTTTTTCTTTCCAAACATTAATGAAGAAAATTAGCTGAACAAGAGACTGAAGGAGAGCAAGTGTAAAAATAATGATGATGGCAGTCTGAATATCTAATTTCAAAAAATTCAGGATGCAGAATGATAAAGTAAGCTATGAGAGTTAACACTAGTGACGCAATAAAGCCTGTAAGTGACGAAAGTTCACGATGCATAATAATCCTAGGCTAAATATCCAATTCCGTAGACAACAGTAAAAATAAAAATCCAGACGAAGTCCAGGAAATGCCAAAAAAGAGCCATCCGAAAAATTCTAGAAACACTATGTTCTGAAAGAGGGCGTAAAACAATTCGAAACATCATCACGACCATCCACAATAGTCCTACGGAAATGTGGAATCCATGCGTACCAACCAAAGTAAAAAATGAGGAGAGAAAGGCGCTACGTTGCCAACTAGCTCCTCTGCTTACAAAATCGGAAAATTCTGAAATTTCAATGTAGAGGAATGAGGCTCCCAAAATAAATGTGATGATGAACCAGATAATAGCCCAATTTTTTATTCGACGATGAACCGCAAGCATTCCAAGGGAACAAGTAAAACTGCTTGTGAGTAAGACTAGCGTTTCAGCAAGAACAGAAGGTAAATGAAATAGCTCTTTTGCGGTGGGCCCGCCGAAAGTATTTCCTCGCAAAACAATGAAACAGGCAAAAAGCACAGCAAAAATGACAAGGTCTGTCATCAGATAAACCCAGAACCCAAAAACTTTTGTTTCACTCACTTCCATAATCGTAATCATCTTAATATAAGATTGTTCAATTTTGTCAACTTTTGCGGCAGGTAAGACATATTCCATTTCGTCATCAAAGGAAAGAGTGATAATGCAAGCGATGATTCCAATAAAGCCAATAATGATGAGCCAGATTATTTGCCAGACAATTGCAAATCCTCCTAAGAAAGCAAAACAAGATATATAAATTCCCATACCTGTGTTTTTAAAACATTCGATATCGTGATATTTTTTTTCCGGCTGCCAGCCCGTCTTTTTCATGTCCCAAAAGGCTTCATGACTCGTAATCGTGGGTATTACAGCAAAATTATAAAAAGGAGGTGGTGAATGAGAGGCCCATTCAAGCGTTCTACCATTCCAAGGATCTCCGGTGGTGTCCAAATTTTGTTTTCTTTGCCTAATGCTTTCGATAATCAGATAAATTTGGGTGACAATTCCGCATGAAATAATAACAAATCCAATCGCTGCAGTAATATATAGTGGCTGCCAACCAGTCGAGGAATCATAGTGATCAATTCGTCGCGGCGCGCCCATGAATCCCAATAAATATAGAGGAATAAAAGCTACAAAAAATCCGACAAACCAAAACCAAAATGCCCGTTTATCTAATCGTTCATTGAGTTTAAATCCAAAAATTTTAGGGAACCAAAAAGTGACCCCGGCAAAAATTCCAAAAAGGGCCACCCCGACAATCATTGTATGGAAATGGGCAACCAGAAATAAACTATTATGTACCTGAAAATCGGCGGGAGGTGACGCCATAAATATTCCTCCCATTCCTCCTATCATAAATAGGATTAGAAAACCGATAAACCAATACATGGGGGAGGCTAAGTTCATTTTCCCCTTATACATAGTAAGAATCCAATTAAAGACTTGAACGCCTGAAGGTATGGCAATCATCAGCGTCACAATGCCAAAAAAAGAGTTTACATCAGGACCCGCCCCCATAACAAAAAAATGATGTAGCCAGACTAAATAGGATAATGCAGTGATAGTAAGTGCCGCACACACCATGGACACATATCCGGAAACTTTCTTTTGCGAAAAAGTAGAAACAATTTCTGAGAACATGCCAAACGCAGGTATAACTAAAATATATACTTCTGGATGTCCCCACATCCAGATAAGATTCCAATACATCATTTGATTTCCGGAGTATCCTGTCGTAAAGAAATGCATCCCAAAAGCACGGTCAAACCAAAGAAGCAATGTCACAGCAGTGAGAACAGGGAACGCAGAAATAATCAAAATCATTGCACATAAAGAATTCCAGGTGAACAGTGGCATTTTCATCAAAGTCATTCCTGGCGCACGTTTTTTTATGATCGTAACAAGAAAATTAATTCCAGCTAGCAGACTTCCAAGCCCTGAGAGTTGTAGACTCCAAATAAGATAATCGACTCCTACACTTGGGTTAAATTCAAGCTCTGAGAAGGGAGCAATGGCAAGCCAACCCGTATTGGCAAAATCTCCTCCAATAATAAAAAAGAAATTAATGAGTAGTCCTCCCGCGACTGTGAGCCAGAACCCTAAAGAATTTAAGAAAGGAAAAGCAAGATCTCGAGCACCAATTTGAAGCGGCACAATCCAGTTCATGAGTCCGAAAAAAAAGCCCATTGTCACGAAAAAAACCATGATGTCGCCATGCGATGTAAAAATCTGTTGAAAATGGTCTGCGGTAAGATATCCTTGTGAATCCGCTGCAATTGACTGTTGAAGCCATACCATTCCTGCATCTAACATTCCGCGAAAAAACATGATGGATGCAAAGATCATGTACATAGTCCCGATCTTTTTGGGATCAGTGGAAGTAAGCCACTCATGCCAAAGCCAACTCCAGCGCTTAGTTTTAGTGAGATACGCTGCGATCGCAATGCCATTATTATAATAAAAACGGTTCCTCCTATCGTGTACCAGATGTGAGGAATCGCATCTAAAGTGAGTTTTCCGAAAAAAAAATCTTTCATAATACCGGTTTGGTTGGATACATATATTTATGAATTATTTTATGATATAGATCTTTTTCCACTTCCGAAAAGAGGATAATGGATTTATTCACAGAAGGCTTAACAAGTTCATTATAAGTATCTTCTGTTAAATGAAGAGATGATTTTTTGACTTGCGCAACCCAATTTTCAAAATCTTTTTGAGAAGTCGATTTTACTGGAAATGTCATATCTGCATAACCTTCCCCATTGATCTCAACAGCTCTGCCAACATATTCTCCTGGCCCATCGGCCATTAGATAAAGTTGGGTTGTCATTCCCGTCATGGAATATATTTGTCCGCTCAATTGCGGAATCCAAAATGAGTTCATTGGTGAGCCATCTGCCGTTAACTTTAAATGAATCGGAGTACGTTCCGGAATATGAAAATAATTCAATGTTGCAATGCCTTGCTCGGGATAAATAAATAACCATTTCCAATCCAAAGCCACTACCTGTACAGTGAGGGGCTTAACTTCACTTTCAATAGGTTTATAGGGATTCAATTTATGCGTTGCATCCCACGTGACTACAGCCATCACGGCAACAATGATAGAAGGAAGTCCCCACATGATCAGTTCGCCGACAGGACCATAAGAGTGATCCGGATCATATTTTGCGTTTTCATTTTTAATGCAATATTTCCACACAACCGTAAATAAAAAGATGTAGGTTGGAATGATGATGATCAGCATGAGAATGATGTTCGTAATAATCAGTTCTAATTCGATTTGTGCAATAATCCCTTTAGGATGCACGTACCAATGCATTTTCACTTGCAATACAATAACGATGCCAACCACTCCGATTACTATTGCGAACAGGCCTATTAAAAATTTTCTTTTCATACGCGACTTGCATTTTGTTTTTGAGTTGGCTTTTTAGCCGACTTTGTTTCAGCAGCGCAGAATGTAAGGCTGCTACTTCGGTAATCCCTATATCTACCCTATTATGTATTTTTTTAAAATGGATTTGTATAAGCGTTAACTCCTTATAGCCTAAGGGTATCGAACTGATCTATAGGAAGAGCCTCATCCAACACAGGTTGATAAAAAAATTATGGAATTTTATAATAATTAATTGATAGATTATTTATTAAAAGGGGATTTTATGACTAAAATAAGCCCATCTGGAAATAAAACCAATAATGTTAATACTGATGCATCAAAATCTTCAATTCCCGAAGGAAATCTTAAATCTCGTAAAGTTAAAACTGATTTTTCAAAAATTTTCTTCATTGGAATATTTGTAAAACTATGGAATCGGATATTTTCTTCGTCGGATCAGCCATCCAAACGCTCGAGTATCGATCCTAAAAGAGTACAAAATCCAACGACTGATTCCAAGGTAGAAACGGCAGTTCGTCCCACATTTTCATTTGCCGATATGGATGGATCTAAAACTTCAACACCACAAAATCTGCAACATAAAGAACAAAATAAATTAGAAGAAGCTAAAATTGAGCAAAAAAATTCGGAAGCTCCTGTAGCGAAAAAAATCTGGAACCTGTAGCAGAAAAAAATCTGGAAAAAGATCCAAAATTGGAGAAATTAAAATCCATTCTTGACGATAACACTATATTTTTTGTCTATGTTACTAAAGATAATTCAAAATTTATTATTGCAAAAACTTTCCTTTCTCATATAGATGTCAATATGACTGATCTTATCAAAGAAACTGGAGGAGAAGATAGATTAAGGAATGAAGCCTCGCTATATAAAAATTCTCCAAATTATCAAGCCTTGTTAAATAAGATAGATGATATTAAGTAACGAAAAGTCATTTTCTTTCAGAGATTTGTACACGAATATTTTTCATGGTAAGCGCGACGCTCGGGTTAAATATCATTTCATCTTGCAATTCGAGAGAGAGATTTCCTCTCAGGAGAGCCGCGGCCAGCACGCCTAATGCGGCGTAAGGAATTTTTTGTCCCGGACAGGTATTAGGGCCTTGGCTAAAGGGATGAATAGGTCTATATTCATTTGGATTGCGGCCTAAGTCAAAAACTTCGGGATTTTCCATTTGACGGTTTAAGGCAAAGTTAGGAATCAGTGTTAAGGTAGAAGGATGAAGCTTGAACGTTTTCTTTTCATCGGATTCTGTTTTGTATGTAATCCAAGAATCTTCATTCGCGCTTTTTCTAGATTGCAGCCATACAGGGGGGGCGAGCCTCATCATTTCAAGAAACAGCATTCTTTCCTTGCTGGTATCATCCTTGGCAAATCTAATGAAAGGAGCATTTTCGGGATTGATTTCGGATTTAAGATGATCACGCGTTTCATCATCCATGGCTGCAAGCCTGACAAATAGGGACATAAGTGAGCTTTGCAAGTTATCAAATCCAACAGACATCAAAGCTAAAATATGGCTTTGTACATGTTCTAAAGTTAAAGAGGAACTTAAGAAATATGGATAGGAACCTCGGCTATATAAGAGATCTTCGATCATTTTTCCCATGTGACTTAAGGCTTTTGGATATACTCGATCTAACGTAATAGGCTTTAAGCCCATATTAATAAAGTGCGTTTTGATTTGAACAATGGCTTCAAGTGACTTTTCGCTTTTGGCTGAATTGATATCCAGGAGAAATGTGAGCATGAGTTGAGCTGTCAGATTTTCAATATCATGTTCTGTGATAATGGCATGAAGGTGTCTTTGGAGCCAGTTATGTATGACAGGGGTTACTATTTCGATATTTCGGAACTCGTCAGAGATCCATTCTTTGAACTGTGCTCGATGGTTAATATGGGCTTCGTGGTTGACTCCAGAAAAACCCTGTTGATCACCATATAAATGCTGAATATTGTCTGTTGAAAAGTTACCGATGAATGGAGAATCCGTCGATCCGTTTTTCGGATGTTTCAATATAGCGTGGATAACTTGATGATTCGTTGGAATTAAAATTGGGCCAAAAATTTTCGTGGGGACGATATATCTATAAAGATGCCGCCAAAGAGTAAAATTGTCATTATCCAAACCAAGTAGGATGTTCCCATGTTCGTCTTTTGGTAGCTCTTTGAGATTTTTTTTCAAGGACTCTAGGGGATTTTTATGGTGTGTGATGGCTGTTCCTACTGAACGCAGAAGATTTCGCGTTGGTGTGTGCTGACGAAAACAGTAAAGAACTGCTCCTGCAAGAGCCAAAATACTTATTGCAATCAAGGTTATTTTATCTTCAGCTATTATACAAATCGGTTTCCATAAGAGCTCAGAACATACCGTGCTATTTGATGGGATAATATTCATAAGATTATACTTTCGCTTTACTGTAACTTTTTGTCATCTCTTTTATTCTAGTGCGCTAAGCGCACAGATAACGAATTAAAAGAAGCGGTTACTGAAATTAGCAACGGTTTATATGAGGCTAATTTAGGAGGGAATGTTTAAAAAACGGGTCGCACTGAATAGCCGAGGGAAAAGTGCTGGAGTACATACTATAGTAGCTTTTAGAACTGATAAACAAGTATTTTTTGTTTATGGCTATGCAAAAAATGTTCGCTCTAGTATTTCTGAGGAGCAAAAAGAAATCGCGCTTAAAAAATTAGCTAAAATATGTTTTAGCTTTAGCGATAAACAACTTTCTCAAGCTATACATGTAGGGGAATTGATTGAGGTAAATTAGTATGAAAAAATCAATTTTAGAAGTAGTTCACGAATCCGTAGAAGGTCTGTATGATGCAGGACATGTTGAGGCAACGACTATGCACGAATTTAATAAGATGTGCCTTGCACCTATTGAAAGTTTGTCTCCTCGAGATATAAAAAGTCTTCGTCTGCGCGAAAAAGTGAGTCAAGGCGTCTTTGCATTATATCTAAATACAAGTGTCTCTACTGTGCAGCAATGGGAGCGCCGTGAAAAACACCCCGGGGTGTTGCTCTCAAAATGCTTAATCTTATAAGCAAAAAAATGGCTTCAAGCTATTGCCTAAACAGTATCATAGTGATATTGTCTTATTGCATTACTGCCTTTTCGTGACAAAAAGTTTGAAGAAGCCAAGAAATATGTTTTAGAGAATATGCCGGACTCTTCAAAAGGCTATTGGAGAAGGAGAAATTAATATTTTAGAAACACTTTGGGTTATAACAATTGTATATACGGGAAATACATGATGTGATAACATTGGTATATACGACAAGGAGTGTATTATGCAAATAAAACATTTAGTACAACACGGAAATAGTAAAGCAATTGTCATTGACAAGTCAATTTACAGGCTGCTGGCCTTGATGAGAATTGCTTATTTCAAATCGTCGTAGATTCAAACTCGGGTATTACCATTCAATCGATAAAGCCAGTAAACAGCAAGTTTGAAGAAGCCAAGAAATATGTATTTAAAGAATATGCGGAACTCTTCAAAAGACTGTCTGATCGATGATTTTTTTATCTGTCGAAGAAGTAATACAGATTCATGATGATCTCGTTTCTGAATATGGGGGTCTACATGGCATTAGAGATATGGGCTTGCTTCTATCTGCTATTGAAATGCCAAAGGCAACCATGTTTGGCGAGGATCTGCACGAATCTATTTTTGATAAAGCTTCTGCATATCTTTTTCACATTGTATGCAATCATGCTTTCATCGACGGAAATAAGAGAACAGGGGCTGCGGCTACTTTAATCTTTTTAAGTCAAAACGGACAGCAAGTAAAATACAACATGGTAGATTTCGAGGATATGGTTTGTAAGATCGCTGAAGGATCATTCTCAAAAGCAACCATTAGCAATTTTTTAAAACAATAAGTTTGTTTGCGAGCGCTGGCAGATCACTCATTAGTATTAGATTATCTTGGCTAAGTTAACTGGTCGAATATCTTAAAACTAAGAGTTGGAGGAATTATGAAAATCGTCAACATCCATCAAGCAAAAACCCAATTTTCCCACTTGATCAATCAAGTACTAAAGGGTGAAGAGATCGTGATTGCCAAAAGTGGTGTTCCTTTAATCAAATTGACACCGTATGAAAAAAAAACAACGCCGAGAATGGGCGGGCAACTCAAAGGAATTTTGATCGTTGAAAGAATTTTGATGATCCATTACCAGAGGAGTTTTTGAAAAACTTTTATGGTGAGGTAAATCTGTGAATTATTTTACATAACATAACATCAATTATCAGACGTTGAATTTTAAGAATAGCGTACTCGGGGTTTGAGGCGTAATGACCAATAAAAGTGTTGAGTCTACGCCAAAATAGTCTTTGAATGGTGGTTTTCTCTGATAGGCATAAACCGAATTTCCACCCTCTTGTCTAGGGCCATAGCAATACGATTAAGCATAGCTAGTGAGTGTCTCTCATAATCAGCATTTTCCAGACGGCAGATAACAGAAAAAAACCTTAAAAAAAGTCTTTGGACTTAACCCATCGATCACATGAGTTTAGATAACAATCTGGACTCGGGAAATTTTATTCCTTGGAGAAAGTCGAGCCACACCACCGTTCTGCACTTGATATCCTTCTCGTTTGCTGGTTCAATATGGCATCTATTTAGATAGTATATTCAACAATTGAGTAAGAATTGACAAGTTATAATTAATATTATATGATTTTTTATGAAAAATTGATAATACGTAAAAGATGGGCCCCTCTATTCGAAATGGACTTTTGGATTTAAAGAGCCGTTTCAAGCTCCTCCAGTCTTAAGCAATGTCAGGTTGATTAAAGGATCCTTTGAAGAAGCGTTGCCTTTTTATATTGAGAAATATCTCAAAGGGCAACTTATTGCGTTCCTGCATGTCGACTGTGACCTGTATTCTTCAACTGCAACAGCATTAGAGATTTTAGGTCCTTACATTAGGCCAAGCACTAATATTGTATTTGATGATTTTTACAGCTATCCTGAATATGAGCAATTTGAATAAAAAGCTTTGATTGAATTTCTTGAAAGGAAAGGTTATAGGACTGAGTACATAGCTTACAATACTATGTTTGAAGGTGTTGCAGTTCGTATTTTATCATCTAACGACTGAAAAAAAATGGAATGATTAATCAACTCTCTTTTGATTTTGCTGAGAAACAATGTCCACTGGAAGCTAAGCCACCTTCAATACGACATATCAGAGAAATAAAAAAGGGGCCAAATTTTGGCCCCTTTTTTACGTAGAGTTCTAGTTCAAATTAAGGTACAGTTCCTACTGGACCGTAAGCGAATGTCCCTGCGATTTGTTCGGTTACACCGAGTCCAACAGCAACTCCAATTTGTGGCAGAACAACGAGATCTGCTCTCGGAGATGAAATTAAAACTTCGATCGACAACAGTGCTGAGACAGCAGCGATGCCTTCAATATTAACACCAGCATCATAGTCCCCGAACTCAACCGGAGGATTGACGACGTCACTAATTACTATCGAAGGTAACGCAACAACTAGGCCAAGGGGAATCGTCACCGAGCCGTTTGTAACTACTGTTTGGTCAGGTTTTACTACAAATGGTGTAACTATTGCGCCAACACCAACAGTTAGTGTTGGGAATGCAAATTCAAATGTTAAACTTGCGCCAGAAGTGTCAATTGGCGGTGTAAAGCTTCCGGTAGCACCTGTTGGGCCAGTAGCACCTGTAGCGCCTGTTGGACCTGTAGCGCCTGTAGCACCTGTTACGCCTGCAGCGCCTGTTGCTCCAGTCGCACCCACTAATCCCATAGGGCCACGAGAACCTCTTTTACCATGATTGTCGCTACTTACAGCAGCACCTGTTGCAGCACCGGCAGCAGCACCAAGAGCTGCAGAACCGATGATGATCCACATAGGTGAAAGGCCACAACCTTCATCACAAGGTTGTTCACAGCATTGATCTTGGAAACCTTGACCATCGTAACGATCTGCATAAGCAGAAGTTGGCATAGCACTTAACATGCACAACGATGTTAATAGAGCTATAGATTTTGAAAATTTTTTCATGTTCCTCCAAATTGAAAAATTGAGTAGCTATAAATGTTTCATAACAAATTTTTAATTTAACAGAAAAGAAAAATTTAATTTTTAAACTAGAGCAACAGATGTAAGTCACTTCACTATTTAATTAGTTGACCTTCAATGTGATACATTAAACCATTTATTAAGAGCTGCTTTGGCAGCATGGTATCCACACATTCCATGCACACCCCCCCCAGGTGGCGTCGAAGCTGAACAAATATAAAGTCCTGGATAAGGTGTTTCGTAAGGCACTAAGCGGGCAACTGGGCGAGTAAAGAGCTGATAGATATCTTGCACTCCCCCACCGATATCTCCTCCCACACAATTAGGATTGTATTCTTCTAGTTCTGTAGCTTTCGTGATAGATTTTGCAAGGATACAATCCCGAAATCCTGGCGCGAATCTTTCGATCTGATTTTCGATCGCCTCAGTCATATCGCGAGATGAACCATTAGGCACATGGCAATAACCCCAAGCTGTGTGTTTTCCATGAGGTGCCCTTGTTGTGTCAAACAGGCTTTGTTGAGCCAAAATAATATAGGGTTTTTCAGGATGAATTCCTTTGCCGATGTCTGATTCAGATTGATAAATCTCCTCCGCAGTTCCTCCAAGGTGAACTGTGGCAGCTTTTAGGCATTCTTTTGCTTTCCATGGGATTGGACTGTGCAAAGCCCAATCAATTTTACAAACGCCAGGCCCGTATCGGTACGCCTCTAATTTTTGCTTATATCTTGAGGATAATCGGTTACTTTCTATCTTGAGTAGTTCTTTAGGGGATATATCGACAAAGACGCATTTGGATGAAGGAAGACGATCCAGGCTTTGTACATTTTCACCGGTCGCAACTTTTCCACCTAAAGAAATGAAATAGTTTGTTAAAGCAGTGGCGATACTTTGTGTTCCTGTTTTAGCCATAGGCCAACCGTAAACATGTCCCAAAATCCCCAATACAAGTCCAAAAGCTGACGTCAAAGGTTTATTGAGAGGCATATTGGAATGAGCTGCCAGCCCTGCAAATAAAGCCTTGGCTCTCATTTGTTGAAATTGAATGTTGGCTAAAGATTTTGCGGAAAGGATAGCTTTTAGTCCAAAACGGGCCATCAAAATCGGATGTTGGGGAAAATGAAAAGGGGCTAACAGATCATTAGAAAATAGATTCCACTCCCCTACGAAGGATTCCATGAGTTTTGCATAAGCTTTATTATCATTTCCCAGGGTCAACCCTGTTTTCTCAATCGAGCGCTCTAAAATCGCTGCCGTTCCATCATCAAATGGATGCGCAAGAGGTGCTGCAGGTTGAATCCATTGTAATCCCCATTGATCAAGAGGCAAACTTTGAAAAAATGGAGATCCGATGCCTAAAGGATGGATGGCAGAACATATATCGTGGATGAAACCGGGAAGAGTAAGTTCAGCTGAACGGAGTCCTCCACCGACTGTAGATTTGGCTTCGTAAACAATGACGGATAAACCCGCTTTCGCGAGTGTAATTGCTGCGGCTAGCCCGTTTGGGCCTGAGCCTACAATAATGGCATCATAGTCGTATTTTTTTTGCATTTTTTACTGAAAAACTGAAAAACGCTGCATAGGCAGCGTTTTTAGTTTTATTGATCAAACTTTAATATTAATGGCTAGCTTTTGCGGGAGCTTTTTTCTTAACCGTTCTTTTTTTAGCTACCGGTTTTTTGGCTTTGGAAACAGTCTTTCTTTTCACTGCTGGTTTCCTAGCTTTCACAGCGGGGGATCTTCTAGTTTTCGAAGCAGCTGCTTTTCTTGGCTTGGCTACAGTCGATTTTCTTTTCACTGTTTTTTTAGCGACGCTAGCTTTTTTAGGAACTTTAGCTCCTTTTGCACGGGCTTCCGATAGGCCGATCGCAATTGCTTGTTTGCGGCTTTTTACGCTTTTGCCACTTTTGCCAGACTTAAGTTTCCCACTCTTCAGCTTGTGAACAGCTTCCTTCACTGATGCTTGGGACTTTTTGCTATATTTAGCCATTGACATCTCCTTATAAAAATTAAGCCGAGACTAATTTTAGCATCGGCTTAATTGGTTTTTAAACTCTTCCTAATAAAATCAAAATGATCAAAATGATTAGAACCAATCCCAATCCGCCACTTGGATAATACCCCCAGCCCCCGCTGTAAGGCCATGTGGGTAACGCTCCAATCAACAATAAGATCAAAATGATCACCAAAATTGTATAAAGCATTTGTTTCTCCTTTCAAATTCTTAGGTTTCAATCTTTACCATTCAATTATTTTCTTGATAAACACTTATGCAAAGGTTTGTCAAATTATTTTTATCATAATGAAAAAATAGAATGTTGATTTTTGAAGCAAAATTCTATACAATAGCTTTCAACAATGAGGCTAGAAAGGTATGAAAGCATTAAAAATTGTGAGTTATATTGTTGGTGTCGCAATTTTGATATCGCTATTATTAGTGGTCGGAATCGCATATGTTTTGACGACCGGATGGGGTCAAACGAAGATTTTGGACTTGGTTAACCAAAATATACCTGGCAAAGTTTTGGCAAAAGATATCCATTTAAGCTTATTTGGAGATCAAAAAATTGAAGGGCTCGAATTAGTTGGAAACGACGGAGAAGTGATCGTTAAGGTAGACAGAATTGATGTTGCCTCCCCTCTTTTTAAACTTGTAGCCACACAAAATTTAGGGGGAACAGCAGAAATTAAAGGACTCGAAGCCAAATTACAACTTTCCTCAAAAGGGACTTTTAATGTTAATGACGCGCTGGGTTTGCCCAGCCCGGAAATCAAATCTGCAGCATTACTAACTCCAGTTATCCTTAAAAATGTGAATGCTAACATCAAATTTGAAAATTTATTTTCCAAGATGGATATTTCTGCTTCGGGTACGACGCAACAAGGTTCTGAGCAAGGTTTTTTTGAACTTACAGGTCAAGGAGAACCCAATTTTTCTCCATCATTACAATTAAAGGGATCCCATTTTCCTGTAGCAATTTTGGATCAAATTATCGCAATCAAAAATCCCAAAATTGCAGGGATGGCAAGACTAGCATTAGGCGATTCAGCTGATTTTATTGTGACGCTCAATGGCGATTCAAATTCTTCGAATTTTGAGGGTAAGATCACGACCTCAAACCTATTGACAGCTTTTAAAGGAACTTTAAACTCCGATTTACTGACTTTGCAAACTCCAACCGATGTGAATTTTAGATTAACGCCCGAATTATACACCAAGCTTTCACAGCTTTATTTATTAGGCAAAGCTCCGGCAATTTCACAAATCGTGCCTGTGAAATTAACCATTTCGACTTTAAATCTTAAACTCAATGATTTTGAGCCCGATTTGAACAAAAGCGATGTTATTGCTACAGCCTCGATTGGCCAGACAGCCATTAATTTAGATGATGCTAAGGGGCGGATCGATATAGAGTCTCTCAACGCCCAATTTAACTCTGTATCAAACAACCCGAACGTTTCAATCAAGATCCATACACAAGGCAAGCAAAATGGTAATCCCCTAATGGCCAATATTGAGGCGACCATTGAAAAGCCTAAAGAAGGATTTATTTCCGTTGAACAGGCGATTAATGCGCTTGAGCTTCAGGCTAAACTTGCTGGATTCCCTTACCTAGGCAAAATATGGGACGTGCAGATCGATTCAAAAATTAAAAACAAGGAAGCAACTGCAATCATTAAATTATCGACAGAGGGTCTACAGCTCCCAGAAATTATTGCATTTGCATCTGAAACAACCGCACCATCTCTTAGGCTAAAACTTTCCCCTGATCAATTCGCCGCTCTTCATAAACAGTGGCTTAGTAATGAGGAACTCCCATTCCGTCTAGCCAAGCCTGCTGTTGCTACGATTGAACTGCCTGGATTCAATTTTAATTTAAAAACTCCCAAGCAAGGGGGTGAATTGGTCGCAAAGTTGGATTTCAAAGATGTTGCTTTGGTAGATGCGATTGAATCGAAAAAGATCACATTTGGTGATATCAAGGGTGAATTCAAAACTGTACATAACTCACTTCACTGGAATTTCGTAATCAACGGCCTTGGGGATGGTTTATTAAATTTATCCGGAATACTCCCCTCCCCTTTTTCCTCCGATTCGACTTATAGTCTGAAAGATCTCAGTTTCGAAGTTCATGTTGATAGTCAGGGGGTGCCGGTTGTGATTGCCACCCGTTTGGCGGGATTCGACCCAAAAATTAGTCGTGCTGTAGAAGCGATGCTTGGACCTCGAGTTGAAGTGAAAGCTGATATTTCATTAAATAAATTGAATGGACCTGTCCAAAGCACGATCACCGGGGATAATGGGTCAATTGTTCTTGATGGACGTGCAAGCAATGGTGTCTTATTATTGAATAGGCCGATAGTGGCACAAAGCCAAGTCACGCCGCAGTTTGGAAAAGATGTGTTTGGATTGGTACTACCGATCTTAAACTCTGCTTTGAGTGCAGATTCTCCCTGTCAGTTGACAATAAGCGATAAGGGATTTACATTTCCATTTTCCCCCTATGATTTTAAATTGATCAAGATTGACAATGCAACATTAAGTCTTGGTAAAATTAGCTTCAGTTCTCAAGGTGAGTTGGCTTCGTTACTAAACTTGTTTAGCGTGAAAAAGTCAGGATCAATTAGTTGTCTGGTTTACTCCAATCTATTTTTCGTTGAATCGGGAAGTTTTGAAGGTTGAGCGTTTTGACATGCTTGCTAACGGTAAATATCCGCTTGCAATCTGGGGTAATGTCGATTTTGGAAATGATTATGTAAATCTACAAATCGGTTTAACCGCAAAAGCTTTGGCTAAGGCTCTAGGGATAAAAGGGTATAATTCAAAAGATATGTTAGAAGTGCCTTTAAAAGGCCCTGTAGGAAATCCAAAAATTGACAAAGCCAAAGTTTCGGGACAGATCGCAAAAATCGCATTACAAGCTAAAATCCCTGAAGGACAACTCATTGGTGATCTCTTAGGTGTCGCCTCTTCAATTTTGGGCGGCGATTCTGCTCCTCCACCCCCCACAACACAGCCACTTCCCTGGGCTTTAAATGAAAGCGAAGATGAAAAGTCTAGTGAGGATACTCACAAGAAAACCGATGTCATTGAACACGTTCAAAAAGGAGTGAATTCCTTTTTGAAGAATCTCATCCCAAAATAAATAAAAAAGGGACATTAAAGACTCCTTCGAGTCCTTAATGTCCCTTAACGTCCATTAAAGTTGACGATTAACGGCCGTATCCGCCGCCATGATCATTCGAGCGCGAGCCGCGGCTTCTTTCTCTATCGCCGCCCCAGCCGCCACGACCACCTTGACCGTTTTGACGTTCTCCGCCACCACGTGGTTGATCGCTACGTTCCTGAGCTAGGCTTACCCGTAGATTTCTCTCCAAGTAAGGCTTATCATCCAACTCGCGGATAGCTTTTTGGGCATCTTCGTCGTTTTTCATCTCGACAAAACCGAACCCTCTCGATTTTCCTGTATATTGGTCGGTTACGATTTTAACCGAGACAACTTCTCCGAATTGCTCGAAAAGAGACTTAAGAGTTTCTTCAGTCGCTTTCCATGCTAAGTTGCCCACAAAAATTTTCTTCATTCTAGGTCTCCCTGTTTTTTTGGGTTTTAAGAGAAATTGAGCAAGTAAATCTTAGCTAGAGTTAAATAACTTTTCTCTCGGTTGTGAGTCCTGAAAGAATTGTTAGATAATAACTCTAGAAGGTCTCACCAGGGCAACTCAAGAAGATATTCTGAAGAATGTCCTACGGAGGGAATGTATGCACTTATAGCTAAATGATTGGCCTCACATCAAATCTCTAACTTTAGATTAACATTTTACTGCAATAAGGTCTATAACAAATTCTCTATTGTTTATTATAACGGGTTTCTTTGGGTTTTGTCGCGGCAGGAAGCGTCGAGTTAGTGTTTTCATATCCACCAATTTGGCTTTTCATCTGATCAAATAGACGCCATCTTTCCCCAAAAGTACCGACGATATCTTCAACTGTTCTAGACAAAGTGGCAAAAAAATCGTCCTTTGTACTCATAAACATTGTCTGTTTCTCCCAGGTAATCGCTTGAATTGCAGAGTCCCTTGAGTAGGAATTCGCGCTAATGTGACAGTTTCGAAGAGACTACCTGATACAGTTGCTACATTGCCTAATTCTGTTGGGAATATCATGATTTGGACATAGAAAAACGGAAGGGAATTAACTCCGGGAGCTGGATTTACCCTAGGGGTTAAACGATTTAATCTGAAACTATTGATCGCAGTATCCAATAATTTTTGTTGACTGGCGTCAACAGATTCGTTTTCGGGAGCAAAGACATCTAATGCGAGTCCGATATCATTTTGCAAATTATAGAGATAATCTGAACCGGTCCATTCCCCATTTCTTAGAAAGACGAAGCCTGGATAGGTATAGAGGGTGGGAGCTTGGGGAGTGGCGAGTGTCGAAGGGGCTGAAGGAGTATTGGAAGCTGATTTATTTGTTGGATTAATAGCTGCTTGAGGCTCGCTGTTTGCAGCAAAAAGGGAAGTATTGACAAAGAGCAAGGGTAACAAAATATAATTTATATGCACGTCATCACCTATTTCTTAAGTTCGAACGATTTTGTGAAATGGTCAAAATCATTCTGATTGTAATTTTGGTTGTTCTCAATCGATGATAAAATATACAGGGTTTGTTGGTCGAGAAATGCTTTTCCTTGCATAGTAGTCGCGGGATTTTTGACGATGAAATCCATGGCTTGCATTCCATTATATTGCCCGAATTTTGAATTGATGAGTTTATTTTCAGGGTTAGATTTGAGGATATCGTTGAGAATTGTTTCCATCAGGAGTTGAGGATTAGATGTCAGTGATTTATCTTGAAAAGTCACGGCGCTAATCATGTAGCTAGTCCCATCCATTTCTTGTGAGACATACATATCATAGTAGCGGGTCTGCTTAGTGACAGGGTCGGTAACTGTTTGGGAGGCTTGCTGCGGCATTAAAGGTAGCGTTACATTGAATTTACCAGAGGGTGCTGAGAATTCTTTCCACTGCGTATAGGGCCCAGATTTTGGATCTAAAGTAGGGCCGGAAGGGAAGGCTTTATAGGCATTATGGATAAAATATCTAAAGCCGATTAAGCAAGCGATTGCCAGCAAAGCAATTGTAATTAAAACTGTAGATTTTGAAGACATATTCTTTACCTAAAAATTTTGCATTAATTTCTAGATAAAAGAAATAGGTATACCAAGCAAGAAAAATAGTCGAGCCATTACTTCCAATTTAGGATGTTTGGAGCTGATTCGCTAATCTCTGGTGGACCGAAAAATTGGATAGGTCCTGCAAAGAGATAGCTATCAGGTTCTATCCAACGATCGCGGTTAGCGCGGAAGTGCTCAAAAGGTTTACCCTTAAGTTCAACTAAAGCTTTGGTGATGACTGCTTTAGTTTTGCCGCCCCGTTTTTCTAAGGCCATCATCGAGGTTAAGGGAATTCCAGCAGGAATCCATTGTGAAGTAGGATGCTTGAGTTGACGAATACAACTCATATAGCCAGTAAAGCTTTGTTCTATGAGCAGCGCAGCAACATGTCCCAACGCATAGCAATACTGACTATCGAAATTGCTTGGAAATGCGGAACGCCCTTCATAGCCACAGAAGAAGGGTTGCGCGCTAAATTTGCCGCTATATTTTCCCTCTTTTTGCAAAGTTTTGAGGTCTTTTTTTACGAGTTCGATAAAGAGTTGTTCAGTTTCAATCTTAGAGACTTGAACATTTCCATGGGGATCCCGATCCATTAACAATTGTTGTTGGATGTTTTGCGGCAATTCCTTAAAACAGGCAGCTGATCCAGCACTTAAACGGGACATGTCGAACTCTTTCCCATCTTCTAGCTTTTCATTCAGTTCGTTGAACAAGGTGCGCATTTCAGGAATAAATTCGATGATCCCTTCTGGAATGACAATCACTCCATAATTCTTACCTTGAGCAGCTCGTGCGCAAATGACTTCACTGATTTGCCTGACAACTGCTTTAAGCGTTTTACTCTCTGCACTTATCTCTTCACTGATCAGTGTCAAATTGGGTTGCGTTTGAACGGCGCATTCTAGGGCGATATGGGAAGCGCTTCTTCCCATCACTTTAATAAAATAATAGGATTTTTTAGCTGACATTGCATCGCGGGCAATGTTAGAGATAATTTCCGAATAGGTTTTTGTTGCTGTATCGAAGCCAAAAGAAATCTCGATAAACTCATTTTGGAGATCCCCATCAATCGTTTTTGGGACTCCTACGACCGCTGTAGGACAATTGTGTGCTAAAAAGTATTCGGTCAAAAAAGCAGCGTTGGTATTTGAATCATCTCCACCGATAATAACGAGTCCGTCGAGTTTATGCGCTCTCATAGTAGCTTCGGCGGCTGCAAATTGTTCAGGGGTTTCAATTTTGGTCCGATCGGAGCCGATTAGATCAAATCCGCCTGTATTTCGATAAGGGGCCAATTTGTTTCCGTCCAAGGGGATCGATCTATTTTTAATGATTCCTGAAGGGCCATCTAAAAAGCCAATCAGGGAACTCTGTGAGTTTAGTTTTTTCAAAGCATCATAAATACCTGTGATGACATTATGTCCACCGGCAGCTTGTCCTCCTGAAAGGACAACTCCAACCTTTAAAGGTCGATGTCCATCAGCGACTGTATCCCTCTTTGAAAAATTCACAACTTTCCGGTCATGTGAATGAGGAAATTGAGCTTTAAGCCAATCAGGATAGGTTTTTTGGAGAGATTTCTGATCAGGAACTAGTTTGAGTCGATCGGGAAATTTTAAAATTTCGGGCAATTGAGGTTGATAATTCTGTCTATATTTTAAAAGATTGCCTTGGTTTTCCATAGAATTTTCCTGAATGCGGTGAATTTAACACTCATCTTAACATTCAGGAACATTCACCGCTAGTCCGCCAAGGCTTGTTTCTTTATAAATCGACTGCATATCTTTGCCAGTAGTCCGCATCGTAGCAATGACTTGATCCAGTGAAACCCTATGATCACCATCTCCTCTTAAAGCCAATAGGGTTGCATTGATTGCTTTGACTGCTCCCATAGTGTTTCTTTCGATACAGGGAATTTGAACTAACCCTTTAATGGGATCGCAAGTGAGACCTAAATTGTGTTCCATTCCTATTTCTGCTGCATTTTCAATTTGGGCATTTGTACCCCCTAAAGCAGCCGTTAAGCCCGCGGCGGCCATGGAGCAGGCGACTCCCACTTCCCCCATACAACCCATTTCCGCTGCAGAAATGGAAGCTCCCTTTTTGAAAAGGATCCCCATTGAAGCGGCAGCAAGCATAAAGGTGACAATCCCTTCTTCAGAGGCATTTTCTGTAAATTTCATGTAATAATGAAGGACTGCTGGGATAATGCCGGCAGCACCATTTGTAGGGGCTGTGACCACTCTGCTTCCAGCAGCATTTTCTTCGTTAACCGCTAAAGCCCAGAGGTTGACCCATTCCATCACTTCCGCAGGGTGTCGTTGAATTTCTCTCTCATGTGAGTGGAGATGGCGATAAAGGCCAGCAGCTCTACGCCGAACATTCAGTCCTCCGGGTAATATTCCTTCTTGATGACATCCCCTTTTAGCGCAAGCTTTCATGACATTCCAAATTCTGAGCAGGCCATCGTGAACTTCTTTTTCACTGCGCCAGGTCAATTCATTTTTCATGACGAGTTGAGGAATAGTTAATCCTGTAGCTTCACAATGGTTGAGTAGTTCATCTGCGGTGTCGTATTTATAAGGAATCGTATGCTTATGAGTGGCAGTTTTTACTCCCTCAGTTGCCTGTTGATGATCAAGGATAAAGCCTCCTCCGATCGAATAAAAGACTTGGCTATCCAATTCCTTATCTTGTGCGCTGTAAACGGTAAATCTCATCCCATTTGGATGGAAAGGGAGCTGCTTATCAAAATGAAACAAAAGGTCTGTATTGTCGTCAAAAGGGATTTGGTGTTTACCTAAAAGATTAATCGTCTGTTGTTTTTTGATTTGATCCACTTGCGATTGGGCGGTATCTGGATTGACCCCATCGGGGGTTTCCCCTTCACTCCCTAACATCACAGCTAAATCAGTAGCATGGCCTTTGCCCGTTAAAGCGAGAGAACCATAAAGATCGATCTTAAGCCGTTTGACTTTGGGAAGGATATCGGCCTTGTCAATGTTCAAAACATATTGACGAGCAGCCCTCATGGGTCCTACCGTGTGGGAACTTGAAGGTCCGATTCCAATCGAAAACAAGTCAAATACGCTTATCGGCATAATAACTCCATTTTTTATGCCTACATTATACCAGACCGGGCATTTTTTAAGTCATTGAATCGGTCCATTTTAGGGATGTTTGATATAAGAATATTCGTCTTCTTTAAATTCTGGCTCGTCAAACTGTGTAAGGCGTTTATAATAACTGACCCAATCCTGGGTAAAAAAGTCACTTGCAATCCCTTCTGCAAGTCTTTTGGCCCCTATACTGATATTGGGAATATCCCCGCTAACCAATCCATGGCTTAAGAACGCAGCGAAGTTGTAACAATAGATATTTTGTAAATAGGTAGTCCGATGAGCTGTTTTCCCTAAGAATTGAAAATGATTGCCTAGATAGGGAAATCTTCCTAAGCGTTGTGTTAGGTTGGGATGACGATCATTCCATAAAAGGATGTCAGGATAAATTTCTTTGAGTTCAGGCTGTTTGCTGCCATCCACTTCAAATCCTGTCGCTAGGATCAAAAAGTCGCCAGTTAATTTTTCCTTTGACGTGTGAATTTCTAGTGATTTTTTATGAGCTTTCACCTCTAAGATATTGATTCCTGTTAACACTTCCAAATTTTTATATTGTTCAATTCGTCGTAAAGATTCAAAAGGGGGTACCGCTCCTTCTTCAAGACAATGTTCCATAAATTTGATTTTGGCATCATCAGCAAGGTTGACATAGCCTAAAGCGAATCCTGGGTAGGTTAAGCTTTTAAATTTATTGATGTGACCTATGTGTTTACGCCTAGTGATCAATTTGACAGTCTTGACTCCCCTTTCAAGGGCTGCAGCTGCAGAATCAAAGGCCGAAGCTCCGACCCCTACGATGATTACGTCTTTATTTTGTAGCTGATCAAAATCGATCGGATCGCAAGTGTGTGCATAGAATTCTACTGGGAGACTGCGAATAAATTCAGGTGTTATCCATTGACCCCATCCTCCCCTACCAGTGGCAAGGATCACTTTGCGGGCAGTTACAATCTTATTTTTCCCCGATTGTTCCAATTCCAATTTAATGTTAGGCCCTTGAGGTTTTATGAGTAGAACTTTCGTGTTATTTTCAACTGGAATATGTAAAACGTGGCGGTACCAACGAAGATACTCCATCCACTGTGGGGTTGGAATTTTATAGAGTTTCTCCCACTCATGAACACCGAACTGCGCTTCAAACCATGCTTGAAAAGTGAGGCTAGGTATATCTAGAGCTGGTCCAGCAAGCTTTTTACCTGAGCGGAGAGTAAGCATGCGTGCATAGGTAGCCCAGGGACCTTCAACACCTGCTTTGCCTAAGTCGTAGACAACAATGTTGGTGATTCCTTGCCTAAGAAGACCAAACGCAGCTGCTAAGCCGGCCATCCCAGCACCGACAATAACAACATCGTAATCGGTGTGAGGTAGAGCGCGGCTTTTCAGAATCCATGGATCAGGAGGAAAGCCGAGATCGTCCAATTCCTCATGCAACTGAATTTCTAATTTTTTTAGACCTTTCGGAGACATGGATTATCCAAAACTTAGGTTAAGGTGAGTTAAATATAAACCATGCTGCAAAATTGTATTATAGACAATATCACTGTAACCGACTGCGAAAAAAACTGCTTGCGATAGGCAAGACAATCACTGCGATGATTGCCATGGGCCACATTTCTTGAAAAGCGATATTGAATGGCATAGCCTTAGTGAATGATCCCTTGGCAATCACTAAAAAATAGCGCAACGGATCCAAATAGGTGATCGGCTGCATCCACTCTGGCATATTTTCGATAGGAGTGACGTAACCGGAAAGCATGATAGCGGGTGTCATTACAATAAAGGTTCCCATAATAGTTTGTTGCTGCGTTTGGCATAAAGAGGAAATAAACATACCTACCCCGATCACTGACATGAGGTAAATAAACATCCCGACATAAAGGGTAATAAATGATCCAGTGAAAGGGATTTTAAAGAATAGGATAGCCGCAAATATAATGATGGAGCCTTCACAGATTCCAAGGATAAGTGGAGGGATGATCTTTCCAAATAAAATTTCACTAGGAAGCAATGGAGAAACAAGCAGCTGATCGAACGTTCCTAGCTCCCTTTCCCGAGACACGGATAAAGCGGTCAAACTGACGGTCACCATCATGGTTAAGACACCAGCCAAGCTAGGAACATTGAACCATTGGTAAATTAAATTGGGATTAAACCAATACCTGGAACAACTTCAGATCTCTGAAGCTCGTAGTTGATCGTTTTAGAAAGATCTTTATTGAACTGATCTATAATCGATGAAACATATCCATTCACAATTTGAGCGGCATTTGATTTTCTTCCGTCAAAAATTAATTGGACATTGGCCGTTTTATTTGCGTTAAGATTTCGTGAAAACTGTTCGTCGATCGACATCACCATCAACCCTTTTTGGTTGTCTATATAGGGTTCAATTTCCTCAATCCCTTTCAAAAAATCGATGGTTTTAAAAGTAGGAGCACCTTTGAGACGCTCGATCAGCTCAATCGATTGTTCACCTGCATCTCGATTCAAAACGGCTATCGTCACATTTTGAACATCTAAAGTGGCTGCGAAAGCAAAAATCAGTAACTGAAGCAAAGGAGGAACAATAAGCACACCCCGACTTTTGCGATCTCTAAGAATCGCAAGAAATTCTTTTTGCATTAATATATAAATGCGCCAAAACATACTTTAATCCAGTCGTTTAACCGATTTCCAAATCGTAATAAATGATAAAATTAAGCCTATTAATAACATTGGCCAAAGACATGCAAGGATGAGCGGCCAATTATCGCCGACTAAAAACAGTGTTTGCAGACTACTGATATAATATTTTGCTGGAATAATTTTTGTGATCGTACGGATCGGCCAAGGCATGGTGCTGATTTCAAAAACGAATCCGGAAAGGATCACAGCCGGGAGAAATGAAGAGGCTAATGCTCCTTGAGCTGCCACAAATTGATTGCGTGCGCTCGAGGAAATTAGTAACCCAACTCCTAAGGCAGAATAGAGGAAAACAGCAGATACCAACGTTAAAACCCAATAGGATCCCCTAAAAGGAACTCCATAAGCCCAAACGGCCATTAATGTACAAATAGTCATGGAAATCATTCCTAGAATAAAATAGGGGATGATTTTTCCTACAATTATCTCTCCTATTGTCACTGGAGTAGACATCAATGCTTCCATGGTTCCCCGCTCCCATTCCCTGGAAACAACAAGAGCGGTTAACAAGGTTCCGATTAAGGTCATAATAATTGCTAATGATCCAGGGATCAAAAAATAACGGCTTTCAAGTTGAGGATTATACCAAAATCTTGTTTGACCTTGGACTAAGGGAAGCCCTTGTAATTTGGCAGAAATATTTTCTATCACCAACCAATCCTGAAAAGCTGCTGTGACATAATTGACCACAAACGCGGCTGTATTAGGCTCACTGCCATCCCCAATAGCCATGATTTGGGCATGAGTTTCAGGCCTAAGTCTGAATTGACTAAACCAAGCAGGGATAATCACTATACCTCTGATTTCACCGCTAGTGATCAGGTCATCGAATTCTCGTCGATCGCGGCCGATTGTCACATCGAAATATTTGGAATCGGTCAACATTTGAGCGAAACTCAACGCATCTGGCGAGGTATCTTCCAAAACAAGTCCAATTCGCAAATGATTGATATCAAGGGATATACCATATCCATAAAGAAACATGAGAATCAACGGCATCATAATGCCGATCAGGAAACTGCTGGGGTCTCGAATCATTTGAAAAAATTCTTTGACGACTAGAGCCTTTAGCCTGCGCAATTTCCCCTTAGCCATTCAAAGCTCCCTTATCATACTCTTCAATTAAGTGAACGAAAGCTTCTTCTAAGGTTGGATCAGGATTTTCTTTTGTTTTACAAAACTCCTTAAGATCAGTTGGCGTTCCTAGCTTAATCACTTTACCCCGATATACAAGGGCGATCCGGTCACAATATTCCGCTTCATCCATGAAGTGGGTTGTCACCATTACTGTTACCCCTTTCAAGACTAAGCCGTTGATGTGATTCCAAAACTCTCTACGTGTTAAAGGATCAACTCCCGAAGAAGGTTCATCTAAAAATAGAACTGGCGGTTGATGCATAACTGCACAACAGAGGGATAACCTTTTTTTATACCCAAGGGGTAATTCTTCAGTGGACATCCTTAAAAAAGGTTTAAAACCAAAGATATCGATCATTTCTTCCAAAATCTCAGCCCTATGCCTCCCTTTTAGATTATAGATTCCTGAGAAGAATTCCAAATTTTGAAGAACGCTTAAATTCCCATAGAGGGAGAACTTTTGGGCCATATAACCGATTTGGGAGCGAGCTTTTCCAGGCGCTACTTGGAAATCTAGTCCATTCACAGAAGCACTTCCTGATGTCGGTTTAAGCAAACCACACATCATTTTAAATGTTGTGGTTTTTCCCGCTCCGTTGGGGCCTAAAAGGCCAAATATCTCTCCCGCATGTATGTCAAACGAGATATTGTCGGCAGCGGTAAAATCGCCAAACTTTTTGGTCAGATTATGGGCTTTAATGATCACTTGATTTTTAGCGTGGATTGCTTTGAGGTTTTGTGCAAGAAGCGACTCCCCTCCTGGATTTCCTCCTAAAATATCAATAAATGCATCTTCAAATCGAGGTTTAGTCGCTACCACTTCGAGCTTGGGTCCTCCATCCAATGAAGCTTTATCGATGGGAGGGGTTTTCTCTTTAAGTGTAACGATTCTGATTTCTTCCCCTTGGATAATTCCATCGATCACATTTTTATCTGCCAATGCCTTCTTTAAAATGATTCTTCTATTTCCCTCAATGTTTGAAATTTTAAACACCTTATTTTTTACCCTATCAGCTAATCCGTTAGGTGGCCCGTAAAATAATAATTTCCCTTCATTGAGAAGCAAAACAGAATGACACCTTTCCGCCTCTTCCAGATAGGCTGTACTCCAAAGAACGGAAATCCCTTCGGTTAATAAATTTTGAACCATTTTCCAAAGTTCCTTTCGGGAAATCGGGTCAACACCCACACTTGGCTCATCGAGCAACAAAAGATCCGGTTTTTTGACTAATGCGCATGCCAACCCTAGCTTTTGCATCATCCCTCCCGAAAGTTTACCGGCCAGCCTATTTTGAAATTGTGTGAGACCTGTAAAACTGAGAAGCTTTGGAAAAATCTCTTTTTTATCTTTGGAAGGAAGTCCCCTCAGATCTGCATAGAGGTTTAAATTTTGAAAAACTGTTAAGTCTTCATATAGCCCAAATTTTTGAGGCATATACCCAATCATTTCATGGATAATTTTTGCATCTTTGATTGTGTCATAGTGATCGACTGTAATGGATCCTTGTGAAGGCATTAAGAGACCTGCTATTAAGCGGATCAATGTCGTTTTTCCAGCTCCATCGGGGCCGGCGAGACCGATAATTTTGCCTTTAGGGATTGTGGCTGTGACGTTATCCAAAGCCGGTGGAAGATTCTTATCAAATACCTTTGAAAGGCCCTGGATATCGACAAAGATGTCATTCACTTTTGACCCGAAGACGAAGGGTTTGTGATTTTGAGTTTAACGGTTACAGGTTGTCCTTGTCTAAGTCCTTCATCAGGATTTTCTGCGTAAATACGTAGCCGATAGACAAGATCTGTGCGGAGCTCTGTCGTTTGCACAGTTTTGGGGGTAAATTCCGAAATGGGAGAAATAAAACCTATTTTGCCATGGTACACTTTTCCATTGGGAGTATCGGTGTAAATGTCAGCAGGCATATTTGGATAGATTAGCCCTAAATTAGGTTCAGAAACATAGGCTCGTATCCAGATCGGATTTGTCAATGATAAAGTGTAAACAGTATCTCCCTCTCTTACGACAGAACCTGGTTCTCTTACTCTTGTCAAAATAATCCCTTGATTGGGAGCAAAGCACTCCGTAAAATTTAAATTGTTTATGGCGACTCCTAAAGCGGCTTCTGCTTGTTTAAGATTAGCTGTAAGTGAGTTGCGCGTATACAAGGCATTGTCGAAATCTTCTTTAGATACACTTCCAGTGTTAATCAGCTCTTTCCTTCGTTTGAGGTTTTCTTCAGCGTTAATGAGTAACATCCGAGCCGATTCCACAGTCGCACGAGCTTGCAATACTTGATCTTGATAGGGTTGTTTATCCAAGGTTGCAACTAGGGCTCCTGGTTTGACAAGATCCCCTTCTTGAAACTTAAGTTCACTGATTAACCCACTGACCCGAAATCCAAGATCGACTTGTCGAACATCGACATTTCCAAAAAGGGTGAGATGATCGGTTCGCTTTGGGGCTTCATATTTTTGCCAATAAGTGTAAGCCCCTGCCCCGATTAGTATTAGAATAATCAAAAATAACAGAAAACGGCGCAAAACTTCCCCCATTCAAAATTTTGTTTTTAACGATCTTGCTCCTTAAAAGTCAAGCTCATATACCGAACGTGATTCAAAAATTGATTTTGGGGCAGCATAAAAGCCCCCTGGTTGAATCGATCGCGGGAGCTTTTACGCAGCCAAAAAATCAAATTTTGAGTTATGTTTGATATAAAAAAAGAGCGATCGTTTTAGAGCTTTAGATCGCTCTTAGAATCTGCATAAATTTATGCAGAGCAATCTTCTAATTAAGATTGATGTTTATTTTATGATTGCATGCAATCAAAAAGTCATAAATTGTTGATTTTCTTAGGTTAATAATGTTTCATCCCTGTCTATCGCATTTGTCACATCCGATATGACCGCCAACTGTCAAGAGTATTAAGACTCCAGCTATTAAGGCCAGTAGATTGACAATTAGAGCTAAAAATGGGCTTAGAGTAATTCCTGCAAAAGCGACTAGGCTTGTTAGAATTAGCCAAACCCCTAAGAAAATCATACCTAGGACTTTTAGAATATGCATATAAACCTCCTACTTTTTAGAACCTTTCCCAAACACGTGGGATTCCAGCAGAAGGTTTAGTGGAGAAAAAATATAGATCAATAACAGAGAATTAAAACGCCATCTAAACCCTCTGCCTACTTTTATTATACAATAAATTTTAATTATTTAATACAAATGTAAAAAAGTAACTGAATTTGACTTAAATCGACCAGAAGGACAGGATAACTAAAAAAAGACTTTAATCGCGAAGGTTGCCATGAACAAATTTTATATTCCCCTAGGTGCTTTAATGATCGCAGGGGCTTTCTTTGCCTATTACCAATTTAAACCGGTTTCTTCGGTAGAATCTGATTCTGATCTACTGATTGCTAAAGGAGGTGGTCATCACCATGGTGGGCATCATGGCCATCATCATGGACCCCATAGGCATCACGGCCATCACGGCCATCATGGACACAATAAAAAAAGGTTTAATCACTGGCACCATCACCACAATAATCCTTGGTTTCACCACCACGACCATCCCAACTGGAACCACCACCACTGGAACCATTATAATTCATGGCATAACCCTTGGCATAATTGGTATTGGTATGGGGCAGGAGCAGCATTAGGTGGGGCAACTTACGCTGGGTATCTTTATGACCCCAATTTCTATTACTATGATAACGGTACTCCGAGTGTCGAATATGAGTATGATGAACCTTCACCTGCCAACATCGAAAATTACAATTCAAACTATCAACTTTTAGAACAAAAAGTTAATCCCCAAAGTCCGCAATACATGGATGATTCTGAATATGATAAAGATAACGAAAATGAAGAAAACGAGTATGAAGACTATGACAATAAACCTGAAAAAACTCCCCAGATTCAAATGAAAAACCCATTGAAAAAATAGGTGACTCCAAATTCTCGCTAAAAAAATCTGAATTGCTTTATGAGTAGGTTAACCTATAAGCATAAAAGGAATTCAAATGGGAAGAAAAAAACTACAAGCTATCTTTGCTACTTCAATGGTATTGTTGACCGTGTGTGAAGCGGCATCTCCTGCGCCTAATCCACCTTCAAAAATGTCTTCCCCTGCAGCCAATCAACCAGCACCAGCTTCAACTCCACAAAGAATTCAACAACCTACTATGGAATCGATGGCTGCGCTCCAAAAGCAAGTACAACCCTATTTACAAACCTATCAAAACAATTTAGCCAATACACAACAAGTCAACCAACGGCAACAGACGTTAGCCACTTCTTACCCACAGCAAATCCAACAAAATAAACAAATTTCCACCCAAGTCAATAATCAAATCCGACAAAGTTATCCACAATACGGGAGCTATTTTAGCAATCAATTTTTTGGGGAACATAACTACCTTCCTTACTACACCGAAGGTTGGACGGGGAACTACTGGGGGGCACCGACTTGGAATCAATTTCAAAATTGGGTCGGTTGGAATAATCCCTATCCTTATTATTATGATGCAGAAGGTTATCCTTTAAATGTCTCGAATTATACACCTCAAGTTGGAGCCGTACCTGCCCCTCAAGCTGTTCCAATTCAGGGGACAACCCAATGGTTACCTTTAGGAGTTTTTGCCGTAGGCGAGACATCAGAAGCAGCAGCTTCGTCTCCCACCTTTATTCAACTCGCCATTTCAAAAGATGGAGAGGTCGCCGGGACTTACTATAATGCTGTTGGCAATACGAACTATCCTTTAGAAGGTGGTGTCGACCCAAAAACACAGCAGATTTATTGGGAATTGCCTGGTTACCCTAATGCCCCGATTATCACAACTGGGCTGTATAACTTACTACAAGATGTATCCAATATCCAGTTACACTATGCAAACGGATCAACGCTTAACTGGGTCTTGGTGCGTGTAAGCCCACCTTCCTCTGCATGAGATAACAAAAAGGAGTTTCCAATGTTACCCATTCATGACATCCCTTACAGGTTAATCCACGAACCTCATCATGTTGGGACTATCGGTCATCCACACCATCAATTGGGTCCAACGCCTATCTATGCTTTTCATAATGGACGACATCAGACATTAGTGAATAACAATAAACCCAATTACAATCCAGCTGTTGATCCAGAAGGAAAATGGATGATTTACACTTCTGAAGATAATGGCAAACCGGCTTTATATGCCTTCGACTTATCCGAGCGTTCAAATTTACCACAACCTTTAATGGTTGGTGATGCCATGCAGGACTCTGCGGCAATATCACCAGATGGACAAACTCTTTATTTTGTAAGTACACGAGATGGGGCAAACGATATTTATTCGATCGACTTTTTTCCTATGGTTCAAAAGGAACTTGATGAAGCTGTCAATTTAACCAAAGGGGTAGAGGGATTAAATCCTGCCATATCTCCTGATGGAAGACGAATCGCATTTACTAGCACTTCCCATTGTCCTCCTTCCGGCATAAAGACGGGAAATATTTACATCATGAATAATGATGGTACCGACATACAACAAATCACTTTCAATAAAGATTGGGATGATTCTCCCGTTTGGTCCTTAGATGGAAGCCACATTGTTTACCAATCAATTCAAAATGGAACAGCCAAGCTTTATCAATTTTCACTTGCAACATTGATGACGGAACCGATAAAAAAGTTAGAACACTGTGCTGCGATTTCCCCCCTTTTTCTGCCTAGTGGTCGATTAGCTTTCGTTCATATCGAAGGATTAAAGCATACCATTGTTTCTGTTCACTCTTCTGAAGAAGCCCCGGATGATTTTCGTTTAGAAAGTGATCCCAAAATCGATTGTTTTGCCCCTACCGTTACACCTAGTGGAGAGTTGATTGTGTACGGTAAGGCTCACCAAGATAAACGTATAGCCTCAAATTTAAAAATAGACTATGAACTTGTTTAAACTAAGTAAGAATTACGAGGGCTAGCATGGTTCTTAGAGAAAGCAGGGTAAAAAAGCTTGTTACCGATTTTTTTTATGAGAGCGAAGTTCAAATTAATGGTGATAAGGCTTGGGACTTACAAGTTCGGGATGACCGATTCTACGAACGTGTTTTTTGCTCAAAGAGTTTAGGTCTTGGGGAAGCTTACATGGATGGGTGGTGGGAATGTCATGCAATTGATGAGATGATATCTCGGATTTTAAAAATAAAGTATCAAAAAGTCTTCAAGAATAACCTTCGATTTCTTCCAAACTATTTGCTAAGTCTTATATTCAATTTTCAAACCAAGAAAAAATCCAAAGTGGTTGCGGAGAAACATTACGACATTGGCAATAAGCTTTACGAGCTCATGCTGGATAAGGAGATGGTTTACAGCTGTGGATATTGGGAAAATGCCAGTAATCTTGATGAAGCGCAGCTTAATAAGTTGGAGTTAGCCTGTCAGAAATTGCAGTTAAAACCGGGACTCCGTTTGCTGGATATTGGTTGTGGGTGGGGTGGAATGGCAAAATATGCTGCGAAACATTATGGGGTCAGCGTTGTTGGAATCACCGTTTCCAAAGAGCAAAAGGTTCTCGCAGAGGAAGCTTGCAAAGGTTTACCTGTAGAGATCAGGTTACAAGATTACCGGGATCTCCATGAAAAGTTTGATCGCGTGGTGTCTATTGGGATGTTTGAGCATGTAGGGTATAAAAATTATCTGACCTATATGCGCAGTGTCCATCGCAATTTGAAAGACGATGGGATATTTTTGTTGCATACGATTGGAAACAATCTCTCCCAGTCGAGTGGGGATTATTGGATGACAAAATATATTTTCCCGAACGGAATGTTGCCTTCGATTGTTCAGATAGGAAAATCGATTGAAGGGTTATTTGTGATGGAAGATTGGCACAATTTTGGGGTTGATTACAGCAAGACCCTGTTAGCGTGGCATCACAATTTCAACAATAATTGGGATCTCATTAAATCTGATTATAGTGATCGTTTTCGGAGAATGTGGAACTATTACCTTTTGTCATGTGCGGGAGGCTTTAGATCTCGTGCCATTCAGCTTTGGCAGATTGTTCTCACGAAAAACGGCCTTCCAGAAGGGTTCAAAAACAGAATTTTACTTCCTAAGGGTGATTAAGATTATTATGAATCCAGCCTTTCTTGTTGAAAAACATTTACCGACATATAAAATTATTCCCAATGACCTTGCTGAATATGTCAAAATAGCTCAGAGTGAGAGCCAATACGAACCAGATGCACATATTCGTCATCTGTCCAATAGATAAGCAAAGCATCTGGTTTAACATGACATTCCCTGAAACCAATATAATTTCCAGTTAATGCGTGATCTAAATATTTCTCAGGCAATTTCTTTTCTTTCAAAAGAATACCCAATACCGTTTCTAGCTCTTTTTTTACTGGTTTGTTGTGTTCGTATTTTTTGAAGTCTTTTTTGAAACGGCGTGTTGGGTCGGGTTTAAGCATTCGGATTCATTCCCATCTTTTCCCAGAAATCTTCCATCGATTCGCACTTCATGCCTTTTCCTTCTTTGCTTTCTCGCATGGCATCAAGAGTGATCTGGTTAGATTTTCTTTCTTGAGGAAAATCTTTTCTTAAATAGGAAAGAATGAATTCACTAAGATTCATGTGCGCCTTGGCAGCTAGCATCTTAATGTAAGCTCTTTCATCTTGAGTGCAATCGAAAGTAACTTTTGCCTTGTTATCGTGAGAGTGGGTTCCCATATAACCTCCTTTGTTTATATCTTAAATATAACACAAAGTTGGTTTTTTGGTAAGCCACAATCCTGGGATATTGGAATTAGTCGGTTAAATTCTATAACCGAAAGGACCCTTTTTCTGTTTAAAATATCATTTAGAGTTCTTTTTCTTGTAGACTTCCTTTCGGTGGACTACACACACAACTAAAACAAAGAGCTTTTGATCTTCTATACCATACACGATGCGATAATCTCCCTGGCGAATTTGAATTGATATTGGGTCGACTTTGCTCGAAATGTCATGGTTATTGTCACAGCAACGCTCAAAATTTCTGGTTTAATCCAGATTTTGCGATATCAGACAAAATCGCGCATGAATAAGATAGATAAACTTGGAATCCTGACAAATTCCTTACAAACCAGCAGCCATTGAGCTGGCAAGGGTTATTTTACATTTATAAGTAATTGATTTACAGTCCGGAAGGTATGTGGCGGTAGCCGGATTCGAACCAGCGACACACGGATTATGATTCCGCCGCTCTAACCAACTGAGCTATACCGCCTCAATGTGAGATAAAATAGCGGGGAGAGGATTCGAACCTCCGACCTTTGGGTTATGAGCCCAACGAGCTAACCCCTGCTCCACCCCGCGTCAGTTTTGACAGGTTATTGTCGATCAGAAAGTGATAAGTTATCACAGCGCTGATTTACCTGCAATGGTTTCTTCAGTAATTTTTTCCCAAGTCCGTTGAGTTGCGCCGCGAGATGCCTCAATCATTTTGAGGCCAGCTCGTCCTAGAGCATTACAGTGTTGTGGATTCTTCAAGAGGTCAACAAGTGTTGCAGATAGTTGTTGTAAAGGAACTTTCAACCCTGCCTTATAATCCTGCATCAGTTCGTCAAATTCCATTTGGGACCAGATGTGGGGTCCATAGATCACTGCTTTTCCATACCATGAGGGCTCTAAAATATTATGTCCGCCGACTTTTTCGGTATAACTTCCTGCAACAATAGCTAAAGTGCAACATTGATACGCCTGGCGTAGAAGGCCCATAGTGTCCATGAGAATCACTTTAGCTGAAGCTGTCCGCAAAGACAGTTGAGTATAACGGGCAAAAGGTAAATTTGCCGCCTCAACAATTCCTGCAACTGCTTGGAACCTTTCTGGATGACGGGGCACGATCATCAGTTTAACATCGGGATGTTTTTTCCAAACTTCCTTCATCGCTTCGAGAATTTGCTTTTCTTCCGGCTCGTGAGTTGAGCCTGCGACAACAAGAGTTTCATTATCTGAAAGGCCTAAGGTTTTCTTCCAAGCGGCAAATTCGTGAGGTTCCATCTTTTGCATGGGGTAATCGAGCTTCATATTTCCAGTGACTATAATTTTTTTTGCTGGAATGCCCAACGATTCAAATCTTTGAGCATAGGCTTTGCTCTGTGTGCAAAATAAATCTATCAACGCAAAAATCCGCTTGGATAGAAAACCATACTTTTTGAAACGGTGTTGTGAACGTTCTGAAAGCTTTCCATTCACAAGCACGATTTTCGCACCCAATTTTTTTGATTGAGAGAGAAAATTATACCAGAAATCGGTCTCGCACAGAATAACAAGATCGGGCCGGATTTGTTTAAGGATAGGATTGACCACCCAGCTTAAATCGAAGGGAAGGAAAACGACATGATCGACAAAGGGAAGTGATTTTTTTGCTTCTGCGTGGCCAGTTTCAGTCACAGTTGAAAAGATGATAATACAGTCAGGATCATGATTTTTGATTGTCTGAGCTAATGGGACAACAGCTTTAGTCTCCCCTACTGAAACTGCATGGATCCAAATACATTTACGATCCCCTTTATCGATGACAGGAAAATCTTTACCAAATCTTTTGGGGAAACTTTCATATATTTGCCATAGGTGTAAAAACCTTTTAGCATCTTGGGGATGGAAATAATTGCCAAAATCCCAAGCAAAATTTCGTAAAAAATACGGAACATGAACCTTACGCCTTGATGAAGGAATTACTCTACAAGTATATGGATTCTAGAAATATACACAAGAAATAGGAATAGAAATCAAAAACTGTTAGGTTTGCATTTAAGTTAAACTAAGGGCTAAGTTATGGGCAAGACGCGAATAGAAAGTGACAGCATGGGGAAATTCGGGTTCCATCAGAAATGTATTATGGAGCTCAGACAGCTAGATCCTTGCATCATTTCGCCATTGGTCCCGATAAAATGCCCAAATCTTTAATCGGGGCGATCGCGGTTTTGAAAAAGTCTGCTGCATTCGTGAACCATGATTTAGGGACGTTAGATCTAGAAAAAAGGGATGCGATTGCTGAAACGGCCGATGAGATCGTCGCAGGTCAATGGGATGATCATTTTCCATTAAGCGTTTGGCAGACAGGCAGTGGCACCCAAACGAATATGAATATCAACGAGGTTATTGCTAACCGTCTTCGGAAAAATTAGGAAAAAAGCTTGGCAGCAAGCATATCCATCCCAATGACCATGTCAACTTGTCCCAATCTTCAAATGACACTTTCCCAGCTGCAATGCACATTGCAGCCGTAATCGAATTGCAAAAACAACTGGTTCCACAGCTTAAACTATTGCGCGATGCTTTGCATAAAAAAGCAAAAGAATACAAAGATATCATTAAAATCGGCCGAACACACCTGATGGACGCCGTTCCCCTTACCCTTGGCCAAGAATTCTCAGGTTATGTTGAACAACTTGATCAAGATTTAGAGCGGATCAAACAAACCCTTCCCCGCTTATATGAGTTAGCGATTGGAGGAACTGCTGTTGGCACAGGCTTAAATACCCATCCAAAGTTTGCTAAAAAAACAGCATCTTTTATTGCTAAATTAACCGGTTATCCATTTGTATCCGCCAAAAATAAATTCTCTGCGTTAGCATCACATGAACCTCTAGTGTTTGCCAGTAGCGCCTTAAAAACAACAGCGTGTTCTTTAATGAAAATTGCCAATGATCTTCGTTGGATGGGATCGGGACCTCGATGTGGCTTACAGGAGTTGATTTTGCCTGAGAATGAACCTGGCTCCTCAATTATGCCTGGAAAGGTCAATCCGACTCAATCTGAAGCTATGACGATGGTTTGTATGCAAGTTATTGGGAATGATTTAACAATCACTATGGCCGATTCCCAAGGAAATTTTGAATTGAATGTTTACAAGCCGTTGATCATTCACAATTTTTTGCATTCAGTTGCATTGCTTTCAGATGCATGTCACGCATTTAGACAATTTATGGTGGAAGGCTTGCTCCCAAACAAAAAGCAATTGAAACAATATGTGGACCGTTCTTTGATGTTGGTCACAGCCTTAAACCCAGTGATCGGCTATGATAAAGCTGCTCAGGTGGCCCATAAAGCCCACAAAGAAAATATCACTTTAAAGGAATCTGCTGTCAAGCTAGGTTTTTTAACTGAAGCTGAATTCGATAAGCATCTGAATCCTAAAAAAATGGTTGGGATTTAGAAATTGCATGATCTCCCAAATCCTGAATCAGGCGACTTTCAGTTCTAAATTTTTTGGAGGAGAAGAGACATCTAGAAATTCTCTGAAATGCTCGGCAAAATTCTCTCCAATAAACTCTGACATAAGCAATCGGACGACAACTTCTGTCGTTCCCAGCATCCCTGTAGCTTTGTTTTCCTTAAATTCCCATCCAGAAATGGTTGCATGGGTCTTTAAGCCCAACATTGTTGCAAATTCTTTTTGGGATAATCCCATATAGCCTCGAACAAAAGAAAGATGAGCTCCTGAGAAATGAGCTGGTAACCATAAAAGAGTTTTAAACACCAGATCTTCAAGCTCACGATGATTGATATCAGGTAGGATCTCACCTCGAAATTCCCGAGTCTTTACCCCTTCCAAAATGATTGGGAAACCCAGTCCGCTGTATGTTATTTTCTTCATCCTATACCTCCAATCTAATTACAGTAATGACGACAAGATGCTTTTCTTCTGCAAAAGCAATACAAATTCAAGCCTGGTCATTGTCAAGAGTTTTCCCTCTAATTGCATAATTCCAATCAGCGTACTCTTCTTTATATTCATCTTTTCTTTTTTCATGGTAACCCGTGTCAATTATATTCCTTATATCTCCAATAGTGAAGCAACGCTCTCCTTGTCTAAGTTTTGCATGGTTGCTAATGACATAAGCACCCTTTAGCATTAGGTTCTTTGCTAAGACAACATTTTCAATTTTCTCCACCCTCGCCATATGTCATATAGTGACATTTTTGTCATTTTCTGTCAAATGGTCGACGATAGGATGGGTGCATTTGTGGGTAAATAAAAATTTATAGGTTCCTCCGTCGTCTGAAATACCATAAAGTACACTCTTACAAAGAATTATTTGATATCAGAATTTTCAAAAATTTTTATGCAATTTCCTCGGGTTGGGATCGGATCTTAATCTCATCTTAATATTTTTATGTTCTAATTTCCCCCTAAATGAGGTTAATAATGTTTAATATTCTACTGTTGTTAATATTTATTTGCAGTTCAGTAGGCTGGGCGTCCGAGTCAACAGAGTGGAAAGAGATTGGAGTCATTGAATGGCGCCTGAATAATGGGATGAGAGTACTGTTTAAGCCAATGAAGGGAGAGGGTGAGGTTCATGTTGCATTAAGTGCTCTTGGAGGCTATACATCGCTACCCGTTTCAAAAATTGCCAATGGGATTTTGGCGAGCGAAATTGTGTGGGAGTCGGGTTTAGGCACAATGAATGGCGATCAGTTGTCAGTTCTATTCTATGACAACTCGTTGGAATATGCACTCACACTCGACCCCTTCTGGCGAGGAATCGAAGGGGTTGCTACCGTGGATACTTTGCCCATCTTATTAAAGGTGACAAATTTGATTTTTACCCGTCCCCGTTTTGATGAAGAGATTTACAAAAGGGTTTTAAAACTATCCCAAAATTCAGCTGCTAAAAGAGAAGAGAATCATGAAAGAGCTTTTGAAGAATTGTTTGTGAGTCTCAATTCACAAAATTATTTCGGTCTAAAATCGTTACAAACCTCGCAATTGAAACAACTGAGTTTAGATTATGTGCAGAATTTTTTCAGCGATGCATTTTCAAATCCCGCTGATTTTACTCTGGTACTGGCTGGTGAATTTAAGATTGAAGATGTCAAGCCGATGATTGAATCCTATATGGGAAACATTTCGGCAAAACCTCATGCTAAAGCTTTCAAAACACCTTCATTAAATCCTTTTCCACGTGGGGTAACCTCGAAAGTGGTGTCAACACAAAGAAATGTCAACACTACCAAGTTAGCCTTTCCTATCAAAGTCACCATTTTGCCAGATACAATTCAAAAAATGGATCAATGGTGCCGGATTATTGAAGGGAGGCTGCGGAAAGCTTTATTAAAATCGACACATGGATCTCGTGGAATTGATGTTTCTTATGAGTTTCCCTATTACCCTTATTTGGATCATCCGTGGCTCACTATTCAATACCAAGGTGATTTTTGCCAAGTTTGCAATATTAATGAATTGATATTTAAAGAATTGAAGCAGCTCACCTTGAGTGGATGCACTAAAGAGGAAGTGTCCAAGACGGCCCAAGCTCAAGCGGATTTGACTCGACAGTGGTCGTTAAAGGCCGAATACTGGAGTTCTTTGCTCAGCAACAACAGTTTATGGGGATGGAATCCTGATAGCAGATCCAAACCTTCTCTTGGACTTGATATGTCTGCTTCTCCTTGGGCCAAAGATTTCAGCGCATTTTTTTCGTTTGATCAGTATACTCAACTCTCTAATCAGTCACAAAATGGTAAATGAAATGGAAGGATCCATAGGGATTGTTTTTGATCAAAAGCGCAAAACAGTTTTGATCGTTCAGCGTTACGACAACGGTGTTTGGGTATTGCCTGGAGGAGGTATCGATACTGGAGAGACTCCTGAGCAAGCCGTAGTCCGTGAAATGGCTGAAGAAACAGGTCTAGAAGTGAGCGTGAGTAGAAAAGTGGGTGAATACACGCCGATCAATAAAATCTGTAGTTTTGCCCATGTCTTCGAATGTGAAGTTGTGAATGGAGCGATACAGAACTCTTCTGAAACTCAAAACGTAGGCTTTTATCCATTGGATCGACTCCCCTACCCCTTTTTCCCCCTTCATCTCGATTGGATTGAAGATGCCCTGCAGAATGAACCAACGGTAATGAAGAAGCCGATTGCTCGTTTAACCTATGCCGAAGTCGCAAAATACATAGTTCGTCATCCGATTAAGATTTTAAAGTTCTTTTGGACTCGCCTCAAAATGAAGTTTTTTTAATGGGTATGAGGGATGTCGTTAGGTCCATGGGTATGAGGAACCTGGGTTCCGGTCGTGCCTGTTGCACCGGTGGCGCCAGATTTCCAGAGCTCCCGTTCGTCTTTATCCCGTTTAATACATTTTTGTAGTTCTACCTGACATTCATAGCCTTGAGGATGGAAAATGTCTTTAAAATTTTCCCATTCTTCGCCAAATTGAAGAACGATCTTTTGGTCACAGTTTTGTTTGATTTGAACAATCAAAAAAAGAAGCTTGTGAATGCTGTTCAGTTTCTGGGGAGTATCGCTCTCGCCGGGTTTAATTTTTTGCTGGAGGAAATACTTCAAAAAAAGTTCTGCCGTGTCATTCGACATCTCTTCAGTGTTGATCACCCAACGTGTGAACTCCAAATGGTCATGAACAGACGCAAATTTGTTATTATTGAGAATTGAGCAAGCTTTGTACATTGTTTCGACATATTGATCGACTTGGTCAAAAACCATATCATCATGATAGATTCCGCACGGCATTTGGCAGTGTGCATTCAAAGCGCTTCCCCAAATCAAAAAGGCAAACAGTGATCTTTTCGCAATCGATGTCTTCATAATTTAACCTCAATCGTTTTGAAAACCACTGTTTTACCCTTAAATCCAATTTTTGACAATTCATCTTTGATCGTTTAATCTTCGTAAAGCAAGGAAGGTCGATACGATGCAAGCATTCAAGGAACTCTTAAAATCGTGGTGGGTTTTACTATTCATTCTAGGGTGTGGAATTCTTTTAGAAAAAGCTTTAGACGTTCAGCGGGCTGAATTCACAAAATTGAATTTGAAATGGAACCACTTACAAATCGAGAAGGATCGTCTCTTAATGGAGCAAGAAAATTTGCGTGCTCAAGTGAATAGTCAAAGTGACCCGATTTGGGTGGAATTGACACTTATGCGAAAATTAGGTTTAGTCCCCGAAGGGCAAAAAAGGTAGTTTTTCATTGACCATCTCTATCGTTTTAATCATCATCTTGACTTTGTTTTGTGCTTATTGCTCTTCGTCAGAATCTGCTCTTTTTTCATTGTCACCGATCAAAATTAGAACCTTTGAGAATGCATCTGATCCACGTAAACGTTTGATCGCTCAATTATTATCCCATCCTAAGGACCTTTTAGTGACTGTTTTCTTCCTAAACACTCTTGCTATCATTCTTTTACAAAACGTTGCTTCAGGGATGTTCGGAGAATCGGCTGGTTGGGACTGAAAAATTGGGGTTCCTTTAGTTTTGACACTGATTTTCGGAGAAGTAGTGCCTAAGTACATTGGTCTTCAGAACAATCTTACTTATCTTCTTGGCTTGCCCTTCGATCCATTTTTTTCAAAATCTGATCGCTCCTTTAAGAAAATGGGTTGTCAGCATAACGACACCTATATCCCGTATTATGTTTTTCTATTTACGGACAGAAAACGGGATGACACGTGAAGAGATTGATCATCTCATCGAGCAATCCGAAAAACAAGGGCTTCTAGATTCAAATGAAAAAGGTTTAATTGAAGGCTATCTAAATTTTCAAGAAGCCCAGGTGCAGGAGATTATGTGGCCAAGGGAAGATATCCTCTTTTACGATCTTGCCGAACCTATGTCTAAATTGATTTATCTCTTTGTTGATCAAAAATGTACACGAGTACCCATTTGTGAAGGATCGATCGATTTTGTCGTTGGAATCATGAGTGCTAATGACTTCTTTTTTCAACAACCAACTTTGTACGCCAATGTCCCTCACGATCTGTTATCAATCGCTTCCAAACCTTTCTATATCCCCGAGACAACATTGGCTAAGGGTTTATTCCGCAGAATGGGTGAACTTCAACAAGAACAGCTTTAGCTGTCGACGAATATGGAAACATCACTGGCCTATTGACAAAGGAAGATTTAATCGAAGTAGTCGTTGGGGAAATCAAAGATTTACGTGATCAGACAGAATTGTTTACCGTGGCAGGCAGAGGCGAAGTGATTGCTAGCAATAAATGGGAGCTCAGCGAATTCAACGATCATTTCAATGTCAATTTAGAAAGTCCTGGAAATATGACTACGATTGGGGGTTGGTTGATGGAACAAATGGGAGAAATCCCCAAAAGTGGCACTAAGTATGAAAGCCACGGTTTTTTATTCCAAATTCTCAATGCGGATCCGAATAAAATCAGACGGATTTATATTCGGAATTTGGGGATGAAAGCGAGGCGCAAAAAATGATGAGTCATTCAGCATTATTGTGGCTGGTTTTTAACTTGCTTTCGATCGTAGCCCTTTCTTTTTATTCCATGCAGGAGATGGCTTGTGTTTCAATCAATAAAGTTAGGTTAAAGTTTTACGTAAGCCAAGGGATTAAAAGGGCACAGTGGTTAGAATATTTACTTCATAATCCAACCAGGCTCTTTGGAACGACTTTAATCGGCGTCAGTATTGCGACGATCATCAGCTCTGAGTGTGCTAGACAATTTCATCAAGCGATCGGAATAGACCCCGATTGGGCGCCTTTAACTCAAGTCTTTATTGTTTTGATTTTTGGAGAACTAGCCCCAATGTTTGCGGCGCGGATCCATTCGGAACATATGGCTCTCTTTAGGTGCCCTATTGTTTATGCATCTTCAAAAATTTAACCCTGTCATTTGGATTTTGGGAGAATTTCCCTTTTAATGAACAAGTTATTGGAGGTAAGGAAACACATCCGCATATGCTTTTGGGGTAAGATGAGTTGGTAAAAATATTGGAAGAAATGAATGAAGAACATCAGGACCGTTCTAAAAACGAAGCAATCAATGCGATTGCCTCTAACATTTTCAGAGTGAGGGAAGAAGAAGCCCGCAACGTAATGTCGACACTTACTGCTGAACAAATGGTGCCCTCTAATCTTACTGTTGGACAGTTACGCAAACAGCTTGTGCGAGGGTACAGCGAAGTCATTATTTACTTCAAAGAAACATCAAATGTTGTAGGTATCACTTCGATTAGAGATTTAATTCGTGTACCTGACACAAAAAAAGTGAGAGACTATAGCAACACCCCTTGGTTTGTCACAGAAAAAACAAAGATCATGCACATTTTGAAACAATTTCGTCAGAACAATGAAAATATTGCGATTGTCTTGGATGAAAAAGGGCATGCAAAAGGGGTTCTTAAAATGGATGATATTCTTCAGGAGATCTTCGGCAAACAAAAAAGGGGACGAAAGAAGATCCAAAAAGGGGAAAAAAAGATTGTGGTCGTAGATAGGACCGTGAGCGGATCAATCTCTTTAGCAGAATTTAACAAAGAGTTTGGAACCCATTTTGACGAAAATAATGAAGCCACATTGTCAGACTTTCTCATCAA
>CAVPVT010000025.1:0-18540 GCA_963709145.1 Parachlamydiales bacterium
GTCTATCGCTTGGTAAACCGGCCCATATGTAATCTAGGATTCTAGTTCTAAATGCATACCTAGTTTCTAGGTTGTCAAAATGATTGGAAACCCCGATCGATGCATCTAATAGAAAATTTTGCCGTTCATTATAGGGAAGCCAACCATAGTTGACGAAGACCTGTTTGTCTAAAATTCCAAGATGTTTTGCCAAGTCTATCGCGTCGCTAGCCATTTTCATTTGGGGTATGATTGGATTGGGATGTTTAATTCCCATGAAAACAAGTTTGATATCATCCCGCTTAAGGCTTAGCGCATGCACAGCCTTTATCAATGTCAAAGGGTCAAACCAATTCCAGATCCCCCCTCCCCAGAGCAGGACATGGTCTTCCGGTTTCAGCTTGAACCGTTCTTTTAACCCCTGCCCAGATCGTTGGGGAGGTTCTGAAGATAAACCAAAAGGAACTGTATTGATTAGAAAATTTAAATTTCTATCTTGATCATACAGTTTGGGTGTCAAACGTCCCTGATTCATCAATAATCCTGTCCACAAGTCTTTTTGTGCTTCATTTGCACAGATAACTCCGTCAGCCATGAACATCGACAAAAGGCATGTCGCGGTAATATTGAGGATATCAAGTTCTCGCTCTTTCATGGGATGATTTCGGAATATTTCTAAATGTTCTAGAGGCTCCGGATCATAGGCATCCAAAATCAAATGTGCACCCGCTCGTTTTGCCGCGATTGCCAGACGATAGCTGATCCTCTGGCTGATGATGATATCCGCCTTTTTGATCTCTTCTGAAGGGAGTTTATGGTTATGTTGTTTAATCGTGAAAGTGTCGGAAGAGAGATCGGTCACATTAGGAGACATTAGGGTCACTGTGTGCTTTTTAGAGAGTGCTTTAGCAAACTCCCAATAACGGATGGCAGGTCCTGCCATCGACGTGCCTAAAATCTCCATGCAAAGCAATAGAACCCTTGCCATTCAGTCTCCGCTTTAGTCAAAAACAGAAGATTGTAATTCCCAACGATTTCCTAGGAAGATCCCATCTTTTTCATGCATATGGGAAAAGCGGGTATTTTTCTTGGAGGAATAGATTGGCATTTTGAGAATGATCTCATCGCTCAAAATCCTTTTTTTATTGTGGATGAAGCAGTCGACTTTGATGAGATATTCCCCTTCATGGAAAAGGCCTGCGTCAAGCTTAAAGGAAAGTTTATGGCGCCCTACCTGGGTAAATTGATGGAAATTATCGACATCGTCTGAGGTGTGTGAACGGCCGAGCAATTGATGCCGTTGATTCCAAATGCCAAATCCTACAATCAAATCTAAGTTGGGTTTCATCACTTCATATTCAATATCGAGAGTCGTTGATTCCCCTTGATAGAAGAATTCTTTGAGGGGGTTATTTATGGCAAGACCGGCTTTATAGAATCGAACATGGTCATCCCCTTCAGATCCCTCCCATGAAAGAGTACGTTGATTTGTAGTTTTCAAATAGGCATTAATGCTTTCGTCGACAGGTCCCCAGGCTTTCAACTGCCCCTTTTCAAGATAGATCCCCTTATTACACAATGTCAGAATGGAGCCAACATCATGACTTACAAATAAAACAGTACGCCCATGGGATCCCAATTCATTCATCTTTTTGAGACATTTTTGCTGAAACTGAGTATCGCCAACAGCGAGCACTTCATCCACAATTAACAAGTCGGGATCTAAATGGGCTGCGATGGCGAAGCCAAGGCGGGTGATCATGCCACTCGAAAACCGTTTGACAGGGGTATCCAAAAATTTTTCCACTTCAGAAAAAGCGACAATCTCATCAAATTTTTGTTTAATCTCTCTGTGAGACATCCCTAGGATTGCTCCATTGAGAAAAATATTTTCCCTGCCTGTCAACTCTGGGTGGAAACCAGTACCTACTTCCAAAAGACTGGAGACGCGGCCTCGAATTTTAATCGATCCTGTTGAGGGTTCTGTAATTCTCGACAAAAGTTTGAGCAAAGTTGATTTGCCTGCGCCATTTCTTCCGATGATCCCTAAACGGTCACCTTCTTCAACATGCATATGGATATCTTTAAGAGCCCAAAACTCTTCTAACTTACCATATTCAAAGGAGGAGTGGTCTTCGCGGGGAGCGGTCATCCTTTTCCACCAATATTTGGCTTTCAAGGCAAGAGTATCCACTAAGGTATTATAGGCTCCTTGATGAGCGGTCGAAATTAAATATTTCTTAGAGAGATTTTCAATCTCAATGATCCGTGCCATAATTATATCCGATCTGCGAATGTCCTTTCCATCTTACGAAAATAATAAAAACCAGACACCAACAGTGCAGTGGTTACAAACATCGATGTTCCCATGGAAAGGGGCAAGTTGGGATAACTGGCTCCAAAAAGGGACCAACGAAATCCATCGATAATTCCTACCATCGGATTTAAAAAATAAACGGGTTGCCACTGAATGGGAATGATAAAGCTGCCATACCCTACCGGAGAAATAAACATCCCTGCTTGCACAGCAAAAGGGACAATGAAGCGGAAGTCCCTAAATTGCACTGTCAATGCGGATAACCAGAGAGAAACCCCGACACAGAGCAGAATTGCCTGGGCAATAAATAAGGGTAACAACCATACCGTTTTCCAATCGGTTGAACCGGTAAAAAATACGAGTGCTAACAGCAAAATTCCACTGATTGAAAAGTCGAGCAAATGGACAATGATCTGGCTTGTTGGGATGATCATCCGTGGAAAATAGATTTTTGAAACCAGATGGGAGTGATTGAGCAGGCTTAAACAGGTTTCTGCGATCGAGTTAGCAAAAAGCTGCCAAGGTAACATCCCCGCAAGGACAAATAAACTGTAATTTACGTTATCGGAAGGTAATTTTGCCAAACGGCCAAAAAGCAGCGTGAACAACACCATATTGAGCAAAGGGCGAAACAAGGCCCAAGAGATTCCAAAAAAGGCTTGTTTGTACCGAACCAAAATGTCACGCCAGGCAAAGAAATAAAAAAGCTCCCTGTAGCGAAAAAGATCTTTGAGGTACTCTTTTTGCACCCGATTGGGTTCAATGATAATATTATAAGAATGGCCCGAAGGGATCATAATAATTGGATCACCTATTCACAGTATGGATCGATAATAGCTAATAAATATAAATTATTTCCAGTTCTTTACACTTGACTCAGAAGATTTATTGATAGTAATCTTTTCTCTCGAAGCCGAAGGCAAAAATTGTATAAAGTCGAGAATTTATGAAGTTATGGGTTAAAATTCTAATCGGTTTATTCGCGGGGGTTGTTGCTGGAGCAATTCTCGGTCCCAACGCTGTTGTATTAAAACCCGTTGGCCAAATCTTTTTGAATTTGATCTCGATGATCGTCCCGTTATTGGTATTATCATCAATGACGGTAGGGATTACTGGAATTCATGATCCTAAGAAATTGGGCAGGATAGGCTTCCGTTCCATGGCGGTCTTTTTGATTACGACGATGATTGCGATTGGATTCGGTCTTTTCTTTGCGAAATTATTCGCACCTGGGGAAGGGATGCTTTTACAATCGGCGTCGGAAATCAAGATTAATACTGATATGACCCTCGGCAAACTCTTTATGTCGATTGTGCCCACGAATCCGGTGGCTGCGCTTGGAAGCTCAAATGTCCTTCAAATTATTTTATTTGCAGGATTTTTAGGAACCGCCATCAATTTTGCCGGAGCAAAAGGGAAACCTTTACTTGGAATCATCGAATCACTTGCTGATGTGATGTATAAGATGACCGGATTGATCATGGAATTATCACCGATTGGTGTTTTTGCGATTATGGCTTGGGTTGCAGGCTCTTTCGGGTTAGCGATCTTTCTACCTTTAGTCAAATTTTTATTGGCTTACTATACAGCGGCTTTAGTGCATTTGGTCCTCATTTTTGTGGGGATGCTCTACTTTATGGTTAGGGTAAACCCGATCCCGTTTTTTAAAGGAATGCGAGATGCGATTGTGATGGCCTTTTCTACATGCAGCAGTTCGGCATCCTTGCAAATTTCGATGCATTGTGTGCAAGAAAATTTAGGGGTCTCAAAAAATATTACCCGATTTGTCATGCCTTTGGGAACGACAGTGAATATGAATGGAGCCGCAATTTTCCAAGGGATGAGTGCGGTTTTTGTGGCGCAAGCCTATGGAATTTCATTGGACAACACCCAATTATTGACGATTGTGATAACAGGAACTTTAGCCGCGATTGGTGCTCCAGGTGTGCCAGGTGCAGGGATCATCATGTCGAGTATCGTGTTTACCTCGGTGGGTTTGCCTATTGAAGGGATTGCGATTTTGGCGGGTATAGACCGTTTACGTGAGATGGTTTCGACAGTCCTCAACATCCTTGGTGATGCAGTGACTGCTGTTTATATCGCTCAAGTGGAAGGAGAACTCGACGAAAAACGGTACTACCAAGGGGAACTTGTCGCTTACCAAAGTGTTGATTAAATCTTGCATCCATATGACCCAATTCAATATCGATTTGACCCATTCAACAGGTGGACTTGCCATTACGATGGAGGGTCGCCCGTCAAATCCTCACGAAAAAGAGGCTTTTGAATTCGTTAACAAGTATAAAGGGATAGTCCCTTATTCCAAGACTTTGGAATGTTTTAAACTGTTAGCTGCAACAGGTCATCTTTATTTTAAGGGAAAACCCCTCTACTGCGATCTTTTTGGTCGGATGGATTGTAAAGTGATCGTAGAAGAAGATTTAAGAGTATGCGGCTATGTCAAAAATCAAGATGCACTTGTAGATATAAAAAAATTAGATTTTTTGGGATGCGGTCCTCCCCACTGGTATATCCAAGGCTCATTTTTAAAGTTGATTGGTTCCGAAATTCCCTGGAATATGCTCAAAAAGCTACGTGAGTTAAATTCTCCCTGGAGTGGAGTAGAGATTGAAGCCCTCAAAGAGGAGGGGTTACAAATTGAATTTAAAGGAGCCTCATCCTACAAGGCGGATGCCGAACTAGACCCGGTTCCTATTCTGGTTTTGAAGGATCGTACAGGGGCTTTTGCAGATTTGTACATGTGCTATGGAGAAGGTAGAGAAATTCCTTACCATGATCCGCGTACGGTCAGTGAATTCAAACGTAAAAGGGACGTAGAGAAAAGTTGGGAAAAGGATTTATTGGAGACCAGTTTTATTCAAAAGATCACCGGAACTTCCCGTTATTATTGCCCACTTGATAAGGTTCCGAAAAGCCTAGCCTTCCTCTTGGAAATTGGATGGAGGGTGCGAGATGCTAAAGGAAATCGGGTCGCAAGACAAACCGATATCAATTTAGATCTCACTGAAAGTGACACAAAAATCAGTATACAAGGAAAAGTTCGTTTCGATGAGTTTGAAGCGGATCTCAAAGACATCGCTGGAACTTTTAACCGAAAAGAGCGGTTTATCCATCTTGGAAATGGGGTTGTTGGATTGATGCCTGAAAGCCTTCAACTGAGTAGTGTTTTGGAGGAAGGGGAAATTGTTGGGGAAAAGCTACAGATCAAAAAGAACCGTTTTGGTGTTTTGAGGGAGCTTTTAGAATCAAATCTAAGGGTCACCTGTGATGAAAAGATCAAACAATTTAACGGAGTCGTCCATTCTTCTCCAGGACCTGGTTTCAAAGGGGTTTTACGGCCCTATCAGCAGGAAGGATTAAATTGGCTCACCTTTTTAGAGAAACATCGATTTGGCGGAATTTTGGCTGATGATATGGGGCTCGGGAAAACTGTCCAGGTTTTAGCCTTATTATCGTGCATTCAAAGTGATAAGCCGAGTTTAATCGTTTTGCCCAATTCCTTAGTCTTTAATTGGAAGAGGGAAGTTGAAAAATTTTTACCTGAAATGAAAGTGCATATTCATCATGGAGCTGATCGGCAAAACAAACTGGATATCGAAAAGGGGTTGATATTGACCACCTACACAACATTGAGAAATGATTTGTCTCTTTTCAAATCTAAGCATTTCGAGTGTATCTTTCTGGATGAAGCTCAAACCATTAAAAATGCACATACGCAGATTGCGCAAGCTGTGTGTGAACTTCAAGGACGTTTTCGATTGACGATCACTGGCACTCCGATTGAAAACCATCTTAATGAACTTTGGTCCCAATTTCGGTTTCTAATGCCTGATTTGCTCGGAGAGCAATCCACTTTTGAAGCGGAAGTGCAAGCCTCTTCTTCGGATAGTCGGTATCTGCAAAGGATTCGTCGCCGTATTAAACCTTTTGTATTACGCCGAAAAAAGGAAGATGTGGCGAAGGATCTGCCTGAGAAAATTGAACAAGTGGTTTGGATTGAAATGCCTGAAGAGCAGCGTACTTATTATGATCAGTTCTTGGCTTCAGCAAAAAAAGGGCTTGAAGGTAAGGGGAGAATGGAGATTTTAGAATCAATCCTGCGGTTGCGGCAGATCTGCTGCCACTCGCTATTGGTTACCGATGAGTTATCTATCAGTGGTAAGTTGGAAGCATTGTTAGAGGATTTGGAGACCATTTTTGAGGAAGGAAAAAAGGCTTTGGTGTACAGCCAATTTACATCGATGCTGAGCTTAATCGGAAAGGCTTTAAAAGAAAGGCAATGGAATTACACTTATTTAGATGGGAGTACAACCAATCGGGCAGACGTGGTCGATCGTTTCCAAAATGATCCACAAGTTTCATTTTTTCTCATCAGTTTAAAGGCGGGTGGGATTGGACTTAATCTAACTGCGGCCGATTATGTGCTATTATATGATCCTTGGTGGAATGAGGCCGCGGAAAACCAAGCGATCAACCGCGCCCACCGCATAGGTCGGTGTGACACTGTGATCGCTAAACGATATGTCGTCGCCGAGAGTATCGAGGAAAAGATGATGACCCTAAAAACTCACAAACGTACGATCATCGAAAATATCTTGGATCATGACGACCTTTCCGCCGGCTCATCCCTTACCGACGAAGACCTGAAATTTCTCTTAACCTGAGTTCATATCTTAACTAATAATGCAGTTGCTGGTGTCTTTTTTCGCTTCTCTTGGATTTTGCTCTTGTTGCTTTGCTTTTATCATGCATTGGATGCTGTATTGAGATTTCATTTCTTCCTGCTTTCTTTCCAAAGCAGTTGCAATTATCCTTTCATCAAGTGTTCGCAAAGCATTTTCAAATTCTGTTCTTCGTAAGTTTAAACGTGTTTCGCTTTGCTGTAAAAGAAGCTGCAATTCTGGTAAGGAACAATTCACCAACACTTTTGCTCTAGCTTGGGAATCATCCATCTCTTTTTCAATGATATCTTTGGTTTGAGTCCTAGTAGGCAAATTAGCTCGAAGTTGTAGAGGTACCACGTCTCTGACTACATCATATTTTTCTAGCAATTGTTCTTTAAAGAACTCAGTATTCAAATCGTGTTTCTGCTGCGAATCGGCCATTTTTTGTGTGTGTTCAAAGGCTTCCTTAGGCAGGTTTTTTGATTGATAATACTTTACAATGGCTACGTCTACTTCTATCGTAACTTTAGAAATTATATCCATTTTGGAACGGTGCTGCAAAACAGCTTGTATATTGTTCTGTGCTAAAAGCTCCAAGATTTTTTCTTTTCTTTTTATTCTTAAACAGGATTCAACCATTGTCCATGTCAGGGCTTCAAATGAAAGGTCTATTTCAAAGTTTAATGGTTTACCTTGAGCTCTAGCGTCAGCATAAACTAAACTTTCTGGCGCAGGGTGTTTTTCTGTAATGCTGCGATAACTTTTTTCAAAGGATTCCATTTGTTCTAGATCGAATTTAAAAAGAGGACCTGAAATGACTTTAAAGGCCGAATCTAAACTTCGTGTTGCTTCAAGTTCTTTTCTAAATGCAGCGACAAAATCGGGAAATGTCGTTAAATTTTGTTGTTGCATCCCTTTTAAAAAGGCGATCAGTTCCCTTTTTTCTGTAGAATAACACATTTGAGGGGATTCATCCATTTCCTTAATTATAGCTGCAACTCTATCAAAATCCTTAAGTTTAAGTAACTCAATACCTATGTGACGAAAAAGTCCGACTTTCATTTGCGGCTGTTCAATTGTTCTCAATAATGCTAAAGTTTCCTCGATTTTGCCGGCTTCAAATAAACGATCAAGCTCATCAAGACATTCCATGCTCCTTTTTAAAGGAGGCAAAGTCGGAAGCGCATTTTGTAAAATAGCAACAATTTTTCCTTTAAGACTGTATGAATTAGCTTCAAGTTCTTTAACTTCCCGCTCCAAACGAACCAACAATGGGAGTGGTTGCTCGAGTAAATTTTTGTTAACTTGAGTAATAATTTTTGCAAGACGTTCACTTTGTAGTTCAAGAGGGAAATTTGGAAGAATTTGATCTGATACATCGCGGATGACATCTTCAATATGAATACTATCACGTCTACTTACTTGCATAAGAACACTCCTTTAAAAATCATAAATTAAAAATGTTATATCATTTTTTATCTAAACATAAATTATGTTTATTATAGTATTCTTCAATGGCTTGCTTTTGTTTTTTATTAGGACAGATTTGAGGGCGGAGGGATTTGATGTGGGAAAGGGCTTTTTCCGGAGTCAAGTCCCAATGCTTTTTAAGCAGATAGCAGGCGGCAATGACTATGCTTCGACCACGCCCTACCTTGCAATGAACATAGACTGGGCCACGAGAACGGTTTTCTTCAATAAAAGCGATCCCTTCCTGAATTTGATCTTGGGAGGGTGAGTGGTAATCAGGAACTTGAATCATTTTATAGACAATGTTTGGGGGCCAGTCTTTAGGTTGAACAGGGTAAGTAAAGAGGCCTGCAGTGTGAAGTTCGAAGGGCTCGATGACCGTTAAAATTCCTGAAATTCCCAAGCTGATCAACAAACGACGATGACCATAATTGCGAAGAGGAATTGCTCCCACAATAAGGTCTTCATCGATTCGAGAGCAAAAGGGCCACTTTGAGCCTTGTAGCAAACTTCGCACAACAGTGTTGAGAAGTGTAATTTTATACAGGAATGGGGATTTGATCGGAAACAAGTTTAGACTCCGTGGATTCTCATAAAATATTTTCCTAAGGCCTCACATACATTGTAATACGCAGTGGTGCTGAACAAATGATCGATGAATGGGAAACCATCCATAGCTCCAACAAAGACTATTCCCTTCTCTTTGTTAAACAAAGCTTTAAAGTACCTAGCTGGATCAAGAATGCTGATCCCATCCCTAACATTAACATAATTGACAACACGTGCGCCAGAGGTATTGGCGTCAATTAAGATGGGGGATCCAAATGTCGAAACTTCGATCATGGCCAACTCTTCTTGGGTCATCATAGCCAATGCTTTCTCGGTATCTCCCGCTCCAATACTATGTGCGTAGTGGACAATAGTCCCCCCTCCATTTACTCCACCCATTTCGGCAATCATCTGTCGCCAAGTATCGGCAAGCATATAAGCTTCCTGAGAGGTAAAACCCCCAAATTTGATTTTGGCAGCACGTAACATGTCCAACAAAAATCCACGCGTGGCGCTGTATACATAATGGATTTTGACCCCTCCATGCGTGCTAGAAATTTCATCCAAATTTTTTTCAAAATAAGAGGGGTTCGTATTGATTCCATTAATAAAAGTAACACGAACCTTACCACTGATTTCATGTGAGCCATAGACACCTGAGCCACTCGTATAGTGATTGTCCCCACGAATTAAGGCATAACCTGCTGCAACAGCCTCATAAAAAAGGAATTTGCAAAATTGCCCCACCGTTTTTGGATGGAGATAGGTTTTAATCCCGTTTCCGATGATTTGGAAGAAATCTAACACTTTCTCAAAACTGTTGATAAAGAAGTTTTTGATTTGATCCCAAAGATCACTAAAAGAAAACAGGCCATATAGATCTAGAGCATTGAGTGGGTTTTGATGGACAAACGCATACAAATTGGGACCGTCGGCAAATCCCACTGGATCGGGTGTCATCCATCTTCCTAGGTCAGGGGAGTAGTACCTTTTGCCAAAAAAATAGTATCCCGATTCTAAATCCAGCCGTTTGCTGGAAAAGAGCCAAGGATTTCCGACAGCAGATTCGCAAAGATGGGTGTTGTCTTTATCAAATATTTGACTCTGTCCAAAAGCGGTGTAGCGGTAAAATTCGATCCCCCTCTTTGTTTCGATATCCACTAAACAGCGGACTGAACCTTGCAAATCATGAATTGGAACAAACGCACGACCATTGAGTTCTATTAACACTGCTGCCCCAATTTCTGCCCCGACACCTATACCAAGAACACGTAATTGGTGAAGGATGCCATCCGCAGTAGCTGCTCCAAGTTCTTGGTCGCCGTAATAAAAATAACTTTCCGTTTCTTCTGCTTTCCAGGTATTCGTCAGGCTATTCCACAGTTCATGAATTTTCATGATCCGTCGGTTAAAAGGGTCATACAAATAGCGATATCGTTCTAAATTCTCAATGGTAAGTGTCGTTAATCGATTTAATGCGTCATAACCAAAGTAACGATCAGGAAAACCCTGTTTGTGCTCGATAACGGTGTTGCCATTAACATCATATTCAAAAGTGGAATGTTCATTTTCAATCAGTTGATTCAGCACATTGACAGACCAAGGCTTTCCATTTTCCGCCAAACGGTTATCAAGAGAATCATAATTGAACGATTTCAATTCGATCCCCTTTTCCTCAATCATACGATTTAGGGAGTCATATTGATAAACACTTTGAATTTGACCAAGAGGGTCTTTGATTAAATGTTGATTCACCCGTCCTAATTTGTCCCGTCCGTTGGTCCCAAAGTCTTGCGACCAATAGAGGGAATGTACACTTTGTGGACGTCCATCCGCCTGATAATCGAATTGAATGGTTCCGCAAAAGCCCATCAATTCCGATTGAAGGACTTTGCCCTGCTTAGCGGCATAGGTGTATTTGTGCACTAAGCTTTTGTCTTTTTGCCTCCGTTCTATCGAAAACAAAAAGGCGGCGTTATAATTGTAGGCGATGGCTGTTTGGTCAGGTAATGTTGAATGAATAAGGCGACCTAAACGGTCATATGTCCAAGAGGATTTTAAACCTGAGCCTAATGTTTCCTCAATCAAGTTATTGTCCTGATCAAATACTCGGAGTGTCTGCATACGAGTGAGATGATCTTCCGCTGCAACAATGTTCCCCGTGGAATCATGGGAATAACTGTAATCAAAAGACTGATCAGAGGCTTGCAATCGAACAAGTTGTCCTAAATCATTGTATTCATGATGGATCATTGTTCCGTCAGGCTTTTGGATCGTCATCAGATGCCCTTCTACATAGTCGAACCGGGTAATCTTCTGAAGAGGGGAACCTTCACCTTCAATCAATTCTAAGAGTTTCCGGTCAAGGCCCCACCGTTTTGTGATGGTAAAAGTTCTTGTCGGCTGATTGGAAGCAAAGACAGAGTGGATCTCTTTACAAGTGTTTCCTGAAGCGTCATAACGGTATTGAATTTCTGAACTTTTAGATCCCAAGGCATCTTTTTTGATCACCTTCTCGATTCTTCCCAGAGCATCCAATGTGGATTCTGTAACCATACCATTGACATCCACGACGGTATTTTGCCAGACCAGCTGGCCCCGGTCATTGGCAACTTTTGCGTCTGACTCACCAAAGGATCCAACCTTTTTTTCATCTTCGCTATTTTGTTCGAGAAGCACATTTCCCAAATTATCTTCGATGAATATTTTTAATATTTGTTGGTGTTGATCCCTTTCTATGCGGGTTGCACGAAAATCTTGTTCCCCATTTCCAAACCATTCTTTCTTGAGAGTGGGTAGACCGTAATTGTCGTATTCGTAAGCGATTTTTTTTGAGCCTTGCTCCTCAGTGCTCAAGCGACCCGCTGTGTCGTAGTTGTAGCTGATCTTCTTCTGATTCCGATCTTCGATAGATAGCAGTCGAAATCCTTGATAAGTTGAGTGTGTGTTTTTTATGACAACACCGTTTGGGGATAACACAGTAGTATCTATCGTACGGTCATAGCCATCATAAGTTAACTTCGTTACAAAACCGTTTCGATCGATGATTTCTTTGAGGGAACCATCCAAGTTGTAAAAAGTCTTTTCAGAAGTGCCATCGAAATACCGGACTTCGACAGGCTTGCCACGAGCATTGTATTTTGTTTCAGTGGCATCGCCATCAGGATTAATCGTTTTGATAATTCTGTCGAATAAGTCATATTCATTTTTGATCACATAGCTTACAGGGCTTTCATCGGAACTTAATACAGCCGGAAGAGTAGTCATTATAAGTCGATTAAGTGCGTCATAAGAGTACTCGGTGGTATTTCCACAGCTATCTGAAGAGGCAATTTTATTGCCAATCTTATCATAGCGGTAAGTGATCCCACGCAATTTTCCATCAGTGGACAATTCCTCTTGCCGAATCAATCTGTTAGATAGATCATAGGCAAAGTTGGTGTCGAGTTGATCGTTTGAAGAGGTTCTGCGTAAAGGATTACCAACTTCATCATAGGTGTAGGTTGATTGCACCCCTCCAAGCTCAGTTTTAGAAACTAAACGACCTTGTGAATCATATTGAAAATCGGTCATTTCCCGACAAACCAAACCGCTATCGAAGACTTTTTTTTCCTTTGGCAGCCCTTCGTTGGTATAAACAGTACGGGTGTGTTTGAGCCATGTATTTGTTCCAGTTTCTACATCAACCATGTATTCAAATACTGAGATAGGAAGTCCTTGATTAGGCTTAGGGGCATAAGATTTCATTTGTACGAATTTCTGATTGGTCGCATCTTGCAAATTGCTGCGGTCAGAAGAGCTACCATCATCGACAACGCTCTGCAAAAGTTTTCCATGAAGATCGTAATCGAAGAATTCCCTTTGGATAATTCGATTGTTAAAAAGAATAAGACGGCTTTGGAGCAAATGAAGTTTAGGATAATAGGTATAATGAACCTCTTTGCCGTTATCTTCTTTTGAACTTAAAAGAAGTCCTGTGCCATCGTTGGTATAAGTATAGATAGTACTGTAGGATTCAGTGGAATTTTCGTTCGGTTGCCCATTTTCATCCACGGTAAATGGTTGTGCATTGTGACCTGAGAGATCTCCTAAAATCGTTTCTTTGATCAATCGACCTTCTGTGTCATAGTGGAAAGTTTCACAAAGGTAAACATTGTGCTGGCCATCTTCAACAGTTTTTGAGACCATTCGCCCATCTTGCCAATAAAAACGGTGAACTCTGTAGGGAAGGTTAGTGTCACCATCAGGATGCTGGGATTCGATAGAAATCAGCTTTTTATCAAGGTTATATTTATAGAGGGTTTTGTGGCCGTGAGCGTCATAAACTTCCGTTTCATAAGGTTTGTAGACAAATTTTGCGGTAGTGATCTGTTCCCCACTAAGATCTTGGGGTGTTTTTAAGGCTTTAACCTTGCCGTTGTTGAAATCATCCGTAGCGTAATATTCGATTTGCAAAGAGCGCCCTAACGGCTCACTTCGGCTGACGATTACACTCCGTTTTTCAATAGAGTGGGGTTGATAGGTGTAAGTAACTGCAGGTAAACCTGGGGCTTTGACTTTGGAAAGCAGCTTTCGCTTGTCTTTGTCCTTTTGAAATTCATACAACACCTTTTGACCGTTGATGGATTCAATCTCCAACTTGTCATCAGTGTTTTTGAGAATTTTAATGCCATTGAATGTGATTTTGCCATCTAGTGATTGGGTATAAAGCGATTTGAGTGAACCCGATTTTTCATATTCATAAATGAATTTATGCGTGGGATGGATTGATTCTTTGGGTAAATTCTTATCAACAACGAATAGGTCTAGAGGAAGAATGAACCAACCATTAGAGGTTGTTTTTTGATTGTCTAGGGGAGGACCCGACCACCGTTTGATTTCAAATGGATAGGGACCATTTAATGTTAAATCGATCTTGGATTCAATGAATTCACCGTCGATCACATTCACTGATTGATACTGATCGGGAATCCAACTTGCTTTGTCCAGAAGGGCATTGTTTTCTCCACGAGTAATACCGAACATTGTGAGAAAAAGACCCAAAATTAAGAGAAAAACCTTCATTTCAAGAAACTCATTTGCAAAGTTAAGTGTATAGATAACAACGGCTTATTTTAGATATTTCAATCTTAATTGGCAATGATTAGAAGTTAATTAATAATGACTTATTAAAGAGGAATCGGTAGCGTGGAGGCAAACAGTAGGATTTTCTCTTAAATGAATATTGTCATCATTGGAGCTGGAGATATCGGACGCTACATGGCATCCGTTTTATCGAAGGAACAACATAACGTCATTGTTATCGATAAAGACAAAACCAAACTTGAAGAATTAGTTTTACAGTTTGATGTCGCGATACGTCATGGCTCAGGATCTGACTGGCAACTCCTCGACGATTTGATGGAATTGATGCCCCATATGCTGATCGCTTTAACCAATGATGATGAGACCAATTTGGTGGCATGCAGTATCGCAAAACAGTTAGGCTACCCCTATACCGTCGCAAGGATTAGAGATAATCGTTATTTAAATAGGACTCGTCTCGATTTTGCCCGAATTTTTGATGTAGATCATTTTATCTGTCCTGAACTGCTCGTTGCTAATGATATTTATAAATATATGTATAGCCAAGGATCGGTAACCGTTGAATATTTCGCTCATGGAGCAGTTGAATTGCGAACCTTGACTATTCCACCTAATTGGAGCAAAAGTAATATCCCTTTAAGACAGCTTGCGATGCCTAAAGGAATTATGGTGGGCTTAATCAAACGCACGATTGAAGAAAAACAGCCCGTTCCCCGTACCGAAGACAAAGTAATTTTCCCGCATGGGAATGATGCTCTTCTCCCAGACGATGAAGTCACATTTATTGGGGAAACGGAGGAGATCTCCCATTTGCATAAATTCATTGGGATCGATTTTAAGCCGATCAAATCGGTCGTGATTGTTGGGGGATCACTCACAGGCATCCACCTTGCAAGGTTATTGATCAGGCGTCAGATCAATGTAAAAATTATCGAAAAAGATTTTCAGCGCTGTAATTATTTGGCAGAACAGCTGAGTGGTTGCACAATTATCCATCATGATGCGACTGATCTTGACTTTCTCCGCTCTGAGAAAATTGGCCAAACGGACATATTTATTGCAGCAACACGTCACGATGAGATCAATACAACGTGTGCAATTTTGGCAAAAGAGACCGGTTGCAAAGACGTTTTAATTATAGTGTCGAATATCAATTATAAGGCTGTTTTGGCTCCCTTGGGGATCAAAAACGTTGTCTCTCCACGGGTAACAGCGGCCAATCAAATTTTGTCAAAAATTCTGACTGGGACTGTGACAACCTTAGTTTCTTTGTACGACAATCAAGCAGAAGTCATGGAGATTAATGTATCCATGGAATCGAAAGTGGTGGGAATACCCCTTTCCGAACTGGGACCAATGCTCCCTCGGGACTTTTTAATTGCTATGATCCAAAACAGGGGAAGGATCATGGTCGCAAAAGGGGATAGGATTATGTCACCAGGCGATACAGTAATCGTAGTGACAACGGCGAAACATGTGCCTGATCTAGAAAAAATATTCTAAATGAATTTATTTTTTTTGTGCCTCATCCCATTCACTACTTCGACTCCAGAATGCTGCCATAACAGGGATGCTAAATAAGAAAATTCCTGTTCCGGTGCCCACTAAAATGGGGACCACCCGATTGATGAGCGATTCAGAAAGGGAAGATGCCCCAAACCTTCCTAAGCAAGCCCCTCCGATTATTACACCCGCTCCAAGTATTCCAAGCGCAATCCCTACATATTTTCCCACTTTATAAGGATTTCTCTGCGGAATAACAGGATGACTACTTCCATGTTTTGCACTAACTTCACAAGACATAAATCACCTTTTAAATTATTAATAATAATTATAAATTATTTTTGTTAAAGAATTATTAAAATAATTTAATAATATATTAAAGATGTCTGGTTCATCTTACAAATGAGAATTTAAAGATCGATTTTGGTAATAGAGATATTTTCAAAAAAAATCATTCTTCCTTCGGAAACAAAATAAAATGTGATAAAAGGTTTTGATAAAGTCTTATCGTCAGGGATAAATTGATTGGAAAATTATTATTAATAATATATGATGTTTTTTAATAAACAAATAAGCGAGTAATAATATGGATTGTAGTAATCGTATAGATAATCATCCTGTAGTGGAAATCCCAGAGAGACAATTATTTCAGCAACTTCCTGAAGAGGCAGTTCTAGAAATCTTTTCGTATCTTAATCGTGCTGAGCTTGCAAAATGCTGCCTAGTAAGCCGGGCATGGCGTCAATTAGCAAAAGATGATCAACTGTGGCTTGATTTAAAAATCAAAGACTCTATCTTTGGTGCACAAGATTGTAAAAAATATTTTGGTGAAATTACAAAGCCAGTTCCTCCTCTTCCAGACAATTATAAAAGAATTCTCTTCAGTCCCGATCCTGATTTTCCTGAACAGAGGACGATGGAGAACTGGATGTTTTTGCTCATGCCTGAAGAGATCGATGGTAAACCTCTCAATCTAGAAACTATGGAACAGCTTATAGTATCCAAAAAAATCCATAAAGTTGTGTATCGATTTATTAGCGGTGAAACTCTTAAGAGAGATAAAAAAATTCCCGTTGAAAAATCTTATTGGATCTTGAAAAGAAAAAATATTGTTCCGAATAGCAAGGAAAAGTCTTTTGAAGCTCAGGAAAAGCTCGTCCAAAATTATAGAGCTAATGCTAAAGTTCCTACGGCAAGGGAAGAAGTTTTCTTTAACTTTGCGGTATATGCTAAATTTGGAGAACGTCCCTACGGCGACAATCCTTGGGCTTATGGACGTTGTGTAGATATAGTTGAGGGCGGGCACGTCACTGTTGGGGGCTTTTCTCCCTCTGGCCTCGATGTCGACTGCCACTGCTTTGGCTTTGAACGGATCGGCGTCGGGGCTCGGCGGAAATTCTAAGGCCCTTGGAACTGGTTACTTTGAACTTGGCAAAGAGCCCTTGATTTTTTGTTTCTTAGACGGTTGTTGAAATCGAAACCGTTCTTCACGCAGCAAGAGCATTCTAAGCTTTCTTAAAAATAACGGTATACATTTGGTTGCAGATCGGAAATCAAATTCGACAAGACCACATAAGTTAGATGATTATGTAAATTTGACAACTCAGCGAAAACAGGTTTCAGCATGATATCAGCAATGCTGCCCAAAAAAAAATCATGCTGTCACACCGCAAGGCTTTAAATTAAAAGTATTTGGTGTTTTAATTTCATTTGAAACAAATGGAATATTTAGTGTGTAATATTTCTTTATTTAAACACAACTTAATTTATATGATGTTTTTTAATAAACAAATAAGCGAGTAATAATATGGATTGTAGTCACCGTATAGATAATCATCCTGTAGGGACAGTGGAAATCCCAGAGAGACAATTATTTCAGCAACTTCCTGAAGAGATAGTTCTAGAAATCTTTTCGTATCTTAATCTTCCTGAGCTTGCAAAATGCTGCCTAGTAAGCCGAGGATGGCGTCAATTAGCAAAAGATGATCAACTGTTGCTTGATTTAAAAATCAAAGACTACATCTTTGATGCACAAGATTGTAAAAAGTATTTTGGTGAAATTACAAAGCCAGTTCCTCCTCTTCCAGACAATTATAAAAAAATTCTCCTCAGTCCCGATCCTGATTTTCCCAAACAGAGGACGATGGAAAACTGGATGTTTTTGCTCATGCCTGAAGAGATCGATGGTAAACATCTCGACTTAGAAACTATGGGACAGCTTGCAGTATCCAAAAAAATCGATGAAGTTGGGTGTCGATTTGGGGATGAAATTCTCATGAAAGATAAAGAGATTCCTATTGAAAAATCTTATTGGATTCTAAGAGGAAAAAATATCATTTCTAGTAGCAGGCATAAGGCTTTTGAAGCTAAGGAAAAGCTTGTTCAAAATTATGGCACTAATACAATAATTCCGACGGTAAGGGAAGAAGTATTCTTTAACTTTGCAGTATTTGCTAAATTTGGCTAACTTCCTTACGGCTATAATCCTTTGACCTATGGATGTTGTGCAAAGAAAATTAAGTGTTATCAGCCTGGTGTTGGGAGCTTTAATCCCTCCGGCCTCAATGTCAACTTCAACTTTGACAATGAGAACATCGGCGTCAGAGTACTGGGGATATTCTAAAGCCTTTGACAAAAAAAAGTTGCAAGATGAATTCGATTTTTGAAACATTTTTTAATAATTCCTTCCGATTATAGGGTAATAATGGATAAAGTTAACTTAATAAACAAATTTCAATTATTTGACACCTATTGGACTCCAAAAATACTTGGAGAAGTCAATAACTGTTTTGTAAAAATATTTAAGGCCAAAGGAGAATTCGTTTGGCATTCTCATAAAGATGAAGATGAATTTTTTCTGGTTGTAAAAGGTCAGCTAAATATCAAAATGAGAGATCGAGAAGTTCGTTTAAAAGAAGGCTAATTCTTTATTGTTTCTAAAGGGGTTGTTAG
>CAVPVT010000026.1:0-63032 GCA_963709145.1 Parachlamydiales bacterium
TTAGCGATCTCAGGAAAACGGAAGCTCCTCCAAGCTCGCTGGGCACGTATTGCTTTATCATGAGCCTTATTATAATCATTTTTTATTACCGAGGTTGCACTGTCATTAAACCGGTTAAAAATGGCATTAGTCTTAGTATCCATGGGGATATTGTCTGATTTATAAACTCCAAAAGAGATTGGATCTTCATTGGGATTGACGTTGATACTAGTAAGTGAATTGAGTATGTCGAGCCTTGCTTTAGGCGAACCAGGCCCCTTGACAATGTCTAGCAATGCGAGACGAACTTTAGGATCGATTTTTGCTTCCCAAAGTTTGCTTTCAATCATTTTTAATTTTTGCTCAGGAAGATTTTCAGATCCGTCAATTTTAACAAATTTCTTATGGAGCAATTCCCGAGTGATTTCTTCTTTTAAGTCTTTGATATTCTTCACTTCATCCGGAGGAAGGCGGTTTGATTTTTTAGCAATTTCCGACACTTTATCATAGAACTTCAAGCGGACTTTTAAAATCTGCTTATCGATGTGATCAACGTTCTTCCACTTTATTTTACGCTGTTGCCACTTATTTAAAGACACCTCAGTTTTTTTCAATTTTTCTTTAGCAAGATGAATTTGAATGGACTTGTGAATAATGCTAAATAGGTTGCCAATACCATCCAAGAAGGATTTAGCGGTGTTTAAGTCGGTTGAAACTTTGCCTAAATTGTAAAGGCGGTGACTTTCTAAAAAGCGGATCAATTCAATCAAGTTTGCAATCTGCTTAGGCCAAAATCCATTTTGATCAGTAAACCAAGAGAAGGTGACCTTTGAAAAGTCTCTAACAACTTTCCCAGTGGCAGCATCTTTAACACCCTTGATCCCTTTGATAACCTCGATATCATCTTTGATTTTTTTAATCATTTCTGGATCAGGAAAATGCTGATGCCAGATAAGATACCATTCACTTGAGTAGTGGTTCTTAAAATGTTTTTCCAGCCATCGGTCATTGACACTTCCATCGTATTCAAAGCACCCTCCACAGCTCGTCCAGGCTTTGTAATAATACTCTGGACCCCTTTTAGATTATCAACGCCATTTTTTAAAGACTCAAGGAAACCAGTCTCACCTGCTTTTGACTTTTTTTGACTTCTTTGTAGGTGGGGGGGATGGTGGACCTCCAAATCCTCCAGTTCTGACTCAGGGACTCGATTGAAATCTACTAATGACATGGCATAACCTCCAATACTGATCTTTCACGATAAGTGCGAGTTCTACTCGTTACGCAGAGACGGAGCTTGCGGATTTTTTGGACCTGCGGCACTTTCTTCATTTTAGGTTCTGTTTTCTTATTTTTACTTTTTGCTGATCCAGGATTTTAGGGGGCAGTGAGCAACGGTGCAAGAAACAAACGGAGCCGACTATGAGGCATAGGCCGTCCATCGGAATTAAAACGGGTAAGCGGGTCATCCCAGCTATCAAAAGTCCTGAAACAGTCACTTGAACCACTGCGTTCGCAATATCAAGCCAAGCTTGCCTTTTAAAAGGACCTTTAGTTTGGGGCTGGAAGAGTCGGTAGGCTGCATCCAATCCAAAAAAAATGTACCCTATGCTCGATACACCGCTAAGGATGGTTCCTATAGGAATATGCATGAGCGGCTAAAAACCGCACTTGACCTATCACTCCGGCAATATGACTCAAATTAATTGCTTTCACATAGTCGAGGAAGGGCAAAATGCTTCCAAAGGCACTAAAACATAATAGCAGATTTCCGATGACGCCAAAAGGAGTTTTTTCCTTTAAAAATTGTCCGGTCAGCAAGTAAGGGACACAGGCAATTGTGTAAAGTTACCCGATTCCTTGCCTGATTAAATTCATTTGTTCGCCAATAATTGTGCACCATTCGGTAATTTTAGCAGCAAAATCCACAGTCGGTGAATGAATGGGCAAGCTCGGCATCGAGGGAAGATAAGAAGCGACGGTCTCAAGGGGAGCTGTCCAAAATTTTAAAGGAGCCGCCATCTTGTCATTTAATCCATTGATTATAAATATTTAGTTTCTATTTAGGAGATTAAATCATAAGAGAATATGAATTGATTGTAAAGGAAAATGATCCGAGACCTCAAGCCGTGATTTTAATGCGAGATTTGGAAAACCCAAGGACAAAACTCAGGGCTCACGGGTAGATGCCCCCGCATGAGATCTGACGCGGACATCCTTTTTTTTCCTTCCAGCTGAACTTCGAGAAGTTCAAGAGCATCTTGCCCGCAGGCAATGATCCACCCTGCTTTTCCATAACTTAAAATTTCTCCGGGGCGCCCCAATTTACCTGGCTGTACCCCGAGATTGAAATACGCGCAAACGTTTGGATTGCCTATTGAGTAAAACAGTGCACCAAGCACCGGGTTCAGGATTTGTACCTCGGATCAAATTATGAATGTTTCTAGCAGGTTCTACCCATTTTATCTCAGCATCGACAAGTTCAATTTTAGGAGCGAGTGTCATTTGGGAATGATCTTGTGGCGTCGATGGTGGTGTTCCTTGCTTAAATGCTTCAATGACTTCAAAAAGGGCTTGTGCGCCTTGTTTTGTGATCTCAGCTTCTAATTCACCTGCGGTCATTTCAGGGGGAATAGGGATCTTGAGCGCTTTAATGATATCACCGGCATCCATTTGTTTGACCATGTGCATGATGGTGACACCCGATTCGGTTTCCCCATTGATGATTGCTCGCTGGATTGGGGCTGCTCCTCTATATTTCGGCAAAAAGCTGGCATGCATGTTAATGCAGGCTCGTTTGGGCAACGCAAGTACGTGCTGCTTTAAGATTTCTCCATAGGCGACCACGACAAAAAGATCGGCCTTGAAAGATTCCAATGTAGCAGCGAATTCTGGTGCAGAAACTTTTTCCGGCTGATAAACAGGGATGGGGGGTTGATGTGTTTGAGAGGCGACTTTGACCGGAACGGGAACGAGCTCTTTAGACCGCCCTTGGGGCCTATCTGGCTTTGAAATAGTAGCGACAACCTCAATTTTTTTTTGAGGAGAAATTCAAGGACATCAGCTGCGATCCGAGGGGTGCCAAAAAAAACGACTCTCATGGACGGCTGCGTGCTGCTAAAGCTTCTTCGTCGGTTTCTTCTTCACAGGCATTGGCTTGGGCACGTCCGGTGACTCCTTGCAAGCCCAGAAGGCCTCTTTTGGAACTTCTGCAAAATTGGAGCCAGTGACGAACTTCGGGAAGATCGGGCACTTCATTTTCGATCCTTTCGAGCGCCTCTTCGATCCGCAAGCCGGAACGGTAAATGAATTTAAAGGCTTTGGTTAGAGCTTGCCGTGTGGCTAGGGGAAAGCCGTTCCTTTTAAGGCCTATGATATTAAGTCCGCCAAAACGGAATGGGATGCCAGCACCGATCGTGTAAGGGGGAATATCGTGGGTGACACGACTCATGCCGCCGACAAAACTGTAGCAACCAATGCGGGTGAATTGATGGATTGGAGTCATTCCTCCAATGATGGCGCAATCTTCGACAATTACATGTCCTGCCAAAGTGGCATTATTACTCATAATCACGCGGTTACCGATTTCACAATTATGGGCGATATGACAATAGGCCATGATTAGACATTTATCGCCTACTTTGACAACAGTATTTTCTTTGCATGAGGAGTTAATCGTTGCAAATTCCCGAATTTCACAATGCTTACCAATTTTAACAAATGTTTTTTCACCCCGGAACTTGAGATCTTGCGATTTCGTCCCGATGCTGGCTCCCGGATAAATCGTGGTGCCTTCCCCGATTGTGGTATATCCGTCGATGTAACAGTGAGATTTAAGGGTCACGTTGTCTTCAAGAATCACGTTCCCTTTGACGACCACGTAGGGTTCTATGGTTACATTATCCCCAATCTGTGCGCCAGGTTCTATCACTGCAGTAGGATGGATTTGTTTATTTGAACATCTCTTTTCCATGGGTCTTGTCACCACTAAGTTTTTTATTAATTATCCTTATATTTGACTGATATCGACGAGGGCAAAGCCGATTTCCGCTTGAGCTGCAACTTTATCATTCACTAGAGCTTTAGCTTTTATTTTTCCGCCGCGGCTGCCGACGTGCAGCCCTTCCCCGTGCAAATGTAAAACGTCTCCAGGGCGTACTGGAAGACGGAACTTAGCGTTGTTGACAGTTAACAGGACAGCGATTTTGTTGGTATGCCCTTTGAGGTGAACTAATACGCCTCCTACTTGAGCCATGGCCTCGAGGATCAACACTCCAGGCATGATAGGTGCTTCGGGAAAATGCCCTTGAAAAAACGGCTCATTGAATGTGACATTTTTTTGACCGACAATTGTTCCGGCATCGATATCGACCGATAAAATCTTGTCCACAAGTAAAAATGGGTAACGGTGGGGTAGGATTTTAATGATCTCTTTTAATTCAAAGGTCCTTGGTGTGGCGGAAGCATTAGCCATTAACTTCGCTCCATCGTAAGGGTTTGATAGATTTTTTGGGCCAAGGCTACATTGGTAGCATGACCTGACCGGATTGCGATAATGTGGGCTAGGAAGTGGAAACCCACGAGGGAAAGATCGCCGATCAGGTCAAGAATTTTGTGTCGTACCATTTCATTAGGAAAGAAGAGCCCATTTTTACTAAGGATGGCATCATCCTTGATCACGACAGCATTGTCGAGGCTTCCCCCCTTGATCAGTCCTTTATCCATGAGATAAGCGACTTCTTTGTAGAGTGAAAATGTCCGGCAAGGGGAAATTTCTTTTTTAAAATTGGCGGGTGTGACAGCCATAGAAAAGTATTGCGATTTCAAAGCCGGGCAGTCGGGATAATCCAGCGTGTAGCTAATCCGATATTCATCGCTTGGTAAAGCGACGAGGTGGATATCTCCTTCCGAATAGTAAACAGGGCTTTCCAGCTTAACGAGAGGAATGTGGTCATTTTGCTGCTGAATTCCTGCTTTTTCAATCATTTCGATAAACACATCGGAACTGCCATTGCCAACAGGGGGCTCTACCGAAGAGAGCTCGATGATAAGATTATCAATTTCATAAGCTCTAAGAGCTGCTAAAACATGTTCTACAGTTAAAATCCGCACATCGCCGAGGCCAATATTGGTGCTTCGGGAATTATCACACACATACTCGATATTAGCGGGGATCACTGGTTGTCCTGGAAGGTCGGTCCGCTTAAACAAGATCCCTGTCCCTTCTTTAGCAGGAACAAAGCGCATGTGGGCGTTTTTACCGGAGTGGATGCCGATCCCGTCAAATTTCACAGGCTGTTTCAAGGTTGATTGAACACGGTATTTTGAGGCGTATTCAGGTTCTGCAAATGTTTGGCTTTCAATCATATTAATATTCAATCATCTGAATTACAAAACTCTAATCATAATCGATTAAGGAAATATAGGCAAAAGAGAATTAGGGCCGATTTAAAATGCGTGTAAAAAATAAACATGCCGCCAACATCGACGATAGTGCCACTATTAACTTATCCCCTAACAAACCATACAGCGTCGGGTAATGAAAAATCGGAATTTGCACCTGTAAAGAATCGGCTAAATCATGCGTCTCTTGAGGATTAGTCCCTAAAACGGCTAAAACTCTTCCAAAACTATCGACTGCACCAGTAATCCCCGTGTTACAAGAGCGAGCAAGCGGCATTCCCAATTCCACAGCGCGAAGTCGAGCATGATCAAAATGGGATTGAGGCAGACTTGAATAGGGATACCAAATATCGCTGGTTAGGTTGACCAATAGATTAGCCCCTTTTAATTTGTTATACCGCATCAATTCGCCAAAAGTTTCCTCGTAACAGATGGATGTCCCAAAGGGTACACCCCGACAATTGAAAATTTTAGCCTCACGTCCAGGGGTGAAAAGAACTCAAAATGCCATAATGGCTTGCCAATGATTTTAAAAACTGGGAGGGGATATATTCCGCCATCGGTAAAAGGATTTGTTTATCGTACCGAAGCACTTCGCTCCCTTTAGGGACGAAAAATTGCGCAGAAATAAAGGTGGATCTTTTTTTATCTGTTCCGATATCAACATCTTCAAGTCCAATCAATACACCTGCATTAAAAATATCAGCTATAGACTGGGCTACGTAGGCATTGCTCACCATGTGGATAGCGCCTGAGGGTAGTTGGACCTCTTCGGCATAAGGAAAAGTAGGCGGGGGCAATTGAGCAGCTGCATCTTTGCCCAAAATTTTTTTGATGGAGTGCGCAATTGTGGAATAAGGAAATAGCGGAGTGTATGTTCCATAAGGAACTGTGCATTCGGGAAAAATGATAAGGTCGATCGATTTCCCTTGTTGTTTCTTTAAAATTCTGAAAATTTGCTGCCATTCCTCTTGAACATATCCGACTGCTTCATGGATATTCTTAAAAGGCATTAACTCTTCAATGGGAAATGCTGTTTGCACCAGAACAGTTGAAAGAACTTGAGGTTGAGGATTTTGATTTTGAACCACATGTTGGTGATAAACCAGATGGAAATACCCATAGATATAAGGGAACAGAGCCGCAATCACCCAAAGGAAAAAAGAGGTTAACTTTCTTTTAAGCACCCACAACCGAAGGCAGAGTAAGTTAACAAAGATAATCCAAAAGGACATTCCATATACCCCAGCAATCGATCCTGTTTGCATCGCGAGAAGGTTGCCGCTTAAAGCGAGTCCAATAGGATTCCACGTGAAACCAGACATAAAGTAAAGGCGTGACCATTCAAGGAGTGCCCATACACCAGCCAAGGCTGCACATGACCAAATGGGTTTAACGGTGGAGGGTCGAATCAGCAAGCATAGGATTCCAAATTGGATCCCAAACATGAATGCGAAAAAAAACCACACCGCATAAATGTATAGGTAAGGGTGGGAAACCATCCAGGAAAGTTGAAAAAGTTGTACCAATGTAAACCAGGTGACTCCACACCAAAAACGGAACGGATAGGAGCAAATTCCCCAAAGAGAGCGCCAAAAAAGAGTGTAACCAATCACTGCAGCGGCTAACCCACAACTGGCACACCAGGTGGGTTGCCCAAATGCAACTAATATAAAAGACAAAGAAACTGACAGAACATGCTTCCAGGGCTTAATCGGAAAGGCGCTTGGTCCAGAATAAGATGAGTTGGAAGACATGATCAGCCTTGTGATAACTAAAAGCGTTATCCTTGAAAGTGTTTTTTCAAGAGTTCTTGATCATTCGATCTTAGGTTCTCAAGCTGTTTTACTATCCAATTAAAGGCCCCCAATAAAGAGTCATTTATCTCCACTGCAGCAACCATCGCTCTCTTCCCTTCGTCGCTTTTAGGTATAATCGGTTCATTAACTTCTAATTCTCTGATTTTTTTCTTACATTCAGTAATGGCTTCTTCAATCCTAGATATCCGATTTTGAAGATTTCTTTTTATTCTTTCTAGATCGTCAACATCCCTTTTATTTTCATCAATAAATCTACCTAAAACCAAATTAATTATCGCCTGTACTTTAGCATTTAAGTCTGCGTCTACAGTTTTCTTTATTTCTTCCAGGGCTTCCACTTCTTTTTTGTATTTTGCGATTCCGAAATAAGCCTCTCTTAGACTCATGGCGGCGGTGGAGTAGAGAGACAGCCCTCCAGCTAATCCTGAACCACTTAATACAAGAAAGGTGATTGCTCGATTTTGCAAGAAATTGACGGAATTGGCCGTCGAAGCACTGAGCTCTGAAAGAGACTGAGCAAATTCAGGTTTAGCGATTATGGCAACTCCAATTGCAGAAATGACAATGAGTACACTGCCTACCACAATACAACCTGCTGCAAACCATTTGTATTTTCTTCCATTTGAATCAATTTCTTTGGTTTGCTTTTCTGCATTGAGCTTCCTTAGCTGAAAATCATTTCGTATTTCTTTGATTTCGGCAGCTAGACCTAGCGTCATTCCTGAACCGGCAGTCATAAAAGCCTCCTAAAGTATTATAATATTAAGGGTTGCAGTTTAACATAAGGGTGGATCTAAGCGCAATTAAATCTTGATTGATTATTTTATGCTTCGGGTTTTGGTTCTGGCTGTACTGAAGCATCCCTGTCCTTAAGACAAGCGTGGGAGTAATCAAAACTAAATCGTCCTGCCCCTGTCGTTAAAATTGCGATTAATCCCCCAATGATTGCAATATTTTTTAAGAACATCGCCGTTTGAAATTTGGCCATTTCGGGGGTTGCGCTCCAAAAGTCGTGGAAATAGTAAGTTGTCGGGATCAAAAATAAACAAAGAATCAATGCCGAAGTCCGGGTCCAGCAACCGAGAAGAAGCATTGCTCCAAATAAGATTTCGATCACGATGGCACCGACATAAAGTAAGAAAGGACTGGGAAGATTTTTAGCGGTGATCATCTCGGTGATTTGGGAATAATTAAATATTTTATCAAACCCTGCGATAAGAAAGACAGAGCTTAAGCATATTCTAGAAAGGAGAAGGGCCAAGGAAATGAATGCAGCTTTCATAATTCACCTGATAGAGGTTTAAATCTATTAAATAAACCCTTATACTATTTCCAATATTTTATGTCGGCAAAGTTATGGCGCGTCCTTTTCGTGAACATCATTTATTGAATTTACTCGAAGGTTACAACAATCAATCCTTTCCACTGGATTATTGGATTAGCCAATATTTCAGAGCCAACAAAGCTTTGGGGTCAAAAGATCGGGGTCTAATCGCTGAAACCGTTTACGGAATGATCCGATGGCAAGGATTACTGGATGCCTTTATCGACCGTCCGGTCAGTTGGGAAAAGCGTTACCGGGCCTACGAAAAAATCGATCTCAAAACAGTGTTGAAAGATCAAACATTGCCGCCGAATGTACGCCTTAGCTTTCCAAAGCCACTCTATGAATTGATTTTAAAAGAATATGGCTCTGTAGAAGCCGAGAGGATATGCTTAGCCTGCAATACTGCGGCTCCAACGACTGTGCGAGCAAATTTATTGAAAACTACTCGAGATGCATTGGTTGCTTTATGGAAAGAAGGTTATCAAGTTTATCCTACTCAACACTCCTCGTGGGGAATCATTTTCCCTAAAAAGACCACTTTTTTAGCATGCCTGAATTTAAGCAAGGGCTTTTTGAAGTGCAAGATGAGGGAAGTCAACTAATCGCCAATTTAATGGACCCAACCCCTGGAGATCAGGTGATGGATTATTGTGCGGGTTCGGGAGGGAAAACATTAGCATTTGCTCCCAAGATGCAACATCGGGGACAGATTTATTTGCACGATATTCGCCCTTGGGCTTTAGATGAAGCTCGAAAGCGGCTGAAAAGGGCTGGTATCCAGAACGCCCAAGTGGTATTGCCTGAAGACCCTAAATTGAATAAGTTACGGGGTAAAATGGATTGGGTTTTAGTAGATGCTCCCTGTACAGGTTCTGGCACTTTCCGCCGCAATCCTGATATGAAATGGAAATTCTCTCTAGTATACTCTGTCGCGGTTAGTGGAACAACAACGGGAGATTTTCGGCAAAGCATTGAAGTTGCTGTCTCCTCAAGGAAAAATCGTTTACGCCACTTGTAGTATTTTTCATGAAGAGAATCAGGAGCAAGTCGATTTCTTTTGCAAAACTTACGGTTTAGTGCGAGGGTGCCAGATTTAAAAATCTTACCCTCCCAAGGAGGAATGGATGGATTTTATGGGGCAATTATTCAGAAAAACTAAATGAATATAAAAATCTATCTAAAACTATACCTGGACCTTTTATATTCAGCTTTCATTTGCAGAGTTTGTTCAACAAAATTCAACACTAAGACACGCAGACTCAAAGACACAAAGCTTTTAAGGTGTTCTCTTTTGAGTCTTCGTTTTGTGTTGAATTGCTTTGTCTTCGTATTTAGAATTGCTGGGAATTATTGAAAGGCGCTTGTGATCAAACCTTCTGTCGATTATGATTTAGGGTTTAAAATACTAGGTTATCCAATGAAAGCAAAATACTTAGCCTTTCTATCATTAATAATAATTTCAGGGAACTTAACAGGTGCGGGTTTAGATTCCAATTTGCTAAGCCAAAAAGCGCCTGAACATATCGAAGTGAACAACAGAATCTTGGCAAGAGTCAATGGAAAAGGGATTTCTGTGATCGATGTGATGAAGAAAATGGATATAATCTTTTATGGGCAATACCCCGAATATGCAGAGATTGCACCTGCACGTTACCAATTTTACATGATGCATTGGAAGGATGTTGAAAAACAGTTAATTGACAAAGAATTGATCTTAGTCGATGTGGAGGAATCCAAATTGCCTGTGAGCAATGGGGATGTACGGCAAGAGATGGAAACGATGTTTGGCCCTAATATGATTGATAACCTTGAAAAAGCAGGTCTGAGTTTTGATGAGGCCTTTAAAATTGTAAAAGGGGACATAGCCATCCGCCGGATGATGATGGCGAAAGTGCAAGGGAAAGCTATCCGTACTGTAACGCCACAAGCCATTCATGAAGCCTATGAAGAATATGCCAAGAACAATCCTCGATCCCACCAATGGATTTACAATGTTATTTCGATCAGAGACCCGGATGACAAAGAGGGTGAGTTAAGCGCTAAAGCAGTCTATAAGATCCTTGCCGATCAGAAAATCCCTCTGAAAGATTTTTTCGAAAAATTTAAAGAAACTGGGGTTGGAAAAAATAGCGCCATCAATATTTCTGATGAGTTTCACCACAATGACCTTGAAGTGTCCGAAGCTTATAAAGAGGTTTTGTTTAAATTGGAGCCGGAGACATTTTCTCAACCTGTCGCACAACAAAGCCGAAGGGACCGCTCCAAGGTTTGGAGAATATTCTACCTAAAACAGGTGATCCCCGGTGGAATGGTGCCTTTTGATGAAGTTGAAGATCAAATCAAGGACAACCTCATCGATATCGCTGTCGATAAAGAAACCGATCTTTATTTTATTAAATTGCGCAAACAATTCAGCGTCGAGGAAATGGAACCTGCAACCGAGGGGCCTGAAGCATTTCAACCTTTTATGTTGAAATAAAGGTAATCGCCATTGCATGTCGATGTATCAACCGGGAACGCTATGGGAATTTCTCAATTCACTTGGCATTAAGCCTAAAAAGGGACTGTCCCAAAATTTTTTGATCGATGGCAATATTCTGCGCAAAATTGTAGCTGCGGCTGAAGTCTGCGCCGGTGACGAAGTTTTGGAGATTGGTTCTGGCCCAGGAGCCTTAACCGAAGCCTTATTGGCTGCGGGCGCCTATGTCAGAGCAATTGATAAAGACCCTATCATGGCTGAAAAATTGGATAGGTTCCAAACACCTGATCATCGATTGCAGATAGAATGTGGAGATATTCTTAAGAAGGATTTTAGCCAGTTATCGATCAAGAAAGGTAAGATTAAAGTCATTGCAAACCTCCCCTATCACATTACAACACCGATTTTAACCAGACTTATACCTTTACACACTTCTATAAGTAGAGTTGTGGTTATGGTGCAAGATGAAGTCGCCAGGCGAATCGCAGCAACAGCTGGTGAAGAAGATTATGGATCTTTTTCAGTATTTTCCCAATTTTACGCTGATGTTGCGTATGCCTTTAAAGTCAGCAAGCGGTGTTTTTTCCCTGTGCCCAAAGTCGATTCGGCAGTTGTCGTGTACAATTTAAGGGAAGGACTTTTACAAAATCCTCAGGAAGTGGAAGGCTTTTTTAAGTTAACCCGCACCGCCTTTGGCCATCGCCGCAAGATGCTAAAATCTTCCTTGAAGGAACTTTACAATCCTGAAGCCGTGATAAAAGCCTTAAAAAAACTTGGTTTAAACCCTTTAGCAAGACCTGAAGAGCTGTCTGTTCATCAGTTTATTACCCTTTACACTTTTCTTAAAGAAACAAGATAGCAGGATAATGGATTACCCAATCCATCATCCCGCGAAAACCTCAAGTTAAACAACCACGTGGCGAAGGCGATCCAGTTCTTCCTGTTTTGCTTTCTCACGCTGGGCGTTAGCTCTTGATAGGCATACAATTGAAGTCGGAATTAAGACTAAAAAGCTTAAGCCCGCTGCCGAAAAGCCACCAATCATAACAGCGTTCGCATTCGCTCCCATCCAATTCACCATTCTTGCCCCACCTTCACCCCATTTGGATACATGTTGCCCGAGATTCGTCGTCAGTATACAGATTGCCAAGACCGACACCAATCCTACAACTACCCCCGTCGCTAATAATGCCCCTCCTGTACGTCTCCAGGATTTGCCTGCGAGTTGGACCTTCGAATTGTCTTCGAGATTAGTTTTATCGATTTTCGAACTGAATTCGAAATTTTTATGATCTGTTCTTACTGGTGCTGTCATAGTCTCCTCCATTGATATAGGTTTAAGTTTAGTGTCAAATGCCACGAACAATGAAATAACACACTTCCCAAGAAATCAGCAAGCATGAATTCACTTCAAAAAATGATTTAGAATGTATTTTGAAACCTTTTCCCTCGGCGCAGCCAAAGCCCTCCCAGGAGAAAAAAAAGTGCTAAAATAGCCCCGAGTTTGAGAATTTGCTTCCCCTTTTCACTAATCCCGCTAAAAAAAACAGCAAAACCTTTCTTATGAACAGCTTCAAGGGCATAAATCGGTTCTACAAGCATCACTGAGCCATCTTCTTGCACAAATCTAACTTCTCCAACCCTTTGATCCTTTTGGATCGGCAGCGTCATACTATCCCAGAATAGTAGTGCCTTCAAAACAGGTTCCTCAGAAGGATAATAAGCGATTGTTACCTCTTTTGGCAAATAGGTTTGGAGATCCTTTAATGCTCCAGGAATATCTGTAGTAAAGCTTTGTTGGCCAGCCTTGAGAAGAACCCTTTCCACTTTAGGCTGGTTGAAAGCAGCGTCAAAAAGGGCAATGGTATCCTTAAAAAGATCATTTCTATCAGCTGATTTAAACAGGACTGCTATTAAAATACGGTCCCCATCTTGCGCAGCAGCAACAAGATTATGTTGTGCCATTGCCGTATAGCCCGTTTTTATACCGATCGCTTTAGGATAATAGTATTTTCCCTTTTTTGAGCAGTTTGTTGGATTGCAGCATGGTCGTAGGTTCCTGCTTATTGGTTTTAGGCCGCGTATGATGGACGGTGCTGACAATTTTGCGAAACATCGGATCACGCATCGCCTCTGATGCGATCAGTGCCATATCAGAAGCTGTCGTTTGGTGCTCAGGATGGAAAAGTCCGTGAGGATTCATGAAATGGGTATCCTCAGCCCCTAAACTATGCAAATATCCGTTTAATTCATCCATAAACTCGGAGACTGAGCCTCCTACATATTTAGCGATAACATTCGCTGCATCGTTGGCTGAGACCAACATGGCGCCATAAAGGAGATGCCGAAGAGACATGACCTCCCCTTTTTTTAACCCCATATGAGTACCCTCTTTATCAATCCAATGGGCAGGAAGTGTGAAGTTGCTCTTCTTTTTTCTTGATAGGAGATCGAAGCGATCAAATCCTGTTCAGCGGTCAGCTGCGAATCCAGTTGATCTCCCTTTTTTTTCAAGGCATACAACACTGTGGCGATTTTCGTAGTGCTCGCCGCATACTGTAATCGTCGACTATTTTTTTCATAGAGGATAGCTCCCGTATCGGGATTGACAACGATGGCCGAATCAGCGGCGACATTAAGAACTAACTGTTTGGCATAAAGGGTTGTAGAAGCAAAAATCAATAATAAGGTTAGGATAGGAAAACGCATTTTTAATCTTCCAAATAAAGCTTTACAACTCGACTTTGGTCATGCCTTCAGCTTCGAGAGAAGCCAACTGCAGCGCAATAAATTTTGAAGAAGGGTATTTAGTCGAGTCACAATGATTATGGCTGATAAAGACTTTATGGACAAGATTTGGCATTCAATTTGCTTTAAGATTATTATTTGATAATTAAAATATTTAATTTATAATAAGTTAATATGGCTGGGGGTATCAAATGAAAGACATTAATATATTAGAGGAGAGTTTTAAAAAGTTTGTTAATAATCCCGGCGAATACTTACCAGAAGGAATATTAGAGGCCGACTTAGAACTTCTTCATAAGCATGATTTACTGAATATTTCGAATAAAAAAGACCATCCTACTCTAACTCAGTACTTTCACGTGATAGAATCGGTCGAAAAGATCACTTTGATCAACGATGATTTTGTCGTTTGGATTGTTCCCGATCAACGGAATGGAAGTGCCTGTACATTTGTGCTGATTGCCTTAAATAGAGAAGAACAACCTCATCTCGAAGTTGGTTTTGTGACTTTTGGTGTTTACAATACATCCCGTTTAGTATTAAGACTTTTAGAAAAATTTCTATTTGAGATACAAGAAAACGAAGAATTGTTGACTAATTATGATACTTAACTAAAGTTAAGATGTTGGAATTATCTTCACGAATATAATTAATCCCATCAACTAGCTGTTTAATAAAAAAAATCCCATAACCGCCAATACGGTTTTTCGTCGGATCTTTGGGATCGTAATGGTCGTCCATTTCTAAGAGGTTAAAATCTATCCCCTGATCTTTGATCACAATTTTTATCCCTTGTTTTTTGATCGGCATGCAATCAATTTCGATATTTCCTGGTCCTTCGGGATAACCGTGATTAATAATATTAACTAAGACCTCTTCTAAAGCCATCTCTATTTTCGAAATTGAAGAACTGGAAAATCCCGCCAATCCACTTTGTTCTCGCACAAATCTAAGCATACTATAGAGTTGATCAAGAGCAGCTGGGTATGTTTTTCTCATACATTAAGCACCCTCAAGGATATCAACAATTTTTTCGGCAAATGCTGAGCTTAACGGGCGTATAGCTGCATCATAAGCGGCATCATAGTCCACTAATTGACCCAACGAAAAGATATTAACCGCGTGCCTGCTGGCATAATAGTCGTGATCAAAGTCGGTCGCTGCGACAAATTCATAAGGACCAATGATAACACGTCCAGATCCAGCCTCGACGACCTCCAATTTAGCGATCACTTCTAACCGAGTTTCCGTGGGAATGATCGAATAAATCAACTCCCCTTTGTTATTTCGATCATAGCGGAAACCAATATTTTCATCTTTGATTTCCAAAATCTTCACTTTTAATAGCATATCTCCCCCTTCTCGCTTATAGCGTAAATGGGTCCATTCAGAAACCCTCTTAACTAAGGCATTGGTGAATTCTCCATAAGAGTCACCATCGACATAGGGAACAGAAATCGAACTATAAGGACTTAAAGTTTCCCCTTGGCCAAAACGATATCCACAACTTGTTGCTGAAAGAATAAACCCATAAGCCAAGATAAGGACTAACCTGAATTTCATGATGCGATCGTGCTTTTTTCAGCGGCATCTAAACTGTCTTTAAAAATTTCAGGAATCTGGCCATGGGATGTCACAAGGCGTACCTTGCAAAATTCAGCGATCTCTGTATCGGGGAAATCTTTGATCGCTTTTGCATAGTAAATCGCCGCTGCACTAGGCTTTCCTTTTCTTTCGTAAAACCGACCAATCTCATAAAGTCCGCGAGCGAAAGATTCTTTCATCCACTGTACCCGTTCCTCAACGAGGGAGATCCTCTCATCCCGAGGAAAATCTCGGGAAAATTTGCGCAAATTGATGCCAGCTAAAGCTAGAAGATCGGGATTTTGAAATTCACAGCATGCCTGCTCCACATAGACATCCGCAATCGCCAGATAGGCTTCAGGAGCAAGTTCGTGCTTAGGAAAGCGACGGATGAGAGTTTGGAAGGAGTCGATGCTTTCTCTAAAAGCATCATCTTCCCACAACAGGACCCCTTTGTAGTAAAGAGCTCTGGCAGCAAGATCGTGAGCCGGCAATGAACAGATGACTTCATCATAGATTTGCAGGCCGAGGCTTCGACCTGAAGCCCATTTTGGCAATTGCTTCGTACCAAAAAAACGTTTGCATGCGCCGCAGCGAAAACGTTCCGCAATATAAAATTTGTACTCAATGGTCTCTTCAAAGTATTTAGGGTTATTCTGCATCTTAAGATATTGAGAAAGTGATTCGTTAGCAAAGTCGAGCTCATCTAAGTAAAAATAACAGGCCCCTTGATAAAAGTAGCAATCGAGTGCACAAGAGGCATTCGGATAAGAACACACAATAGCACGGAAGTTGTGTAAAGCCTCCTGCCACTCACAGGCATTATAAGCTTCAATGCCAAGACGGTAATGTTCTTCAACTGGGAGAGTCGCCACCTCTTTAACATCGACAACGCGCCCATTGGTAATGGTAAATGCTGCATTTACAGGGTTAAAAAGCGAGCACACCATCAAAAAAGCCGTCAGGCCTAGAGCTCGTGATTTCATAAGATCGCCCCCAAATATGTTATTATCCCCAGAAGTTTAGGATTTGTTCTAAGCAACTGTCAAGAGCAAAAGGAAAAACTTCACTCGCTCCGAATTTCTGTCACGCAAGGGAGCTGCTTTAGCTGATTTTGAAGCGCTTGCGTAACCTCGATGCCCCAAGGGTGATCGATGTGCAAGTCTGCGACTATAGTTCCCTGGTGGAGGAACTCAACATGGACAGGAGTGGCTCCGCGTTCTTTTTCAAACAGTGCTTTAATCGACAGAATATGGCTGAACTTTGCGGTATTAGCATCAATTTTAAGGATAAATTTTTTCACAGAAGATACTTTGGGTTTAGGGTTTGGGGGAGTATTTGTTTTTTTAAACTGCCCCTCAGCGCTTTTTTTTCCATAACGGGCGACCTGCATTTTCACCCGATCATAAGCCCTATCACTATTTTCAATCATCGCTTCATTAGCTTGGGTAAGGTCATCCAGCCAACGGCAACTTAAACGGAGCGTCTGCTCTTTTTTATCCACTTGCAAAATCGCGTAAAGGAGCTGGTTTTCTTTAAGGAGATGGGATTTCTCTTCAAATAGATCAGCCCAGATGGGTAGCTCAAAACCTTCATATCCATCGCTAATGGTCAGAATGGCAAATTTTTTCTGTGACTTACTTGAGAAGCGTATCTGAACGGTCTCTACAATAAAGGCAGCCCTGAAAACGGTGTCATGGTCCATATCCTCAACCTTACCAAGGGGAACGCAAGAGAGCCGCTCGATAATTCCTTGATAGGAAGACATCGGATGCCCTGTCAAGAAAAAACCTAAAAGTTCCTTTTCCTTAAGAAGCAAAGCATAGGCTGAACGGGGATGTTTGACCTGCGGAGGCTTAGCAAACCGCTTTTCCCCCATATCTCCCGTCTTAGCAAAGAGATCCATAAAACCGGACGCCGCTTCTTTTTGCTCACTGACAATAGCTTCAAACATCTGATCAAGACCTAATTGTAAACTATCGCGGGTCCAACTAGTATAATCAAAGGCCCCAGCATCGATCAAATGCTCAACCGTTTTTTTGCCCACTCTTTTAGCATCAATCCGCTTCAAAAAGTCATAAAGCGATTTAAATTTTCCATTTTTCACCCTTTCCTCAAGAATCCCCTCGACAACCCCACTTCCGATTCCTTTGATCCCATTCATAGCAAAGCGGATCCCTTCAGGTGTAGCTTTGAACGTTTGACCCGCCTCGTTGATATCGGGTGGAAGAACGGGAATATGCATCGCTTGACATTCTCGGATAAATTTTGCCACTTTGGTCAGATCGTGGCTATCACAGGTCATCAAAGCAGCCATCCATTCCTTAGGATAATTGGCTTTGAAATAGGCTGTGACATAAGATAAATAACCGTAAGCAGCTGCATGAGATTTGTTGAAGCCATAGGCGGCAAATTTTTCCATCTTGTCGAATATTTGCATGGAGACAGTTTCACTAATCCCATTCTCCGACGCCCCTAAACGGAATTTCTCCCGTTGTTTGGCCATCTGTTCACTGTCTTTTTTTCCCATCGCCCTACGCAGTACATCCCCTTCTCCAAGGGAAAAATTGGCCAATTTGCTGGCGATCTGCATGACCTGTTCTTGGTACACCATGATCCCATACGTTTCGGAAAGGATGTCTTTCATCCAGGGATGATCGTAATCGATGGGTTCCCGTCCATGCTTTCGGTTGATGAAGGATGGGATCATATCCATGGGACCTGGGCGGTAGAGGGCACCTACAGCAATGATTTCTTCAAACTTGTCCAAATGCAGTTGCCGCGCAAGGTCCTGCATTCCTCCCGATTCTAACTGGAATATGCCCATCGTCCTCCCTTGGTTAAGGATGGAGAAAGCTTGCGTGTCATCAAGGGGCAAATCGATCCAATCGATCCGTACTTTCGTCGATGCTTCCACCGCCTCCACACACATTTGAATGCAAGTCAAAGTCTTTAATCCCAAGAAGTCGACCTTCAACATTCCCGCCATTTCTACAGGCTTCATCGAATACTGAGTCACCGGCATTTCGGAGTCTTTAGAAACACAGACGGGTATCAAATTGACCAAGGGCTGGCCACTGATGATAATTCCTGCAGCATGGATCCCCGTGTTGCGCACAGAACCTTCCAACGATTTACCCAAATAGATGATTCGATGTCTTCTTCATCTTGCTCGTACATTTGGCGCAAGTCGGCATCTTTTTCCAACGCTTTTTCGAGCGTAATATTTAAGTCTTCAGGGATCAACTTAGCGATGCCATTCACTTTTGCCAACGGGACGCTGAGGACCCTTGCCACGTCGCGTAGCACGCTTTTGGCCTTCATCGTATTGAATGTGATGATTTGCGCAATATTGTCCTTCCCATACTTCTGCATGGTATAATTGATCACATCGCTACGCCGATCCATGCAGATGTCCACATCGATATCAGGATAAGAGATCCGTTCCGGATTGATGAAGCGCTCAAAGAACAAATTGAATCGCAGTGGCTCGATATCGGTGACTCCGATCAAATAAAGAATGATCGATCCTGCTCCAGATCCCCTTCCTGGGCCCATCGGAATCCCTTGATTTTTTGCCCAGTTGATGAAATCCCAAACAATCAAAAGGTAGTCACACATTCCTTTCGGTACAATCACGTTCATCTCATAATTCAAACGTTCTCGTACCACTTCCATGGGATCTTTGTGAGGATATAGCTCCTTGACCTTTGCCAGCCGTTGCGGAATATACCGCTTCGGGATCCCTTCCTCACAGAGTTTCCAAAGGTAATTTTCAACCGATTTGGCCTGTTGCTCTTTGGTATGCTCTTTTCCATCAATATCGGGAGGCAGATAAACAGGATAGTGCTTGGTCTTTAAATCGATCTCAGCTTGACATTTTTCAGCGATCTCAATTGTTGTCGCCAAAGCTTCAGGAATATCTTCAAAAAGGAGGTTGATCTCCTCAGGGGATTTGAAATAATATTCATGAGAACTATAGGTGCGCCTTTTTGGATTGGGGATCCGTCTCTTGGGATTGCCGTAAGAATCGGTTTCGATGATCTCACAGGGTTCTCCGGACTGAATATTCAACAAAATCTCGTGAGGACGCCAGTCAGCCTTATCAATGTAATGGGTGTCGTTTGTAGCCACCACTTTGATGTCTAACTCACGACCCATCTTAAGCAAAGCTTGATTAACTTTTTCTTGATTAGCTATAAATTCTTCGTATTGACGGTGAAGCCACGATTCTTGTGTAACCCCATCCGTTTCCAAGTCTTCCTGTCGCATCGGATGTCGCTGCAGCTCAAAATAATAGTCCTCTCCAAATACTCCTTTATACCAGTTAACAAGCTCTCTAAAGGAATTTTCTGATCCCTGCAGAATTTCAAATGCAACTCGACTCCCTAAATCTCCTGAGAGGCAAATCAAACCTTCGCTATATTGTTTTAACAATTCTTGATCGATGCGTGGATAATAATAGAAACCGTCCAAATATCCATGAGAAGAAAGCTTACAAAGATTTTGATAACCAAGCTTGTTTTTGGAAAGAAGTGTTAAATGAAAACCGGCAGGCATGCCGTTCTCTTTCTTCTTTTCGAAACGTGAGTTGGGCGCTACATATAGCTCACAACCCAAAATGGGTTTGATTTTGGCGTCTTTGCATGCCTTGTAAAAATCGACCATCCCAAATAAATTGCCATGATCGGTCAAAGCAACTGCAGGAATATTATACGCTGCAGCTTTAGCAACAATTGCTGATATAGAAGCAGTCGCATCTAGAATCGAGTATTCGGAATGCACATGCAAAGGGATCCACATGGCTTGTCCTTGCGAATGGGTATAGGGTACGGCTTATGCCAATTTTTCTTTAACGGGGATCGCCCGGTTGATTCGGTCAGCTCCCCACAAAGGAAGAAGCAATAGGACTGATATAACACAACAGACCGCCATAAACCAGAAATAACCATCCCAACCCATATCTTGTGTGACCTTGCCTAATGGATAGCCCGCTACAGCTGCCCCCATATAAGCAATATATCCTGCAAATCCTGAAGCAGTTGCCGCCGCTTTTTTATGCACCATTTCTACAGCAGCAACACCGATCAGCATCTGCGGTCCAAAAATACAAAACCCGACAATGAACATCACGGCCGAATCCATCCATGGGAAACCGGGGGGAACGGCCCACATGAGCATGATCGCAGCAAACATCCCGACGGCAAAAATCACATTCACAGGACCGCGGCGTGCCCCAAATAGGCGGTCTGAAAGCCAGCCAGCCGCTAAACTTCCGACAAATCCCCCTACTTCGAATAAGGATACACAGCCATTTGCACCGAGCAAGCTATAACCTTTAACCTCTTTAAGATAGAGCGCAGTCCAATCATTGATTCCTGTTCGAACAACATACACAAAGAAATAAGCGATTGAGAGGATCCAGATATATTTATTTTTCAATACATAATCGACTAACAGTTGCTTGGCCGTTAATTGGGTCTCATCATCATCTCGTGGAGACCAACCTGCATAATCATCACGGTACTTTTCAATCGCAGGGAGTCCCAGCGATTGAGGGGTATCCCGCAATCGGTTAATTAAATAAAGACCACCGAAAAAGCAAAGGACTCCGGGAACATACATCGCGTATCTCCATCCCAGATACTGCATACACAACCCTGCAATCCAGGGGCTCATAAACGCACCGAGATTATGAGAAACGTTCCATGAAGACCACCAAGAACCTCTTTCAGATTGGGAATACCATTGTGTCAAAAAACGGGCGCAGGGGGGCCAGCCAAATCCTTGGAACCAACCATTTAAGCCCCAGAAAACAGCAAATAAAATTATTGAGGAGGACATTCCAAAAAAGATATTAAAAATCCCTGTCAGCATAAGGCCGAGAGCCATAAAATAGCGGGGATTGGAACGGTCGGAAATAATGCCGCTGGTGAATTTGCTCAATCCATATGTGATGGCAAAGACGCTACCTAAGAAACCAAGTTCGCTTTTATCCATGCCCAAATTTTCGATGAGGCCGGGCATTGCAAAGGTAAAACTTTTGCGTGCGATATAATAGATGGCATATCCGACGAACATCGAATAGAATATACGGATCCGCCAATACTTATAGAGTTTTTTAACTTCTGCTTGATCTTGAATTTCATCGATATGGGGTGCTGGTTTGAACAAGCTGAGTAATTTCTCCACGGGCACTCCTTCAAATCAGGTTTAGCATTATAGGATTACTATGGGCCATACACTATTTACTTTTTGACAAAGGCAAAAAGGGTTAGGTTTTTAAATTTCTATCCACTTTAGCGTTAAGCAATTTAGCTCAAAATCTATAAGCTCAAAATCGAAATCTGATAGTAAAGCATTATAATTTTACCTGACATCTTTTGTCAATCGTATTCTCTATGCATATTCTCTACATTGTGCTTTCCACTTAAGCCCCTCTTTAGCAACATCGAATTTGATTTATGTTCGTAATTCTCTGAAAAGAGTTGGTAGCTTGCGATCGACTAAAATAGTAAAATCGTAGATATAGAGCCCTTTATCAATAGCTAAAACGTGAAAGAAACAAAAGAAATTTTTCCCAAGAGTCTTTGCAAGTGAAAACCTGTTCTGCAGGATTACCGCCTATTTCATAAAACAAATTTGTGACCGGATGCTTAAAGGCATCCGTCATCACAGGGTCATAGGGATTTGTAATCATAGCTCCACATTATCATAACAAAGATGCTCTCTAAAGATTGGGGATTTCGAAGAACTAGGGCACAATTAATTTCAATCATCCTGTTAATTTTTAATTAGATAAGTCAACATCATGTAAAAATCATTTTTTAAAATTATCCTCTCAGACCCTATCCTCAAGCGAAATTGACATTATCGATTGATTCGAAAGCTAAAATTTTATATCATGGGCACTCGTTAAATAATTAACTCTAAATTGCGAATGACAACGCTTATCGACACTTCAGCTTCTGTTGTCAATGTTTTCTCACGAAGTACCTTGACTGTGATCGACCGTTATATTTATGGTCTCAAGGGAAAAAATTTATTTATATTTCTGAGCATCAACACTTTCCTTCCCTTTCTCATCGGTTTGACAGCAGTGCTTGCCTTTAAGGATTTCGCCCATTTATGGAAATATATTTTTTCCACGGAATGTATGATTTTCTCCCCTGCAATCCAACTGGTCTCTTTCAGTTATTGTTTAGCTTTCAAAAAATGGGAGGTGCGACATGTTGAGTTGCAGGGAAAAATTTCCGATCTCTTTCTTCCTTTAGTATTTTTTATTATTCCCGCCTCTTTTTTGCATGGCATGGAAGCGACTCAATGGCAGCTTTACATTCCAATGGTTTTAAGCTGGATCGGTTTTACACCTTTGATTATCAAACATCATCTTTTACGTAACATCATTAATAAAAGCACTCTTTTAATCTGTTCAAGCTTGATTATTGAGGAATCCATCTCCATGGTGATCACAAAAACGTCCTTTTCAAATGGCTGGGATGCTTTTGTGTTTGCCTTAGGCACGTTGTTTTGGCGCAGTATTATTTCGATCATTTGTTCCATCATCAGCCATTTTAGCCTCCCAAAAACCCACTTGGAAAATAGTTTTAAAGAGATAGAAAGTTTAGATTTTAAACTTACCATGGTCATTTTTGTAAGAGCATTAATCACATTAGTTACGCAAGTCACCTTCATTTTTACTATAGCCACAACCCATCCTCTGATCATTTGGCCTATTTTAAACTCAACGCCTTTAGTGTCCTCTATCTGCAGTAAAATTGTTTTAAAAGAAAAGCTGTTTTGGCCAGAAATGTTTGCACTGGTGTGCTTAATGATGGCTTCAACATCGCCTATGATTATTAACATCAAAAATTAAGGATACCCATGATCTCAGCAGAACGGTATATCTCCTCCACATACAACGGTTGTGTGTTCTGTAATCATGACCCGCTTTTATTGCTTTTCGGCTCTGATCATTTTGCAGTCCTATTGGATCCTTTTGCTTTGACTCCAGGACATTTGTTGATTATTTCCAAGCAGCACTACGGATGTTTTGGAGAACTTCCAGAAAACTTGCTTATGGAATACGGGACTGTCAAACAAAAAACCCAGAATCTTCTAAGAACTCATTTTGGAAAAACAATACGTTACGAACATGGGAGGGCAGGCCATTGTTTGAATAGGCATCCTAAGCATAAATTTTGTTACCATTTCCATGAACATTGGCTTCCTGCCGATGCGGACATTCACCCCAAATTAGCAGAAATCTATCCAGGCTATACTTTGATGAACGATAGTCAAATTCCTTATATGTATGAACGGTATGGTCATTACCTTCTTTTTGAGAACAATGAAGGAATAAAAAAATTTTATGTCGTCGATAAAACAGCCCCTCCTCATCTATCGAGAACTTTAATCGCAGAAAAACTTGGATACCCTGAAAGGCAGAATTGGGAAAGTTATAAAGATTGCAACCTGATGATACAAGGAAGAGCAATCCTGGAGAAAAGGAATAAAACCTACGCCGCTTGAGATTTTATGAAAAAGACACCTATTTATTTAGATCAGGCGAGCACCTCCAACCCTAAACCTGCCGAATTGATAGAAGGAATCTCCTATTACTTACAAAATGTAGGTGCTAGCCCGGGTAGAGGGGGGTACGCTTTGACAGAGGCAGCTGAAGATCTTGTGTATCATACGAGAAATGCGTTAGCAGAATTGCTAAATATCCCTATTCCAGCCATATCGCATTTACTTTGAACGCAACCCATGCTTTGAATATATTGTTGAAAGGTTTTCTGAAAAGTGGTGATCATGTCTTGATCTCAAATTTTGAGCATAATTCTGTGTTGAGACCTTTACACAAACTGACTTTGGAAAAAAATGTCTCCTACACCGTTTTCTCTAGTGATCCTGAAGGCAATTTCCATTTAAGCGATATGATCGAGAAAATCCGTATTAACACGAAATTGATTGTGATCAATCATGCTTCAAACGTTATTGGAGTAACATCTCCTTTAAAACAAATTTGTCAAATTGCGAAGATGAATGGGATTCCTGTCCTTGTCGACTTGTCTCAAACAGCGGGGGTCATTCCCATTGACATAGCAGATTGGGATGTCGATTTTGCAGCTGGAACGGGGCATAAAGGACTTTTAGGTCCTTCGGGAGTGGGTTTTCTCTATGTGAAAACTCCCGATCTTATTGATTCATTGTATGAAGGAGGTAGCGGACCCAATTCTATTTCCAAGCTGCATCCTGCAGCAACTCCTGTAAAATTTGAAGCCGGCACTTTAAATTATTTAGGAATCAGTGGTCTTTTGTCCACTTTGGGTTACATTAAAAGAATTGGTAGGGATACTTTATACAATAGATCGATGCAGCTAATCCAAGAAGCGATAAAACTTTTCCAGGATATCCCTGAAATCAAAATCTATGGCACAACGGAATTGGAACGAAAAATTCCGATTCTTTCATTCAATTTATCAGGATATTGCCCTGCCGAAGTTTCCTATCTTTTGGACCAACATGGAATCTGTGTGAGAGCCGGGCTTCAATGCGCGCCTTTGATTCACGAGACGCTTGGGACCCTCCCACATGGTACGGTGAGGATGAGTGTTGGGCACCTCAACACCAGCGAAGAGATCGGTCGGATGGCAGAAGTTCTGGCCGAACTCATCGAGCAGCAGACCTCCAATACCATCAATTACTAGAATATGGATGTCAATAGGAGTTCATACTAAAGTTTTGTTGGCGTAGGGCTTCATAAAGGACAATGCCAGCAGAGGTGGCTAAATTTAGGCAACGGACGCCAGAACACATCGGAATTGTCGCAAATTTGTCCGGCCACTTTTCCCAGTAGTGCGGTGGTAGTCCTGCCGTTTCTGACCCAAATATTAAACGATCTTCTGGTGTATATGGAATATCGGTATAACGCTTTGTCGCTTTGCTGGAAAAAAAATAAAACGGTTTGTTGTCTTCTAATAGATAAGCTTCCAAATCATCAATAAAGCCTACATCTACACCTTCCCAATAATCGAGACCGGCCCTTTTCAACTGTCGATTGCTAGGATAAAATCCTAAAGGTTTTACCATCCTTAATGAGGTCCCAGTCACTGCGCATGTTCGGACAATATTACCGGCATTTTGTGGAATTTGAGGTTGAAAAAGAATGATTTGCATGGATAGAAAGGCTGTGATCGATTTAACTCGATCACAGCCCTAAAACAGTTTATGAGTTTTTCTTTTGATTTTGTGCTGGATTATGGTTGTGTTTTGGAGATTCTGTGCTGCCATCATCATCAGAATCATCATCCAATTCATCTTCATCTTCATCAGCTGCATAGCCAGCATTTTTAGGGTTAAGCTTCAACGCAGATTTATCATCTTGATTGTTAGCTTTGATAACTTCGACATCAAAGATCAGGAGGGAATTAGGTTGAAGATGACCTGTTGTTCCATAGCCTAAATCTGGATGGACGAATATCCGCCTCTTCTCCCCTTCTTTCATTCCAAGCAACCCTTTGCTAAATCCAGGAATAGTTTGATCTAATGGAATAGTGATGGGTCCGCCTGCATCTTCAGAACTTCCAAATACTGTACCGTCGATGTATTTGCCTGTATAGGTGATTTGAGGTGAAAAACCTTCTTTGACTTCAGGACCAGAACCCTCCTTAAGGATTAGGATTTGCAATTTACCTGGCTCCAGAACTTTCACACCTTGTTTACTTGCGTTGGATTGAAGAAACGATTCTGCAGACTTTAAGTTTGTTTCAGCCATTTTTTTGAACGCAGACTCTTGTAGAGCAATCATCTTTTTCTCGTAGTCAGCATCGCTTAATGGAGAAGGTTTGCCAGCTGCACCATCCCTAATCCCCTTTACAATTGCCTCTATATCGAAATCAATTCCGGTGGTTTTCAGGTTCCGGCCAATAAAGTTGCCAAATGCTTCAGAAATTTGGGAAACTTCTTCTTTTGTAGGAGCTTGCGTAGTCGTCGCAGAGTCAACAGGTTTATCGGTGACCACAGGTTTTCCAGCTTCTGTAGGAGCATCGGCATAAGAAGTCCCCAAAGATAAAGCCGCGCTGAATGCGGTCATTTTGAAAAACTGAAACACTTTACTCATAGAAAAGGCCTCCGTCAATATTTGTTAAAATGAATCTCTAATCTAGGCTAAAAAAGTAATTATGTCCAAGAAAACTTTATCCTCGACTTTGTCCCTCAACAATATGGATTTTAAGTTCATCCAGCTGTGTTTTTGAGGCTTCTCCAGGACATTGAAGCATCAGATCGGATGCTTTTTGTGTTTTTGGAAATGCGATCACATCCCGAATATTATCAGTTCCGGTTAAGAGCATAACCAGGCGATCCAACCCTAATGCAATTCCAAGATGAGGAGGGGTGCCGTAACTTAAAGCTTCCATAAAAAAACCAAACTTCGCTTTTATTTCGTCCGGTGATAGTCGCAAAGCTTTAAAAATCTTGTCCTGCAACTCGCTATTGTGGATTCTCTGAGAACCTCCTCCAATCTCATAGCCATTTAAGACTAGGTCATATCCGGAAGAACGCACTTTTAAAGGTTCACTTTCTAATAATGGGATATCTTCAAAATAAGGTGAAGTGAAAGGATGGTGCATACTATCGAGTCGGCTTTCATCGGTATTCCAGCAAAAAAGAGGAAAGTCGGTTACCCACAAAAGTTCGTAACGGTTAGGACTGATTAAACCTCTGTCTTTGGCAATTTTGCGGCGCAAGTGGTCCAAAGCCTGATTGGCACGCTCAAGGGAATCGGCCACCATAAAGATCAGGTCGCCAGGTTCAATTTTCAATCTCTCGATCAATTTACTTTGCAGCTCTTCATTGAAGAATTTAACAATATTTGAGTTTAAACCTGTGTCAGTCATTTTCATCCAAGCAAGGCCTCGAATGCCTAATCTACCCACCCATTCGGTATATTCTTCAATCCCCTTTCTAGAAATGTCGGCTCCTCCTTTTACACAGAGACCTTTAACGGTTCCTTGGATGCGCAATTGTTCTAAAAACACACTGAAATCAGAATGTGAAGCGATATCATCCAAAACCACTAACTCCATGCCAAATCTTAAATCGGGTTTGTCAGTTCCATACTTTTCCATCGCTTCATTGTAGGTCATTCTTTGAAATGGTTTCTCGAGATCGACATTGAGACAAGTTTTGAACAATTTAGCCACAAGCCCTTCGATAATTGGATATAGGTCTTCAGGTGTACCAAAACTCATTTCTAAATCGATCTGTGTAAATTCTGGCTGCCTATCAGCCCGAAGATCTTCATCTCTAAAACAGGGGGCAATCTGGAAATATTTATCCATTCCAGCGACCATTAGAAGTTGTTTAAAAATCTGTGGAGATTGGGGCAACGCAAAAAAACTTCCTGGATAGATTCTGGATGGGACAAGATAATCCCGAGCACCTTCCGGGGTTGACTTGCCCAAAATCGGAGTCTGGATCTCTAAGAACCCTAAAGAATCTAGATAATTCCGGGTTTCCATCATCACTTTGTGTCTCAAAACTAGTTTTGAAGCAATATCTCCTCTTCGGATATCGAGATATCTATACCGTAATCGGAGTTCCTCATTGACATCCACAGCTTCATCAGCAATGGAAAAAGGGGGATTATTGGCTTTAGATAAAAGCTCGATTGTTTCAACCGCGACTTCCACTTCACCTGTTGGGATTTTAGGATTGACCATCCCCTCTTGCCGCGCAATCACCTTTCCTTGGACAGAAATCACCCATTCGGAGCGCAATTTTTCAGCGATCGCATGGGCTGCCGGACTTTGCTTTGGATCAAATAACAGCTGAGTGACCCCAAAACGATCTCTCAAATCAATAAAAATCAAGCCGCCGTGATCTCTACGTCTGTTGACCCATCCAGAAAGGTTAACGAGTGATTTGATGTCGGAGCTTTTCAAAGCCCCGCAGTGGTGTGTACGACGAAATGTGTGCATAAACTAACGATTGGGGTTATCATCGAAATAACCTTCGATGCTGCGCATGGCTTGTTGAACTTCGCTTGCCAGATTTTGTGCCAATTCAATGTTACGATTTAAACGGTCTATAAAGAATTTTGCTTCCTCAGGTTTTTCAAAAGGCTTGGCCATTTCTTGCCACTGTTTGATAAATTCTTCGCTTTTATTTTCTACTTGCAAAATCCTTCCAAGATTGCTGATGGGGGCCTTTGTTTTAACTCCTGTTGCCATCTCTTTGAGATCGGCTTCTTTATTTTTCAGCTCTTCTTCTCCAATGACCGCCACAAACCTTGCGCCGATCTGATCAGCGTACTGTAAAATCTTGCCCAGTTTCTTTCCCGAAAAATCGATCTGCGTAGAGATTCCCATATTGCGCAGTTCTTTTGCGAGCACAAAGCAGGCGGCGTCCGCTTCTTTTCCAAGAGGAACTAAGAATAAATCAGGTCTTTCAGTCATCGGAACAGGAGCATTTTGTTTAAGTAAAGTTTGGATCACTCTTTCAATTCCGGTGGCAAAGCCGGTACAGGGTAAGTCAGGTCCTCCTAAGCTTTTCAAAAGACCATCAAAGCGCCCTCCTCCCCCAACACTATTTTGAGCGCCAAGATCTTCGGATACCACTTCAAATACGGTGCGGTTGTAGTAATCGAGTCCTCGTACAAGCGTTGGTTTAATTTCGAAAGGGATTTTTAAAAGTTTCAAATAATCTTGCACTTCTTGAAAGTGGTCTTTTGAATCATCATCAAGGTAGTCTAATATAGAGGGGGCATCGCCAATAAACTCTTGGTCTTCGGGTGCTTTCGAATCCAAAATCCTTAGGGGGTTGGTGCTCAAACGGTATTGGCTATCTTTCGAAAGTTTGTCATAGGAGTTCAGGAAATATTGACGCAACGCATCCCGATATTTCTGCCGTGACTCCGAATTGCCGATGGAGTTCAAATAGATTTTCAAGTTTTTCATCCCCATTGCATTGTAGGCATGCATTGCCATGTCGATCAATTCGGCGTCTTGTTCTGGCTGGCTGACACCAATCACTTCTGCGCCAAATTGGTGAAACTGTCTGTATCGCCCTGCTTGAGCTCTTTCGTATCTAAACATAGGGCCAATATAGAACAATTTGTGGAATGGGGCTTCTTGATGGAGATGGTGCTCGATAAAAGCGCGCATAACAGAGGCAGTCCCTTCGGGACGAAGAGTTAAGGAACGATCCCCTTTATCAACAAAGGTATACATCTCTTTAGAAACAATATCTGTTGTTTCTCCGACACTTCTTTCAAAAAGCTCAGTACGTTCGAAGATGGGGGTTCGGATCTCTTTATACCCATATAATATTGCCGTTTTTCTAAATGTATCCTCAACAAAATTCCAAAGATAAGAGTTATGCCACGGCTCCTTTTTATCTTCCGGAATGATATCGAACACACCTGGCGGTGCGGCAAACTTCATAAATCCAACTCCAAAACAACAGGGTTCTCTAAATCTCGACTTTGTACAAAGTTCGAGTAAATCATAGTCAGTGTTTCAGTTTTTAACAAGTTGGATTTCCTACTGGTAACTCTCATCCTCATCGATAAATGGCATGAGGCCGGCCTCTTTGACAGAGCTTTGAAAAGCATCTAATGGCACGTCTGCGTATTTATGGCGAAGCATGCTCAATGTTTCTTTAATCATTAGATTGTATTTGATTGCCAACAATTCATAAGCATCCAATAAATCGTTGGCTTGCTTAATCGAGGTGGCTGTATTTTCAATAAGGTGCTGATCAAGTTCGGACAGGATTTTAATTTTAATCTCTTGGAGATCATTTTTACGACTGTTAGCCAAAGCCTCTAATTCCTCATCTAGGGGAGATTTGGAATTGATCGCCTCATGCTGAGAAGGTTCAAAAGCCTCAACAATTTCAGAAGAACGGTTTTCTTCAGGAAATTTTTGGTTCCATACTCGGGTGTTCTGCATTAATAAATGGCTACTCTTAATTCTGCCATCTGGCCACATATTCAAGTATCCCAGCAAAAATTTACCTTCTAACGGCAAGGTCGAAAGCAAATCTGCGCTTCTAGGGGAAAGATAGAGCTTTTCAGGGATATAAAGGATCAAATTTTCAAATGCTGCCAATTTTTCCAATCCATCGTCTTCTCCGTCGTCATCATCTAAATTAACTGGCAAGTCTTTACGGGCCAAAGCATGCAACAAGACAGCAGCTCCAAATTCATTGTATCGCGGTGCATTATAGATTTTGTTTTCAGCACCTGGCCTTAAAAAACCTAAGGGCTTTAGGGGGCAAAAATTCTTGATTTTTTGAATATTCGGCTAAATCGGAAAGAGGGATCAAAGAACTATTCGTCAATATTTGATCCCACTCTGCATTATGGGCTTCATCCAATGGGTTTGGATAGGCTAGGAACCTATTCAGTGCTTTAAAATCCATAGTTTTGCGCAAATACATCATTTTTGAATCAACGATGATCGCATTTTTAGGGACCCACATTTGTAATAAGTTGGGCGTGGGTTGTGCCACGATAATAAAACGGGACAGATCGTAACTCGTATAGATTCTCAAAATATAAGGGGTGTGACTTGTCTGTGAAGAGCTCATCATGCTGCCAGTCAATATGGAGTCGGGAGATAAAATTCCCAACAGGTTGTGACGCAAGAAATTCTGGATCGGACCAATTTTGACTTGCAGGATCAGCTTCATGCAGTTGAGCATAGGTCAATCCCATAGCTATATCCGCGACCCCTTCTGCAGCATGCACCTCTTCATCTTTACTGATGGTTGACAAGCGCAAATACATTTCAGAAGCGACTAGCCCTGCAACGACAGCTAAAATCGAGACCGCCCAAGCTAAATATTTCCACTGCCATTTGCGGGGCCAACTTTGCGTCTGCTGTTTTATCGATGGCGGAGGGCGTGGCTCATCTTCATTATCGTGAAAAGGATCATCTTTAAGGGAAAGCTTTCCAAAAGTTTCTTTAGGAGATGGTTTTGGTTTGTTAGGGGAAGTAAAAATAGGAGAGGGTGGGTTGAAAACAAGTTCTGGTTCTTCTTGAACATCTCCTAAAAAACTTTCGATTTCTAAAGTAGATAAATCTTCAAAAGCTGGTGGAGATTGCTTTACAGGTTCTGAAATCTGCGATTGTAAAGAAACGGTTTTTTCTTTTCTTCTCCATTTAAATTCTCCCCTATGTCATTAAAAGCTTCTATAACAATCTCTATATTGCGGATATGAAGCAAGTCCCCTTCTTTCAAAGTTTTCTTGCCAAACGGAAACCCGTTCAAAGTGACAAAAGGATCGTTGGCGACATTGAAGGCGGTGAACTTTTCCCCTTGCTTCTCGATTTTTACATGCTCAGGCTTTAAACCTTGATCTGGCAGCAATACATCGATTTGACTTGCAGGACCGTCACCAAAAATTAGAGAATTTTTGGTGAAACGGAATGATTGGGTATGGGTTTCCATCCTAACTGTAATTCTAAGCATACCCATGAGCAAATCCAAATATAGGCCGATTTGACCTATTTCATTTCAACCTTTGCACTATAATGATTTCAAATATTGTTATCTATACCGAACGTGATTCAATATTTGATGGAATATTGAAGTAGACAGAATTCGTCTAAACTGACTGCTTTCTTTTTGAACCGGTTTGAAGGATAAAAGTTCGTGGAACTCCACCTTCGAGACTATTAGGGAATGACCAAGCTCGGTCTTGTGGATATTTAGGGAAAGACTCTTCAAAAAGTTCGAGCCAATTTTTTGCGACCAAGGTGTGAATATAATCGGGCGAATGATGCAGTCCGTTTAAAGGATTCCCATAGGCGACTTCTTTCATGCAAACAAAAAGTTCGCTATAAATCATATCCAATATCGGACCCAAAATGTCCGATCACTAAAATTAATACGAGGGTCCCTTGATTTTGGAGCAAAATAAAAGGGGTGCCCGTCCCCTTTCGTATATTTCCAAACCACTGAATTTAACTTGTCTAATCTGCAGACACGTGAAAAAGCATTCAGATCGAATTCTTCATCTTTTGCAGAGGCACTCACTAAAATGGCGTTCGGTTTTATAAATGGGATATCTTCCTCGCAAAGTGAGGTTTTCCCCGTGCAACCGATCACTAAGTCACATTCCGATAAAAGTTTATGCAACGGAGAAATTTTAAACCCTTCAAACCGCGCGCGAATATTTTTGCAGGGATCAATATCATAAATGGAAACATTGCATTCCCGACCACGTAAAGCAATCGCCGTTGATGTTCCAATTTTCCCATATCCTATGACACCACAGTTCGAGCCTTGCAAAATCGCATCAATTCTTCTCGAAAAATTCCTTTTCAACACTAAAATTAACACCGTCTCCAAATCACAGTATCTTCGATATCTTTAATCGGTCTTTGCGCCATTGACAAACCGGACATGGATGCGATCCAGCTGCATGATAGCGCCAGTGACCGTTATTTGTATCCTCCACAATTCCCTTAAAATGGGAGTAACGTGCCAACTCCTTTGTATATCCGGCGAGGTATCCCCCAATCTCTTGAGCCACTAAAGGGGTATCGTTATCCCTGAAAATTTGTTCTACAAGAGGACCTGAAGCCTTAAAAGCATCGTCGACAGACTCAGGCAAATAAACGGTATCCCTTTGGATTTTAAATTTTCAACGGTGGATAAATGGGCAGAATAGGGGATAGCAATCACAAGTTGAACTGGAAATACCTTATTGATCAATTCGATGTATTTTTCCGCCGTTGGCATCAAATGCGTGATGATTACAGAATGCGTTTTTGGAGCAGGATATTTTTGAGAAATAAGACGTTCTAAAGTGTGCAGAGAGCTGCTCCGAGTCAGATCATACTGTTTTGGAATCGTGTACCGCGGCATAGCAAAAGTGATTTAAGAGTATATAAAACTTTCTTCAGTTAATTACGTTTATTAGTAGTTTCGTGCAATCACTATATCTTAGGAATCATTTAATTGCTACTGAACTTATCAGATTTACACCGTTTAGCTCGAAGCATTTCACTTAGCCAGCGTGAACTTTCAAAATCCTCTATATTTTCGCTTTTACGGGACACGCTTTCGTGATGAATTCCAGATGCGTACGGGGTGTAAAGGCACTTTAAATTCCTTTCAGCTAATCTTTGAGCGAGGTTAGTATCACTAAAAGCAATTGGATACCAAATTTCGTCAAATCCGCCCACATCAAGAAATAGATTTCTTCGGATCATAGCACATGCGGTTGTCACAGCATCGACAACACAGATTTGTTTTCCTTTTTTGACAAGATGCCAGGGTTGCCCTTTTTCAATATGCTCCCAAACCAGAAGGTTGCTTGGGCCTGATCGATTGAGGGCAACGCCACCGTGTTGCAAAGTGTGATCAGGATAGTGTAATCGACTCCCGACCAAACCAATCCCCTTTTGATACGCCCATCGACACATTTCAAGCACTGTATCAGGTTCTAGCTCCACATCGTTATTCAAAAAAAGAAGAAATTCACAAGTTTCGCCTAATTTTGATCGGCGTACAGCAAGATTATTCAAACGGGAATAATTAAATGGTTCCTGGATTGTTAACACTTCAACCCCTTGTGACGCGAGCTCTAAAGCTAGGGAACGATCTCGACTGTTATTGTCAACAGCCGTGATCACAAGCTTGACCCCATATTGGCTTTTCAAGCTTGCAACCGTAGCCAAAGTCAGTTGACGCTGGTCTTTAAATGGAATAACCACATGGACTCTAGGATCTTTGACACCTTTTGGAATAGCTCTTAAGCTATGTCGATCAAACCCTTCTTTAATCTGCCAATCGAATCCCCAAGCTGAAACATAATCTTGCAATTCGGTGATCGGCACATTGCAGCTCCCTTTTTCCCGATTTCGTCGTGCATAAAGAAATAGAGGGATATGGGTAAATTTGACCCCTAGCAAATTTAATCGTAAGGTTAAATCATAAATTTCCCAGCCTTGCGGAACAGAAAGTTTTAAGCCGTGAGTCTTCGTCCAAAGTACCTTTGGGATGACTACCCCTTTTTCAAGATGATCAGCAAAATAGTAGGGAAAATGGAGCTGACCCGGTTTTTTGATCTCTTGAAAATAAAGTGTTCGATTTTGCTCATCGATCACATATTCATCGCAATAAAGCACATGATTTTCCGGATCGTTCAGGCTTCGCAATACCTGTTCATTTCTGAGGAGAAAATCTGGACGAAGCCAGTCTTCAGGATCAAAAATGATTAAATAATTCTTTTGAGCTTGACTTGCAAGCGCATTTAATGCCCAAGCGGTTTCATTCACACCCTGGGGTGCAAATGGCACATCCACCCAAAGGATATCAGACAATTTCAGCTTGGATTGTTCAATACCAAAGCCGCCAACAACAATTTCTATGTCCAATGCCGATTGATCCTGACAAGAAGCAATAGCTTCTTTTAAAAGAATGAGATCGGTTTTCTCATTAATAGGTATTAAGAAACTGTAACTAAAACGCAAGTCATGGGGTAACAAAGAATGCAACCCTTTTGCCGTCGATTTCAACCTAGCCATTTTATCGCCGTTGCGCCGATAAATTGCGGTCTGATGCCGATAAAGGAACCTTTCAAGCTGTTTGCAAAATTTGTAGTAGAAGGCGCGAAGATTTTTTTTGAACATATCATAAAGCGGGGCCCTATCATAAAGGCCCCATGGATATTATATCGCTGCAGTCAACATTTTCTTGAGGGTGTCTTTATCTTTCAAACCGACAATCCGCTTAACTTCTTTGCCATCTTTGAAAACAATGATTGTAGGGATAGAGGTGACATTAAAACTTGCAGTGGTTTGTTGTGCGGATTCAATATCCAACTTGGCAATTGTCACTTTTCCTTGCATATCGTTTGCCAGCTCTTCAATAATCGGGGCAATCATCCGGCAAGGCCCACACCAATCGGCATAAAATCAACTAATGTAACGCCTTTTGAAATCGACTCTTTGAAATTCTCATCGTTTAAGTATTTAAGATGTTCAGCCATATTCAGTCTCCCTTACATGCTTTATTAGGACAAGCATAAACGGATATGTTTTTAACATCCAATGAAAAAGAAAAGTCACTGGAACATAATAAATCCCTGATGCATAATGTTTCTATATTTTAAGAAAACCAAACAACTATGAACGAAAACCTTCCATACCTTGTTTTAGCGTATTACCACTTTTGCGAGATCCTTAACCCTCAACAAGAAGTGCTGGAACATAAAACCTTCTTTGAGGGACGAGATGCAACTAGCCGAATTTATATCTCAGAAAACGGACTCAATGGACAGATGAGTGCAATTGAAGAAGATGCAAAAGCCTATATGGAATGGCTGCATGCCCGACCTCAGTTTTCCAATATCACTTTTAAAATCCATCGCTACCACGAAAACGTTTTCCCACGTCTTACCATTAAATACCGAAAACACTTAGTCGCTTATGATGAAAAAGTTGATCTTAGCAAAACCGGTGAACACCTTTCCCCTCAAAAATGGAAAGAGATGCTCGAAACAGAGGAGGATGTTGTCCTTCTTGATGTGCGTAATCAGTATGAATGGAAAGTCGGTCGGTTTGAAAAAGCTGAACTTCCCCCTTGTGAATCCTTCAAGGAATTCGGACAATATGGGGAGGAACTTAAAAGTCGTGTGGATCCCAAAAAAGCCAAAATCATGATGTACTGTACTGGAGGGATTCGGTGTGAGCTTTACTCTGCCGTCTTAAAAGCTGGTGGATTCGAAAATGTTTATCAGTTGGATGGGGGTATCATCAATTATGGACAAAAACAGGGGCATCAACACTGGCTTGGAAAGCTATTTGTCTTTGATGATCGGCTCATTGTGCCAATTAATGATGGAGAGACCCCCACAATTGGCACCTGTCACCATTGTGGGGCATCGATTGATCATTATTACAACTGTGCCAATATGGATTGCAACGAATTATTCTTATGTTGTAGGGAATGCCTTAAACAATTTGATGGATGCTGTCAAATGGAATGTAAAAACGCGCCACGTCTACGTCCCTATCATGAACAGCATCCCCACAAGCCGTTTCGCAAATGGTACCATTATTTCAAGAACAAAGATCAGTGAATTTGTCCGCTAGAACAAAATCGTTCCAGGTAGATTTGAAACAGGGGTTGTTGTCTCTTTATTGCCCTTAATTTCGAGTTCGTAGAAGACATCATCCCAAAAATCAACCTTTCTCACTGATTGTGAAAATCGCTCAAGTTCGCATATTTATAATTTTACGATTTTTGGCGTTTCGATTTTTGGATTTTCCTTTATGAGCTTTTCTCGATGCTCCATTTTAAAGTCATATTCACAGTCGTGTTGATCCGAGTGGCGATGCTTTGAGCAAAAAATATAAGAGCATTTGCACTTGAAACCCAGTAATCCTACTTTTCGTTTGCAATTCCAACAATGGGCGAGATCTGTTTGGATAGGCTTTACATATTTTTCTAAATTAACTGCATCCCTAATGGGCGCTAGGGATGCAGCGTTGACAAGCAACGCTTGTTCTGATTTTGGAGATATAGGATTGCTCATGACAAACCTCCGGGTAACACAAATTTACTGAAGGAGAATCATAAGCTCACTCTAGCTCCTTAATAGAATTTTTCACAAGTCATCAATTAGCCCACAAGGTCTATTCTGATGCGAATATTTTGGGGTACTTACTGATTAAAGCTTCGGGCGGTGCCTGTAATAATCCTTTGCTGCGCAAATTACTGACCAACTGTTCAGGAGGGTTTTTAAAAGTATTCAATTCGATTAATCGTGATAAAAGATTTTCTTCAACAGTCACATCGGGAAATTGTTTTAAGTATTTCTGCTTTTCTATTTCTGTCATACCTATCGTCATAGCCTTGACACATGTTTCAAGAGGTTTCAAAGAAAATGAAGAAGACCATGAGGCAAAAAATATGCTAGCATAGCGTGCTTTTCTCGCATATTCTCCCCCCATGTTAACAACCTCGTGTTCGGTAGGATTGAACATGCCAGCGCTCTTGCACCAGAGCTGTTCTCCAGTATTGACTATGATATAGCCTTTTGGGCAAATGACAGGTACTGGTTTGCATTTATTATCGGTGGGATCTTTTATATACATGTGAAGGCCAGGCACTTTCGAAGGAGGCAATAAAGTAATGCCATTGAGGTCCTTATGTGCTTTCGCCCAAACGGCCTCAGGATTATCCTCTTGTTTAGGGGCAGGATAGTACGCTAATCGCAACAAGTTACCAGCATCTGAGACGCTCTTGGAAACATCTTCTGTAGGTTCTCCCAGATATTCCGCTAAATACCCCATGATCAGAGCTGCATAACGTGTGAGGGCTTTATGGTAAGGTTCCATTGTTTCTCTGAAACTTGGATTTGTCGGCCAATCATTATAATTTGGCGAGACAAAATAAGTTTCTTTGAGATCGGCTACCTTTGCCCCAGCAGCTGTTTCACGTCCTTGTTGAGAAAAACCGGTTTGACCATTATTATTCCGCCAATCTTTCATTTTTTCTTCCAGCGGCTGCGAAAAATACCTGATCATTTCGTTATCGACCTTGTCGATCATCGCAGTGAGCGCTTCTGCTTTGACAGCGATGAAGCCTACTGTCTTAAGGCTGTCTCCAAATTTTTTAATGAGAAGGGCTCTCTCTTCTACGCTGGCAGACTCTATTGCCTCCAAATCGATGAGCGGTATTGTAGCATCCCCCACACCAATGCTTTCGAGGGATTTTACAAGATGTGTTGGAGAGCTTGAGGGCAAAATTCCCATTTTGCCAAATTCAGGAGCTTTTGAAAGAGTTGTTGGAATATCTCCAAGTCCCGAGGGAGTTGTTTTAGGGGAAGAAACCTGTTGGGTTGTGAGTAATTCCCTATCTATTCTTGTTGGAGATGTAGCAGAAGTCATGGTAGCGCCTCTCAGTTAAATAATAAGCTTTTTTCATTGTTAAATCGCATATCTCGACTTTGTACAATTTTTGCCTTCGGCTTCGAGAGAGAAGCAAACTGCAGCGTAATAAATTTTGAAGGAAGGGGTATTTTTACCCTTCCGAGAAATTTATTTAGCTGCGGGAAGCTTCTCTCCGAAGACGAAGGCAAAAATTGTACAAAGTCGAGGCATATCCTATTAAATGCGGCGCAATTTTACAAGTAATCTGTTTGGAATTTATATCTAGCAATCGATTTTGAGTGGATTAAAGGAACACTTTATAATCGATATCAAAAATGCTGGCCAAGCGATGTGCCATATTTTTGCCGATGTTCCGCTTACCGTGTTCCATCTCTGAAATATGATGAGGTTTTACACCGATTTTCTCAGAGAGTTCTTTCTGGGTCAATCCAGCCTTGTAACGGCCAGCCTTGACAGCAAGGCCGATTTCCGAAAACTTCTCGATTCCTTTCTTAAAAACTGCACGCCAAGGAAGGGTTTTACCTTGCCAGCATCTTTGGAAGAGTCATAGACGGTTTCCTTAATATGGTGCCTTTTCATGTGTGCCGACATATTAAACCCCCTACAAACTTTACTTTTTTATCTTCTATACGCCAAGTAGGCTTGCCTTTCTTATTGAGATGATAATACAGATCGTCTGTTGATATGTAATCATTAAAAATCAAAATATAAAAAATAATATTGCAATAAAAAATGCAGTTTAGTATAATTTTTATAATATTAATTTGGAGTTTATATTTATGACTTTAAATCCCACTAGAAACATTGACCCTATTAACATTTTAATGGTTGGGGACTACGGTGTAGGAAAAAGCAGTATCGCAAATCGTTATGGCAAGGATTCATTCAGTCATGAGTATAGAGACAGTGCAGAGGTACCTTCTGTTAAAGAAGTAAATATAAAGGGCAAACAATATAGATTACAGATTTTCCAGCCATATTATCACCGTACACAATTTTGCAAAAAGCATGCAGTAATTTTAACCTATGATGTAACTGATCAGTTGTCTTACAATAATATTCTTCCCTATATGCAAGAAATAGATCGGTATGCTCATGAAAACATAACACGAATTTTAGTTGGTAATAAGATAGATCTAAACGATAAAAAAGTGATAGATTTCGCTACAGCCAAAGAGTTTGCCGATAATCATAACATTCCATTTTATGAAGTATGTGCTAAAAACGGTACAAATATTGACAAGCTATTTGAAGACACTGTTCGTTATACTCTTAATCTACCAAAAACCGAACCCGAACATAAAATTCTCCCATCTACTCAGCCTAAAAGCCCCCTATTTGACTATTCAAAAATGAAAAAAAGGCTTGAGATCACGTGCATTGCTTTTGCTGCTTTGGCATTTGTTGGTACATTTTTTTTGGGTCTTTCAGGATTTCAAGGTATTAGCGGTTTAGACCACCTTTTCCGTACACCACTGGGTTATGGCCTTTTCGCAGGTACTGCTGCTTTGACCCTCATTACAGGCTTAACGGCTTTGGGAATACATTACCATCGAAAGCAACACTCCTTATGAAATTTACCTAAATAGGTTAAATAATTTGGAGAGGGTCGAAAATTGGACAGCCCCCTGCAAGGGAGGTATCTTGTGAGACTCATCTCTAAACAAAGAAGTTCTCGTTCATAAAGACGCTTTGTTTTCTTCTAAAGTCAATTTTTTGCTTCAGGAATTTCCTTCGCTTTTAGTTTTTCTTTAACTTCGATCAAGTCCTTGACGAGAGTCACGGATCTTTTCACATTTTTAAGTCTCTTCACTCCTAATGACATTGTTGATACTCAGGACAAAATTATTCATAGATATTGTGGCTCATCAGGTTGCTTTAAAAATAATGATAAAAATTTTTGCAAATAAATGGTTTTTGCGATTAACTGAGGATGACTAAGAATCATCGACATTCACGGAGTCACAAGGAAAAAAATCATGACAAATATAAAAAGTTTATTGCGTAAGTCCTTCGTTAGCGGCTTTGTTTTAACATTTTGTGCCTCTTCCCTTATTTATGGCGACGGCACTTCTCAGCAGGAATTAAAAAAACAATATAATTTTGCTTCCACTTCTCCTTCAGATATCTTTGAACACTTGCCCGTGTTGCGTCAACTTGCAAGTGAATCCAATTCCGTTATTGAAATCGGTATGAGAGGTATGGTCTCTAGTTGGGCCCTACTTCAAGGGCTTTCTGAAAACGACTTAGATGTTCGATTCTACTTAGGCATTGATATTGCAACTCCACCTATAGAAAGCTTGACGCTAGCCCAATACTTAGCTCAAGAAAATGGGATTGATTTTGCCTTTTGGGAAGAAAATGACATGAGCATTGATATTCCGTACACAGATTTTCTGTTTATCGATTCCTTGCATACCTACTGTCATTTAACCTATGAATTGGAAAAGTTTTCTCCGAATGTCAACCAATATATTGCCATGCATGATACTAGCGCACCTTGGGGTACTGTCGACGATTCTTCTTATAATGGCAATTATTCAGAATATCCAGCTTTCATTGACAGAAATAAAAGAGGTCTTTGGCCTGCTGTCGAGGATTTTTTAGCAAGACATCCTGAATGGACGTTACATGAACGACGCTTCAACAATCACGGACTTACTGTTTTAAAACGTGTTGCCATCGATTGATAACGACATTCCATCTGATTAAGATAAGTGTCCTTGAATGGAAAAAATCTCAAGCCTTAATCAAAGCGTAATAAAGCTTTAATTAAGGCGTTCTTTCAAAAAAACTCACTCTTTCCCTTAATCTTAACGCTTATTGGTATGAATATCTCGAAATTAATTAGTCCATTTCTTAAGAATATCTTGGAGCTGTTTTATAAGAGGAGGAAGCGATTCTTTTATGACCAGCCAAATGGCCTGATTATTTACATCGAAATAAGCATGAATCAATCGATTTCTTAAACCGATCATTTCACGCCAAGGAAGCTGACTGTAATGTTTACGGGTTTTCCTCAGTTACCTGTGAAGCGGCTTCACCTAGGATTTCAAGTTCTCTAACGATACCATTTAACAATAAACGATCTTGATCTAAATCTGTTCTGGATTTGTGAGCAATATGAGAAACCGCTGCCTGTGCACTATCCAACATATGTTGAAAACGAGTAAAATCACGATTTAACATATAGAGTTTTGGCATTAGCTATGACTTCATCGCGAAAATAACGACTTATTTCTTCAGGCGTACGCAAATCCGTTTTCCTACCTACAATTACAGTGAGTTCATCTTCTAGATGAATGATCGTAAATAATGAGGGGGTTTTATCAGTTTCAAATTCTATTAACAAATCGATATCGCTATCTTTTTTTAAATTTCCTCTAAGTGCAGAGCCAAACAATGACAACTTAGCAATATTGGGATGTTCCTTACAAAAGCTAATTATCTGTTTGTAAGGCAATTGTTTAATAGGGTCTGACATATATTCATCCTCTATGTCTGATCATAACATGATTGATGCTTTTCGAATAGAATAAACAAAGTCAGGCATTACGGTCGATTGAGAAGCACTAGTTACTCCAGAAGGACGAATTTACCCACAACTATACAAATTTCTATGTCCATATCCTCAAAAGAAGACGCAAAGGATACCACTATTTCAAAAACAAAGATCAGTGAATTTGTCCACTTCTTCTTAATTTGATCAGCTCCAAAATCCGTTTTTGAGTCCCTTCAAGTACAACCGTCAAGCCGGGCTTAATCCCCTGTTCAGACAATTCAAAAGCCTTCATCGTATTGCAGATTCTACCATCCAATCTAACCCCTAGCCCTTGAATTCCTACCATATTTCCCCAATCGCCAAACATTTCTAGGGTCATTTCACAGGCGGTAATGATGAAAATCACCTTCTTAGTAGGATTTTGATGCACGATTTCAAAAATTTTCTCTCCAATATAATGCACTGTCGGAATCCACAAAGGAATTGTATTCTTTTCAGGAAGCGCGTGCACCGCTTTTCCTATAAAACATTGTCGACACACGGGATTATTTAGGTCATGGATACATTGAGGTGTAAATCTTCCCGAAGGACACTCAAAAGGTTTGTGGCAGTAAGAAAATCCTAAGACAAAAAGGTTGTTGGTATTTTGTAATAACAGTTCAAATTCTTGTAAATTTCGCACTCCATACAAAAAGAAATCTCCCTCTCTTCTATAAGGCGTTGTGCGAAATAGTGACGTTAGATATCGACATCCATAAAGGATCGGGTGCCTTAAAAAACCCCGCAATATTTTCCAACCTTGATCTTTAGAGATCATCCATTTTAGACTTTTCCACTTAAGATGCTTGGAAGTCTCGTCTGTGATCCCTTGCATCACAGGTAAACTTTTAAGCCCCTTGATAGGAACCTTCTCTGACGCTTTTAAAGCTTCTTGGTCCCATAAACTTTCTGCTTCCTCCCAAGAATCTTTCTCATTCCATAGCCTTAGTTTTGGATGCATCTTGCTTTACCTTTTTCTCAAAATCGATCAGCGCTTTTTTAACTTCCAAGCCCCCGCTTGAAAATCCAATTAATTTACCATTCGAACCGATCACTCTGTGACAAGGAATCATCAAAGGAAATGGATTTTTACGGCAAGCATTACCAACCGCGCGAGCAGCATAAGTGTTGCCTGTTAAAATCGCCACATCATCATAAGAATTTGTCGTTCCGAAGGGGATCGCTGGAAGTGTCTGCAGCACCATCTGTGTATAATTACCCAAAGAAGGCCAAGCGAACAGAAGATCGATCGGAGGGGTTATCGCTCCCTTGATGTAAGCCTGCATCCAGTTATGCAACTTTTTCTCCAAACTCCGCTCTTCTCTTTCTCCAATGACTCTCCATTGTATTCCCTTATCCTGATGAAGCTCAATTTCGACTTTAGTAATTTGCCCTTCTTTTGCAAACACAGAGACCAATATAGGGGGCCCCCCTTGTGTCGTATGGATTTTCCAATTTTGTGAATCTAACTGTGAATGTCCCATAAGCTTTACATCTTCTTAAATAACAAAAGATTATGCAATTCGATGATTTATTATTCAATTTTAAATATTTTCTAGAATCGAAAAAATAAACCCCAGGTCGTTTGACCTGGAGTAATTATTATTAGAATTTATTATAATTTATTATTATTTCAACAAGCATCTTCTTCAGGTTCATTCTCTTCCAGGATTCCCTTATCGATCATTTCATTGGCTGATGCTTTCACTGTCGATAAGCCTTCAGAGAATCCAATCATTCTCATAAGATTATCTACATAAGTAACTTCTGTCTGCAATTGATCATTGATCGATTCCAAGTAAGCGATCTTTTTCTTTAATTGAGCTTTAGTCATGGCCGCCTCCTTAAGGGATTTCCCTTATACTTGCTTATTTCTTAAGCAAGCTCTATGCCAACTCGACTATGTACAATTTTTGCCTTCGGCTTCGAAAGGGAAGCAAACTGCAGCGTAATAAATTTTGAAGGAAGGGGTATTTTTACCTCTTCCGAGAAATTTATTTAGCTGCGGGAAGCTTCTCTCCGAAGGCGATGGCAAAAATTGTCGAGTGCTAAGTCTTACTGATTATTAAAGCTTATTATTGTTAACTTTGCTTAAAGATAGGATCAAATGTTGATAAATTTTAAGATTGCGAGGTAACTTGAGGTCCTATGCAGATACAACTACAAAACAAGGGTAAAAAGACCGCTGCGAGGGCAGCTCTCGATTTTATTGAGCCTGGGATGCTTGTTGGACTTGGCTCAGGGTCCACTGCAAACCTATTTATTCAGTATCTAGGCGAAAAATGTAAACAAGGCCTATCTATCCATGCAGTCGCTAGTTCTGAGCACTCGTTTACTTTGGGAGAAAAATCTGGTGTTCCGATGATCGATATCCAAACACTTACACAACTTGATGTCACCGTCGACGGTGCCGATGAAGTGGATTCTAAAAAACAGTTGATCAAAGGGGGCGGTGGGGCACTCTTCAGAGAAAAAATTGTCGCTCGCATGAGTCGGAAAATGATTGTGATTGTCGATTCTTCAAAGCTTGTCGATGGTTTAGGGAAATTTCCTCTCCCCATTGAAATTCTCCCTTTTGCCTATCCTGCTACCCTTTACCATTTAAATAAGCTCGGCTATCACGGCAAGATCCGCTCACAAACCGATGGAAGTCCTTACATCACTGATAATCACAATTATATTTATGACATTCAACTTCCTATCCCCTGCTCTGATTTAACAGCTGAAGATACCCGTATCCGCTCTATCCCCGGTGTGATTGAAACAGGTCTCTTTATCAATATCGCTTCCAAAATTATTGTCGGGCACTCCGACGGCGCTATCACGACAATTTAGAATTCTGTATTCTGAATTCTGAATTCTGTATAATACGGCTAATTGCAGAGAGGAACTTTTCATGTTTTCTGAACTTGTGCAGTTGACCTTCGATAAAATCATGCAAACCCGATCCTACACTGTGGTTGTTCTCGCTGCTGGTGAAAAGCGATTTGCCATTTACACAGATCCCACTATTGGACGTACTTTGCAGCTTTTTTTGATGGGGACAGAAAAGCCTCGTCCTCTAACCCACGACCTTATCACTATGTTTTTCAAAGGCTTCGATATAAGGGTTAAACAAGTCGTAATCAATGATCTACAAGACACAATCTATTTTGCCCGACTTTTTATCGAACAAAATCTCGGGGAAACACGTCATATCGTCGAAATCGATGCACGTCCCAGTGATTGCATCACTCTCGCCCTTATGAATAATGCTCCTGTCTACTGCACAAGAGAAGTTCTCGAAAAAACAATCCCTCTAGAAGATTAATTTTAACACCTTGTTTAAGGAAACTTTATGGTTAAATCACGCAACGAAATAGCGATTGAAGACCGTTGGAATGTCGAAGAACTCTACCCCAGTTTAGAGACGTGGGAAAAAGAATTTACAAAAGCCGACCGCCTGAATGGCAAACCTAAGTGGCCTGAACTCACTGCTTTGAAAGACCGCCTTGGAGACAGTCCTGAAGTCCTCAAACACGCTTTGGATTTCCTCTTCAAAATGGACAGGGAACTTAGCAAACTTTATACATATGCCCATTTACGTCATGATGAAGATATTGCGGACGATAAAGCCAAAGTTGCCTATAACCGTATCCTTTCTTTAATACATGACTTTCAACAGGAAGCGAGTTGGGTTGAACCTCAATTGCTTAAGTTGCCTGATGCAACGATTACGACTTATTTAAAATCCCCTGTTTTAAAAGATTACCATTTCCATTTAGATAAAATTTTTCGCCTTAAAGCCCATACATTGACTCCAGAAAAGGAGGAACTCCTCGCTTTAGCTGGAAAAGCCCTCCAAACACCACACAAGGCATTCTCAGCCATTAATGATGCAGACTTTAAATTTGGTACCGTCCAAGATGGGCAAGGAAAAACCAGAGAATTAACCCATGGCACCTACGGACTTTACTTACGGGAACACGATCGCACTTTGCGAAAAAATGCCTTTTTGCAGGTTCATAGACAATATCTTAACTACGAAAACACTCTCTGCGAGCTACTAAACGGCGAAATCCAAAAGCATGTCTTCAATGCCCGTGCACGCAATTATAATAGCTGCTTGGATGCTGCTCTATATCCTAAAAATATTGACCCAGCCGTCTACAAAGCCTTGATTAATGCAGTCAACGATAACCTCAGCGCTTTACACAAATACATTCAACTTCGACAACGCCTTTTAGATGCCTCTCCCCTTCATCTTTACGATATGTATGTTCCCCTGACTTCAGAAATTGATATTAAAATGACCTTCCCCGTCGCTCAAACAACTGTCTCAGAGGCCACTGCGCCTTTGGGTCGCGAATATCAGTCTCTTCTGATTAAAGGTTTGGAGAAACAACGGTGGGTCGATCGGTATGAAAATAAAAACAAACGCTCCGGAGCCTATTCAAGTGGATGCTACGATAGCTTGCCCTATATCCTTATGAATTATAAAGACCAACTTAGAGATGTCTTTACATTGGCCCATGAAGCCGGTCACAGCATGCATAGCCTGCTGACTCATACCCATCAACCTTACCAATATGGTGACTATCCTATCTTTCTTGCTGAAGTCGCCTCCACGTTTAATGAGGAACTTCTCAATCGTTTACTGCTTAAAAGAGCCAAAACGAAAGAAGAAAAAATTTATCTTATCAATCAAAAAATAGAAGACATTCGCACCACGTTCTTCCGTCAAACCATGTTTGCTGAATTCGAACTTTGGCTTCACGAAACTGCAGAAAAAAACATTCCTTTAACCCCAACTCTTCTAAAAGAAGAATATAGGAAACTGAATGCCAAGTACTTTGGACCTTCCGTCACTATCGATCCTGAAGCGGAAATGGAATGGGCCAGAATCCCCCACTTCTACTACAACTTTTACGTTTTCCAATACGCGACCGGAATAAGCGCAGCTTTTGCTTTAGTAGAAAGAGTACTTGCGGGAGGCAACAAAGAACAAGAAGAGTATCTTTCCTTTCTCAAAGGTGGAAGCAGTCGTATCCCATTGATATTCTTAAATCTGCCGGTGTCGATATGACTTCTCCCCAACCGGTCAATGCCACTATTGATCTATTCCGTAAACTTGTGGATGAACTTGATGTCTTAACAAAATAGGAGTCCTTTTGCTCCTTGTTGCGAATAATTTCATTCACGAGTATGATCTTTATACAAAAACCTAACAAGGAGCCTAGACATGACACAAGCGCAGGTTCAAACCTCGAAAACAGCTCAAAAGTCAAATTCCACACCCAAATTCAAACCTTTGGGAAATAGAGTCCTTGTCCGCCGCCTTGAGGCCCAAGAAACTTTAAAAGGTGGCATTCTTTTACCCGACTCGGCGAAAAAGAAACAAGAACAAGCACAAGTCATCGCAATTGGCACAGGCAAAAACGATAAAAAAGGTAACCTCATTCCTATGCCTGTCAAGATTAGCGACAAAATTTTAATGGAAAAATATTCGGGACAAGAAGTCCAACTCGATGGCGAAGAATTTGTGATTCTTAGAGCCGACGACATCATCGCCATCATTGAATCTTAATTTTTAAAGGAGTGAACAAAACATGGCCGCAAAGAATATTAAATTCAAAGAAGACGCCCGTCAAAAAATTTTGAAAGGGGTAAAAACACTCGCAGAAGCAGTCAAAGTCACTCTGGGTCCAAAAGGACGTAACGTCATTATCGACAAATCCTATGGAATTCCCCACATCACTAAAGACGGTGTCACTGTTGCTAAAGAGATCGAATTGGAAGATAAGTTCGAAAATATGGGCGCCCAAATGGTGAAAGAGGTGGCTAGCAAAACCGCAGACAAAGCTGGCGATGGAACCACGACCGCGACCGTTCTCGCCGAGGCGATCTACAGCGAAGGCCTTCGCAATGTGGCCGCAGGTGCAAACCCTCTTGACCTTAAACGGGGCATGGAAAAAGCACTAAGAAAAGTGCTTGAGCGCCTTCAAAATTTGAGCAAAAAAGTGGAGACCCAACAAGAAATCACTCAAGTCGCGACTATCTCAGCGAACAACGATACCGAAATTGGTGAAATGATTGCAAAAGCCATGGAGCGGGTTGGCAAAGATGGCACCATCACTGTGGAAGAAGCTAAAGGCTTTGAGACCACCCTTGATGTCGTTAAAGGGATGAATTTCGACCGTGGCTATCTCTCTGCTTACTTCATGACCAATCCAGAAACACAAGAATGCTCTTTCGAAGACGCCTATGTCTTAATCCATGAGAAGAAAATCTCTAATGTCAAAGAGATGATTCCGATTCTTCAAGCAGTTGCGGAAACAGGTCGGCCTCTCTTGATCATTGCAGAAGACGTGGAAGGGGAAGCATTAGCAACCCTCGTTGTCAACCGTTTAAGAGCCGGTCTAAAAGTTTGTGCTGTCAAAGCTCCAGGCTTCGGCGATCGTCGCAAAGCAATGTTAGAAGATGTCGCTGTTTTGACTGGCGCTCAAGTGATTTCTGAAGAGCTTGGACAAAAACTTGAAAACACAAACCTCAAAATGCTCGGCCAAGTTAAAAAGGCGGCCATTAAGAAAGATGAAACCACTCTCGTTGAAGGGGCTGGTGATAAGAATCAAATCAAAGAAAGAATTGCCTTGATCAAGCGGCAAATCGAAGAGACCGAATCTGATTACGATCGGGAAAAGCTGCAAGAGAGACTCGCCAAGTTGGCTGGCGGCGTTGCTGTCATTAGGGTTGGGGCTGCAACAGAAGTAGAAATGAAAGAAAAGAAAGACCGGGTCGAAGACGCTCAGCATGCAACTGCTGCTGCTGTTGAGGAAGGGATTCTTCCTGGTGGAGGGGTCGCTCTTGTCCGCTGTATCCCAGACGTGAATAAGGTTGCAGAAAGCCTTGAAGGTGATGAACGCACCGGAGCGAAAATTATTTCACGCGCTTTGAGTTCCCCTTTAAGACAGATTGCCGAAAATGCTGGTCAAGAAGGCGCTATCATTCTCCAACAAGTGGAAAAAATGGGTGAGAAGCATGGCTATAATGCTCTCACAGGCCAATTCGTCGACATGATCCAAGCTGGTATTCTTGATCCGATGAAAGTTGTGCGCTGTGCTTTGGAAAATGCCGTTTCGATCGCCGCTATGCTTCTCACAACAGAAGCTATCGTCGCCGAAATCCCTGAAGAAAAAGCCGCTCCGGCACACGCCCCCATGGACTACTAAAAGAAATATAATCTGCAGGCTTTAGAGCCTGCAGTTTATATTTTTTGCAACACTTTATCGGTCATTTCGGGCCAGACCCCATTGGCGCGGTATTTATTTCTTAATCCTTCATACTGCCTTTTATTATAGATCTTCCAGAACTCATTCTCGGTATAAAAAGAGTAGCTATAGAGCATCTTGCGTCCACCCAGTTGCAGCGTTAGCTCCTCGAGTCCTTTTGTAAGCTCGCTTGCCGGTTCCTTCTTGGGAAACCCATAGATTCCGATATCAAAAGCCAAGTCTCCTTTAAGTGTGTGGGGAGCTAAAAACTCTTCTTGCGCGGCTGTTCTAATGGGACAAAGCCAAAGGGGAGTAATTCCCGCTCTCGCCAAACATTCCTGTGCAAATTTGGCGGCATTGGCAGCAGGAATATAAAAATCTTGGATGATCGACCTTTTAGCAAACCACTCTTCACTCCCTGCATGCAGTATTTTATATAACCGTTTGCTCGAACACATCCAACCCAAAAGCCCTCTAAAAATCATGCCTGGCTCTTTCAGTTGTGCATAGTTAGCATAAGGGATAGCATTTAGCCAATGCGGGGTCTTACCCCAATTATCGGTTACAAAACGGGTTAATAAAGACCCCTGCAAGGCATAAGAACCCATCCAAAATGCACCCCGATCATAGCGAAACAGATAATCCTGAATCGAGATCATCCCCTCTTTAAACTTTCCCTCTGGCAATGGATGGGACCATTGACTTATTGTCTGATAAAACCAGGGAGACCAATAAGTTCCCAAAGCTATTTTCTCCAGTCCTTCATCTTGGAGGGAGTGACGTCCAGTAATGACGGCAACATGCTCATGATTAAAAATCAATCCCTCTAGATAGTCAGGAGGATTTTTTGAATTATGCAATTCGATCATCCATTCAATTGCTTTTGAAATCGTATTAAAGCGGGAGCAACACAATTTTACCCAACCTGGGGTAGGGATAAGTTTGACTTCAATAGAAAGTAGGACTCCAAGCGATCCAAACGATCCTGGAAGCGCGTAAAAAAGGTCTGGATTCTCTTCACGACTTGTTCGGATAATGGATCCATCACCTAACAAGACAGTGTAGGCAGAACAAATATCATTAAATTGACCGAAGAGGTGGGATGAACTTTCGAGGGACGTGCCTATCACAGCCCCTCCAGCAGTAATATTTTTAAATTCTGCGATCACTGCCGGCACGAGTCCATAAGGCAGAGTAGCTGCAACCATTTCCTTCATTGTCACTTTGGGCTCTACGAGTAATGTTTGCCTTAAAGGATCTATTTCAAGGATATTTTTTAAATTTCTTGTATCTAATTTGATTCCAGAAACGCCTTTTGGAGGCTTTCTCATCATATGAGAAGTTGTTTTATTAGATTCTACAAGGTTGTCACAATCTTTTTTGCGAACAAATTCTTGGACTATCTGACCGACCGTCTTATTATGTCTTTGCATTGAAGAAGAGAACATGCCTAATCCTCAGTTTTGTAACCATACCGAATTGCCAATTCCCTAATTTTAAAATAAAGGGCTGGATTCAGCTCCAATTTTAACGTTTTCCAGGTGATATTTCGTTTATAGGGGCCATTGGTATTCGTATCTTTGGGAATTCTGTCTAAAGCGGATTTATCGAGGATTAAGCCAAGGATTTTTTCAATTTTATCCCATTGGATTTCTATATCTTCAACCCTATAGGTTAATTCAGCGATGGCTTCAGCTCTAAGATTCCAGTAGTACCAGTATTTAGCACATTTGACAATTTTAGGATCGGTCGAGAGGATTTGTGGGATATGTTTGATGATATATTCCCAAGAAGCACGGGGTTCTTTTGTGTAGACGGAGCTTATGACTTTGATAGGGTCTCTGACTTGGTGGAAGATATGTTGATAGTGGATTCCTGCGGAACCGGGTCCCCAGGGGGTTTGGGTATCGGTGACAGCCATTGTCCAAGAGGAGGTACCGTGTTGACCGATATTTTCATGGGCGATATCGAGTCCTGTTTGCCTTAGCAAGTCTGAGATATAGTAAGTGCCGCTTCTTGCACAACCGGTGATTAAGAGAAACCGTTCCATGTCAGCGAACACTTGTCCACACAGAAGTGTCATCAAAAAAATATAGCGCATATATCCTCTCATAATCTCAATAAAAAGTTGATTGACATGTTACTGTAAGTTCATTTTCAGGCAAACGACTAAAATTTTATCTCCCCTTTTAATTTCGATTTGCGAAAATTCCCTTGTTTCCCTACTATACAAGCGTTCCTATTCCGGATTAGCTCAGTGGTAGAGCAGTGGACTGTTAATCCATTGGTCGTAGGTTCGAATCCTACATCCGGAGATTCTTAGATTTAGGCAGTTACGACGAGAGTTGTAACTGCAATTTTTGTCTAATGGTGTCTTTCCTTTCAAAATCATCAAAATTTCATATGAATTTTAACTGTTGCTAGCTGTGAATTCTGCTTAAACATATTCGCGTTAGCTAAGCCTTATTCTGCCGCTGCATTCGCAGCTTTCTTAGAAATCTATAAAGCTGGTGGCGGTCAAAGTGTATTCTGGTATGATCAATAGCTTGCGACCAGCGAGAAATTAATTATGGATGACTTCATCAACTACAACGAGGATGATGTAAGAGCCACGAACATCTTTTTGGAAATAAGCTCACGAACTATTTGCCTTTAGTTTTTGATACTTATGAAAGTCTTAAATTTAACCCCATTGCAACGCACAATGAAACAAGCGTATGCCATTTCGGATTGCCTGTACCTGAAAGGGTTTTGTAAAGGCTTTCGCGCCCAACGTGAGCTTTTTTAGCCAATACACCGACACCACCTTGTGCGTCTGCAACATTGCGTAATGCCATAAGAAAAAGCTTCTGAGACTCTTCATCTCCTTTCAAGCTTTCATTTAGCGCTTCATTCAGATAAGCCACAGCAAAATCATGATCTTGAAGTTGCTCCAGAAGAAAATCTTGATATTTTCTACTTCTTGCCATTGTTTAAACCTCTTGATTGATAATCCTTCAAATAATCTTTTGCTTTATTAATGTCTCTATCTTGAGAACTTTTGTCGCCACCACAAAGCAATAAAATGATCTTATTGGCAATTTTCCCGTAATAAATTCTAATTCCTGGTCCATAGTGAATTCTCAACTCGGCAACTCCTTCTTGCAACGTTTTGCAATCTCCAAAGTTTCCAAGCTTTAATCGATCTAGACGCATTGAGATTCTAGCCTTGTATGGACCTCTTTAAGTCCTTAAGCCAAATTTCGAAAGGTCGTTTGCCCGTTGTTGTTTCGTAAACTTCAATTTCGATCTCTTCCATATAACCTTATTGTATCTTTTGGGATACATTATTTTCAAGTGAATTTTAAGCTATTAATTTTGAGAGGGTTGAAAATTCTTGAGAGAGGACGAGCCAGTCAAAAGTTCGAAGTGTGACCCAGTAACTGGAGTTTTCTTTATAAGGTTCTATGTGTACATTCTTCGAAAACATATTCGGATCCCTCTTCAACTCAAATAAAAATCACTCTACCAAAAACACCGAAAATAATAGCTCTCAAAGTAGTATTAAAGTGAATGGGGATAACTATGGATTTATTTCAGGAAGAGATCTAAACGTCATGCAGCCTTCTACGAGATAAATCACACGGATTGACCAAATGCCTGAGTCATCACACATTCTCATAAACGGGAGTAATTCTAGAAATATTGCAGGTCGCGATATCAATAACATACAAGCTCCAAGACCATCCTGGATTGAACAACGGAAAATAATTGATGAAGTCATTCAACATTTTAAATTATTCTTCCACTTAGCCAATCAAATCAAAGATAAAAAATGTGGCAATTCTTTCTCTGATTGTCGGAGCCGAATGAACCGGGAATTTGTTATTACACGAATCTCTGTTCTTGATGAAAATCATCAAAAAGAAATCTACGATATGCATCATAAGCTAATTTCTTTGAGGACAATCAATGAGTATACACATGTTCTACAAGATACATATTTGGAACGATTACAACAATTTTCCAGCCATTACCGATCTTAACTCAACTTGAATTCAATCCCTTCACTTCCTTACAATAAATATTGCATGAGGATCTTTTTCTGATGTAGCAACTCTTTGAAGTCTGCCCGATTCAACCATTTTCTTTAATCTTGTTCTTGCTGTTCTATCAGATACCTTCCAAATCTTAGCAGCCTCCCTCGATTGCTATAGATTGTTTTTCTGCTCAAATACTCAATCAATATTTCTTCCCAATTAATAATTGACCTGGTTGAGAGCGATTTCCGTATAAGGTTAATCGAAATTGATTATTATGCTCTTCGATTAAAGGTAAATCAAGTCCCTCTTGAGCACAAACTGCAAGAATTCGTTGAAGACCAGTTCCCCATTGTTCAATTAGTTTTAATTCTTTAAACACCCGTCCTATCACTCTATTGCGCAATTTTGAAAAGCCTTGGAGCGCTTTTTGAATAGTCTGTCCAAAAGGAAGCCCCCCGGATTTGTAAATTCAATTCGATCATCAAAATTGGCAATTTGTATATAACATCCTTTTATAGAATAGTCAGAATGCAAAATGCATTAATTACAGCTTCTCGCAATGTAAAAGGAGGATATTCTGGAATATCTTTACGATGGACTTTTACCGATGACGCTTGCAATTGATGTATTTTTTTCTATAAATGCTATAACCTCTCCAATTGCGAAAGGTAAGCTAGATGTGATTTCTAACTATCAATGATCTTTTCTTTCGCAATCCCTTTAAATCTTGCACATCGAATAAGAGCATCAGGATAAAGAGCCAGACGGTTAAGGCCAAATAGCAATGCTCCCTCCATTAGTAGTAATAGATTTACCTAGGTGTTCTGTTAACACGTTAAGGGTTTCCAAATGTTTTTTGGTTGGATATTTTTGAACAATTGCAAAAGCTTTTTTAATAGCCTCTTCATCCAGTATACCTTTTGGAGATGGCAACTCATCATAAGAACGATTTTCAGAAAAAAGTTTAAGAGAGCTCAGCATTTCCTCATCTGCGCAATGATTAACTTTCGATCACGATAAGCATGAATCTCTATATCTGGAATGATTAAAGGGGCAACACTATCACTGATTGCATTAGCGATTCTTTCTTCTTCATGAAGAGAATTAAGAACCCAACAATTTCTTTTGTTTTATCCTTTACTCCTATAAGCAATACTCCTCCAGAAGTATTAGCAAAAGCTACAACTGTTTTGACTATTCCAGAAAGAGATCTGGTGTTTTCTTTGAATTCTACGGTCTTGGATTCGTTTTGTGATAGGTATTCTTCAATCATCTATGACTCCCTTCTAATCTTCCACCTAGGAAATTAACACGGAAGAACACGGAAGTCAGGGATTTCCGTGTTGATCGCTCAATCTTGTACTTCGGCTCGGATACAATATTATTTTAGTGAGTTTTTAAGCTGTTAATAATGATAGAGTTGAAAATTCTTGAGAAAAACTGAGCCAGTCAAAAGTTCGAAGTGTACCCAGTAACTGGAGTTTTGTTCTTTATATTTCGAACTCTCTCAATCACCCACAGCAAGCTATTCAATTCTTTAGAACTACACCTAAACTACCCATTAGAGATAAAGCACAGATGTTATGCACTAAAATTTGCATTTACATAGATGCTGGCAAAAAGCATCTTCTTCTCTCTCTACATTAAACATCTTAAATCGGTCATAACACTCGTTTTTAAGAAAAAGAAGCTTAAAATCTATAATTAAGTAAAGTACACTGTACTTAAAGTGGGAAAATAAGCATGATTTGGTATATGAGGATACCTAAAGACGAACTTATTTCCATTCTTACGCCATTTAATCCATGGTGGAAAAAAGAATCTATTCCAGATCTCCCACTATGGAAAAGATCTGTTTTTCATGAATTATTGAATTGGGTGGTGACTCCGCCTGCACATCGCGCAGTGATGCTTTCGGGTCCACGGCAAGTAGGAAAAACCACTTTACTACTACAAACCATAGATCAGCTTATTAAAAGTGGTGTTCCCCCTGCAAATATTCTGTACGCTACCTTTGACCACCCTATTTTCAAACTTGCAGGACTTGATGCTGTATTAGAAGCATGGCGAGAACTTGAACCGAAAGCAGAGGGAGCTGAATATCTTTTCTTAGATGAGGCTCAATTTATAAGAGATTTCGGAACCTGGACCAAACATCAAATAGATTTTTTTAAACAAAGACGAATTGTGTTTACTGGATCAGCTACGCCTCTTGTTAATTCTGGGGAAGAATCTGGTGTCGGTAGATGGTTTACATTACAAATTTCTACTCTTTCCTTTTATGAATACTTACAAATAAAAAAGGTGTCCCTCCCTACCGTTCCAAAAATTTCTCAGATTACAGATTTATTCAAAGCTTCTAATTCGGAAATTTATCACATTTCAAGTGTAACACAAGTTTTGATTGGACATTTTCACGAATACCTCGTTAGAGGTGGCTTTCCTCAAACAGCTCTTGTCGAAAGCATCCCACAAGCTCAGCGGCTTTTACGAGAAGACATTATTGATAAAGTATTAAAAAGAGACATGACAGCTATTTTTGGTGTCCGAAGAGTTTTAGAATTAGAACAGACATTTATTTATCTTTGTATGCATGACGGTGGGATTCAGGATATTCAAACCCTTAGCAGTAATTTAGGAATTACCAAGCCAACTGTTCAAAATTTTATTAATCTTTTAGAGCTAACTCATCTTTTATACAAACTTCCTCCCTATGGTTATGGGAAAAGAAATTTTACGCGCTCGGTATAAATTATATCTAGCGGATCCTGCTATCGCTCCAGCAATCCTCATGAAAGGTAAAACTATTTTAGAAGATTCAAAAGCTTTAGGTATGTCTGTAGAAACTGCTGTTTTCTCTCATCTAAAAGCTCATAACGCAACGAATCATGCACGCTTTTCTTATTGGAAAGATCCTAAAAATAAAGAACTGGATCTTGTTATTGAAATCTCAGATAATTTGATTCCATTAGAAGTTAAATATGAATCACAGCCTGTGTCCGCTAGAGATGTTCAAGGACTAATTAATTTTTGCAAAGAAAAAGAAACTATTCCCTTTGGCTACGTTTTGACAAAAACAGCCAACGATATCGGATTACTTGAAACAAATAATAAGCTACCGTTGACACAAATAAATGCGAATTCCCGCCGCTATCTTTTGCTATTGGCTTGGCGAATCAGAAATTGTTGGAAAAAGCATTCTTGTCGATGAAAATTCAAAAAGATCCGGTTACAATAATTAGAGAATTGGAATTTCTTGAGCCAGACTGAGCCAGTCAAAAGTTCGAAGTGTACCCAGTAACTGGAGATATTTTTAAGAGGGAGTGAATCAGAAATGATAATGCCCTTATAAAAATCCCGTACTTTTGACGTAGTACATAAATTCCTTAAATCATCCAAAACTTGAGTTGCGTGTCTTTAACACGAAATTCATTTTGGAGTGTCGATTCCGTTAAATTTACGGCAATCAATTTAACCTCGTTGGGCAAGATATTAAAGTTGTGGTTACACCAAAGCCGCGTAACCGAAAACGCGCTCAATATAACAGCCTACAGATATTTTTTGATTCTTCGACAAGTCTTTGTTTATCGTAGATAATATTCGAGAATATCGTTAACATTCAATGCCTTTCACCATAATAAGGATGATTTTATGATTAAAATTTTTAAGAGTACTTTTCTACTAACGATCTGTCTATCTCTTCTCAGCATGTATTCTTATTCAGCACCCTACTACAGGCTTGTCGATCTTGGTTTACAGGAAAGTGACCAGAGTGAAGCTATGGCAGTTAATGATCATGGCGTAGTTTTAGGTAAATACAAGATGAATGGGATTAAGCATTTTTTCTTGTGGACTCAAGATAGCGGGGTGAAATTAATAGATCTTCCGCAAACTACTGATTTGTATTTGCTTCATTTGTCATTAAATAACAAAAATCAGATTGCTGGAGAATATACAGATCAGCAAGGTAATTTACGGGGGTTTTTCTGGATCCAAGCGAAGGGTTGACCGATATAGGCACACTCGGAGGAAGTAAAACATCGGTTTCAAACATGAATGACAAATCTCAAATAGTGGGATGGTCTTTAACTCATAATAAAGGAAGCGATGGCAACCCTGAAAAACATGCCTTCCTGTGGGAAAAAGGAAACATGATTGATCTTGGTGCTTTACAAGGAGATTTGGGCTTACAAGGTGATCAAAGTGAAGCTGTATGTATCAATAATAATGGGATGATAATCGGTAAATCTAACTATTTATTGGCTCATAAGGGCAAATTAATTAGATCCGCCCTTCCTGTTAATGTAATTTGGCGAAATGGCATCATTGAAGAGTTTGAACTTCCACAAGAAAATTGTGGTGAGCTTTTTTCTTATCAACGATAAAAATTTAATTACTTTTAATGGTTTATCCAGTCATTCAGTTTTTGATCTTAATTCCAAATGTTCATACGCTGTTGCTGGTGGTTATTATTCTAAAATCACAAACTCTGGGTTTATACTTTCCAGAGGTGCACCACCAATAATTACGATATTAAAGTATGTCACTCAAAAAGGTGCACTTAAAATTTTGGATAATAAATTTATTTATATTTATGATGAATTTAAAAATATTCTAAATTTCCCCTGGAAAGAATTTAATTCGGCACTTGACGTGAATAATAATGGTTGGGTTGTTGGTTCTGCTATAAATATATATGATGAATCACATGCAATTCTTTTATTACCAATAAATTATCCATAACTATCAGAACGGGGCACATCTCCCCTTTTCAGAATAAAAATTTAGTAGGCTGCATAAATGAATATATTTTTTAAATTAAACATCATTGTGTATATTTCTATTTTTTTATTAAGTTCAAGTCTATGTGCTGTTCAAAAATATAAGATAATGGATTTAGGTACTTTGCAAAGCGATAGTAGTAGAGCTGTTGCACTTAATGAGTTGGGGCAAGTAGCGGGATATTATACTTGGAAAGGGGATGTATATCCTTTTTCTGGGATCCTTTAGAAGGCTTAATGGTTATTGATATTCCTAAAGATAAATTTATTGAGATTTCCTCTTTGTCACCAAAATATGGTCAAATTTAGGGAAAATTTTCAATGCAACAACCAAACAACATATTGGTAAGTTTAGTTGGGATAGAAACGCAGGTCTACATGAAATCCCGATTAAATTAAAAAATGGATGTATTCTTGAAGGAAATATTAACTGTTACAAATGGACATCACATTATTGGGATTTATAAACAGAATGAACAAGAGTTTTATTTTTCTGGCAATGAGGCCAAGAATTTACCCATGGTGTTTGGTGATTTGGGATTAAAGACATCAATTACAAGTATAGTCGGGTGCGCAAGTTGGATGGAATACAATAACTTTAGCATAGTTGTTGCAAATTGTTTATTTCCGATCGTTCATAAGGGAGAAGCAGTAGGATATATCGAAAAAGCTATTTATTGGAAACCCGAAAAAAACTGGGAAGTGAAACAAATATTAGTACAGAATAGATATGCTTATAGTAGAGTCCTGAGCATAAATAGCAATGGACAAGCGATATGTGAAACCGAGCAAGGTTGGAAACTGGTGGATTTGAAAAAGGGATCCATACAAAACATGAGACAATTCAACTCTGCACGATCATTTAATAATAGAGGCTTTTTTTTAACTAATGAGATGGATTTGATAGAAACTTCACTGGAAAAAGGTGATATAGGGAAATATCTTTTGAATTTTGGGAGTCCAGAAGTAGTGGTAAACCTCAATGACGGATTTTGGAAAAAAATACTTTCGGTAAATGCGATAAATGACACGGGGTATGTAATAGGAGAAGCGGAGACAATATACAGCGAAGTGCATGCGTATCTTTTAATCCCCAATAATCCTTAATAGATTTCGTTAAGTTAAAAATTAAAGAGCTGTGAATACTGACTGAGTAAAGAAAATCTATCTTGGGATCATCTTATTCCAAAAAGCAAAGGAAGTCTAGACCATGCGGATAACCTTGTGCTGGCTTATGGAAGTTGTAATTCGAAAGGCTGTATGCATGGGACGGCCTAGAAAAAAAGATTTTTTGCCAAGGATAGTCGCTGGAAAATATCTTAACTGTTATTCGATATCCATCATCAAAGAGGAACACTGGATGCCGCCGATTTAAATGGTGATGGTGTCTTGAATGGTCTACTGGTAAGCCAATATGCGGGAATATCTTCAGTTGGCTCAAGAATTGAAGAATGACTCTTTGGATGCTATTTCAAATATATTCAGAGCTTTCAATTGGTTCTTAGTTGGATATTTTTGAACAATTGCAAAAGCTTTTTTAATCGCCTCTTTATCCAGTATTCCTTTGGGCAACGCAATTCATCGTAAGCCCTTATGGACTAAACTGCATAAAACAATATTGATTAATTGGGCTTCTTATGATAGAGAACATTTAAACCAAGAGTGTGTTTTCATAAGCCTTCCTCCTAGAAAACAGCCTCTAACTTAACTTGAGGTATCAAAGTGATTGCAAAATTTTTGTGCGTTTTATCTTTTTTGTCATTTCAAATGATGTGGGCCTCCGATTCTTGTAATGAGGGGAACGCTCCTTGGTATCCCTCTCTTGCAGCATTCGAACATTACAATTCTGGGCGCACTCATGTATTTCCAAATGCAAAATTTGGAGGATCTTTTACATTAAACAATCAAGTAGACATTCTCTCCTCCCCTCCGATTTATCCTTCAGGGTATAACATGGCTTATTTGAATGCTCAAAACGCCTTCATTTATGGGGGCGGATATGGAGATGAACCAGGGTCTATTGGCGCATTTGTAGCAAAAGTTAATCCTCATACTCTTGAACCTATCTGGGATAATCAGCTCATTAATACAAGCGAAAACGGAGAATGGGATTACCCTGGTTCAATGGGTATTCTTAGGGATGGCTTTCTTTACGTTATCTATGGATATCGTTTGTCAAAAATAGACACCTGTAACAGGCATCAGCAATCAGAACTCTTGAATTACCTACAGGCAAAAGGCGCTCCAAAAATACATCTTTCAATGGTTTTAATGCTACGGAAGATGGCATTCTCGTTATGAAATCTGTTTATCGGGAAATGGGCTGCTCTCTCCAGGGGCCAGACGCTTTATTGAACTGCCCAGACCCAACTAATGTTCCCTCTTCAATACTCGTTTCTGTAGACCCGCATCACATGAAAGTGATCAGTTCCATTACTCTTCCTGCTCCTGTAGCAGCCCGCCCGACCATTGCCAAACATAAGGGCCATACTTATGTGTACTTAGTTGAAGCAACGACCTTAATTCGCTATCGAGTTAAAAAAGGAAAGTTCATCTTAGATAGATCTTGGAATCCAGGAACGCTTACTTTAACGGCCAACAATAGCTACTTCTTTTGTTGCGATGGATGATTGGGTGATTGGGCAAGTGAATACCCTTCCCTCTGCAACTGCTTTAAGTGTCATTGCAGTCAACCAGTCTGACGCTTCAAAACAATTCTTTCTTCAGCCATTTTTAGGGGAACCTATCCCACCATTTGTTGCAGCTGCATTTTCAACCGCAGCAAAAGGAGGAGTGCCCGCAATCAGCTGGGCTCCTGCTTCAGTGTCGGCAGATCCAGAGACTAATTTGATTTATGCAACTGATTCACTCCCCGCGAAAAAATCGCTGCCATTAAATTAACCCCAAATGGATTGGAAATAGCTTGGAAAGTGGATCAAACGACCACTGAATTTACTGCGTTGATTGGTCCCGAAAAACGTGTTTTAGTTGGTTATATTCCTGGGCCGGAAATTCCGGGCAATAATTTAAACGATTATGCGGTTTGGAGAAATGCGAAAACAGGAGAAGAGTTAGCCCGTTCTCCCCTGCTGCCAGCAATGACTCAAGGGACCATGATTCAACCTTTCTATCGGGAGAGATGTTTTATGAAGGCCAATTAGGGAAGTTGATCAAACTAAAACCGCGTCCTCTTGGAAATTAAAAAGTGGAAATTCTGAGGCCAATCAAAAGTTCGAAATGTGCCCAATAACTGGAGATCTTTTTAAGAAGGAAGTGAATCAGAAAGGCCTTGTTGCATAAATGTCCTAACGGGCATTTATGCAAAATTTATACAATTCCTTTGTTTGATCTTCCGATCAAGTTACTTCTTCCCGACTGCTTCCGGCATTCCTAAACTTGTCATGTGTTAATAACCAAACATTTATGCGGATGATAGAAGCATCCTATTTCGCAAAAAGTATTGCAGACGTTAGTTGGAATCAATTTCGTCAATTCCTAACCTACAAAGCTAAAGAGGCTGGTAGGAAGTTGGTATTGGTGAATCCTGCCTACACAACACAAGATTGTAACAGATGTGGATATCGTGCAGAAAAGCAACTTTCAGATCGCACACATCACTGTTCGCATTGTGGATATTTGGCATCAAGGGATTTCAATGCAGCGCAGTGTATTTTGGCCTCGGATTGGATAGCCTGGGAATAATCCCTAAAAGCCTTCGCCATTAGGCGAGATAGCAGTCACTAGCATCCAGCGCCTAACATGAGAACAACGGGAACCAAATGATCTGATTTTAGGGGGTAAGTCTTATTAGGCACGATGTCGACCCAGTTTGTGACAAAGTCTGGATCTCCCTCTTCTTTCGACCAAGCAAGGATTTTGAAATACTCGGCTTTTTCGGGGAATACTTAATTTGATTTTTCCCGATTGAGTAATGTCTAGTAAGGTGTTACTGTTTAATTTCAAACGATACATCAATTCTTTCATCGTGACCGTCAACCTCTTTTGCAGAAGCTGCCCATTGAATGGCCATCTTTGTTTTCTGATCTTTATTGGGATAGGGCGTCTGATTCTCAAACACAATATTATCAGCAAATCCGGTTGTGGCTAAAGTTAATAGAGAAAGAAAAACAGGTATCATTTTTTTCTTTTCATCTTACCGCCATTTGTTATTCAAGGTTTTCCCTTCTTCTTGAGGGTGCATGAAACATCATCATTTACTTTTGGAGCCTTTAATGGAAAAACACCTTCGGAACAAAGGGTGCATGTTTTGCCAATTGTCTTGAAGGGCTCTTTGGGAATATGTACTGTGACGTTTTTGATAACATTGACGGCTTCGGCAATTTCGAAATCACCAATCATGCTCAAGAATTGATAGCTTTCTTCTGAAGTGAAGCCTTGTGTGCGCACTAAAAAGTCAATGGCATTTCTGGAGGCAAGCTTCATGGCCTCAAAGAGATCTACATTTAAGCCTACAATCATCCAGTGAGTTGAGTTTTCGATGATTGGCCAACTAAAAGCGTTTCCTCCTTTTCTTTTAGTTTTGTCAAATATACCCTCAGCTTTAAGATCTTTTCTAACGATAAATTGTAGAGTAATGCCTTCATATGATGTCTCTAAAGCTGTGATATCGATTTCGCCATTGCTTTGCATGGCGTGTGAATCTCCTGTCCAAACGAGAGCCCCTTTTTGGAATACAGGGAGAAAAATGATTGAGCCTGCCTGCAGCTCGGGTTGATCCAAATTGCCACCAAAAGGTCCTGGTGGAACTGAATTAAACTCACCAGCTACAGGTTGTCCTACTTGAGTCTGTATGTTGACGGGCCATCCATCTGGCCAGTCAAGAGGGAGGGGCTACTGCGATAATTCCAGGGAACGGTTTGAGCTGAAAACATACGCCTTTCACAAATTCAGTCGTGGTTCTCTCTTTGTTGAATTTGAAATATTTGATCCTTGGCTTGGTGAATTCTGATAAGATCCCTTGGGTAGGACTCAAAAAATTATATCCGAAGTCATTCAGTTTAATGTCGAGAACTCGAATTTCAATGATATCCCCTGGCTCGGCGCCTTCAATGTACACAGGTCCTGTTAGGGTATGCATGCCACGTCTTTTCTGAATGTCGTGTTTTACATAAAATTTTGCAACGTCTGCAGGAGTTGTTTTATTAAAAACCATTTCATG